>JBMDXB010000008.1:0-14663 GCA_048594885.1 Vicinamibacterales bacterium
GCAACTTCAGTTGCGCCACCATTTATTATCGCCCATCCGGCATTACTTCGCCCGAACCTTGTAGGCGTAGATCGTGTCCTGATCCCTGAGATACAGATGCCCGTTCGCGACGATCGGGTGGCTCCACGTCGGCAGTCCGCCCGTGCGAAGCGAGAAACGGCCGTGCTCAACGTATCCCTGCGGCGACGCCTCAGCCAGCGCGACGACGCCCCCTTCGCTGAACAGGTACAGCCGGTCGTCGGCGAACACCAGCGACCCCTTCCCGACGCTCCGATTCCGCCACGCCACCGTTCCGTCGTCGAAGCGCATCGCCGTGAGGATCGGCCCTGAGAACCCGTAGAGGTGATCGCCGATCAGCACGGACGTCGCGTGGTGGTTGCGCATCTCGTTGGTGAAATAGATCTCGCGCGCGCGAACGCCGCCGTTGCCGGCGCTGAACTCGAGCAGCGCGGCGCCGGTGCCGTAATCCGACGAGAGGAACACGCGGTTGCCGCGGACGATCGGCGTGGCGATGTTCGCGGTGCGGTTCGCGACGCGGTCGTAGCTCCACAGCAAACGGCCGTCGTTCACGTCGAGGCCGAGCGCGCGTTGCCCGGTGAAGAAAATGGCTTGGCGTACGCCGCCGATCTCGTGCAGGACGGCGGACGAGTAACCGGCCTCGTCGCTCTCCGATTTCCAGATCGGTGAACCGTCGGTCTTCTTCAGGGCAACGATGGCGGCGCCGCGGCCACCCGCCTGCACGAGGACGCGATCGGACAGCACGAGCGGCGATTCGCTCAGCCCCCAGGTGATGTTGTGGCCGTTGAATTGCCGCAGCACGTTGACGTTCCACAGGATCTTCCCGCTGGCGGCATCGATCGCGCTCAAGTCGCCGCTCGCACCGAACGCGTAGATGCGGTCGCCATCGACGGTTGGTGTAGCGCGCGGACCATCGCCCTTGTCATTGCTGAAGCGGCGGCCGTGATCCGCCTCCCACACCTTCTTGCCGGTCGCCGCGTCGAACGCCAGGACGTACTCGCGATCGCCGCGCGCGCCGAGCGTGTAGAGCCGGCCGTGCGCCGCCGCGAACGACGAGTAGCCCGCGCCGGCGCCGCGCGCCTGCCACGTGAGCGGCGGACCGCCGGCCGGCCATGCCTTGAGCAGCCCCCGCTCGGTGGAGATGCCGTCGCGATTCGCGCCGCGCCACTGCGGCCATTCGTCCGCGCCCACGCCCGCGCCCGCGCCCGCCGCGGTCAGCGACACCACGACTGCCACTGCGATACGGATCCTTCTCACGACGGCTCCTCCTTCGAAATCAGAACGGGCGCGGCAGTCCCTGGTCCCTGGTCCCTGGTCAGGGGTCCCTGGTCCCTGGCCCTTGGTCCTGGTCCCTCGTCGGTCCCGGGTCCTGGGACTACTTCCTTTGAAAATCCAGCTTGACCGTGCGTACGGCCTTGATGTCCACGCGGGTAACCGGCGTCTCCCCGTTCGCCGGCGCTGCCTCGATGGCCTCCACCACCAGCATGCCGTTCACGACTCGCCCGAAGGCAGTGTATTTCCCATCGAGCGACGGCGCATCGCCCGTAACGATGAAGAACGACGTTGTCGCGCTCGCCGGATCGTCGCCGCGCGCCATCGAGACCACGCCCTTGACGTGCTTTGTGTCGTTGAACTCCGGCGCGAGGTTCTTCACCACCTTCTGCTGTCTCTCGCTGAGCGGCCCGCGCGTGTCGAGCGATCCACCCTGGATGACGAATCCTTTGACGACGCGGTGGAACGCCGTGCCGTCGAAGACCGCCGCCTCGGCAAGCCGCAGGAACGCGCGCACATGCCCGGGTGCCTTGTCGGGCATGAACTCGATCATGATCGGTCCGTTCGACGTCTCGATCACAGCTCGATACTGCGCGAGCTGCTCCACCGTTTCCGTCGAGAACGGCTCGGGCGCCGGCGGCGGCGTGTCGCGGATCGTGACCGACGTGATCTCGACGCGGTCGGTCGCGATACCGTCCGCATTCGGGATTTCCGAGATCTTCTGGACGACGTCCAGCCCCTCGGAGACGCGGCCGAAGATCGTGTACTTGCCTGTAAGCGCCGGCTGATCCGTGACGCAGATGAAGAACTGCGACCCCGCGCTGTCCGGTTTGCCTGGTTGTATGACGGCGGCGACGGCGCCGCGGCTTGCCGGCTCGGCACTGATCTCCGCCTTCAGCACACCCAGCCCGCCGGTGCCGTACAGCTTGCTCTTCGCCGGGTCCCTCGACAGCGGATCGCCGCCCTGAATGACGCCGTGCTTGATCACGCGATGGAAGGTGGTGCCGTTGTACGCGCCCTCGCGCGCGAGCTTCATGAAGTAGCCGACGTGATTCGGCGCGAGGTCCGGACGCAAATCGATGACGAGTGTGCCGGCGGAGGTGTTAACCACCGCCTGCTTGTTCGTCATCTCCTCGAGCTTCAGGTTCGCGCTGTATGGCTGCGGCGCCGGCTTCGGCTTTGGGCTACGCGCCTGATCGGCAAACAGGGACAGGATCAGTAGGGACGCCGTCAACATGCGCTCAAGTGTATATCCGGCACGTCCCTTGTCCCTGGTCCCTGGTCGCGGGTCCCGGGACCAGGACCAGAGACCCATGACCAGGGACGTGTGACCAGGGACGTGTGACTAGGGACCAGGGACCAGGGACTTGAAACTATTCGTAATGCAGCGCCTTGACGGGATCCAATGACGCGGCGCGGGCGGCGGGATACAACCCGAACACCAGACCGATGCTGACGGACACGAGGAACGCGAGCACGATCGACGTCGTCGTGACGATGGTCGACCAGCCGGCGAGATAGCCAATCAACTGCGACAGGCCGACGCCGACGGCGATACCGAGCAGCCCGCCGGCGAGCGAGATGATCGTCGTCTCGATCAGGAACTGGCGGACGACGTCCTTGCGCCGCGCGCCGATGGCGCGGCGGATGCCGATCTCGCGCGTGCGCTCCATGACGCTCGCCAGCATGATGTTCATGATGCCGATGCCGCCGACGAGCAGCGAGATCGACGCGATCGCGACCATGACCATCTCGAAGATGCGCTGCGTGCGGCGCTGCTCGGCGAGCAGTTCCGCCGGCGAGACGATCGTGAAGTCGCCGGCGCCCTTGTGCGATGCGTTCAGCAGTCCGCGCAGGAGCGCGGCGCCAGCCGGAATGTCCGACCCCGGCCGCATCTGCAGGTAGATGCCGTCGATCTCGTCCTTCATCCGCGTCTGCCCGTCCTCGAGCCGGAAGATCGCCGAGTAGAGCGGCACGTAAATCAGGTTGTTGCGATCCTGCGCGGGCAGGCCGCCGATGTCCGCCTGCACCGTGAGCTGCGGGCCGGCGACGCCAATCACCTGGAACCACTGCTCGTTGACCTTCACGTGACGGCCGACAGGATCGTCCGCGCCGAAGAGCGACGCCGCCGCGCCCTCGCCGAGCACCGCGACCGGCGCTGCGCCCTGTGTCTCGACGTCATCGAAGAATCGGCCGGTGACGAGCTGCAGGTTCGCAATCGTCACGTAGCCCGGGCTGATGCCGTAGACCATCGGCGGATCCGCCTGCGGCCGCGGCAGCAGCTTCGACGGCGTGAACCGCTTCCGCGCCGTCGACGCGGCAATGCCTTCGAGGTTCGCCTGGATGACGCGGTAGTCCTGGAAGGTCAGGCCCGCGGAAATCTGCCGCGTCCTCTGGAGCGTCTGCGAGTCCGGCGCTTCGCGCGCCTCGACGATCAGGTTGCGCACGCCGAGCTGCTCGATGAACGCCATCACTTCCTGCTGCGCGCCGGCGCCGATCGACAGCATGGCGACGACCGCCGCCACGCCGAAGATCATGCCGAGCATCGTCAGCAGCGATCGCAGCTTGTGGGCGCGGAGATTCTCGAGGCCGAGCCTGAGGTCCGGGAGGAAGTCCGATGCCGTGCCGGTGATGCGCGGGGCGGCCCTCACTTCGCCCCTCCCGCTGCGGGAATCTTCGGCGACGACGTGGCCGGCGTCTTCGCAGCCGCGGCGGCGGTCGGATCGACGAGCGCGACCTCGGTGCCTTCCGCCAGCCCCTCGATCGCCACACGGCTCTCGGTGCGGTGCGCGACCGTGACCTCCTGGCGCTCGAAGCGGTCGCCCTGCTTGACGAACACGTGCGTCTTGCCCGCCTTTTCGAAGACGCACTGCCGCGGTACGTGCAACGCGTCCGGCACCTCCCGGCCCTCGATGACGACGCGCGCCGACGAGCCCGCCTTGAACCGTGGATCGGGCCGGTCGAACTGAAAGGTCGCGTCGAACTGGCGCTGAATGCTCGCGGTCTCCAGAAACGATGCGCGGCTGGCGAGCCCTGCGAGCGCGCCGACTTTCACGGTGAAGGTTTCGCCCGGCAGCGAGTCGATCGAGACCGCCGCCGTCTGCCCCGGAGCCAGGTTGGCGCGATCGCTTTCCGCGACCTTGGCGCGCACTTCCATGCGGCCCGATTCGATCACGTCGGCGATGGGACGCCCAGGCCAGACGGAGTCGCCTTGCCGGTACTCGGCGATCGTCATGCCCGGATAGAACATCATCTGCCCTTCGCGGTTCTCCTTCACCGACACCACGCCGTCGATCGGCGCGCGCAGCACCAGGCTGTCGATCACCATCTGCGCGCGCTGCATCGCCATCTGCGCCTTCGTCCGCCGCTCCTGGACAACGGCGAGCGAGGCGTCGCTGGTGGCGACGCGTGACTTGACGTCCTCCTGCAGTTGCGCCAACCGCCGCTTGGCTTCGTCGAGCGACAGCACGTTCTTCTGCGCGTCGATCGCCGTCATGAACTCGTTGCCGGCGACGTCCAGCTCGCCGCGGCGCACGTCGAAGCGCGCGGTCAGCAGCGCCGTGCGATCCTGCGCGCGCTGCACCGCGGCGTCCGCCTTCATGCGGACGATTTCCTGCTCGGCCTCGGCGAGCTCCAACTGCGCCTGCTCCAGCGCGTAGTGCTGGTCCGCGGGATCGAACTCGACCACCACGTCGCCGGCCTTCACTGGGACGCCCGTCTGCACCAGGTGCACGATCCGCAGCATGCCGCCGACCGGCGGGGTCACGAGGGTCATCGAGCGGCCGGCGCGGAGGTCGCCGATGGCGTGCACCGTCAGCTTCAGCGGTCCTTTCGTCACCCGGGCGGTGGGCACCGCGGCGCGCGCCGCCGGCAGCCTGGGCACGGCGATCGCGATGGCTCCGCCGAGCGCCGCGATCGCGACGAGCGTCGGGTAGATCACCCGCACCTTCACGGCGTCCTCCTGATCAGCTCGGGTCCGGGCCGCCGTGCGGCGACGCGATCGCCGGGCGCGACGCCGCGGATCGCGATCGCCTGTTCCTTGCCGCGCCGCGACACCTCGATCTGCCGCTCCTCGAATGCGCTGCCGTCGAGCAGGTACACGACCGGCAGGCCGTTGCGCTGAAAGATGGCCTCTGTCGGCACGAGCACGACGTCGGGCGTCCGCTCCGCGGCGATGCGCGCGACGGCGGTCATCCCGGGCCGCAGCCGCGTGTCCACGTCCTTCAGCAGCAGCACGAGATCGAAGTTGCGCGGCGGCGGGAACCCGCCGCCGAAGTCGACCCGCGCGAGCACGGAAATGCGGTCGACCGTCGCCTTGAAATCCTTGCCGGGTATCGCCTCGAGCCGCACGGTGGCTTCCTGGCCCGGCCTCAGCCGCCCGCGATCCGATTCGTCGAGGCGTGCTTCGAGGCGGACCGACGAGAGATCCGGCAGCTCGAGAATCGACGCGCCCGGCCAGGCACGATCCCCCTCACGGAACTCCTGTTCGCTGCCGAACGGCCCGCCGGAGCGCGGGTTGGGCAGCACGTTGACCATGCCGGCCGACGGTGCCTCGAGCCGCAGCGCTTCGAGGCCGCGCTGCGCCCGCTCCAGATCGAAGATGACTTTCTGGCGCCGCCGCCGTCGCGCGGCGAGGTCGGCTTCCGCGCCCGTCGCATCCGATTTCATGCGCGCCTCGAGCTCGCGCAGCCGCTGCTCGGTCTCGCCGACCACCAGCTTCGCCTGCTCGATCTGGATCCGCGGCACGACGTCGCCGCGCGCGACGTCGAGCTTCGCGCGCTCGATGTCGTACTTCGCCTTCATCAGCGCGGTCGCGTTCTGCTCCGCCGTGATCCGCGCCTGCGCCATCGTCTGCTCGATCTCCGCGTCCGCCTGCCGCAGCTCCGACTGCCGCTCCTGAATGATGCGGCGCAGCGTGGTCGAATCGAATTCGACGACGACGTCGCCCGGCTTGACCATGGTGCCGCTCTTCGCCAGCTTGACGATCTGCAGCTCGCCGGATTGCAGCGGCGACGACAGCACGACGGACTTCAGCGGGCGAATCTCGCCGCGAATCTCCACGGTGTCGACGAACTCTCCCCTGGTGATCGGTACTGTCGGCAGGTCGGGCGCCGAACCGCGCCCGGTCGCCGCGAAGATCCCGACGATGACCACGATCGCGAGCGCGAGCGTCGCCAACAGATTGCGCGGACGGGTGAGCAGACGGGCGGCGCGCGTCATCGCGTACCTGCCTGGGCGATGTTGCGCGCGAGGACGGCGCCCGGTTCGAGGCCGGAGACGATCACCGCCTCGTGCGCGCTGAGACGGCCGATCGTGACCTCCTGGTCGTGAAAGCTTTGCCCGCGCTGCACGCGGACGAACGTGCGCTCCCCGTCCGTGCGGAGCGCGTCGCGCGGAACGACGAGTGCGTTCGGTGCGCGCTCGAGCTCGACGTCCAGCGAAGCCGTCAGGTCCGGCATCAGGTTCGGGTGCGAGCCGTTGACTTCGATCAGCACGACGTAGACGCGGACGCGCGGCGAGAGCGTCGAGGTGACGCCGAGCGGCGAGATCTGCGTGACCGTGCCGTCGAACGAGAGCTCGGGGTAGGCGTCGAGGCCGACACGCACGCGCTGACCGGCCTGCAACCGGTTGATGTCCGCCTGGTTCACCCGCGCGCGCACCCGCATCGCCCTCGGATCGACGATGTCGACGATCGGCACGCCGGGCCGGACTTCCTCGCCCTCCTGCACCTCGGCGAGGCTACTGGTCTTGAAGATGGATCGCACGACGGCCATGCCATCGATCGGCGCGCGGATCGTCATCCGCTCCGCGTTCGTTTCGGCCTGGCGTACTGAATTCTCCGACCGGCCGCGCCGGATCTCCAGAATGCGGAGATCCGCTTCCGCCGCTCGCCGCTTCAGCTCGTAGGTGTTCCTGAGCTCCGCAAGCGTCGCCTTCGCCTGCTCGAGCGCGTGCAGGTTCTTCTCCGCCTGGATCTTCGGCAGCATCTCGTTCTTGACGATCTCCAGCTCCGCTCGCGCGACGGCGCTCTCGGCCTGATTGATGGCGCTGTCGTCCCGCGCGCGCACCGCGTCGGCCTGCGCGATCCGCCGGCGAATCTGCAGCTCGAGGTCGTTCAGCTCGGCGCGGCGATCGAGCGCGTTGCGGATCTGGTCCTGGCGGTCGAACTCGACGATCAGATCGCCCTTCTTCACCGCCGCGCCCGAGCGCACCAGCGTGGTGATGACGAGCGAGTTGCCACCTGGCCCGGCGAGCCGCGGCGTCGCGATCGTCGTCGACTGCACTGCTTCGACGGTTCCGCTGAGACGGATGGCACGGACGAAGTCACGACGGTTCACGGTGACCGTCGCGTCGCGGCCGCGCTGCGGCGCGGCAGGCTCGCGGTCACGCGCGGATATCAGAGCCGCGCCGCCGGCAACCAGCACGGCGACCGCGGAAACAGCCGTCAGCCAGAGGCGGACGGAGGGAAACGTCATCGGGTCAACTCCCGGCACATCAGACGGAGCGCACAGCCGCACGGTTGGCGCCGCGCTCTTCTTGGACACCCACTACTACTTGAAAAGGGGGGACCCCGTTACGTTAACACTTTCCGGCAAGCTCAGCGGGCTCGTACGCCAGATTCGGCGACAGCCAGCGCTCGGCCTCGTCGATCGTCATCCCCTTGCGGCGCGCGTAGGACTCCAGTTGGTCGCGACCGATGCGGCCGACGGTGAAGTACTTCGCCTCCGGGTGCGAGAAATACAGCCCGCTGACCGACGCCGGGGGGGTCATGGCGCCGTGCTCGGTGAGATCGATCCCCTGGCGCCGCGCGTCGAGCAGCTCGAACAGCTTGAATTTCTCGCTGTGGTCGGGGCACGCAGGATACCCGTAGGCGGGGCGGATGCCGCGATACTTCTCGGCGATCAGGTCCTCGTTGCTGAGCTGTTCGGCCGTGCCGTAGCCCCAGTCGCGCCGTGCTTGCGCGTGCAGATACTCGGCGAACGCTTCGGCGAGGCGATCGGCGAGCGCCTTCACCATGATCGCGTTGTAGTCGTCGTGATCGCGCTCGAACCGGCGGACGAGATCCTCCGATCCGATGCCCGCCGTGATCGCAAACATGCCGATGTAGTCGGGAACGCCGGTCTCGACCGGCGCGATGAAGTCCGCGAGCGAGCGATTCGGACGGCCGTCGGGAATGACTTCCTGTTGCCGCAGCATCGGCAGCCGCGCCAGCTCCCTCCTCCGCGCATCGTCTGCGTAAACGATGATGTCGTCGCCCTCGCTGTTCGCGGGCCAGAAGGCGTACACACCGCGGGCCGTCAGAAGTTTGTCCCTAACGATGCGATCGAGGAGCGTCTGTGCGTGCTCGTACAGATCGCGGGCCGCCCGCCCGTATTGCGGGTGGTCGAGAATCGCCGGGAACCGTCCCTTCAGCTCCCACGCCGTGAAGAAGAACGTCCAGTCGATGAACGCGCGGACATCCTCGAGCGGTACCTCGTCCAGGTATCGGCGGCCGACGAACCACGGCGACGCGATGACGTGATTCTCCCAGTCGAACCGCACGCGGTTGGCGAACGCCTGCTCGTACGAGAGGAGCGGTCTTTCGCGGCGCGTCGTGTAGCGGTCGCGAATCTCCGCCTGCGCCGTGCGGTTCGCGCGATCGAATTCGGCGCGCCTGTCGCCGATCAGGCTGGACATGGTGTCCACCGCGCGCGACGCGTCGAGCACGTGGACGACGGGGCCGCTGTATTCCGGCGCGATCTTGACGGCGGTGTGCTGTTTGCTCGTGGTCGCGCCGCCGATGAGCAGCGGCATCGTGAAGCCGCGGCGGTCCATCTCGCGCGCAACGAAGACCATCTCGTCGAGCGACGGCGTGATCAGGCCGCTCAGGCCGATCATGTCCACGTTCTGCTCGATCGCCGTATCGAGGATCTTCGCCGCGGGTACCATGACGCCGAGGTCGATCACCTCGTAGTTGTTGCAGCCGAGGACGACCCCGACGATGTTCTTGCCGATGTCGTGAACGTCGCCCTTGACGGTCGCCATCAGCACCTTTCCCTGCGCTGAAGCCGCACCGGTCCGCAGCTTCTCTTCCTCAGCGCTCGCGGGGACCCCACCCCCGCTCGCTGCGGCGTCGTGCATCCGCACGCCGCCGCGGCCGCGGGCGCTCTCCATGTATGGCAGCAGGAAGGCCACGGCCTTCTTCATCGCCCGCGCGCTCTTCACCACCTGCGGCAGGAACATCTTGCCCGCGCCGAAAAGATCGCCGACGACCTTCATGCCGTCCATCAGCGGACCTTCGATGATCTCCAGCGGCCGCGCGTACGTCTGCCGCGCCTCCTCGACGTCCTGCTCGATGAAATCGACCACGCCGTGGACGAGTGCGTGCGAGAGGCGCGCCTCGACGGTTCCGCTGCGCCACGTCAGGTCGGCATCGCGCTTCCTCCCCGTCCCTTTGACGCGCTCGGCGAACTGCACGAGCCGCTCGGTCGCGTCCGGCCGCCGGTTGAAGATGACGTCCTCGACGCGCTCGAGCAGGTCCTTCGGGATGTCCTCGTAGACCACGAGCTGGCCCGCGTTGACGATCCCCATGTCCATGCCCGCCTTGATCGCGTGATACAAGAAGGCGGAGTGCATCGCTTCGCGGACGACATCGTTGCCGCGGAAGGAGAAGGAGAGATTGCTGACGCCGCCGCTCACCTTCGCGCCCGCGCAGGTCGCCTTGATGATGCGCGTCGCCTCGATGTAGTTGACGGCGTAGTCGTTGTGCTCCTCGAGCCCGGTCGCGATCGCCAGGATGTTCGGGTCGAAGATGATGTCGGCCGGGTCGAAGCCGGCGCGCTCGGTGAGCAGCCGGTAGGCGCGGTGGCAGATGTCCACCTTGCGCTCGACGGTGTCCGCCTGACCGGTTTCGTCGAAGGCCATGACGACGACGCCGGCGCCGTAGCGCTGAATCACCTTCGCCTTGTGGAGGAAGTCCTCTTCGCCTTCCTTGAGGCTGATCGAGTTGACGACCCCTTTGCCCTGGATGCACGCGAGACCGGCTTCGATGACGGACCACTTCGAGGAGTCGATCATGACCGGCACGCGCGCGATCTCCGGCTCGGTGGCGATGTAGTTGAGGAACGTCGTCATCGCCTGCTCGGAATCGAGCATGCCCTCGTCCATGTTGACGTCGATCATGTTCGCGCCGCCGCGCACCTGATCGAGCGCCACGCTGACCGCCTCGGCGAAGCTGCCGGACTTGATCAGCCGCGCGAACTTCGCGGAGCCGGTGACGTTCGTCCGCTCGCCGATCATCTGGAAGTTGCTGTCCTCGCGGATGGTGAGGACCTCGAGTCCGCTGAACTGAGTCTGCGTCTCGCGGATCGTTGATCGCTGATCGCCGATCGCTGTTCGTCGGTTGCCGCTGGTGGATTGTGTCCCGGCTTTCGCCAAATCGTCGATTGCGATCAGCGAACCGCGATCGGCGATCAGCGGCTCGTGGCCCGGCAGCGACCGGGGCTTGACCCCTTCAACGGCCGCAGCGATCGCGCGGATATGGCCTGGCGTCGTGCCGCAGCAGCCGCCGACGATGTTGACGAAGCCGCTCGCGGCGAAGTCGTGCAGCAGTGAGCCGGTCTCGTCCGGCTGCTCGTCGTACTCGCCGAACGCGTTCGGCAGGCCGGCGTTCGGATAGCTGGTCACGTAGCACTCGGCGATCCGCGCGAGCTCGGCGAGGTACGGCCGCATGTCGCGCGCGCCCAGCGCGCAGTTGATGCCGACGCTGAACGGGCGCGCGTGATGGACCGAGACGTAGAACGCGTCCACCGTCTGCCCGGACAGCGTGCGGCCGCTCCGATCCGTGATCGTCACCGAGATCATCACAGGCAGCCGGACACCCTTTTCCTCGAACACGTTCTCGATGGCGAAGAGTCCCGCCTTCGCGGTCAGCGTGTCGAAGATCGTCTCGAGCAGAAGGATGTCGCAGCCGCCGTCGATGAGGCCGCGCACCTGCTCTTCGTACGCCGCACGGACCTCGTCGAACGTGATGGCACGGAACGCCGGGTTGTTGACGTCCGGTGAAATCGACAGTGTCTTGTTGGTCGGCCCGATCGAGCCGGCGACGAATCGCGGGCGATCGGGAGTCTTCTCCGTCCACTCGGCGGCCGCCGCCCTGGCCAGCTTCGACGCTTCGATGTTCAGCTCGTAGACGAGCGGCTCGAGGCCGTAGTCCGCCTGCGCGACCGCCGTGCTGTTGAACGTGTTCGTCTCGATGATGTCGGCGCCGGCCGCCAGGTACTCGTGGTGAATGGCGCTGATGACGTCGGGGCGCGTGAGAACGAGCAGGTCGTTGTCCCCCTTGAGATCGCGAGGGTGATCGGCGAACCGCGCGCCGCGGAAGTCCGCCTCCGTCAGCGTGTGCTGCTGAATCATCGTCCCCATCGCGCCGTCGAGGACGAGAATGCGCGTGTCGAGCAACTCCCGCAGCTTCGTGAATGAGCTCATGGCTGTTTCTGTGGTCTCCGTAACGAACCGACCGGCCGCCCCGCCCTCCGACTCCCTGGCCCCCCGGCCCCCCGGCTCCCTGGCTCCCCGGCCCCCCGGCCCCCCGGCCCCCTGGCTTTCTTCCGCTGGCGATGAGGACCGAAAACGGGTCGCCCCGCCGCTCTGTGCCCACCTGCACCCTGACGTCCGTCAGCCCGGCGGCGGTGAGCAGTGCGCGCAACCGCGCCTCGCTGAATCCAAGCCACGTGTCGCCGAGCCGCTCGCGCACCCAGACCTCCTCGTGCTCGCGCAGGTCGAGTACCAGCACGCGTCCACCCGGCACGATGATCCGCACGGCCTCGGCGAGCGCGATCTCCGGCTTCTCCGCGTGATGCAGCGCCTGCGAGAGCAACGCGACGTCGATCGACGCGTCGCGGATCGGCACGCGCTCCAGGTGCCCGCGCCGCCAGACGATGTTCGTCGCGCGGCGGCGAGCCGCCAGCGCCCGCGCGCGGGCGAGAACGGTCGGCGAGCGATCGATGGCCACGACGCGCGAGGCCCAGCGGCTCGCCTCGATCGCCAGATAGCCCTCGCCGCATCCGAGGTCCGCGACCCGGAGCGGCGGCAGCAGGTGGCCGAGCGCGCGCGCCCACGCCGCCCAGCTCCGCCCCGGCACGAGCTGCCGCTCGTTGGTATCGGGCCCCGCGTGCGCGTCGAAGTTCTCCTGCCGCAGCCGCCGGACCTCCTCGAGCCGCGCATCGTCCGCGTGCCCGGCGCGCGAGCTCGCGATGGCGTCGAACTGCGCGCGAAGCAGCGGCCAGAGCGGACCGTATCCGTTTTCCGCGGCCGCTTCGCCGCCGGTGCCGCTCCGCTTGCGCTGCCCGTCGCGGATGCCCGGCGCGATGCGGAAGTAGGTGAAGCCGCCTTCGCGCTCCTCGGACACGAGCCCGGCGTCTTTGAGCAGGCCGAGATGGCGCGAGACGCCGGACTGCGCGATGCCGAGGATGCCGGTCAGCTCGGTGACGTTCAGCCGCTCGGCGTCGATCAGCCGCAGCAGCCGCAGCCGCGCATCGTCGCCGAGGAGACGGAAGAGTGCGCCCGGCTGCGCCGAGCCCGGCGGAAGGGCCTCCTGCATATCCACAAATCTATATTAGTGGATGCAATTGAGCAAGCGTTACGCTCGTCGGCAGATGACCGCTCTGAAAACCTACGACTGCGAGGAACCCTGGGCGGCGCTCGTCCTGGCGCACGGCGCCGGCGCCGGCCAGGCGAGCCCTTTCATGGTGCGCCTGGCACAGGCGTTCAGGGGCAGCGGAATCGCCGCTGCGACGTTCGACTTTCCGTACATGGCGGAGCGGCGCCGTGTGCCCGACCGCGCGCCGATTCTCGAGCAGGCGTGGCGCGAGGCGCTCGAGGTGGCGCGGGCGCGGTTCGGTTCGCTGCCGCTGTTCATCGGCGGCAAGTCGATGGGCGGCCGCATCGCGTCGCACGTCGCGGCAGCGCAAACCGGCGGCGACGTGGCCGGATTGATCTTTTTCGGCTATCCGCTGCATCCGCCCGGCAAGCCGCAGCAGCGGCGCGACGCGCACCTGCCGCAGATCGCCGAGCCGATGCTGTTCATCCAGGGAGGCCGCGACGGCTTCGGCACGGCCGACGAGATCCGCGCCCTGCTGCCGTCGCTTCAGCGCGCGAGGCTGCACGAGGTGCCGGGCGGCGATCACTCGCTGAAAGTGCCGTCTCGCGAGCCCGCAGCGGGCGATCCGATCGAGACCTCAGTCGAAGCGGCTGTCGCGTGGATGGCGTCGGCGTGCGGCCGGCAGCGATGACGTGCGGCGAAGAGGCCCGGAGCGGCACGGAGGAGATTCCGTGCCGCTCCGCCCTCCTGGGGGGCCGCCGGCTATGTCGTCCAATAACTGCCGTGCCCGGGTTCTGCAAGTATCATACTCAAATGATGGTAGTGATGCTACCGCCGGTGGTCGAATGGTTCACCTTGCGCGGAAGCTCTGGCGGAGCTAGCCTTTCCGGCGAGCCGGCGCGCTGCAAGCCCCCCCACAGCGGCCCCCAGGCCAGGCGTACGGATTCACGTCAGACGCTGACAGAACCGTGACCGCCTCGACCGGAACGGACGCCCATGATCCAGACAGACAACAGCCGTTCTCGGCTGCTGGCCGCGGCGAAGGGCCTCTTCGCGCGCCTCGGCTACGAGAACACCGCGACCTCGGCGGTCGCACGTGAGGCGGGGACCTCCGAGTCGCAGCTGATCCGTTACTTCGGCAGCAAGGCGGGGCTGCTCGAAGCGATCTTCGACGAGCACTGGAAGCCGCTGAACAGCCGCATTCACGACGTCCTCACCGACGCCCCGGACGGCCGTGCCGCCGTCGTCGCCGTGCTCTCCACGATCCTCACGGCCTTCGAGCGCGACGAGGATCTCGCGACGATCCTCCTCTTCGAGGGACGCCGCATCCGTGGCGACTCGCACGACGTGAAACTCTCCTCCGGCTTCCTCGAGTTCTCCAACGTTGTCCACCGCCTGATCAAGCGCGGGCAGAAGGACGGCAGCTTTGCCGCGGCATTCGATGCCACCGCGATTGCCGCCGCGCTCATGGGTGCCATCGAGGGCATGATCCGCGAGCGCGTCATGGCCCGCCGCTCCGGCACGGCGCGCTCGTTCTCGGACAAGCAGGTCCAGCGCATCTTCGAAGCGATGCTCAACGGGTTTGCCCCGTAGCGGGATCTCGCGCCAGGGGAAACGCAGAGGCCGCATCTATGAGAGGGCCCCTCGCGTCAAGACACACGTCCAGTGAGTGCGCGCGGCCGGCTCACCGAGCCGGCCGGCCGCGCGCGCGAACGACGAGGGAGTGACGGTGTTCCAGACACGCACGCTCCGAGCGATCCTGACGTCCGTCACGCATCTATCCGAGCGCTCG
>JBMDXB010000080.1:0-1821 GCA_048594885.1 Vicinamibacterales bacterium
GATTGGCGCACAGGCGGCCAGGACATTCTCTCTTCGCGAGTCCATTCTGCTATTTGGTGACTATAATGATTTGAGGGTTATCGGACCTAATTGGGCGCGCCAGCTTCGGCCGCCGATCGATGAGAGCTACAATCGCGGCTAGTATCTGGTTACCGCGTTTGACCCAGGATCCAGAATTCCGTACTTGTACTTTTTCCGCGAGTCTGCCATAAATGGCGCGTGCCCGACGACGCATCTCAATCGCGCGATGATCGTGATCAACGAATCGAACGCCAGCAGCGTGAGATTGCGCGGTTGCGTGAGGAGTTGGCGCGGGCGGAGCGCGAGCGCGATCGCTTGAAACGCCAGAACGAACGGCTGAAAGAACAACTGGACGCTGCACGGCGCGCGGGGTTTCGGCAAGCGGCGCCGTTCTCGAAAGGGGCACCAAAGCGGCGACCGCGGCGGCCGGGCCGTAAGCCGGGACGGCGGTATGGCCGGCGGGGCCACCGCGGGGTGCCGGTCGTCGTCCATGAGTGCCATGACGTGCCGCTGCCCGCCACCTGTCCGCGATGCGGCGATCGGGTCGATGCGACGCATATCGCCGCGCAGTATCAAGAGGACCTGCCGCCGGTCGAACGCATCGTGCGGCGCTTTGCCATTCACATCGGGCGTTGTCGGGGCTGTCGCCGTCGCGTCCAGGGACGGCACCCACTCCAGACCTCGGATGCGCTCGGCGCGGCGGCCGTGCAGCTCGGCCCGCAGGCGATCGCGTTGGCGGTGAGCCTGAACAAACAATACGGCCTGTCGTTCGGGAAAATTGCGGCGCTGTTCCGCACGCGTTTCGGCCTGGCCGTGACGCCGAGTGCGATCGTGCGGGCCCTCCATCGGGCCGCCGCCAAGAGCCAACCGACGTACGCGGCGCTGTGCGCCACCGTGCGCACCAGCCCGGTGGTCGTCCCTGATGAAACGGGCTGGAAGGTCGGTGGCCTGCTCTACTGGTTGTGGGTGTTTGCGACGGCGACCACCACCGTGTATCGCATTCGGCGCGGTCGGGGGTTCGATGACGCCGCGTCCGTCCTTGGCGCGGACTTCGCGGGCGGCCTCGGCCGCGATGGCTGGGCGCCCTATCGGCAGTTTATCCACGCCTTTCACCAAACTTGTCTCGGCCATCTGCTCCGCCGGTGTCGCGCGCTCCAACGCGATCATCCGCGCACCCGCTTCCCTGCGCGCGTGGCGCGGATCCTCCAGCACGCGCTCACGGTGCGAGACCGTCGCGCGGCGGGCACGATCTCGGCGCATGGCGTCGATGTTGCCCGCGGTCATCTGTTCAATCAGATGCTGGACGTCCTCGCAGATCCTGGCACGGTCGACGACGTGCAGCGGTTCGCACGACATCTCGAGACCGAACTGCCGGCCCTATTCAGCTTTCTCGTCGATCCGAATCTCGATGCCACGAATTGGCGCGCCGAGCAGGCCCTTCGTCCGGCGATCGTCACGCGCAAGATGTGTGGCGGTGGGAACCGATCGCCGCGTGGCGCCGAGACGCAGCACGTGCTCGCCAGCATGTTACGGACGGCTCACCAGCGCGGCGTGGACGGGACGGACGTCCTCGCGACGTTGCTTCGCGCGCCGACTCCCATCGTCTCGCCGCATTTCTATCCAACAGGCGTCTCAGTCAACTGACGCGGTAACCAGATACGAGAAGTCGATGTTCTGGTACCCGGGTCCGCGAAACTGGTTGCGGCCGGTGTTGCCGACCACGACGCCCTGCGGCTGGCTGAACGGCACCGGGTCGAAGAAGGGACCATCGTCGCCGTGGTGGCCGAGGATCGTGTACTC
>JBMDXB010000081.1:0-107147 GCA_048594885.1 Vicinamibacterales bacterium
AGACGAAAGCGAATACCGACAGATCATCGAGGCGCTTTCATGAGCTCAGGACATTCGTCGATTGGCAAGTCGGCACGCCAGCAGTTCGCAGATACGATGCTGGCGGTCGGGCAGGAAGACCCATCGCTCGTCGTCGTGGTCGGCGACATCAGTCACGGGATTCTGCAGTCGTTCGCCAAGGCATGCCCAGGCCGCTATTTCAATGCAGGCATCCTCGAGCCGACGCTGATGAGCATGACCGCCGGCCTCGCTCGGTCAGGGTTGACTCCCGTTCTGCACACGATCGCGCCGTTCTTAATTGAGCGCGCATTCGAGCAGATCAAGCTCGACTACTGCTACCACCGGATTGCCGGCAACATCGTTACCGTCGGCAGTGCGTTCGACTACGCGAATCTGGGGTGCACGCATCACTGTTACGGGGACTTCGCGCTGCTCAAAACGCTGGAGGGTGTGCAAATTTCGTATCCGTCGTCGCCGGTGGAGTTCGATCAGCTCTTCCGGCAGACATATCGAAACGATGCGGTCACCTACTACCGTGTGCCGTCAGCGGATCACGGCGTGGAGTTCAGACGCGATCAGATCGTTTTCGGGACGGGGGTCAAGGTCGCTGACGGCTCGGGTCTGACCGTCATCGCTACGGGGCCGCAGCTGCGTACGGCGATGGGACTTCGCGAGAAGTACGGTTCCCACGGACTAAGCGTGGACGTGATCTACGTTCATACAATCCGGCCGCTGGACACGGCGCTGATTCTGGACAGCGTCAGAAAGACGAACCGTGTGGTTGTCATCGAGGAGCACATGCGATCCGGCGGCCTTGGTGACGAGGTGCTGCGTGCGGTGTACGGAGTGCCCGGCCTGCAATTCCTGTCGGCGGCGATCCCCGACCGGTTTATCCGGGGGTACGGCTCGTACGAGGATCTATGCGAATCGGCTGGGCTCTCCATCGACGGCATCGCCGCGCGGATTGACGCAGAATTCGGAGTGTTCGTCTAAGGTGAAAGGAAAGCGGATCGCCGTCGCTGTAATTTGGTGCGACCGCCGCATCATTCTGCAGTTGAGGGACTTTCGCCAGGACATCGCAGACCCGGGTCAGTGGGGCCTTTTCGGTGGCCATCTCCACCGCGGCGAGGCGGCTGAAAGCGGTCTGCGGCGGGAGCTGCGGGAGGAGCTCGGATGGAACCCCGACCAGCTGACGCCGCTCGGCGCCTTCGATGCCGAGCATGGCCGTCGCCACATCGTTGGGTTCGGGGCGACCCTTCTCGGATCTCCGAACGATCTGGCGCTCAACGAGGGCCAGGAATTGGCCGCGTTCACGGATTCTGAGCTCATCACCGGTTTCGCACATTCACGTCGGTGGAACCGACGCTTTCCATTGACGGACATCACGGCGCGCGCGCTGTGCGTTTGGTGCCGGCTATCCATCGGCCGGCGCACGTGCGTGCGGTAATGCAGGCAACAGCCACGGAAATGCGCGCTGCGGTCCTGTACGAAACTGGTGCACCGCTTCGCATCGAGGCGCTCAACGTGCCGCCGCTGCATCAGGGCCAGGTGTTGGTTCAAGTGGCGTTCAGCGGCATCTGCCGCAGCCAGTTGATGGAAGTGCGTGGGGCGCGCGGCGCCGACCCATGGCTCCCACACCTGCTCGGCCATGAAGGCGCCGGCACCGTTCTCGCCGTCGGTGCCGGCGTAATGAAGGTCATTCCGGGTCAACGGGTCGTGCTGACGTGGCTCCGTGGCTCCGGTCTCGACGCGCAAGGCGGGAAGTTCTTCAATGGACAGACTCAGATCAACGCCGGTGCAGTCACGACTTTCAGCACCCACACAGTGGTGGCGGAAAACCGGGTCGTTCCCTTGCCTGAGGGGGTGCCCCTCGATGTCGCGGTGCTGTTCGGCTGTGCGCTCCTGACCGGAGCAGGGATGGTGCTCAACGAGCTTCGCCCGCAACCCGCGAGCACGCTCGTGGTCTTCGGGCTGGGTGGGATCGGCCTGAGCGCCATCATGGCCAGCCGCGTGCTGGAATGCGCACGGGTCGTCGCCGTCGACGTGTCGGCGGCGAAGCTTGCAGCCGCTCGAATGTTCGGCGCAACCCACACGATCGACGCCACAACGGTGGACCCGGTGTCGGCGATACGCGATCTGACCGATGGCATCGGGGCGGACTACGCGGTCGAGGCGGGAGGCACCACGCAGACGATCCTGCAGGCGTTCGCCGCCGTGCGGAAAGGCGGCGGACAGTGTCTGTTTGCCTCGCATCCGGAAGCGGGATCGAAGATCTGCCTCGATCCACACGATCTCATCTCCGGGAAACGCATTGCGGGAAGCTGGGGCGGAGCCAGCCAGCCCGACCGAGATATCCCTAGGTTGGCGGAACTGTATCGCCGCGGTGATCTGCCACTCGAGCGACTTCTCACCCGACGTTACTGTCTGGACGACGTGAATACCGCGCTCGACGACCTAGAACAGCGCAAGGTCTTCCGCCCACTGCTCGTCATGCCGCAATGAGGCGAATGGAAGCTACCTCCTTTGAACGTGAGCTCGCCGAGCTCCGGAGGCTGACGCCGCCATCGGCGCAGATTGTCTTCGTCTCCGGCAATTTCAACATCCTGCACCCCGGACACGTCCGCCTGCTGCGCTTCGCCAAAGAGTGCGGTGATTTTCTCGTGGTTGGCGTGCAGGACGATGTGCTCGCGGGCCGTGCAGCGATCCTGGACGAGAACCTGCGCATCGAGGGCGTGCGGTGCAATAGCTGGGTTGACCATGCGTTCCTCCTGCGTCGTCCGGCGGCGGAGTTCATTCGGGCTCTGAAGCCGGCGGTCGTGGTCAAGGGGAAAGAGCACGAATCCTCGGTCAACGCCGAGCAGGATGCGGTCAATAGCTACGGCGGTCGCTTGGTGTTCGGGTCGGGCGAGACGGTGTTCTCGTCACTCGAGCTGCTCCGCCGCGATATGCAGCCGCCGGCGGGACCGCGCATCCGGCTGCCGCAAGAGTATAACGAGCGGCACGGATTCACACTGTGGGATATCCGTGACTTGATCGACCGATTCTCCCGCACGCGGATGGTCGTGGTCGGCGACCTCATCGTCGACGACTACATCGATTGCGATCCCATCGGCATGTCCCAGGAAGATCCGACTGTCGTGGTGACTCCGATTCTTCAAGAGTCGTTCGTCGGTGGTGCCGGCATCGTGGCGGCCCACGCCGCCAGCCTGGGGGCGAGAATCGACTATTTTTCGGTCGTCGGTAGCGACGCGATCGGTGAGACGGCGAGAGAGCGACTGCAGGACTACGGCGTCGTTACGCATTTGTTGAAGGACGACAGCCGTCCGACGACGCTCAAGCAGCGGTATCGCGCCCAAAGCAAGACGCTGCTGCGCGTCAGCCATCTGCGTCAGCACAGCCTCAGCGGCGAGCTACAAGCGGCGATGATCGAGCAGCTCCGTCCAGTCCTCGCTTCCGCTGACGTCGTGGTGTTTGCCGACTTCAATTACGGTTGTCTGCCTCAGCCTCTCGTGGACGCGATTACCCGAATGGCGATGGACTTCGGTGTGTTGATGGTAGCGGACAGTCAGTGCTCGTCCCAGGTCGGAGACGTCTCTCGGTTCCGCGGCATGATGATGTTGACGCCGACCGAACGCGAAGCGCGCATCAGCACGCATAACCACGAAGACGGCCTGGTCGTGCTCGCCGAACGGCTGCGCCGACAGGCGCGTGCGAAGAACCTCTTGTTGAAGCTCGGAGCCGAAGGGGTCTTTGTGCACGCCGAGCTGTCGGAGACGAACGAGTGGCGCACTGATCAGCTGCCCGCCTTCAGCGCCTCCGCTCGCGATACCGCCGGCGCCGGCGATTCGCTGCTCGCGGCGAGCGCGCTGACCCTCGCGGCCGGCGGTTCGGTGTGGCAGGCGGCATTCGTCGGTTCTCTCGCCGCTGCGGCGCAGGTCGAGCGAATCGGCAACGTGCCGCTCCAGCCGGGGGAGCTGCTGGCCGGTTTGGCGGGGGAGTTCGAAACCGTTTGAAGGCGGTTCTTCTAGCTGCCGGGCTCGGCACGCGTCTGCGTCCGCTGACCGACTCCGTTCCGAAGTGTCTCGTGTCTGTCGGTAACCGGCCGCTGCTCGACTACTGGTTCGACCAGCTTGCAGGCGCGGCCATCGGGCCGTTTCTAATCAACACGCACCATCTGCCGGCCGCCATCGAGAAGCATGTGAGCGCGAGCAGGTACGCGAGCCAGGCGACTTTAGTGCACGAGCCACGGTTGCTCGGTACCGGCGGCACGCTCCTCGCGAACCGCGCGTTCTTTGGCCGCGAGCCGGTGCTGCTGGCGCACGCCGATAACCTCTGCCTGTGCGACTTCCGTGCGTTCGTCCGGGCCCATCGCATGCGTCCTCCCGGTACGGTGCTGACGATGATGACGTTCGTCACCGACCGGCCGGAGACGTGCGGAATCGTCGACCTCGATCAGCGCGGCGTGGTGATCGGATTCCATGAAAAGGTCGACGACCCCCCTGGCAATCTCGCGAATGGGGCGGTTTACATTGTGGAACCCGAGGTGCTCGACTTCTTGGCGAGTCTGGAGAAGGACACCATCGATTTCAGCACCGAAGTAATCCCGCATTTCATCGGCAGGACGACGACGTGGATCAACGTCGGCGTCCATCACGACATCGGTACTCCGCGCGGGCTTGCGGCAGCGAATGAGGCGGTGGCGCTGTGGAAAGCAGACAGGGCCAGCGCCTCGGTCTGAGCAAGCCCTCGCCACCGGCTACCCGCGTTTTCACTCGTTTTGGAGGATCCCGTCGATGACGACCACAAACGTTCGAGTCCTGGTTACCGGAGCTGGTGGCTTCATCGGCCATCATCTGGTCGCATACCTGAAGAAACGCGGCTACTGGGTGCGCGGCGTCGATCTCAAGTTCCCGGAGTATGAAGCGTCGGCCGCGGACGAGTTCCTACTGCTCGACCTCCGCAAGTGGGAAGCCTGCGTGCGCGCGACCGACTCGGTCGCGGAGGTGTACGCTCTGGCCGCCGATATGGGCGGGATGGGGTTCATTTCCGCCAATAACGCCCAGATCCTCCACAACAACGCGTTGATCAATTTCCATACGCTTGACGCCGCGCGCCAGGCGCGCGTCGGCCGTTACCTCTACACGTCCTCTGCCTGCATTTACCCGGAGCACCTGCAGACGAGCACCAACGTCGTGCCCCTGAAGGAAGAGGATGCGTACCCCGCGCAGCCGCAGGACGCGTATGGGTGGGAGAAACTGATCACGGAACGGCTGTGCACGCACTACCGCGAAGACTACGGCATCGACACGCGGATCGTCCGGTTCCACAACATCTTCGGCCCACTCGGGACATGGGACGGTGGACGCGAGAAGGCTCCGGCGGCGCTCTGCCGGAAGATCGCGCTGGCGAAGTTGACCAGCAATCCGGTGATCGACGTCTGGGGAGATGGCGAACAAACCCGATCGTTCTGCTACATTGACGACTGTGTGGCGGGAATCTACCAGCTGATGCGGTCGAACTACACGTCCCCGTTGAACCTCGGCCAGGACCGCATGATCAGCATCAATGACTTGGCGCGGCTGGTGGGGCGCATCGCCGGGGTGGCCATTGACATTCGCCACGTGCCCGGCCCACAGGGCGTCCGCGGGCGAAACTCCGACAATACTCTCCTGCGGAAGGTGCTTGGGTGGGAGCCGGAAATCTCACTCGAGGAAGGATTGGCGCGGACCTATCCATGGATCGAAGGAAAAGTCGCGGCGACGCTGGAGCAGCAGGGCGTTGCGGCGGCGCACTCGCGTTAGCACGAGACATGGCGCTCCAGCGTGTCGAGATTCTGGGCGTGCAGGTGAGCGCCCTCAATATGCCGTTGGTACTTGAGACGCTCGATGCGTGGCTCGACACGCGTGAGCGTCACTATGTCTGTGTGACCGGCGTGCACGGCATCATGGAGAGCTGGCGGGACGAGCAGTTGCGTCGCATCCACAACGACGCGGGCATGGTGACGCCGGATGGAATGCCTCTCGTGTGGATCAGCCGTTTGATGGGACACCACGGCGTGGCGCGAGTGTACGGGCCGGACCTGATGCTTGCGGCATGCGAGGCGTTCGTGGGCCGCAACTGCCGTCACTTCTTTTACGGCGGCGCCCCACGCGTGGCCGAGACACTGGCAGCGGTCCTTTCGCGGCGCTTTCCGGGCCTGCAGGTTGCGGGCACGTACTGTCCGCCGTTCCGCGATCTGACGACCGACGAACAGGCCGACGTCAACGATCGTATCAATCGGTCGCGCGCGGACATCGTCTGGGTGGGCATCAGCACGCCGCGCCAGGAGCGCTGGATGGCACGGCACCTCGGCGAGCTTGGGGCGCCCGTGCTTATCGGCGTGGGCGCCGCGTTCGACTTTCACGCGGGTATCAAGCGTCAGGCGCCGGTGTGGATGCAGCGGAATGGTCTGGAGTGGCTTTTCCGCCTCGGGACCGAGCCCAGAAGGCTCTGGAAACGGTACCTCGTCAACAATCCGTCGTTCGTCGCGTTGGTTCTCCTGCAGTTCGCTGGTCTGTCCCCCGGGCGGAGAACGTGATGGAGTCCTTCTCAGACCTCACCCCGCTCAGATCTTGACGTGCAGCGCGGCCGTCGCATGTATTGAGTGTCAGTGTTGCGACGTGCAGTCGCGACCCGCCTCCTAAGCCGACGGGCGAACGTTCCTCAATGCCATGGTGGATCGAATTGTCTGAAGTGCGTGTACAGACTAGGCATCTCATGCAGGCGGCCTGCGCCGCGTTCGACGCGCCCGTTGTGCTCGGCTTTCTGATGCGCGCAACACAGGTGATGGGCGGGTTGGCCGCGCTGGTGCTGGTAGCCACCTATTTCACGCCGGAGCTTCAGGGCTACCACTACACTTTCACGGCGCTGACCTCCCTTCAGCTGTATATAGAGCTCGGCTTCGGAACGGTGGTGCTTCAATTCGCCAGTCACGAATGGGCTGACCTTCGCTTCAGCGGTTCGGGCAGCGTCGTCGGAAATCCAGACAGCTTCTCGAGGCTCGTGAGCATCGGTCGAATTGCGTTTCCCTTCTATATTGGCATGGGTGTGATTCTCACCGCGGTGCTCATTACGGCAGGGTGGGCGCTGTTCGGAGCCGCGTCCAATGCCAACGTGCCTTGGGCGGGGCCATGGCTTGTCATCTCAGTACTCACCGGGATGAATCTGTGGCTTCTGCCAGGCTGGCTGATGCTGGAGGGCTGCAACCAGGTTGCGCAGGTGTACCGATTTCGTCTCATCGAGTCT
The DNA here is from genome assembly GCA_048594885.1 of Vicinamibacterales bacterium. GTDB lineage: Bacteria > Acidobacteriota > Vicinamibacteria > Vicinamibacterales > 2-12-FULL-66-21 > JBMDXB01. The sequence goes on from JBMDXB010000081.1 coordinate 7,285, forward strand.
CTCCTGACCCAGATCTTCCTGTGCCTCGCGATCGTTCTTGGCGTTAACCTGTGGGCTCTGGCGATCGCGGCGTTCGTGAAAGTGACCTTTGGAAGCCTCTACCTGTTCATTCGCCACCCTCACTTCCTGCGGGTGTTTCTGAGTCGGCCGCGAGGACCTACAATCAATTGGCGCGCCGACATGCTGCCCATGCAGTGGCGCATGTCGCTGACGTGGTTGACCGGGTCGCTGCTGTTCACGATATTCACCCCGATTGCGTTCCACTATCAGGGTCCGGCCGTGGCCGGCCAGGTTGGCATGACCCTGAACGTGACCATGGCGCTCTCGGTGATCTCATTGGTGTGGATCACTGCCAGCCGTCCACATCTCGGGATACTGATCGCGAAGAAGGACTACGCGACGCTGGATCGAGTGTTCTTTCAGAAGGCGGTTCTGTCACTGTGCACCGGCATTCTCGGTGCCGCGGGAATCCTCGGCCTCGTTTACCTCCTGCACGTGACCGCGAGTCCTATCGCTCATCGTCTTCTGCCAATCTCCAGCACTCTGCTCTTCCTTCTGGCTTCGCTGTGCCTGATCGCTTCGGGTCCGTTTGGAGTGTACTTGCGAGCGCACAAAAGAGAGCCGCTTGTTCATGCGACGGTGGCGTCGAGCCTGCTCGCGGGTGTCTCCATCTGGTGGTCCGGTAGCCGCTTTGGGCCCCTCGGAATGGCCACAGCCTACTTCTTCGTCACACTGGGATCGACGATTGTCGTTTTCATCATCTGGCACCGATTACGTGAACAATGGCACCTGCCCGAAGTGGCACCACAAGCTGAGTACGCGGGCTGATGTGATAGACATCCCAATGACCGTCAATTCCATTGCGCGCCGATTTCGCAGCGAGACCCTGCGGCGCTTCTCGCCTGGTGTGGTTCAGGCAGTACTCCTGTCGATGTACACGGCTAAGCGGCTGGGCGGATTGGCCTGTTGGCTCCTGCCGATGGCGGGTCGCGTAGTGACTCGCAGGCCGGACAAGCGCATGCTCATCCTCTACGACTTCGGCAGTCAGTCGTTGAGCATCGGTGACCTGCTGCTTTTCCACCAAGCAGCATTGGTCCTGCGTGAGCAGTACCAAGTCGATACCGTCGATTTCGCCCTGGTGTACGAGTCGGAGAAACCGCTGGCGAGCCAGAACCCAATTTCCGCGGCAGTGACGCGCAGGGAATTCGCATACCACCTTGCGCCGCTGTTGCCACTCGTGCAGTTCACCGCGCACGTCGGTTCATTCTTCGTCTTCGACTCGCGCCAACGTTTCGAGCGCTTCGTCGCGGACAACGCGGATGCATATCACGTCTGGCCGTCGGCCCTGCTGTACAGTGGGCGAGAGTATCTCCTCTACTACGTGCTCAACGAGCTTCTGTATCCGCATTTCCGCAAACACGGCTCGCTACCCGTGCTGAGGCCACGGCCGGATCTCATCGACTGGGCGCTCGGGTTTCATCGCCGCACTGCCGGCCACTGCGTCCCCGTCAGCGTCCAGCTCAGAAGCAATCCGAGGTTCGGGCAGTCGAACAATTCGATCATCACCGAGTGGCTGGAGTTCTTTCGTCGGTGCGAGGCAACCTACCCAGCCATGTTCACGGTGATCGGTGCCAGCGCTGAAATCGACGACCGGTTCCGTGCCTGTAACAACGTGGTCATCGCGAAAGACCATCATACGTCTGTGGAACAAGATCTAGCCCTTATCCACACTGCAGCGCTCCATCTCGGCGCTGATTCCGGCCCGGTAGTGATGGCGATTTTTGGAGACAAGCCGTACCTGGCGGTGCCCTCGCGATTGTCGCCGCATCTGCACCGCGACATGATCGTGGAGGGGTCGTTTCATCGCTTCTATTTTGCCAATCCGCTGCAGCGCTATTACAGCGGCCACGAAACAGCCGATCTGCTGAGCCGCGAGTTCGCGCGCATGTGGGAGGCGATGGACAGGGCACCATCGCAGGCCGCTGCTGCAAGCGAGATACCGGAGACGGTGTCGTGGCTCCGATGAACGCGGTCATCACGAACGGCGTCCGCACGCATATCGCGGCCGGCAGAAGCCGCCGTGCGACCGAGGCAACGCGCTGGACGCCGCAGGAAACCGCCATATATCTTCTCGTGATCGGCCTCACCCTCGTGCGCTTCTTCACGGAACGAGTGCCAGTTCTGCCCCGGGTTCTGAACGCGTTCGATATCGTCGCCGTCCCTGTGCTCCTAATCCTGACCCTGCTGTACATCGCCATCCGCAAGCGGCAGTCCCTCAGCGGTCGCCCGATGCCGCGATTGGTTATGTCGTTTTTGGGGGCCTGGGCGGTTTCCTGGGCGGTCAACGCCGACGACGTCCACTGGATTGCCGGCTTCCTGCTGCCCGCCGGACTGCTGACGCCGATCCTGCTGTACATCGCGGTGATGAACCTGGACATGCCGCCGTCGTTCAGCCGCCGCATGCTGCTCGTTCTATATATCCTGCTCGCATGCAACTTGGTCATCGGTACCGTGCAGGCGCTCGCAGGATTCGGTTCAGGCGAACCGGACGTTGTTTTTGGCACCTTTGGCGTCAATATCGATCAGTTCGCATTTTTTCTCTGCATCATGCTCACCTATTTTCTCGCCGTCTGGCTCTATGCAGAGCGGACGCGGTGGGTGGGTCTGTTTGTCGTCGGGTGGACTGTCACGCTGATGCTCGTCGCATCCTTTCAGACCCTGTGGGTGGTGTTTCCAGCTTGCGCACTGATAACGATGCTGCGAGGCCGCCGCATTTCGGCCCGCCTCATTCCGGGGGGTGCCGTAGTTGCGACGATCGCAGTACTCGGCTGGCCGCTCGTCCCGCAAGCACGGTTTGATGTGATCGCGAAGCTTCAGGAAGCGGTCGATGACTTCGAGCAACTGGGCAAGGTCGAACTCGTCAAGAACGTGCCCGCCGTCTGGGCGTATCGCCCATCATCGGTCCTTGTGGGAGTCGGCCCTGGCACATTCAATAGCCGAGCCTTCCGCAGTATCGCAATCATCCCGTACCTGGAACACGCGACTGGCGTTCCGGTTACCGACGTCAGCGCGTCGATCATGGAACCGTTCTACAGCAGCGATGTCGCGGACCGGTTCATCATTCCCTACTTCTTGCGTGGCTTCTATCGGTTGTCGGGCGCGAATACTGACGGTCCATTCACCAGTTTTGTCTCGATTCCGATCGAGCTGGGGGTACCGGCGGCGATAGTCTTTTTTTCCATCTATGGCCTGGTCCTCCGTAATCTCGATCGGTCGTTGCGCCAGTCGACCGATCAACGGCAGAAGGTCCTCGCCGCGTGGGCGCACATGAGCATCCTCATGCTGCTCGGGCTCTCCGTGATCGACAACTCTCTCGAGGTTACGCGCTATACGATTCTCGCGTGGATCCCGGCGGTCGTGTCGTTCGCCTATTCACAGCACGGGCCGACGCCGAGCCCGGCCAAGCCGGCGATCCGGAGCCGGTGGCGCACTGCTGTGATTGGCCGAGTGTGAAACATGAACCTGGACCGGCTGAAATCTCGGTTAAGGCACACCTGGATCTTCCCTCGCTATATCGATCGGCGCTGCATGCACAAAGCCATCGGGCGGGCGGCGACCAAGGTGGGCGGGACGGTGATCGACATCGGGTGTGGGATGCGGCAGTACGAGTATCTGTTCTCGCACGCGAAGCGCTACGTCGGGCTGGATCGGCCTCGAACCTCCGAGCAGGCCCGTGCCGACGTGGTTGCCGACGGCATGGTGCTTCCTTTTGCACAGGCCTCGGTCGACTGCGTGTTGCTGACGGAAGTCATCGAACATGTGCCGGACCACCAGATGCTGCTGGCAGAGATCGCCAGGGTTATCCGCCCTGGCGGTACCCTGATCATGTCGGCGCCTTTCATTGGCGGGCTGCACGAAGAGCCGCGCGACTACTATCGGTTTACGCCGTACATCGTCAAGATCCTGCTGGACCGGTATGGCTTCACGGTGGAAGAGATCTCGTCACGGGGTGGATGGTGGACCGTCGTTCTGGGCTCGTTCGTGGTTCAGGCGCTCTATGACTGGGTCAACCCCGCGAGCGAAGAAGTGCCTGGCGGGGAGGGTGGCGAGCGTGATTACTCACGGTTCAGGCGTTCCGATCGGAACATCGTCCGCATGGCCCTCATGCTTCCAGCGTGCGCGGTACTTCAAATGATCGCTTACGGTATGGATCGGATCTTCAACTCGCCGCGCTACACGCTCGGTTATGTGGTGTCCGCAACCAGAGCGGCCGCGAAATACGGCCCTTCGTCGATTTGAGTACAGCGATCTGAGTTGAACGCCCGGCCGCCTGCGCGGACCGCTGGTGAGTGGGCGGCCTGGTCATAGGTGAGATCCCACGAGCACGTTTTGGAGTCAACGGGTTGACGCGCGCGTAATCGTGGCCGGTCAATGCGGGCGCCACATTTCGGGGATGGTTGACGCCGACCTGGTGCAGATCGAGTCGTTTGGCGATGAATCGCGGGCATGTGCCCGCGCCGTGCTGGTCAGCGCCGAATCGCCACGTACGATTTCGGCAGGCCGCACCACCGTTCGGTCCAAATCTCGCTATCAGGATAGAGCGCAACACATTCCGCGCGTGTGAGCAAACGGAGTTCGCGCATCAAGTCTGCAACCGCGGCGGCGGGATGGGCGATCCATCGGTAGCCGCTCAACCATCGCGCAACCCACGGCTGCAATCGGCGTGGCAGCCAGTTAATGTACAGACCCAGCCAGTGCGGTTCGACGGACATTCGTAGGCCGGCGTCTGAATCCACAGGGCACGGGCCACCCACGGTGTTTCGGCGGCGAACTGTTGCTGCGCTTCCCAAGTAGACGACTTTGTGAGAAGCGAACTCCTGCGTGATTTCGACCTGCTTCACCACAACCCAAGAGGACAGATAGCAATGGATCAGTCTGTCTTCGTCAGTCGCAAACCCGTACGGATTTGATGCCGGTTCTCCGGATCCGCTGGTTATCTATCGTTGCCTCGGATATTCATCACCTCATCTAAGCCTGGTTACGCACAGGGGCTGCGAGCCGGCTTCGAATGGCTCGGGCTCGGCGATCGAATCCGTGCCTCCGACCATATCGCGATCAAGCCGAACTTGACGTTTCCGCAATTCAGGCCGGGCGTCATGACTACTCCAGCTCTGCTGGAAGAAGTGCTGAAGCACCTGAAGGAGTATACGAACCGAATCACGATCGTCGAATCCGATTCCGGAGGCTACAACCGGTTCTCGATGGACGAGGTCTTCGATCGGACCGGTATCCGAACGAGTGCGTCACGGCTGGGCATTGGGATTGTCAACTTGTCGCACGAACCGGCACGGCCCGTGCCCGTCGAAACGAAGCTGCGCCGCCTGTCAGTACCACTGCCGACGCTATTGCTCGATCATACGGACCACTTTGTCACCATGCCGGTGCCGAAGATCCACATGAACACAAAGGTGAGTGCCGGCATCAAGAATCAGTGGGGGGTAATTCAGAACCCGGCAGATCGATTGAAGCTCCATCCCTATTTTAAGTACGTCATCCACGCGGTCAACAAGGCTTTGCCGCGGCCGTTGACGATCGTCGACGGTACGTTTGGATTGAGCAGGAGCGGCCCTTTGCGCGGCGATGCCATTGCGCTCAATTGGCTCATGTTGAGCGACAACCTGTATTATGGCGACTACGCGGTCTGCGAACTCATGGGAATCGCGAGCCGCAAGGTGCCGTACCTTCGATACATCTTCGCGAAGGAGGGTGTTCGCGATTTGAAGACGGTCGAGATGAATGACGATCTCGATCGATTCAAGGGGCACCGGTTCCACCTGAATAGGGCTGTGACGGATTACCCTGGATTGCTCACCTTCAAATCCAGGGTGCTCGCGTACGTAGGGTACGAAAGCCCCTTGGCAGGACCTCTCCATCGATTGCTCTATCTGTTTCGAGAGCCCTTTTTCTGATGGCCGATCGGCCGGCGGAACGAAGCGGTTGCCGCGCATGAACCGCGACGCCAGCGGGACGCCAGTCTCCAGGTCTACCCGGGCAGCCTCGACGCCGTCTGACGGGCGGCTCTTTCACGCGTCGGTTGTCCTGTCGTTGGCCTGGGGTGTAGTCGCCTTCGGGGCCGAGTACGCCTGGGCGTACTTCCCGCTGATTATCCTGAACGTCGTTGCGGGCGTGCTGGGCCGTCGTGCGTCGTCAGCCACTCGCTTCCAAATGTCGGCGTTGGCGATCTCCCTGGCTGTGCTTGTCGTGGCTGCGCTGCTGCAGATCGTGCCGATGCCCCGTCGCGCGATCGCCGCGGTGAGCCCGTCGACTCTCGCGGTAGATTACTCGGCGCTATATGCCAAAGCGACGATGGCACCAGCGAGTGACGCTACACAGCCGCGTCGAGCGTCTATTTCCATCGCACCGCGGCGAACGGTCCTGGCGGTGCTGTTCCTGTCTGGGTTTCTGGTTCTTTTTGGCGGGTCGCTATGCGGGTTGAATACATTCGGCCCGCGCATGATTGCCCGCTCCATTCTCATGCTTGGCGCCCTCATCGCGCTGCTCGAGCTCGGCCAGAAGGCGAGTCGCAGCGACGTCGTTTACGGGTGGTGGTATCCCCCTCAGTTGAAGGGATATCACTCTGCTCCCTTCGTCAACCGCAACCACACGGCCGGTTGGTTGCTGATGAGCGTCTCCGTGTCCGCCGGCTGCTTCTTCGGTGCGGTGGCGCAGCGCCGGGCGTTGGAGCGACGCGATTGGCGGAACAGAATCCTGTGGCTGGGGTCGCGAGAGGCAAGTCAGATCGTGCTGAGCGGCCTCGCTGTCGCGTTGATGGCCATTGCCATCATCATCACGGCGTCTCGTTCGGCTTTTGTCTGTCTGGCCGTGTTAGTGGCCGTGCTTGGCTGGTTCGTCGTTCGTCGTCAGCCGTCTGGAACACGGCGTATCTTGGGCGCCGTCTATCTCGTACTGCTGCCGCTGGTGGCTGCAGTCTGGGGCGGTGTCGACGCCGTTCTTCAGCGTCTTCCGGCTGTACCCTATGACATCAGACCGGCAGTCTGGCAAGACACTCTTCGGCTGATTCACGACTTTCCGATTGCAGGCGTGGGTCTCAACGCGTACGGGATCGCGATGCTCCATTATCAGACAGCACCGGGTGGGGAGTTGATGATTGAGGCCCACAACGACTACCTGCAGATCGCCGCTGAAGGTGGACTTCTTCTGGGCGTCCCGATCGTAATATGCCTGTTCTTGTTTGTGCGCGAGGCCTGGCGTCGTTTCCATGAGAACCAGGACGATCCTTCCACGTTGTGGCTGCGGGTGGGGGCTGTAACAGGATTGTTGGCGATCGCGGCGCAAGAAGTCGTGGACTTCACGCTTCAGATGCCCGGCGCCGTCGCGTTGTTCGTGGTGCTCCTCGCCATCGCCATCCACAAGCCGTATCGCCAGAGTACCTCGACTTCGGATCCGATACGTTGACGTCAGCGACGGTAAGCGTTTTATACCTGGTGGCCGGCCTTAGCGTACAGACGACTTTGGCGCAGAACGGCCGCGTGGGCGATCGGTGGTTCGAGACGGCCGGGCCGGGCTTCATCGTTATCTCCGACGGAGAGGCAAACGCCCGCGCGGCGGCTCACACGCTCGAGGACATCCGCGCCCTGCTTCGCTCAGCGATGGGCACCGCTCACGCCGAGCCGCGAACTCCGGTGCTCGTGGTCGCTGTCAACACGGAGCGAAGCTTCCGCGAGCTGTTGCCGCCATTCGGGGCACGAAGAGGCAGGCGTCTTGCCGCCGCATATTGGAAGGGACCGCACCGGCACAACGTCGTTGTACGCGTGGATTCGTCCGAGGACGAAGTGGGCCGTCGTCTCCTTCATGAGTACGTGCACCTGCTGACGGCCGAGCAGGTGCCTGACGCGCCAGCCTGGTTGAACGAGGGCCTCTCGGAGTTCTGGGCTGCCAGCACCGGCGGCGGCGCATACCTGCGTGTGGGAGCGCCGCCTCCGAATCACTTGAAAAGGCTGCGAGCGCATGCGTGGATACCGATGCACGAGCTCCTGGCTATTGAGCGCGCACCGGATTCAAACAACCAGCGAAAGCTCGATCTCTTTTACGCGCAGTCGTGGGCGCTTACGCATTACCTGATGCTCGGACGGGGAAACCGCGGAGACGACCTGCCGCTCGCGCCCTCGAGCTACGTCGAGCAGCTGCGGAAGGGCGCTGACCCGGTGGCCGCAGCCGAAGCGCTGCTCGGGACTCCGCTCCAGCTCCAGCGGCGTCTCCGTGAATACGTGCGCACCAATGCATTCAGGCCGGTGCAGCTCGCTGCGGAAGGGGCGTCCCGCCAACCAGACCTGACGGTCCGAGTCCTGCCGGCCGCCGAATCTCTGGCCGTTCGCGCCACTGTGCTCCTGGACGGGCAGCGCCACGGCGCGGCGCGTCCGCTGCTAGAGGAGGCGCTTCGCCTGGACGCCCACCAGCCCCTTGCGCTAGAGACGATGGGCAGGCTGCATTTCCAGGAGAACGACCCAACTGAGGCGGCCCGGTGGTTCGACCGCGCGATCCTGTACGGATCCGCAGGTCATCTCGTTTACTACTACAGGGCAGTCGTGTGGGCAGCGGCCGGCGGCAATAGCAAGACCTTGGCGAATCCGTCCGGTCCTGAACACCTGCTGGGAAGGGCGATCGAGTTGAACTCGCGATTCGCTCCGGCCTACGCCCGTCTGGCCAATCTGTACTCCCAAGGTGGCGTGGGTTTGGAGGCAGTATTGCCGCTGATGCGGCGGGCTACGGAGCTCGAGCCGGAGAACGCATCCTACTGGGTGGAGCTCGGGAGCGTCCTCTCGCGTCTTCACCGCAGCGGTGAGGCCCGGGAGGCCCTCAAGCAGGGGCTGGCCCAGAGCCGCTCGGCCCGCGGCCGGCGGCTGCTCGAACTGGCCTTGGCTGATCTGGAAAGTCCCGATTTTGCTCGGTTTTCTTGAAGAAAGTCGCTTGACAGCTGAGGTGGCTATGGTAGAGTTTGGACTCACCGAAGAAGGATGGGCGCAGGTACGCCCAGGAGGTGCGCTGTGCGGAAGGCCATGGTGTTGGCTCTTGTCGTTCTGACGGCTTCATTCGGGTTCCCTGTTCAGTCGTTCGCGCAGACCGCGCCGGTCGTGAAGCACGGTACGATCTCCGGCGAGGCGATGGACGCCGGCGGTCGCGGAATCGCGCAGCAGCGCGTCGAGCTCGTCCAGGGCTCGCAGGTGCTGCAGGTCACGATGACGGGTAACCGCGGTGAGTTCACGTTCGCGAAGGTCACGCCCGGCGACTACGTCGTGCGCACGATGGTCAACGGCCATGTGACCGGCATCCGCGTCACGGTCGCCAGTGCCTCGGTTGCGAACGCCACGATAGTAGCGCCGAGCGCCGCGGCTCCATCAGGCGCGTTCCTCGCCGGCCTCGGGCCGCTCCTCGGAACGCTCGTCGTCGGCGGCATCGTCGCGGCCGTCGTGACCACCGTAGTCGTCGTTAGCGGCAGCTAGACGACAACCCGGCGGCCGATACAATCACAGCTCACCTCTGAGGCAGCTTCTGCGCTGAAGCTGCCTCTCTCTTTTTCTGGCATCCCATGCCTCGTGACCGTCACCACGCGCGTGGCCGACAGCGCGATTCCGCCGCGTCAAAGGTTGACCTCGCTATCTTCGTCATCGGCCTGATCGCCGCGGTCATCGCCGGCGTCGTCGCGTACAAGAAGGTGGGTCTGTACGGCGACGGCGCGTTCTCGAGCGGATACCACCGCATCCGCGACCCGGAAACCGGGAAGTCGCTGCTCGTGCACGAGTCACACGGCAAAGACGGCAGCATCATTCGCCGTATCGTCGACGGGACGACCCTGAAGGAGGTCAGGCTCGCCGGAGTGGAGCCGAAAGAGGAAGTTCGCGCGCACGTAGAAGGAACAAAGATCACACGCGTCGATCGTGACCGCGACGGCGACGGACGCATCGACGCGTGGGAGTACTACGACGACAACAGGAAGTTGGTGAAAGTCGGGTTTTCGCTCCCCGGCGACGGCGTGCTCGACGCCTGGGCTTATCGCGACGCGAAGGGGCGGATCGTAAAGATCGAGGTGTCCACGAGACGCGACGGCATCGTGAATCGTTGGGAGTACTACGAAAACGACAAGATGGTGCGCGTCGAAGAAGATACGAACGGCGACGGCCGCAGCGACCGCCTGTCCACCTACGAAGACGGAATCCTCATGAGGACGCTGGTGGATAGAGACGGCGACGGCCAGTACGACGGTCCCGTCCGCTGACCACGACACTCTCGGTCCGCCTCCTGCCCGCGGTTGCAGCGGCAACGATTGCCGCCGCATTGTGCGTCGCCGCCCGCGCGTACATTCCAGCAGCCGTATCCCCCGAAAAGTACCCGACACGCCGGACGTTCACCGCGATCGAGTCGCGCTCCGAGTACGTCACGATGCGCGACGGCGTTCGGCTCGCGGTTGACGTACACCTGCCCAGCAAGCTCGCCGTGGGCGAGCGCGTCGCGACAATCCTTCACATGTCACGCTATTACCGCTCGGTGGACATCCGCCGCGCATGGCGGCTTCTGCTCGGGTCGGCGCCGTATCCAATCACCGAGCGGGACGTGCGGGAGCGCATCGTGAAGGCTGGCTACGCGTGGGTGGACGTGGACGTACGGGGCGCGGGCGCGTCGTTCGGGTTCCAGGACTACCCGCTCTCGGTCGAGGAAGTGCGCGACGGCGCGGACCTGATGAATTGGATCGTCGCTCAGCCGTGGTCTGCAGGTGTGGTCGGCGCGACCGGCTCCTCGTACGACGGCACGCTCGCGAGCCTTCTCGTCCGCAATGGGCACCCGGCGCTGAAAGCGATCGCTCCGCGATTTTCCGGTTGGGATACCTACGGCGACGTCTTCTTTCCCGGCGGGCTCCAGGCGACATCGCTGCTGCACGCCTGGGCGCGCCTGACATCCGCGCTCGATCACGATCGCATCGCCGACGTGTTCGGCTGGACGGGCTCCTTCATTTCAGGAGGCGTGCGCCCCGTCGACCGAAGCATGCTGCCGCGCGCTATAGCGGAACACGCCCGCAACGTGGATCTGCTCCGCCTGCTGGGCGGCGTCGTCTACCGCGATGACAGCGATCCGCGAGGCCGCCCCCTGACGATGGACGATGTCAGCCCGCACACGGTCGGCGCGAGCAGCCTCCCCGTGCCAGTGTATGCCTGTGCGGGGATGTATGACGGAGCTATACCACGCGGACAGATCCGCCAGTTCCTGGCTAACGGCCATCCGGGAAGCCGGCTCCGCCTCGGGCCGTGGTTCCACGCTGGGGAATTCAACGCGAGCCCGTATGCGAGCGAGAACAAGACGACGTTCGATCACGCGGGCGAGCTGCTGCGCTTCTTCGATTATCACCTGCGCGACATGGATCGGGGGTTCAGCCGAGACGCGCCGGTGCAGTACTACACGATGGGCGACGAACGGTGGAAATCCTCGTCCACGTGGCCACCGCAACGCGCCGTCTCGCGGTCATGGTTCCTGGCACCCGAGCAGCAGCTGCGGCGCGATCCAATACACGGTGCGTCCACTGCTCATCCGCACGATCGCTACCAAGTCGATCTGAGCGCGAGTACTGGCCCGGGCTCACGGTGGGGACTTATCGTCGGCACTGGACAGAAGCGCGGCTACGTCGATCGGCGACGGCTCTCGGGCAGGTTACTGACATACACGACGGGGCGGCTCGATACCCATGTGGAGGTGACGGGGCACCCGATCGCGCGGTTGTTCCTTGCAACAAATGCAACCGACGGCGCAGTGTTCGTCTACCTCGAGGATGTGCATCCCGATGGCGCGGTGCGTTATGTGACCGAAGGGCTGCTGCGCCTGATCCACCGGCAAGTGGGCGTGTCGCCCATTCCTGGCGATCCGATTCCTTTTCGTAGTTTTAAGCGAGCGGATGCGCGCCGGATGATTCCAGGCGAGGTCATCGAACTAGTCATCGACCTGCTGCCGACGTCTTACGTTTTCCGGACCGGCCATTCAATTCGCCTCGCAATCGCCGGAGCCGACTCGGGAGCGTTCACGGTGCCTGCGATGGCGTCACCTGTTGCTTACGAGGTCCATCGAGACGACGCACATAGGAGCCGCCTGGAGGTGCCCACGTACCGTTAGGTTCCGTAGTTGATTTGCTGACACACGCACGTGTGTGCCCAAGACGCGCGCGAGTGCCGAGAGGCAGCGCCGCCTGACACATGTCTGTGCTGTCACTTTATTCCAGCTGCGCCGACTTCGGACCGCATCGACCCGCAAGCAAATCCTCAGGGACGAGTCAGATGGTCAATCGTAATCGCGCACATCGCCTGCGTCGCCCTAATCCGTGTTCTCTCGTGACTAACGGTGCGACGATGCCGGCAGGTCAAAGTCGCGGGAGCACTGGCATGCTATATTCGCACCGGTTGACATGAAAGGGATCATCCTCGCCGGCGGAGCGGGCACGCGCCTTTATCCGTTGACCCGCGTCGTCAGCAAACAGCTCCTGCCGGTCTACGACAAGCCGCTTGTCTACTACCCGCTCTCGACCTTGATGCTCGCGGGCATCCGCGACGTGCTCGTGATCTCGACGCCGCAGGACCTGCCGCGATTCGAGGAACTGCTGGGCGCAGGTGACCAGTGGGGAATGAGCTTCTCGTACGCGGCGCAGGCCGAGGCCAATGGCCTCGCACAGGCGTTCGTCATCGGCGCCTCGTTCATCGGCCGCGATTCCGTCTCGCTGGTTCTCGGCGACAACATCTTCTACGGCGACGGCCTGACGACGCTGATGCAGACGGCGGCGGGACGGGCGAGCGGCGCCACGATCTTCGGCTACATCGTCAAGGACCCGCAGCGATATGGGGTGGCGGAGATCGACGGCGATGGGCGCGTGCTGTCGATCGAAGAGAAACCGGCCGTTCCGAAATCTAGTTACGCTGTCACGGGACTATATTTCTACGACAACGACGTCGTCGACATCGCGCGCGGCCTGAGACCGTCGGCGCGTGGGGAATACGAGATCACCGATGTGAATGTCGCGTATCTGCGGCGCGGCGAGCTCCACATGGAACTGCTCGGCCGCGGCATGGCCTGGCTGGACACCGGCACGCACGAGTCGCTGCACGACGCGGCGACCTTCATCGAAACGATCGAGAAGCGGCAGGGCCTCAAGATCGCGTGCCCCGAGGAAGTGGCGTACCGCATGGGCTACATCGACGCGGAGCACGTCCGCCGCCTTGCCGCTCCGCTGCGCAACAGCGCCTATGGCGAATACCTGCTGCAGATGATCGCCGACGCAGCGCGGGTACAATCGACGTAAGAGCGCATGCAGCAAGACGCACGCATCTACGTCGCAGGCCACCGCGGCCTCGTGGGTTCCGCGCTGATGCGGCGCCTCGAGCGCGAAGGTGCCCAAACGGTCCTCACCGCGACGCGGGAGCAGCTCGATCTTCGCGATCAGGCCGCCGTGACCTGCTGGTTCCAAGCGAATCGGCCGCAATACGTGTACCTCGTCGCCGGCACGGTCGGCGGCATCGTTGCCAACTCAAAGCGGCCCGCGGAATTCATCTACGACAACATGATGATTCACGCGACCGTAGGGCACGCCTCGCACCTGTTCGGCGTGAAGAAGCTGCTGTATCTCGGCAGCTCCTGCGTCTACCCCCGCGAGTGCCCTCAGCCGATGCGCGAGGATTACCTGCTGACAGCACCGCTCGAGCCGACGAATGAGCCGTACGCCATCGCCAAGATTGCCGGCATGAAGCTGTGCGAGGCGTACCGGAAACAGTACGGATCGCAGTTCATTTCGGCGGTGCCAACGGCGGTGTTCGGTCCGAACGACAACTTCGACCTGACTCAGGGGCACGTGGTGGCGGCGCTGATGCGCAAGTTTCACGACGCAAAAACGAGCGGTGCACGCGAGGTGACCGTCTGGGGCACAGGCAGCGCCCGGCGCGAGTTCCTGCACGTCGACGATCTCGCAGACGCCTGTGTCTTCCTGATGGACCGTTACAACGAGCCCGAGCACATCAATATCGGCACGGGCGAGGATCTCCCTATCCGCGAGCTGGCGGAGATGATGCGTGAAGTCGTCTATCCGGAGGCGAAGCTCACGTTCGACACGTCCAAGCCGGACGGCGCGCCGTGCAAGCGGCTGGACGTCTCGCGGCTGCATGATCTCGGATGGCGGCACGCCATTTCGCTGCGCGAGGGGCTCGCGTCGACCTACGACTGGTTCCTCGCGAATCAACAGGCCCTTCGCGCCGAAACCGCCGCGGCTGGCCACTGATCCCGACTGGTCAACCGCCTCGCCGGCTGTGCTCGGCCGATTCGGCCGGACGCCCTCACTTCACGATTGCAGCATCTGTACGCGCGTTGACACAGTTATCGATCTGCGCCAATGTCGGGAACAATGGGAACCTCCGAGGAGCGTAGAGATCGGCTCACCATAGATGTTTCGCGGAGCGTCCGACGGCGCATCCGAGTTGCAGCCCGCCAAAGCGCGACCAAACGATTCGGCAGTTCGTGTACGAAGCTGTCGCGGCCCGCTTGGAAGAAGATCTGCTCGATGAAGCCGGGCCTTCTAACTTCCTCGTGATGACCGAGCGCGTCGACCCCCTATTGGCGGACATTTGGGACAACCCTAACGACGCCGCATATGACGAGCTCTAGTCACGGCGGGTTGTCCTCCACGCAATTGGGCCAGGCTTGGCGGCGGCCAGTTTCCCCGAGTATCCTTGAGTGGCCATGCCGGCTGTGACTCTCAAGGCTCACTACGATGGGGAGCGCATCCAGCTCGACGAGCCCTTCGATATTCCGCCGAATACACCGCTCATGGTAACCGTGCTTTCGGGCACGGTGAGCGTGGTCGGTGACGATTGGGTCCGCCGAGCGCGCGAAAGCCTCGCAGCGGCGTATGGTCCCGACGAGCCGGAATACACCACCTCAGAATTCCTCGCCGTCCTTCCCGTGGGCAGTTTCCTGGGCTCGATTGGTGCCATCGATGGAACGAGGCACGGACGCCTCTTGAAGCGGCTCGCAGACCATCTCCTCGCCGAAGCTGCTTCCTCGACCTCGCCTCAATAGCGGCGCGAGGGGCTCGCGTCGACCTACAACTGGTTCCTCGCGAATCAGCACATCATTCGCGCAGAGCCCGCGCCAGCCTGATATGCTCATCGGCGGGATCACCGCCCCGCGAAACTGGACGATGCTTCGAATCGGCTTTGACATGGACGGCGTGCTCGCCGACTTCAGCTCCGCGTTCTATGAAATCGAGGAGCGCGTGCTCGGCCCCGATGCCGCGGTCGCGCCCACGCGGCCCGAAAAAGAGGAAGAAGCGCAGGCCGCAGCCGCAGACAGCGACGAAGAGGAAGACGCTGAGGCGAAACAGCCGGCGCCGCTTCGCCGCCGCACGGATCTCGTCTGGCGCGCGATCCAATCCACGCCGAACTTCTGGGAAACGCTCGAGCCGCTCGACGCCGGCGCCGTCCGCCGCATCCACGAGCTGATGCTGCGGCACCGCTGGGAAGTTTTCTTCATCACGCAGCGCCCCGCCACCGACGGAGACACGGTGCAGCGGCAGACGCAGCGCTGGCTCGTCACCCAGGGATTCGATCTGCCGAGCGTGCTCGTCATCGGCGGATCCCGCGGCGCCGCCGCCGGCGCGCTGCGCCTCGATTACCACGTCGACGACAGTCCGCAGAACTGCGTGGACGTGGTCTCGGACTCCAAGGCAAAAGCGATCCTCGTCGTGCCCGACGAGGACGTGACGAGCATCACGGCGGCAAGACGGCTCGGGATCGGGACGACGTCGACGATCGGCGCCTGCCTCGACGTGCTCGAGCAGGCAAGCCTGGCGAAGTCGCAACCCGGGTTGCTGCAGCGGATTGCCGCGGCGGTGGGATGGAATAGCCGGTAATCGTCCGTCAGCGTCGGCTGTCGTCAGTCAGGCCGCCCCGGTTGGGCGGCCTTTCGTGTTTAGGGCCACCAATCGCCGGAGCGGTTCACTTCTTGGCCGATGTGCAAGGCAGGAATGTCGGTCAGCGTCGCACATCCAGACACGCGTCAAACGTCTTGATCGCGCGGGAACTTGAAATCGCGCCGGGTACGTACGTAGCTGAGCAATTGGACCGGGATTTGCTAGCGGACGTCGCATGACTCACTGTCCGCGATGCGCCTCGTCGACGGTCCACCGCTGACGAACACGAACCTTCCTCGAACGGTGGCGCAAGGAACACTCCGCGGACCGGCTGTTCAGATGCGATGCGTGCGGGTGGCGCGGGTGGGGACAGCCGACGGAAATGCCTGCCGACGAAGACCCCTCCGTTCTTGACGTTCCTGCACCCGACTTCGCGCAACTCGACGCATGTCTTGCGCCTCGCCGCGCATTGCGGGCGCTGGACTTCGACTAGTCAAACCTCTCGCTGCCTTCGCCTTTCCGTCCGTACGCCGTAAACTGGTCGTGTGAAGCGGTCCACCGAGCCGGACATCGACCTGCCCAGCGACCCGGTCATCGAGGCATTCAAGAAGGACATCGACCGGACGCTGCTGCGTCAGAACCTGCGACGGACTGTCGAGGAGCGGCTGCTGACGCTCATGAGCATGGCGGCGTTCGTCGATGAACTTCGGTCAGCGCGCCGCAAGGCCCGATGACGAAGTACGACGCCCTGCTGTCAGTTCTCACCGACGCGGACGTCGAGTTCATCGTCATCGGCGGTGTTGCCGGCATCGTCCACGGTTCCGCAACGTTCACGAAGGATGTCGACGTCGTCTACGCTCGGAACAAGAACAACCTGAAGAAACTGGTCGCAGCTCTCACGCCTCACACTCCGTACTTGCGTGGCGCGCCTGCCGGCCTGCCGTTCAAATGGACGGTCGAAACGATCGAGGCTGGCCTGAATTTCACCCTGACAACGGACATCGGTGACTTCGACATGCTCGGTGAGGTAACCGGCGGCGGCCGCCACGAAGACCTGCTCCCACACACGATCGAAGCCGAGGCGTTCGGCATCAAGTTCCGCTGTGTGTCGCTGCGCAAACTGATTTATCTCAAACGCGCGGCCGGGCGGCCGAGGGACCTGAACGCGATCGCCGAGTTGGAGGCTTTGCTGGAAGAACGAGAGAGGATGGACGACGGCGCTCGCTAGTGGGTGTAGCTTGACGGCGATCAGCGATCAGCGATCAGCGATCAGCGGCCAGCGATCAGTTGAAACTGGCCACGCGCTTGCGGAGTGCTTTCACGTGCTCCCACACCTGTGCCGTTTCATCCGGCTCGGTTTCGTCATCACCTTCGGACGACGCGTCGCCGACATCGGGCTCGTCGAGATCGTCCAGCGCCGCCGTCTTCGGTGACAGGCGCAGATACTCTTCCAGATCCCGCAGCGCCGCAGCGAAGTCCTGGAGGTGATAGGCAAGCAGCCCGCGATCGCGCAGCTCCGAGATTGCCGACGGATCGACAGTCAGCAGCAGATGCGAGATGAACCGCGCCTGCGGGAACGACCGCATGCGGACGTAGAGGCGCTTCAGATTGACGAGCATGCGCGCGATGATGTCGCGCCGTGACGCCGGCGCCAGCAGCGACTGATCGAACGCCGCCTCGTCGCCGATGTGCTGCCGCAACAGCTGACGGCAGTCCGCTTCCGACAGCAACGCGCCGCCGTGGAAGGGGTCGATGATGAGCACATCGGTCCCTGGTCCCTGGTCCCTGGTCTCGGGTCGCTGGTCCCGGGTCCCGGGTCTGCGGTCCTGGGTCCCGGGTCTGCGGTCCTGGGTCCCGGGTCTGCGGTCCTGGGTCCCGGGTCCGGGGGCCCGGCTGCTCACGAGAAAATGCCCGGGAAAGTTGACGCCCGATACCGACATGCCGGCTCGGCGCGCGACCTCGAGATAGACGACGGCGAGCGCGATCGGAATGCCGGTGCGGCGATCGAGCACGTCGTTCAGGAAGCTGTTGCGCGGATCGTCGTAGTGCTCGCGATTGCCTTTGAAACCGAGGTCATCGTAGAGGTACTCGTTCAGCAGCCGCACCGCTTCGGCGGGATCGGCACCGCGCCCCACGCGCGAACGCGCCTCTGCGCCCAGGCGATCGAGCATGGCGAGGTACGGCGCCGCGTCGAGCGACGGATACTCGACCCGCGCGATCGCGAGCGCGGCGGGAGCAAGCTCCTGCCCCGGCGCGTTCATCGCTCGCTCGAGGTCCGCGGCGACCTGCACAACGCGCGCGCCGAGGTTGAGTGCGTAGGACATCTCTCTGGATTCTAACGCGCGCGTTGGTCCCTGGTCCCTCGTCCCTGGTCCCTGGTCCCGGCGTCCCTGGTCCCGGGTCCCTGGTCGCGGGTCGTGAGTCGTTGGTCACGTCCTCGTGCTCGGAACCTGGGACCCGAGTCGGGACCCGTGACAAGGGACCGACGACCAAAGACCCGTGACCAGGGACCCATGACGAGCGACCGGTGACCAGGGACCTGCGCCAGCATAAGATGTCGTCATGAGGAGACGTATGAAGAAGAGTCTGTTGTCCGCTGCCGTCGTCCTGAGCGCAGCCTCCGCCGTATTGACCCAGGCGCAGTACCCGATCAACTGGCCCGGCAAGCTGCCCGAGCCGTACCACACGCCATCCGCTCAGAACCCGCCGAAGCCGATCCCGCAGCCGGACGGCGCGAAGCTTACGGTCCCTGATGGCTTCGTCGTCGAGGAGTTCATGTCCGGCTTCACGCGGCCGCGGTTCATGCTGAATCTCCCGGGCGACGCGTTTCTTCTCGCCGAAAGCGGCGGCGCCAGGGACGCGAACGGCGCCGTCACGCTCATCAACAACGGATCGAAGACGCGCATCATCGAGAAGCTCGATCGCCCCTACGGCATGGCGCTGCACGACAAGTGGCTGTATGTCGCCGAGACGACCTCGGTGAAGCGCTATCCGTTCGACGCGAAGGCGCTGAAGGTGACGGGCGCGGGCGAGGAGATCGTCTCGCTGAAGGACTTCGGCCGCGGCCACTGGACGCGCACGATCCTCTTCGATCGCGCCGGCAAGAAGCTGTACCTGACGGTCGGCTCCGAGTCGAACTTCTCGCTCGGCGAGAACCCGATGCGCGCGGCGCTGCATCGCTACAATCCCGACGGCTCCGGTCACGAGACGGTCGCGACCGGTCTGCGCAACACGATCGGCCTGCGCTGGTATCCGGGCACGGACGATTTGTGGGCCGCGGTGCAGGAACGCGACGGCCTCGGCGACGACCTCGTCCCAGATTATCTCGTGAAGGTGAAAGAAGGCGGCTTCTACGGCTGGCCGATCGCGTACACGGGCCCGCATCGCGAGCCGCGCCACAAGGACGGCGTGGACGAGGAGCTGGTCAAGAAGACGCTCTATCCCGACGTGCTGCTCGGCGCGCACGTCGCCGTGCTCGACGTCCTCTTCTACACCGGCAATCAGTTCCCGCAGAAGTTCCGCAACGGGCTGTTCGCGGCATTCCACGGGTCGTGGAACCGCTCGAAGCGCGTCGGCTACAACATCTCGTTCGTCCCGTTCAAGGACCGCAAGCCGGCCGCCGGCCCCGACACGTTCCTCAGCGGCTGGATGGTCGATCCCGACAAGCCCGAAGTGTGGGGACGTCCCGTCGGCCTGCTGCAGATGCGCGACGGCTCGCTCATCGTCAGTGACGATGCAGCCGGCAAGCTCTGGCGCATCAGTTACAAGGGTAAAGGGTAAAGGGTAAAGGGTAGAGGGCAAGGGTTCCCCTTTACCCTTTGCTCTTTACCCTTTACACCTGTCCCCGTCAGTCTTACACTCCGCCCCATCTTCGGCCCACTGGCGTCCACTTCTCCCCGGACGCCAGTGGCGACCTGTCTGTACGGCGTCGGGCTTTCTTCTCTGTGGGACTGTTCCGTCCGCAACCGCCGCTCTGCGGCGCGCTTCGTTGGAGGAGCATATGAGGAGCCCATCGGTCCGGCTGTGTGTCTTGGTGTCATTCCTGTCGGCACTTACGTCGGGCGCTTATGCGCAGACGTTCACCGGTGGATTGCGAGGTGCGGTTCGCGATCCGGGAGGCGTGGTCCCCGGCGCGACAGTGGAGCTCATCAACGAGGCCACCAACGTCGCGCGCGAGACCCGCTCGAACGAGCAGGGGGAATTCAACTTCGCGGCCGTGCCGCCCGGCACCTACACGCTGCGAGCGTCGCTCACGGGATTCAAGACGCACGAGAGCAAGGGCGTCCGCATCGGTGCGCAGCAGTTCATCACGATGGACGTCGTGCTCGAAATCGGCGAGATCAAGGAAGTGATCACCGTCACGGGCGAGTCGCCGCTCATCGAGACGTCGAACGCCTCGACCGGCGCGGTCATCGACACGACGCAGCTCGAGATGCTCCCGAGCGGCGGACGGTCCGCGTACCTGTTTGCCGTGACGGTTCCAACGGTTATCGCGAGCGGCGACGCACAGTTCAACCGGCAGCAGGATCAGACGAATGCCTCGCTGCTTTCTCTGGGCGGCGGGACACGCCGGGGCAACAACTACATCGTCGACGGCGTGCCAATCACCGACCTGCGCAACCGCGCGTCGGCGAACCCGTCGATCGAGGCGCTCGAGGACGTCAACGTCCAGGTGCACACCTACGACGCCGAAACCGGCCGCACCGGCGGCGGAACGTTCAACTCCGCCGCCAAGTCGGGCAGCAACGAATGGCACGGCAGCAGCTTCTATCAGGGACGGCCGCGCCGGTACATGTCGAACAACTTCTTCTCGCAGCGCGCCGGCGTCCGGCTGCCGGAGACGTACTTTCACACGGGCGGCGGGGCGGTCGGCGGGCCGATCGTTCGCAACCGCACGTTCTTCTGGTTCAGCACGGAAGGGTACGGCTCGAACACGACCCGCAACGGATCGCTGCGGCTGCCGACCTCACGCGAGCGCAACGGCGATTTCTCGCAGTCGTTCGATCGCGACGGAAATCTCGTCGTCATCTACGACCCGCTGACGGGCAACCCCGATGGGACCGGCCGACTGCCGTTTGCGAACAACGTCATTCCAGCGAACCGGATCAATGGCGTCGCGAAAGCCATGACCCAGTTCCTGCCGGAGCCGAAGCGCGACGTGAGCAACGGCAGCGACAATTTCGAGAGCACCGCGGAGATCCACGACCGCGCCGTGATGTACACCGGCAAGGTCGATCACAAGATCAGCGACGCGGTCTCGTTGAGCGGCTTCTACTTGTACAACAAGACGAACGAGCCCTGCGCGAACTTCGCGTACCCTGGGCTGAGTCACCAGAACCGCTTCATCGATCGCAACGACTACCTGCTCCTGCGTCGCGTGCACGTACTGGCGCTGAACAACACGTGGGTGCCTGGCAACAACACCGTCCTGACGGTCCGCTACGGCTGGACGCGCTTCATCGACGACGACACGCTGTCGACGCCGTTCGATCCGTCGACGCTCGGCTTCAGCTTGAGCTTCCTGAACCAGATCCAGGTGCAGAAGTTCCCGCGGGTCTCGATCACCGACTACTACGCGTTCGGCGCGATCGACCCGACGCCCCGCAACTGGTACTCGTGGAGCGCGAATGGCACGCTGTCCCGGCTGCTCGGCCGGCACACGCTGAAGTTCGGCGCCGACTACCGCACGATCGGCATCAAGACGCAGTCGTTTGCCGGCGGCGCCGGCGACTTCCGGTTCGATCGCTTTTACACGTCCTCGAACCCGCTGACGAACGGGACCGGCGGCACGTCTCCGTCGGGCAACGCGTTTGCCAGTTTCCTCATGGGCGATGTGTCCGGCGATCCCGGCAACCTGAGCCGCGTCGGCGTGTCGCAGGCGTTCAACGCCTTCGTGCACTACTACGGCGCGTACGCGCAGGACGACTTCCGGTTGAGCGGCAAGACGACGCTGAACCTCGGGCTGCGCCTCGAGCGCGAGAGCGGCCTGATGGAGGAGAACGATCGCTTCACCGTCGGCTTCGATCGCGCCGTCGATCCCGGTGGCGCCCTCGGCGCCGTCGTCAATCCGCTGACTGGCCACCGCATCGTCGGCGGCCTGATGTACGCCGGCGTGAACGGCGCGAACAGGTATCAGGGTGACCCGCCGGCGGTGAAGGTATCGCCGCGGATTGGCATCGTGCACGCGTTCAGCCGTAAAGCGGTCATTCGCGGTGGCTACGGGATCTACTGGGCGCCGTGGAACTACCAGCCGGTCGGTGCGGCGAACTACGGTCAGATCGGCTTCAGCCAGCAGACGTTCACGACGGCGCAGAACCAGTTCCGCCCGACGATCTCGTTGAGCAACCCGTTCCCAGGCGGCATCCTGCAGCCGGTCGGCAACTCGCTCGGGCCGCTGGCCGGTGTCGGCGGGCAGATCGAGTTCATCGATCAGACCAAGAAGGCGCCGCGGGTCCAGCAGTATTCCGTCGACTACACGCGCGAGCTGCCGGGCAACATGGCGTTCGGCCTCGAGTACAGCGGCGCCACGGGACGAGACCTCAATCTCGGCGGGTCGAACGACGGCGTGATCAACATCAATCAGCTCGATCCGCAGTTCATGGCGCTTGGGGCGTCGCTGCTGCAGAACGTGCCCAACCCGTTCTTCGGCCTGCCGGTCGGCCAGGGGTTCAACGTGGCCAGCCCGATGGTCCAGCGCCGGCAGTTGCTACGGCCCTTCCCGCAGTACGGCGACATCCTCATGCGGCAGACGACGGCGGGGAAGAGCCAGTACCACGCGGCGATCCTCAAGTTCGAGAAGCGAGTGTCTAGGGGCTGGGGCGGCCGCATCAACTACACGTACAGCCGCCTCGAGGACAACCAGTTCGGCGAGACCAACTTCTTCTCGTCGAATTCCACCGAGGCGCTGAACGCGTACGACATCGACGCCGAGTACGCGATCGGGCTGCTCGACGTGCCGCACAAGCTCACACTCGCGCCGATCCTCGAGCTGCCGTTCGGCGAGAACAAACGGTGGGCGACAAAGGGTGCCGCGGCGTACCTGCTGGGCGACTGGTCGATCTCGTCGATCGTGACGTTCGAGAGCGGCTTCCCGATCTCGCTGTCGACGAGCACGAACTCGACGCAGATCTTCACGCGCATGCAGCGCGCGAATCCCGGAACCGGCAGCGCCGAAACCGACGGCAGCCGCACGGATCGCATCGCTGCGCCGAACGCGTGGTTGAACCGTGACGCCTATGCCACGCCGCCGAACTTCACCTTCGGTTCACTGCCACGGACGATCGGCAGCGTGCGGACGCCGCACCGGAACAACTGGGACTTCGTGGCCGCGAAGGATCTGCGGCTCGGCGGCACGCGCCGCGGCCAACTCAAGATCGAAGTGCTGAACGTCACCAACACGGTCAAGGTGCGCGGGCCGGTGACGACGGTCGGCAGCACGACGTTCGGACAGATCCGGACGCAGTCGGGCTTCATGCGCCTGACGCAGGTGATGTTCCGGATGACGTTTTAGTCGCTGATCGCTGATCGCTGATCGCTGGTCGCTGAACGCTGGGCGCTGAACGCTGGGCGCGGAGGCAACGGAGCCAGTAATATTCGCTTCGTGTCTTCGCGCCTTCGTGTCTTCATGCCATTTCTCGTGGCCGCGGTTGCACTGCAGGTAGGCACGTCAGCGCGGTCGCAGCGGCAGGCGGTTGACACACCGCTCGGCAGCATCTCGTTTCCAACCTCCGGCAGGCCACAGGCGCAGCGGCACTTCATCCGCGGCGTTCTCTGGCTTCACAGCTTCGGCTACGAGGACGCGATCGAGGCGTTCCGTCAGGCCCAGAAGATCGATCCGCAGTTCGTGATGGCGTACTGGGGTGAAGCCATGTGCTTCAACCAGCCGCTGTGGTTCCATGAAGACGCAGCGCAGGCGCGGGCGGCGCTCGCGAAGCTCGCGCCGACACCTGCAGCTCGAGCTGCGCTGGCGAAGACGCCGGGCGAGGCTGGCTATCTGCGAGCGATCGAAGCGCTCTATGGACCGGGCGACAAACCCGCCCGCGATCGCGCGTACGCCGGCGCGATGCGCGAGCTCGCTGCGGCGTTCGCCAGCGATGACGAGGCACAGGTGTTCTACGCGCTGGCGCTGCTCGCGACGATGCCGCAGGGTGACGCGGCGCTTCCGATCCGCAAACAAGCAGGCGGCATTGCGGAAGCCGTCTTCGCGCGCAACCCGAGACATCCCGGAGCGGCGCACTACATCCTTCACGCCTACGACCACGGGTCGCTGGCCGCGAAGGCGATCCCCGCGGCTCGCGCGTACGCCGCCATCGCGCCGGCGTCGAGCCACGCGCTGCACATGCCGGCGCATGCCTTCGTGCAGCTCGGGCTGTGGCACGAGGCGGCCGCGACGGATCGCGCCTCGTGGGAGACGTCGATTGCGTGGGCCTCTCGCAAGGGGATGTCCGTCACGATGCGCGACTATCACTCCGTGACCTGGCTGAACTACGAACTGACACAGCTCGGCCGCTTCAAGGAAGCTGCCTCCGTGCTGCGCTTCGTGGACGAGGCAATGAAGGTAGCACGCGAGCACGAGACGGTTGGCGGCCACCACTACTCGGACAGCGAGATCGGCCGCGGCAGCGGCCCGCTCGCCCTGCGCAACGACCGCGGATCGATGCGCGCGCGCTACGTCATCGAGAGCGAGCGGTGGAGCGAGATGAAAGGGCAGCAGACGTTCGACAACATCGACGAGCTCTTCGCGCTCGGCATGAGCGCCGTGAAGCTCGGAGATCTGGCGCGCGCGAAGGCCGCGATCGGTCTGTTCAACAAAGCCGCCGCGCCCGATCAGGACGCTGGCCTGCGCGAGCAGGCGGCGATCATGGCCGCCGAGCTCGAGGCGCTTCTCGCATTCGCGGAAGCGCGCCACAAGGAAGCATTCGCCACGATCGAGCGTGCCTACGCGCTGCAGTCGCGAATGCCGAAACCAATCGGCCGGCCATATCCCGTCAAGCCGGCCGACGAGCTGTACGGGGAACTGCTTCTGCAGGCGGGACGTCCCGGGGATGCCGTCGCCTGGTTCGAACGCGCGCTGCAGCGCACGCCGAATCGCAGCCGCGCGGTCCTCGGCCTCGCACGCGCGGCGGCCAAGGCCGGCGACAGCGGGAAGAGCCGCGCCGCATACAAGCGGTTCCTGGACAATTGGAGCAGCGCGGACGCCGGCCTGCCGGAACTTGCCGAGGCCCGCGGCATTGTGCGAATCAAACCTCGTCGATGAAAACGCGCCGCGCGTAAGCGAACAGGTCCAACCGCCGCGTCCGGATGGCAGGGTCCGCTGCCCTCAACACGATGTCGTACATCCCCGGCTGCGCCGGCCGCCATCGATGCTCCCACAGCGACCACACACGGTGCGTTCGCGCCGGCGGACAGATGTCGAACGGCGTGAAGGGTTCGTCCGGATGAAAGCGAATCAAGAGTCGACCCGTCGTCCGAGCGCCGCCCCACACGATGCCGACGATGCGGTAGAAGAGGCGGCCGCCGAGGCGGCGCTTCTCGATGCGGACGGGCGTCGCCGCCAGATCGATCGCCGGTGCCTCGTACTCGCGCGCAAGCCGCGGGACACCCTGCTGATGCGTCCGCGCGGCGAACTCGAGCATCTGTGGCGTCGCCGGTTCATCGGCGCCGACGAAGTGCAGTCCGTTGACCCATTTGATCCACGCGCAGCCGTACCACCCGGCGACGACGAGGCGGACCGGCGCGCCGTGGTCCAGCGGGAGCGGCGCACCGTTCATGCGAACGGCGAGGAACGCGTCGAGCCGCTCGAGATCGGCAAGCGGCAGGACCCAGCTCGCGCCCGGCAGCGACCGCAGCGACGTCTGCGTATCGTGATCGACGCCGCTGATACGGATCCCGACGGCCTTCGGAGACGGCCGAAGGCGCAGAACCACTTCGACGAGCGGAACGCCGTCCCACTCGGCCACGCTCATCAGACCAAAGTTGCGCGGGTCGGTGTTGCCGGCGCACTCGATCACGTGCGCGCCCATGGACCGCGCGGCCGCGGTCAATTGGGCGAGCGAAATCGACATCCGATCGGCGAGGCCGCCGACGTCCACGGCCCAAGAGGTCGACTTCGCTGCCACTCCCGCCGGCGCCGTCGTCCGGACGAAGACGCGATCGGTGGGCGTGATGATGCGGTCCGGGGCGAGATCGGAAAGATCGGTGAAGCGCCGCGCGTCGAGACCGCGTCCGCCGACGATCTCCCCGAACGGTGCGGCGGGACCGCGGCCGCCGGCGAACGGGACGATGCCGAGCAGCTCGCCTGCGGGACCGGCTGACGGGCAGACGGTCTGGACCGCAAGGGAGAGTCCGGCGCGGAGCACGTCGCGGCGCGACAGCATCGGTCTGTCGGATCACTATAATGGCGAAATGCTCCGTGCGGCGCCGCTGGCTGCCCTCCTTGCGTTCGCGCAGGCGCAGGCCCCACAGCCTCCCCAGCCGATCCGTACCGGCGTCACGCTCGTCACGACCGACGTCATCGTCCGCGACAGCGCGGGACGGTTCGTCGCGGATTTGTCCAAGGACGGCTTCACGATTCTCGAAGACGGGACGGCGCAGACGATCGTGTCGTTCGCGCTGGTTCATGGCGGCCGCGTGTTCACCACCGTGCAGGCGCCCACGCCCGCCGCTCAGGAGGGCGTCGTCCTGCCTGCGGCGAGGCCGCCTGCGGACGCGGGCGCCGGGCGCGTCCTGCTGATCTTCGTCGACGACCTGCACGTCGAGCCGGAATACACGCCGCATATCCGGCAGCTCGTGACGAAGATCGCGGACACGCTCCTGCACGATGGAGATCTCGTCGCGATGGTCTCGAGCGGGCCATCGGCGATCGAGGTCGGCTTCACCCGCGATCGAAAGCAGGTTGGGACGGCCGTGTCGAAGATCCGGGGCTCCGGCCTGACTGCGGCCGAGATCTTCAAGATGCTCGAGACGTCGCGCGGTCCGGCCGACGTGCGCGATCGCGCGCAGCGCGCGTTCTACACCGCCTACAACATGGTCGGGTCGCTCGAGCAGGTGCAGAACCGGCGCAAGGCCGTTCTCTACATCAGCACCGGCTACGATTTCGATCCGTTTCCAGAGGGACGCAACAGCCGCGATCGGATCCAGGGCGGGCGCTTCTCGGATCCCCTGCGGCGGCTGATCGATCACGAGAACCCGTACTTCAGTCTCGGGCGCGCGACGGCGGACATCGATCTGTACCGGTTCATGCGCGAGCTGACGCTGGCCGCCAACCGAGTCAACGCGAGCATCTACGCGATCGATCCGCGCGGCCTCGCCGGCGTCGTCGACGCCGGCCAGTACGTGGACCAGAGCGAGTGGCGGACCTACCTTCAGAAGACGCAGAGCACGCTCCACGTCCTGTCAGACGAAACGGGCGGCACCGTCATCGTCAACGACAACGATTTCGACACCGCGCTGAAGCGGATCGACGCGGAGACGAGCGACTACTACCTGATCGGCTATTACTCGACGAACGCCGACGCATCGAAGCGCGTGCGGGAGATCGAGGTGAAGGTGACTCGGCCGGATGTCACGGTCGCCGGGCGCCGGGGCTATTCGCTCAAGACGCCCGGGCAACTTCCAAGGGTAAAGGGTAAAGGGTAAAGGGTAAGGACCGCTTCAGCGCGGCAGCTTCGCCTTCAGCTCCTCGGCCCAGTTCAGGACGAGCACCATGCCGGGCGAGCTGCCGCTCTGATCGTCCTCGGGGTATTTGATCATGAGAAAGCGCTTGCCGTCAGCGGTCACGTCATACGAGCGGCCCGATATCGTGGTGCAGCAGTAGCGAGACGAGAACAGCTTGACTGGATTGCCGGCGCGGAACGTCGACGTCGTGTCGATCGGCACGACATTCATCGCACTCGCCGCGTCGAGGTAAAAGAGCTCGCGGCCGCTGCGCGCCCACGCCGGCCGAGTTCCTCCCGCCGGCGAAATCTGCCAGCGTCCCGAATCGACCTGCGGGAACGGCCGCACGTACACCTGCGGCTGCCCGGATTCGTTCGACTGGTACGCCAGCCATTTGCCATCCGGAGAAACCTCCGCGTTGCCTTCGTTGAAGGGCCCCGCGATGAGCGACTTTCCCGGAGCGGTCCCATCCAGCGGAATCACGACGATGTCGGGACCCGTTTCGGAGCGCACTTCCACGGCGATCAACTGCGTGCCGTCCGGAGAGAACGCGTTCGGCGCCTGCGCAGCCACGCCTGACGTGAGCCGCTGCGCGGTTCCGGTGCCGTCTGCCGCCTGCCGATACAGATTCAAGAGGCCGGACCGCGCAGACTGAAAGACGATGTCGCGGCCGTCCCGCGTCCACAGCGGCACCCCGTCGTGCACCGGATCGAACGTCAGCCGGCTCGGCGTCATGCGCGCGAAGTCGAGAATCCAGATGTCCTGCTCCTGATCGCGCACGTCGAGCGCGGCTCGCGTGCCGTCCGGCGAGAGACGCGCGAAGGTGTACGCACGCCGCTCCGCCTTGATCGGCTCCTCGCGGCCGTCGCGACTCACCCAGACGAGCGTACGCCGTGCGGAAGTCTCGCTGCCAGGAGTGAACAGCAGGTGCCCCTCTCGCGACACCGCGTAGTTCGCTGCGCCTGACGGCGGCAGCGTGATGACACCCTGCTCGACCGGCACCGGATCGCCGAGGACCTCGCGGCGCGCCGCGTCGAAACGCACCGCACGCAGCGTTCCCGCGACGGCGTACACCAGATGTCCGGAGCGGACGTACTCGGGATGGCTGCCGCCGCGGACGAGGATGCGCTGTTCGCCTGTTTCGAGATCGAGGACGGCGATCTGTGCGGCATCCGTCGATCCGGGCTTGAAGATCGTGAAGAGCAGGCCGCGATCGTCCGGCAGGATGGACGGCTGGTAATGATCTTCTCCCTGCTCCGGCTTTGTCAGCGGCCGCGGTTCGCCCCCCGCGCCAGGCGCCATCATGAGACCCGACGTCGGATCGTTCATGGCGAAGATGACGTTGTTGCTCCGTGTCCACGTCGCGCCGCGCATGCCGCCGGAGACGCGGCACAACGGCATCGATGGCCCGCCCGTGACCGACACCTTCCGCAGCTCGCTCGCGAGCATGAAGCCGACCCATCGGCTGTCGGCAGAGAAGAACGGATATCGCAGGCCCGACGTGCCGGGGATCGCGACAGCTTCCAGCTGATCGACACGGCGGATCATCAGCAGGTTTTCGCCGGAGGCCGTTCGGCCCACGTACGCGATCAGCGTTCCGTCGGGCGATATCGTCACGGTGCGATCGACCGGACTGAAGACGACGGCGTTTGGCGGGGACGGCGCCACGCTGAACCGCATCGGCCGCGGCGCCGGTTCCGGCCGCCACCATCGGCTCGCCGCCACCCATGCGATGCCGGCGAGCGCAACACCGCTGACGAGCCCGGCGGCCCCGATGGCAACGAGACGCCGCCGCGGCGCCGATGACGGCCTTCCTGGAGCCGGTACAGCCGCGGCTTCCGCCGGCGCGTCCGACAGCAGATAGCGGATCACGGCGAAGTCCGGAACGCGTGCTTTGCGATCGCGCTGCAGGCAGCGCTGAAGGATCATGCGCACGTGCGGCGGAACGCTGGCAGGGATCGCGCTCCAGTCAGGATCGCCGCGCAGGATTGCCGCGAGCGTGTCGGAGACGTCTTCGCCCTCGAACGCCTGCTTTCCCGTGAGCATCTCGAACAGCACGCAGCCGAACGCCCAAACATCGCTGCGCTTGTCGGCGACGCGCCCTTTCGCCTGCTCGGGGCTCATGTAGGCGGCCGTCCCGAGAATCACGCCCGCCTGCGTCGCCGCCAGCGACATCGTCGGCGAGTTGGTGACGCTGCCGACGCCTTCCGGCTCGGACGCGCGCGCGAGGCCGAAGTCGAGCACCTTCACCTGCCCGTCGACCGTCAGCATGATGTTGGCGGGCTTCAGGTCGCGATGGATGATGCCCTTCTCGTGCGCCGCTTCGAGCGCGTCGATGATCTGGCTGGCGATCCGCAGCGCCTCGTCGAGCGGCAGGCCACCCGCGCCTTCACGGCTGATGCGCGCGGCGAGAGACTCGCCGTCCACGAGCTCGAGGACGAGGAAGCGGCCGGACGATGATTCTTCGAACCCGTAGATCGCTGCGATGTGCGGATGATTGAGCGCGGCTAGGAGCTGCGCCTCTCGCTCGAGCCGTGCGACCCGCTCGGGCGTGGCGGCGAGAAGCTCGGGCAGCGTCTTGATCGCGACCTCGCGCCCGAGCCGCGTGTCGCGCGCCCGATGGACCTCGCCCATGCCGCCCGCCCCGATGGGCGAGAGAATCTCGTACGGACCGAGGCGAGTGCCTGGCGCGAGCGCCATAGGGAGCGCCGATTATACGCCGTAGATCTTCAGTCCCCTAGCCCGCCAGCGGCCCAATCCCTATACTCCCAGGCATGTCTGAAACCGTCGGATTCATCGGCCTCGGCCTGATGGGAAGGCCCATGGCCAAGAACCTTCTGAAGCGCGGCTTCGCCGTGGTCGCCCACAGCAGGAGCCCGGGGCCGGTGGACGATCTCGTTGCGGCGGGCGCTGAGCGGGCGACGTCGCCGGCCGACGTCGCCCGTCGCGCGACACGCATTGTCACGATGGTGCCGGACTCGCCAGACGTCGAGAACGTGCTGGAAGGGGAGAACGGCGTCTTCAGCGCGATGCAGCGCGGCACGATCCTGATCGACTGCAGCACGATCGCGCCGGCGGTGGCGAAGCGGCTCGCCGCACGCACGCGAGAGCTTGGCGGCGCGATGCTCGACGCGCCGGTGAGCGGCGGCGAGATCGGCGCCATCAACGCGACGCTGTCGATCATGGTCGGCGGCGACGAGGACGCCTTCCGAACAGTGAAACCTATCCTCGACGCGATGGGGAATCCGGAACGCGTCATCCGCATCGGAGAATCCGGCGCCGGACAGCTCTGCAAGGTGTGCAACCAGATGGTGATCGGCGGCGCGCTCGCGGCCGTCAGCGAGGCGTTCGCGCTGGCGCGCAAGGCCGGCGTCGATCCGGCGCTGGTGCGCGAAGCGCTGCTCGGTGGCTTCGCTACGAGCCGTGTCCTCGAAGTGCACGGCGAGCGCATTCTCAGCGGCAACTACAAACCGGGATTCCGCGCGGAGCTCTACGCGAAAGACATGCGGATCGTCGGTCAGGCGCTCGCGGACCACAAGATGCCGGCGCCGGTGTCCGCTGCCGTGCAGCAGCTCGTGACGGCACTGGTCGCGGGCGGCAAGGGAGAGATGGACTACTCCGCGCTGGCGACGGTCGTGTTCGAGCTGGCGGGACTGCGGCGGGACTAAAGTCCCGCCCTACGACAGCGACAGAGAGCGGACGAGCTGCGGTGTGAACTCGTCGAGCGAGTGGATGATGCGGTCCGGCGCTCCGAGCTCCTGCGCCGGGTACGTGTGAGTGATTCCCACCGTCCGCAGCCCTGCGATCCGCGCTGATTCGAGGCCCCAGCGCGAATCCTCGATTGCCACGCACTCACGCGGCGCCACGCCGTGCAGTTCCGCCGCGCGGACGTACGGATCCGGCGCCGGCTTGCTGCTCGGCGTGTCACCCGATCCGACGATGAAGCGGAAGTGCTGTTCGAGGCCCGCGCGGCGAAGAACCGAGACGATTTCCCCCTTCAACGCCCCCGAGGCGATGCCCAGCGGGAACTCCGCCGCCATGCGGCGCACGCACTCGATGGCGCCGGGACAAAGCATGTCCGCATTCTCGATGAGCCGCTCGAAGACGCGCGCCTTCTCGAACACGAGCGCCGCGATCTGCGATTCGCCGAGCGCCCAGCCGCGACGCTCGGCAATGATGCGGAAGCAGTCCTCATCGTTGTAGCCGAGCAACTGCGTGTAGTACTCCTCGCGCGTCAGCTCGATGTCGAGAGCGGAGAGCACCTCCTGGGTCGCGCGCAGGTGCAGCGGCTCGGAATCGGAGAGCACGCCGTCGAAGTCGAAGACGATGGCTCGGATCATCGCGCTGGATTCGCCAGCTTCTCGCCCGCGCGGATTGGCACGGTCAGCCGGTTCTCTTTCGGCGGCACCGGACAGACGTACTCCGGGTTGAACACGCAGTACGGGTGGTACGCCTTGTTGAAGTCGAGGTCGTACACGCCGGATGCGGTGCGATCGAGGTCGAGATAACGCCCGCCGCCGTAGGTCTCGGTTCCGGTCGTGAGATCCGCAAACGGTACGAACAGCCGCCGCATGTCGTTCTCGCTGGCGTCGACGAAGGCCGTCAGCGTGTGCGGTTGTCCCTTCAGCGTGAACTGCAGGGTCCCGATCCGCCGCATCCGCCGCTTCTTTCCGTCCGACGTATCCATCTCCATGACATCGCTGCTTGGGATTACCTTCAACGCCGCCGCAACGCGATAGGACTCGTCGACGGAGAAGTAGCTGAGCGGCGGAAACGACGCACGCTGCGCCGCAGGGATCGGTGACCGGCTCGACTCGCGCATGAAGGCGTCGATCTCGGCGCGGCGCGCGGCGATCCCCTCCGGATAGGGCTGCGCCTCGGGCGTGCAGGCGACGCACGCCAGTGCGAGGAGAGCCGTCGTTACGAGTCGCGGCAAGGCCACAGTGTCTTCAACACGGAGCACAGGGAGCACTCGGAACCAAAGAAGTTTACTCCGTGTCCTCCGTGACCTCCGTGTTGAAACGCTGCGTACCACGTTCAGAATGGGTACGCCTTACGGTCCACGATCGCATCGGCAATCTGTCGCCGCAGCGCGACGGTATTCACCGGCGTCGTCTTCATCAGCCGACGCAGCGCGGCCATCAGCGTGCGCAGCGTATCCCCTTCGGTCATCGCGCCGAGCGCGGTCCGGGCGGCGAGCTCGACGCGGCCAGCGGCATCATTGAGATACGTCTGCGCCGCGGCGACGTGCAGCGGGCTCTGTCCAATCGATCGCAACAGGACGCTCTCGGCGGCGAACACGTCCATGATGGCATCGGCGACCGCCGTCAGCACTTCCTGTTCGTCGGCGAGCTTCTCGCCGTAGCGCTGCATTGCGGTGCCGAGCAGCATCAGCGCGACCTTCTTCATCGCTGCGACGGTGCGCCGCTCCGCTTCGAGCACGCCGTCGCCCGGCGGCTCGCTGAGCGCCGGCGTCAACAGCTCGTCCTGCAGCTTCTTCGCCGCCGGAATCAGCGGCAGGCCCCCCTTCACCGCGCGGCGCGCCAGCATGCCGGGAATCAGCAACCGGTTGATCTCGTTCGTGCCCTCGAAAATCCGGTTGACGCGGGCGTCGCGGTAGTAGCGCTCGGCCGGGTAGTCGCGCACGAAGCCGTTGCCGCCGTGAATCTGGACGTTCTCGTCGACGACGAAGTCGATCATCTCGCTGCTGGCGACCTTCAGGATCGACGCCTCGATCGCGTACTCCTCGAGCGCCGCGAGCACGGCCGGGCCGTCGTGGCCACCCTGCAGCATCGCGTCGATGAGGCCGGCCGTCCGGTAGAGCATGCTCTCGATCGCGTACTGGCGAACCGCCATCTCGGCGAGCTTGTGCCGGATCGCGCCGAAGCTCGCGATCGGCTGGCCGAACTGGCGCCGCTGCGACGCGTAGCGCGCCGCCTCGCCGACAACCGCCTTCGCCCCGCCACTGCACATCGCCGCCAGCTTGAAGCGGCCGTAGTTGAGCACGTTGAACGCGACCTTGTGGCCTTTGCCGACCTCGCCGAGCACGTTCTCGGCCGGCACCTTTGCATCCTGCAGCGTGAGCGGCGTCGTCGACGAGCCGAACAGGCCCATCTTGTGCTCTTCCTTGCCGGCGTTGACCCCGGGGAAGCTGCGCTCGACCAGGAACGCGGTGAAGTCGGTGCCGCCGACCTTCGCGAATACGACGAACAGGTCGGCGAAGCCGCCGTTCGTGATCCACATCTTCTCGCCGTTGAGCACGTAGCTGCCGTCCGCCTGCCGCTCGGCCCGCGCCCGCGCGGCGAGCGCGTCGGAGCCAGATCCGGATTCGCTCAGCGCATACGCGCCGATCGTTTCGCCAGACACGAGGCCCGGCAGGTACTTGCGTTGCTGCGCCTCGGTGCCAAAGCAGATGAGCGGCGTGATCGCCAGGCCCGTCTGCGCGCCGAACGTCGTCGCGAACGAGGCGCTGCGGCCGACCGCTTCGCCGACGATGATGGCGGAGATCTTGTCGAGGCCGACGCCGCCGAACGTCTCGGCGACGTCCGTGCCGAGCAGCCCGAGCTCGCCGCAGCGGCGGACCAGCGATCGCGCGAGGTCCCAGTCCTTCTGTTCGAGCTTGTCGATCGCGGGGATGACCTCATTGGTCATCAGCTCCTCGGCCGTCTGTTCGATGAGGCGATGCTCGTCGGTGAGCTTCTCGCGGGTGAAGATGGATTCTGGCGCGGTGTCCTCGATCAGCCACGCGCCGCCTTTTGCCGCCGCCGCTGTCATTGTCGTCATGTCGTCAGCTTCCTTCAGTGCGCGTGGGGCCCCACCCCCACGCGCTCTCGCTCGGCGGCGCCGCTCCGCGGCGCTGCCCTCAGGCGCCTCGCTCGGGCCGCAGGCGCTTCTTCTTTCAATGCGCGTGGGGCATACGCTCGAAGATCCCTGCGGCGCCCATGCCACCACCGACGCACATCGTCACCAGCCCGTACCGCGCGTTCCGCCGTTTCATCTCGTAGAGAATCGTCGTCGTCAGCTTCGCGCCGGTGCAGCCGAGCGGATGGCCGAGCGCTATGGCGCCGCCGTTGACGTTGAGACGCTCGGGATCGATCGGCAGCTCGCGCAGGCAGGCGAGCACTTGCGAGGCGAACGCCTCGTTGAGCTCGACGAGGTCGATCTGGTCGAGCGTCAGCCCGGCGTTCTTCAGCGCCTTTCGGATCGCGGGCACCGGACCGATGCCGAAGCGCTCCGGCTCGACGCCGGCGGTGGCGAACGTGATGAAACGCGCCATCGGCTGCAGGCCGAGCGCGCGCGCGCGATCGGCGGAGGTGACGATGACCGCGGCAGCGCCGTCGCTCATCTGCGACGAGTTGCCGGCCGTCACGCTGCCGTTGGCGTGAAACGCCGCCTTCAGCTTCCCAAGTGCCTCCATCGACGTATCGCGGCGCGGCCCTTCGTCCACCGAGAGTCCGTTCACCGGAATGGTCTCCTCGGCAAAGCGGCCGGAGTCGATCGCCGCGATGGCGCGCTGATGGCTGCGGAGCGCGAACGCGTCCTGCTCCTCGCGCGTGAGGGACGCTTCGCGCGCGTGGTTCTCGGCGACGAGACCGGTGGTCAGATAGACGTCGGGATAGGTCTCGACGAGCGTCGGGTTCGGCGAGATCTTGTTGCCGCCCATCGGCACCAGGCTCATCGACTCCGTCCCGCCGGCGACGATCGTCGTCGCCGCGCCCGCCATGATGCGCTCGGCGGCGAACGCGATCGACTGCAGGCCCGACGAGCAGAAGCGATTGACGGTCACGGCGGACGCCGACACCGGAATGCCTGCGCGCAGGCTGGCGATCCGCGCGACGTTGAGTCCCTGCTCCGCCTCCGGCATCGCGCAGCCGAGGATGACATCGTCGATCTCGGCAGGATCGACGCCCGGCGCGCGCTTCATGGCTTCGACGATGACGAGCGCCGCCATGTCATCCGGTCGCGTGTGGCGCAGCGAGCCGTTCGGCGCCTTGCCGACGGGCGTGCGCACGGCGGATACGATGACTGCTTCTTTCATCGTTCAAAGCCCCCAGCTTCTTCGTGCTATCTGTCTGCTTTTCTCAGGGCGCGTGGGGCCCCACCCCCCCGCGCTTTACGCGCCTTCGGCGCGACGGCCTTCGGCCTTGCCGCCGGCGCTGCGCGCCGGCAGCCCGACGACACAAGTCGATCCGCCCGCACGGCTTCAAAAGTCACCGAGCAAATCCTCGAGCGCCTCTCCCACTTCGGTCGTCTTCCCCTCGAACAGATGATCCGCGCCGTCGATGACGACGAGCTCCTTCGGCTCTTCGAGATGTCCGTAGAACTGCCACATCGCTTCGAGCGGGCAGACCTCGTCGGCTTCTCCCTGGACGAAAAATTTCGCCTTCGTGCTCGCCAGCGTGTTCGGGAAGTCATAATCCATGTCCGACACCGACGTCGCGACCGGCGGCGCTATGCCGATCAGGACGTCGACGCGGTCGTCCGTCGCGCCGACTTCGAGCGCGACCCAGGCGCCGAACGAAAACCCCGCGGCCCACAGGCGCGCGCCGGGATAGCGGGCCGCCATGTAGTCCAGCGCCGCCACGAAATCGCGCAGCTCGCCGGGCCCGCGATCGAACTCGCCCGCGCTCCTGCCGACGCCGCGGAAATTGAAGCGCAGCACCGCGCAACCGATCCGCGCCAGCCCCTTCGCTCCCTGATACACCGCCTTCGTGTGCATCGTCCCGCCGAACTGTGGGTGCGGGTGCGCGAATACCACAGCGGCACGGAGCGGCTTGCCCTCCGCAGGATCGTCGAGAACCGCTTCGAGCGGACCAGCGGGGCCGACGAGATCAGTGACTGTGGGCATCCACGAATTCTCCGACAATCTCCGCGAACCGATCGGCGCGCGTCAGCAGGCCGATGTGACCTGTGCGTTCAATCGGCTCGTACCGCGCTCCGGCGATGAGCGCGCAGTACTTTCGCGTGATCGGCACCGGGACGACACGATCGAGACCCTCTTCGCCGGAGACGACGAGCGTCGGCGCCGTCACCCGATCGCAGTCACTGCGAAAGTCCATCCTCTGCGTCCACGTCACCCTCGACGCCATCAGCGACGGGTTCATCGGCGCCGCCGCGACGCGCAGCAGATGGCGCAGCGTGAATGCCGTCCGCCTTCGCCAGTCCGGCAAGGCACGCCTGATCTCCGGCATCAGCCGCCCCGGTGACGTCACGACGAACGCCGGCGCGGAGAGCCACGGTCGCTGGACCCACTTCCGCTGCTGCTCCGTCGGTACCCATCCCGGCGCCGGGGACGAACACAAGATCAGCGCGCTCACGCGCCCGGGCCTCGTCGCCGCGTAGCGCAGCGCGATGAGGCCGCCATAGGACACCCCGCACAGCGCCGCCCGCTCCAGGCCGCGCTCCTCGAGGACGGCATCGAGCTGGCGCAGGTAGTTGTCGAACCCGAGCGCCTCGTCGATCTTGCGTCCCGACCCGAAGTCGCCGCACAGCGAGTACGAGATCGTGCGGCACCGTGCTGCCAGCGCCTCGAGCGCCGGCCTCATCCACTCCCACCGGCCCTGCACGCCGGGGATGACGACGAGCGGCGGACCGGATCCTTGGTCGAACATCTCCACGTGCCATGCGCGCCGTGTGGCGTCTGGCGCAACTGAAGTTGCGCCCTCCAGCCGTCACTTCAGTTGCGCCAACAGTAGTCATTCGTAGGGCGCAACTTCAGTTGCGCCAACACCTCAGTTCCTCAGCGGCTTGCCAGTCTTCAGCGTGTGCGCGATGCGCTCCTGTGTCTTCCGCTCGCCGCACAGGCTGAGAAACGCCTCGCGCTCGAGATCCAGCAGTTGCTGCTCCGTCATAGTCGTCTCGTGCTCGGCGTTGCCGCCGGCCAGGATCCACGCAAGCTTGCGACCAATGAGCGCGTCGTGACCGCTGATGCGGCCGGCACGCCACGCGAGATGCACGCCGAGCTTCAGCGATGCCAGCAGCCCCGCGCCGCCGACCCGGATCGACGACAACGGCTGCGGCCGGACGTGACGCGGCGCGCGCTCCAGGGCCACACGCTTCGCGTCGGCGAGCAGCCGCTCGCGGTTCATCGTGACGGCGTCCATGTCCCGCAGGAATCCGAGCTTCCTCGCCTCCGCCGCGCTCGTCGAGACGCGCGCGAAGCCGATCGTCTCGAACACGCGCTGCGCGGCCGGCAGCAGATCGCCCGTCACTCCAGACGTCGCGCGGACCAGCATCTCTTTCGTCCCGCCACCGGCAGGAATGAGGCCGACGCCGACTTCAACGAGGCCGATGTAGCTCTCCGCCGCCGCCTGGACGCGATTCGCGTGCAGCACGATCTCGCAGCCGCCGCCAAGCGTCAGGCCTGCTGGCGCCACAACGACCGGGACGTCCGCGTACTTGAGGCCCATCGTCGCCGATTGGAAGGCGCGGACCATCATGTCCACGTCGTCCCAGGTCCCCTCCTGCGCCTCGAGCAGCAGCAGCATCACGTTGGCGCCGGCAGAGAAGAGCGGCGACTCGTTGCCGACAACCAGCGCGGTGAAATTCGCGGCCGCCTCCTTGACGCCGGCCTGCAGCATCTGGATCGCGTCGCCGCCGAGCGCGTTCATCTTGGAGTGGAACTCGACGCACAGCACGCCATCGCCGAGATCGACGAGGCTCGCTCCGGCGTTCTTCTTCACGACGCGGTTCTGCTCGCGCGCGGAGCGCAGGATCTGGAGGTCGGGCGCGGCAGGCGGCACGAGCGCGCTCGCGCGGAACGCCCCGCGCTCGAGCGCCTCGGCGACAAGTGGCGGCGGATCCGTGATGCCGCACGCGTCGATGACTGTCTTCACGCCAATCGCGTCCCACGTCTCGAACGGGCCGAGGTCCCAGCCGAAGCCCCATCGCATCGCGCGATCGACATCGTCGATCGAGTGGGCGATCTCCGGCGCGATCCGCGCGGCGTAGAGGAGCGTCGGGCCGAGCGTCGCGCGCAGGAACTGTCCGACCTTGTCCTTCCCCGTGAACAGCGCCCTGATCCGCTCCGCCGTGTCGTCAATCGCCTTCGCGGCTTCGATGGAGCCGAGCTTCGCCGGCTGTTTCGGGCGGTACTCGAGGGTCTTCAGATCGAGCGTCAGGATGTCGCCGGACGCATCCTTCTTGAAGAATCCAGCGCCGGCCTTGGCGCCGACCGAGCCGCGCGCGACGAGCGCGTCGACGAACGCTGGCAGCGTGAAGACGTCGCGCTCGCTCTCCAGTCGCTCGGCGAGGTTCCGCGCAACATGCGCGAGCACGTCGATGCCCGCGATGTCCATCGTCCGGAACGTCGCGCTCTTCGGACGGCCGAGCGCGCGCCCGGTCATCGCCTCGATCTCCTCGATCGTGTACTCGCCGGACTCCAGCGCGCGGAAGATCTGCATCAGTCCGTAGAGGCCAAGGCGATTCGCGATGAAGTTCGGCGTGTCCTTCGCAAGGACGACACCCTTGCCGAGGCGATGATCCGCGAAGTGCGAAATCAGTTGCACGACGCCTGGGTCGGTCTCGGGCGTCGGAATCACTTCGAGGAGCTGCAGATACCGCGGCGGGTTGAAGAAGTGCGTGCCGAGGAAATGACGTCTGAAGCGCTCGGAACGTCCCTCGGCGAGCACGCCGATGGGGATTCCCGATGTATTCGACGAGACGATCGAGTTGTCCGAGCGGAACCGCTCGACCTTCTCGAACAGCGACTGCTTGATGTCGAGCCGCTCTACGACCGCTTCGATGATCCAGTCGCTGTCGCGGATCGCGTTCAGGGTGTCGTCAAAGCCGCCGGCGCGAATGAGCGCCACGCCGTCGGCCGTGAAGAACGGATCCGGCTTGGTGGCGCGCGCGCGCTTCAGCCCGTCCTGCGCCGCCTGCGGCGTAACGTCGAGCAGCAGCGTCGGCACGCCGGCGTTCGCCAGATGCGCGGCAATCTGCGCTCCCATCGTCCCGGCGCCCAGCACTGACGCGCGTCTTACGCTTGTCAATTTCCAACCTCCAAAGGCCAAGGGCCAAACTCGGAAACTCCCAACGTCCAACTACCAACTTCCAAACTGTCAAACTGCCAAAGACCAAAGACCGTTGGTCCCTGGCCCTTTGGCCTTTGGCCCTTGGCCTTTGAACAATTTGGAAGTTGGCCTTTGGCAGTTGGGAATTGACATGGCGCCTCAATCCCGCAACCCACCCACGAGCAGATCGACAATGTCGTCGGCCTCGGACGCCGGCGCGTATTTGCGCTTGCTGAGAATCCAGTTCGTAGCCATCTCGTCGAGCGCGCCGAAGAAGATCTTCGCCGCCAGCGTCGGGTTGATCCCGCGGCGGAATATGCGCTTCTGCTGCCCATCGGCGATGACGTCGCGGATGATGCCGAGGTAGCCGCGCAGTTGCGTGGAGGAGAAGCGCTCCATGAACTTCGTCGACTGGCGCAGCTCCACCTGGAACACGATCGCCAGCCGTCGATCGCGGCCCATGCGATCGAGGTGCACGCGCGCGATCGCCCGCAACCGCTCGACCGGATCGGTGACGGCCTCCACCGCCGCGCGTCCTTCGGCGATCGCCTCGTTCATCGTCTTCTCGAAGATCGAGATGAGCAGGTCGTCCTTGCCGCGGAAGTAGAGGTAGACCGTCCCGGCGGCAACGCCCGCGGCCTTCGCGACGTCGGCAACCTGGGCGTGGAAGAACCCGTTTGCCGCGAACACGTCGATCGCCGCGCGCAAAATCGCGTCGCGCTTGTCGGCCCGGTCGGACCGGGTCCGGCTGACCAATCTGCGGGTCGCGGCGACGGACATGAATGAATGTTCATTCAGTCGAAGCGGAGTTGTCAATAGGGAGCCGGGGGAGCCGGGGAGCCGGGGAGCCGGGGGCCGGGGGGCGGAGAGCCGAGGCCTGGGGCTGGCAGTGGCGGCGTGGAGATTGCGCCCGCGCTGTTCTGCGCCCGGCTAATCAACGATTTGGCCGAAGAGATCGCAGCGGGTGCGATCTCGTGCGGTCGCGACGTGCGCAGAAAGGGAGATCAATGACGCCCGTCATCCAGAGCTACCGTGACCTCGACGTGTGGCAGCGTGGAATCGCGCTGACGCTTGCCGCATATCACGTCGCGCGGGAATTGCCATCTTCGGAGCATTCGAACTCGCGAAACAGATTCGCCGCGCCGCGACATCGATACCGGCGAACGTCGCCGAGGGGCACGAACGCCGCGGTAAGGCGTACTTGAATCACGTCCGCATTGCGCTTGGTTCACTGGCGGAGCTGGAAACGCACATCGAAGTCGCGCTTCGTCTGCAATACGTGACGACCGACGCCGTTACACCACTCCTTCGCGATGCCAAGACGCTCGGAAAAATGCTTCACGCCTTGCGACGATCCTTGTTGCGTCGAATCGTCTCGAAGCTCACGGTAACAACCGCCGTCGCAATCGCGGTCGCCATGCTGCTGCCGTGATCCCGAGCTGCCCCGCCCCCCGACTGCCCGGCCCCCCGCCCCGGACTGCCCGGCCCTCCGGTCCCTGACTCCCCGGCCTCCCGGCCCCCGACGCCGCGTAAACACTACTACTCCTCTGGCGTATACAGGGGAGGCAAGGTTATGCTTCCAACAATCGAAACCGGGACATCCCTAATGCTCGATGACGCCCAGCAGCAAGCCATCGTCACCAGACTGAACCGTATAGAGGGGCAGATCCGCGGCATCCGCCGGATGGTGCAGGAGCCGCGGCTGTGCGTCGACATCCTCCAGCAGCTTGCCGCCGCGGAGGCGGCCTTGAATCGCATCAGCCTCGCTGTCTTCAAGTTTCACGTCGAGCGTTGCGTTCCCGACGGCATCGGCCAGGGCGAGCCTGAAAAGACCCGGCGCCTCAACGAGCTCGTCGACATCTTCGACCGCTTCGCAAAATAGGAGTTGGGGGCTGGGGGCGCCCGGCCCCCCTGGTCCCCAAGTTCCTTGGATCCAGCCTTTTGGAGTACACTGCCGGGTCGAATTCGCCCGGTTGGATACTCCACGCCTGCCGAGCCGCTAAGTCATTGATTCGATTAGGCGAGTTCACTTGCCCGAGGTTTGCATAGGGTCTTCGCCGCTTTCGAACGGTGTCCGTGTGTGCATTTCCTGTCGCCTGAAAGGAGGCTGTCGCTCGATACCCGACGAGTCCAAGAACGTGGTCGTTCTGATTTTTTTGGGAGGATGCAGATGACATTTCGATTGGCTCGATTGATGGCGCTCGGCACGGCCGTTCTGGTCGTTCTTGCCATGGCTGCGCCATCCTCGGCCCAGGTCTTCACCGGC
This sequence comes from Vicinamibacterales bacterium, assembly GCA_048594885.1. Lineage (GTDB taxonomy): Bacteria > Acidobacteriota > Vicinamibacteria > Vicinamibacterales > 2-12-FULL-66-21 > JBMDXB01. The sequence continues at coordinate 49,166 of JBMDXB010000081.1, forward strand.
CGTATAGACGTGACCGTCACGGATACGACCGGCGCGATCCTGCCGAACGTCACCGTGAACCTGTCGGGTCCGGCCGATCAGGTGCAGGTGACCGACGCGCGGGGTGAAGCGCACTTCCTGGGCCTGCCGCCGGGCACCTATACGGTCACGGCCAAGCTGGAAGGGTTCAACGAGTACGTCAACAGAAACGTTCCCGTCGTGACGGGCGGCACGGTGCCGGTGAGGGCGGCACTGGCCGTCGGCGGTGTGGCGACCCAGGTCGAGGTCACCGCCGAGACACCGGTCATTGATCCGAAGAAGCAGACGACGTCGACCAACGTCACGTACGAAGAACTGCAGCAGGTCCCGTCTTCGCGCGACCCGTGGGTCGTGCTGCAGACGGTGCCCGGGATCATCGTCGACCGCGTCAACGTCGGCGGCGCCGAGTCCGGCCAGCAGTCGAACTATCAGGCCAAGGGCGCGTCGGGCGGCGACAACACGTGGAACATGGACGGCGTCGCGATCACGGACATGGCGGCGCTCGGCTCCTCGCCGACCTACTACGACTTCGATATGTTCCAGGAGATGCAGGTCACGACGGGCGGCGCGGATCTGACGAACGCGACGCCGGGCGTGGCGCTCAACTTCGTGCTCAAGGGCGGCAGCAACACGCCGCACGGCTCGGCCCGCGTCTACTACGAAGACGAGGACATGCAGTCGAACAACCTGTCCGACGAGCTCTCGAAGCTGATCGGCGGCACCACCGGCAAGGGCAATCGCATCAACCTGTACAAAGACTACGGGTTCGAGCTTGGCGGACCGGTCTTCAAGGATCGCCTGTGGGCCTGGGGCGCGCTCGGCAAGACGGATGTCACGCTGCTGACGCTCGCCAACACGCCGGACCGCACCATCCTGAAGAACAGCTCGTTCAAGGCAACCGGCCAGGCCACGAACAACCTGCGCGGCTCGTACACGTTCTTCCGCGGCGACAAGGTGAAGTTCGGCCGCAGTGCGGGAGCGCTCCGTCCGCCGGAGACGACGCACGATCAGAAGGGGCCGTCGCCCGTGCACAAGGTCGAGGGCAATTTGGTCCTCGGCAACAACACGTTCCTCACCGGCCGCTACGGCTACGTTGGCGGCGGCTTCCAGTTGACGCCGCAGGGCGGCCTCGGCGCGCAGTGGTACATCGACGACGGCGGCGTCAACCGCGGCTCGTACTGGCACTACGACACGGTGCGCCCGCAGTGGCAGACGCAGGTGGAAGGCAACCACTTCCGCGGCCGTCACGAGGTCAAGTTCGGGTTCGGCTGGCGCCGCGCCGACGTCGACTCGAGCACGATCGTGCCGGGCAACGGCATCATCACCTACCACAGCACGTATCCGTCGATGTATGCCGGCGTCACCGCCTGGGGCCACACGACCTCGACGAAGGGCATCTACACCAATGCCTACGTCGGCGACACGATCACCTGGGATCGCCTCACCCTGACGGCCGGCGTCCGCTGGGATCGCCAGTCGTCGTCGGTGAATCCGCTGACGGTGGCGGGCAATCCGATCCTCCCGAGCCTGCTTCCGGACCTCACGGGCGGGTCGGCGGACGACGTCGTGGTGTGGAACTCGATCGTGCCGCGCGTCGGCCTCACCTACGCGCTCGACGAGGGCCGCAAGACGCTCCTACGCGCCAGCTACGGCATGTTCGCGTCGCAGCTCAACGCGACGACGGGCTTCTTCATGTCGACTGCACAGTCGCGGGGCGTCTACTTCTACGACATCATCGACACGAACGGGAACCGCATCGTCGATCCATCCGAGATCGCCGGCCGGACCTGCACGGACGCGCTAGCGAACATCGGCGCGTGCAACTACTACGGGTTCAACATCGACAGTCCGGCGAACGTGGGGACGCCGATCCACAAGGTCGGGGACTACAGCACGCCGATGACGCACGAGGTGCAGTTCGGCCTCGACCGGGAGCTGATGCCCAACTTCGGCGTGAGTGGCACGTTCACCTGGCGGCGGTTCTCGAACTTCATCTGGCGAAACAACGGGATCACGGGCGACAAGTACCGGCAGATCGGGACGCTTGCTGACACCGACGCGACGATCGGCAGCTACAGCGTGCCGATTTACGGCGCGATTCCGGAACAGTTGCCCGAGAGCCGTTCGTCGACGACCTATCGTGAGCGCGACGGCTACTCGCAGCGCTACCTCGGGTTCGAGCTGGCGGCGACCAAGCGCCTGTCCAACCGCTGGATGGCGCGCTTCGGCTTCTCGACGAACGATCACCGCGAGTACTTCGACAGCCTCGCGGCAATGACCGACCCGACGCCCTCCCAGGGAAACCCGAACAAGGACGGCGGGCTGGTGATTCGCCAGACGGGCGGCAGCGGCAAGAGCGGCATCTTCATGATCCTGCCGCAGTACCAGTTCATCGCGACCGGTCTGTATCAGGCGCCGTGGGGCATCAACCTGGCGGCGAACCTGACGAATCGGCAGGGCTACGCGATGCCGTACATTCGCGGGCAGGTCGCGACGTCGGCGTCGGCCATGCCGCCGGGCGACCCGCTCGCTTCGCGCAAGAACGTGCTGCTCGTCGACGCGGGCGACTTCCGGCTGCCGGGCATGACGTCGTTCGATTTCCGCGTCGGCAAGGAGTTCGCGTTCAACCGTGTGCGGTTCAACCTCGACCTCGACATCTTCAACCTGTTCAACTCGGATGTCGTGCTGGGCCGCCAGTACGATCTGACCCGGACGAACGCGAACCAGGTGCTCGAGATCATGAACCCGCGCGTGCTGCGTCTCGGCGTGCGGTTCAACTTCTAGTTCGATTGTGCGTGCCTGGCCGCCGTAGCCTCGGCGAAGGCGGCCCGGGTTCAGCCCCCGGAGCTCACCGCTTCGGGGGCTTTTTTTGTTGCAGGAACCCGATCTCGTAGGGGCCGACCTTGGTCGGCCCAAGGGCGGAGCAAGCTCCGCCCCTACTGTTTGGTAACCCGCTGCAATCCCTCCGCAGCCTGACGCAGGGACGGATCGGCAGCGAGCGCGCGGCGGTACTCCGCAGCGGCCGTGGCGCGATCGCCGCGTGATTCGGCGATGAAGCCGAGCGCGAAGTGGGTGCGCGCCGGCTGGTAGTTGGCCTTCAGCAGGATCTTCAGGTGCGGCTCGGCGGCGTCGAACTGCCGCAGCGTCATCGCGGCGCTCACGAGCCGGCCGCGCGCCGGGACGTCCGACGGGTTGATCGCCACCGCACGCTGGTACTCGGCAAGCGCCTCCGCCATTCGGCCCGCGCGCTCGTAGGCACGCCCGCGCGAGAACGCGACCTCTCCGGAGCCCGGCTCGATCTTCGCCGCGGCATTGACCTTGTTCATCGCCTCGTTGAACCGACCCTGCTCCAGATACACCTCGGCGGAGAGAAGATGCGGCGCCGCCGTGTCGGGGTTGAGCAGCGCCGCCGCGTCGTACTCGCCCAGCGCGTTCTCGTAGTTGCGCTTCTGCGTCCACGCGTCGCCGAGCATCACGTGCAGGTCGTACGAGCGTTCGTTGATCGCGAGGGCACGTTTGAGCTTGTCGATGGCTGCGTCGGTGCGCTGCGCGCCCATGTCGGCCGTGGCGCCGGTGAGCAGCGACTTGAATCGGTTGAACTCCGGGATCTTGTCCTTCGGATCGGCGCCGCGCGCGCCGCTCGCCGTCGGCGCGGCGATGCCGACGTAGCCGAGGCTGCGCAGGCGCGCGAGCGTCTCCGGATCCGGCTGCGGCGCGCGTTTGTCGGCGTCCGGCCCGAAGCCGCGCTGAATGCCCTGGAGCTCCGCCGCCATGCGCGCCGCGACATTGGAGCGCTCAGCGAGCACGTTCTTCTGCTCCGCGCGGTCGCCGCGCAGGTCGTACAGCTCCGGCTTCGGCGCATCGACGTACTTCCACTCGCCGACGCGAAGCGAGCGGAGCAAGCTCCAGCCGAAATGCAGTTGGGGATAGTGCGCGTCGGCATAGGACGGCGGCGGATCGCGCCGTGGCTGCCCGCGCATGACTGCCGCGACGCTCTCGCCGTCGAACTCCTGCTTCCACGGTATGCCGGCGAGATCCAGCACCGTCGGCGCGAGATCGATCGAGCGCACCTGCTCGCTGACCACGGTTCCAGCGCGCTCCGCCTTCGGCAGCCGCACGAGCCATGGGATCCGCAGCACGCCTTCGTAGAGGAAGATGCCGTGCTCCTCCTCGCCGTGCTCGCCCAGCGCCTCGCCGTGATCGCCGATGGCGACGACGACGGTGCGATCGAGAGTGCCGGACGCCGTGAGCGCGGCGAGCAGACGGCCGACGGCCGCATCGACGTAGACAATCTCGCCGTCATAGGGGCGGGCCTTGAACTTGGCGCCGATCGGCCCTGGAGCGGCGTAAGGCGTGTGCGCGTCGTAGAAGTGCACCCACGCGAAGAAGGGCGTGGCCGACGACGTCATCCACGCAACCGCGGGCGGCGTGACGTCGCCGGCGGCGCGCTGCACGAGCTGCTTGTCCTGTGCGCGGAAGCCGCTGAACGCCGCGTCGAACGTGTCGAACCCCTGCGCGAAGCCGTACTGGCGATCGAGCACGAACGCGCCGATGAACGCGCCGGTGCGGTAGCCGGCGACTTTGAACATCTCGGCGAGCGTCACCGCCGAGTCCGGCACCGGCGTGCTGGCGTTGTTGCGCACGCCGAAGCGCGTCGGGTACCTCCCCGTCAGCAGCGCCGTGTGCGCCGGTCCCGTCAGCGGCGACTGCGTCGTCGCATCCGCGAAGCGCACGCCTTCACGCGCGAGGCGATCGAGGTTGGGCGTCGCGGCGAGCTTGTAGCCGTAGGCGCCGATGCGATCGGCGCGGAACGTGTCGAGCGTGATGAGAAGGATATTTGGATGTCGCGGTGCCTGCTGTGAACCGTGGTTGACGGAAACGGAGAGGGCGAGACCGGCAACAGCGGCAGCGAACGAGTGACGCAGCGGGAACTTCATTCCTGTGAACCGATTGTACCAACAGAAGGACTGTGCGCCCCGGTGGTGTCGATCTTGCGGCCGTCGCCGGGAGCGAGCTTGGCGGGGTGCGAGGAGTCGCCGCCATTCCGGAGACGATGCTAATATGCCGCGTATGCCGTCGAGGCGAGAAGCGACTATCGAGGATCTCTACCACACCGAAGGGAAGGCCGAGATCGTCAACGGAGAGCTGGTCCTGATGTCGCCCAGCGGTGGGCTCCATGGTTATACCGCGGGCGAGATCTCATCCAGCCTCCGCGCGCATGCCAGGCGCACGGGCTTGGGCGTTGCGTTCGGTGACAACGTTGGCTTCGTCGTGAATCTGCCGAACCGTCGGTCCTTTGCCCCCGATGCCGCATTCTGGACCGGCGCTCCGCTGACGGCGAAGTTTCCCGAAGGCGCGCCGGTGTTCGCGGTGGAGGTGCGCAGCGAGGAGGACTACGGTCCGGTGGCCGAGCGCCGAATGGCGCAGAAGCGTGCCGACTACTTTGCCGCGGGCACGCTGGTCGTGTGGGATGTCGATGTGCTCCGACGACGCGTCGTCCGCGTGTTTCGTTCGACCGATCCGGAGAAGCCGACCGAGTATGGTTGCGCCGAGATCGCCGAGGCCGAGCCGGCGGTGCCCGGGTGGTCGATGCCGGTCGACGATCTGTTTCCGCCTACTTCTTGCTCCACATCAGCCGGCTGAGCGCTTCCTTCGCCTCGGTCGCGTACGGGCCGCCGAGCTCGATGCACTTCTTGTAGTTCTCTTCCGCCTTGTCGCGATCCGGCTCGGAGCTGACCCACTCACGCTGGCTGCTGACGTAGCGCTGGCCGCGCACGAAGCGCAACTCGTAGGCCTTGCCGCGGTTGAAGTACCCGAGCGGATCGGCCGGCGCGGCCTCGATCGCCTTCCCGAACGCAGAGATGGCGTCGTCCAGCGCGCCGCGGCGCACGTGGATGACGCCGATGGCGTTCAGGACCTCGGTGTCGCCCGGCCACCGCTTCTCGGCATCGCGCAGCACGGCGAGCGCCTTCGACGCCTCGGCCATCTGCAGGTAGGCATCGGCGAGATCGATGTAAACCGCCTCGAACTCCGGCGCCGCTGTGCGGACTTGTTCCCAGGCGGCCGCCGCGTCTGCCGGCCGCCCGACCGCCGCGTTCGACAGGCCGAGCGCGTAGAGAACCCAGGGCCGCGTGTCCGGCTGCGCGGCCGCTTCCGTGAAGGCGGTCAGCGCACTCTCGACGTCCCCTTTCTGGTACGCGTCCCAACCCTTCCTCGCGAAATCGCCAGCCGACATGGTCGCGCCTTTCGCCAGCGTCTCGACTTGCTTCTCCGCGTCAGGCCGCAGCCGCACGGTTCCGGCCGCCGGCGTGTCCTTGGGAGGCGTTGCGATGGTTCCGGTCACGGTGACAGCAGGCTTCTCCGGTTCCTCCGGCACTCCCGCTCCCGGCCCCGCTGGCTCCGCTGCCTTCGGGCTTCGCGCTTCGGCGCCCACGCCGGCCCCCCGGCCCCCTGGCTCCCCGGCTCCCGGGCTTCCAGCCGTCAGCATCTTCGCCGGCTCGAGCGCCAGGTATCCCTTGCGCGCGCGCACGCGCACGTCCGGCCGCTTCACGCGCACGTCGATCTGACGGTACTTGCCGTCGAAGTTCGTGTTCGCCGGGCTGTAGCCGAGCACGTAGTACTGCCCTGAATCGGCGGCGATCCGCTCCAGCGCGCGGCCGATGTTGTTCTCGTTGCGGATCATCAACCCGCCGGTGTCCACGGCGAGGCTGTTCGTGGCATCCGCACCTGCATCGAATCGAGAATAGGGGCCAGCCTCGTCTATTGCCGCTCCCTGCTCGACGAGGTTGCTGCGGTTGCGATTCAGCCCCCTCACGTCGATCGCGTAGATTCGCGCTCCTGCGCGCGCGGTCTGTCCGACGACGTTGCGAAGCGTCGCTTCCATCTGTTGCGTCACGAATCCTTCGCTCAAAAAGACGACGGTCTTGGGGCCCGGCATTCTCGCCAATCCGGACGCGAGAGCATTCAGCGACGCCATCGTCTCAGTCGTCATTCGAACGATGTCGCGGCTGAGACGGCGTGCCTTCTCACGGACTTCCAGGTCCGGCGGAACGCCGCCCTTGCCCGACGCGATGTACCGGCCATCCGATGTCGCTCGAATCGTGGCGCGGTTGATCGCTTCGCGATCTTCGGCGGCGATCTGCATCACCTCGAACTCGTCCAGCAGCGGCGGCCACTCCTGCGTCATTTCCTGCTTCCGCGATCGCAGCTCCGCGCGCGGCTTGACGCTCTTGACCGCGTCGGCGAGCTCCCGGCGCACGCTCGTCAAGCGGTTGTTGACCATCTTCGAGCCGGCGACGACGCCGGCCAGATCGCCTTCCTTCCAGCGCTCTGCGATGAAGTCCTCGACGGCTTTTCGCGCACGGTCGAAACCGTTGCCTGGCGTCAGGTGGTTCAGGTCGAAGACGAAGATCCACGTCTGACGCGCGGAGGGGGAGCCAGGGAGTCGGGGGGTCGGGAGGGCGGCAGGATCCCGCGCATTAGCTGGATCCCGTGGCTCCCCGGCCCCCTGGCCCCCAGGCCCCCCGACGAAGAACGCGGTCTGGACCTTCTGGGGAACGCCGTCTTCGATCACCTCGAAGTCGTCTGCTTTCAGGTTTGTGACGAACTGACCACTCTTGTCGAAGACCCGAACGTCGACCTCGACGGTCTGCACGCCGGACTTGAACGTCTGCGGCTGTCCTGCGGGCGGCGCCGGCTGCTGCGCTGACGCCGCCGCGGTGAGCGCGGCGATGAGAACGGTGAGGCTCCGTTTCATGCGTCGATCCTATCGGATTGGCTGTGGCACCAACATCTTCGCCGGTTCGAGCGCCAGGTAGCCGCGGCGAGCGCGGACGCGGACGCCCGGCCGCTTCACCTTTACCTGATCGAATTTCGGCGTAGACACGTCCGCGGGGGTGGGGCTCGGAGGCTGGGGGCGAGGGGTTGGGGGCTCGACACGCGCCGGAGTTCCCGAGCCTCCCAGCTCCCCAGCCCCCAACCCCGAGCCCCCCAGCTCCGAGCTGCGTCAGGACTCGAGGTCGAGGACTTTCAGCTCGAACTTCCGCCGGCCTTCCTTCTCGAGCCACGCGATGCTCTTCCCATCCATCGACCACGCCGGCAGCAGCGCGTGCTTCGTGCCGGGCACTTCCTTCTTGCGGCCGGTGGCGTCCATCACGACGATGCGGCCGTCCTTTGGCGTGGCGTAGGCGATGAGATTGCTGCCCATCGGGCCCCAGCCGAACGTGAGCCCGTGCACGACGACCGAGTTGACGAACTCGCCGATGCGCTCGCCGCGAAACTGGTAGAAATTGACGTGCACGTTCTGGCGGTTGTAGGCCGCGGTCGCGGCGTCGCCGGCACCGGTGCCCGATGCTTCCGACGTCCCGCCCTTGGCGAGATCGCCGCCGCGCGGGACGACGGTCGTCTGCTCGATGCGCGTTTCTTCCTTCAGCGCGATCGCCAGCTCCGGCGCGTTGGGCGCATGGCGGTTGCTCTTCATCGTCCAGTACTCGCGCGCCCAGTCAGGCTCCCCCTCGATCTCCTTTCGCGCGCCGCCGGACGCCGACATCGCGTAATGCCGGAGCGTGAACTTGCCGCGGCCGCCTTGCGCGTCTGAGTACTCGCCGTGGAGGACCTGCACGTAGAGCTGTGCTCCATCCGGCGACCAGGCGAGCCGCCACGGCTTTCCATCGGTCTCGATCGCGTCCACCGTTCGCACCTGCGCGGGCGACAGCCGAAGCGTTTCGACGGGAATTGCGGTCTGCGCCGATGCTACGAACGCCGGCGCGACCGCCACCAATACCGCGGTCGTGCGAATACCCATGGAAGCCCCTGACTAGGATCCTGAAACGTTCGCGATCTGCACCAGGTACTTCTTCCTGCCGTCCTTCTGGAGCCACGCGAGCTTCTTGCCGTCGGGCGACCACGCGGGAATCAGCGCGTCCTTCGTCCCTTCGAGCTCCTTCTTCGCGCCCTTGGTGTCCATCAGGACGATGCGGCCTTTGTCCGACGTGAAGGCGATGGCGTTTGTGCCCTTCGGTCCCCAGCCGTAGGTGAGGCCCGGCACCATGACGGAGTTCTCGAACCGGCCGATCGGCTCGCGGTTCAGCGTCATCGTCAGGACGCGAACCTGCTGCGTCTGCGCCGCAGCGAGCGCGGCCTCGCCTGCCGTGGTGCCGCCAGAGCCGCCGCCGCGTTCCCCCCCGCCTTCGACGCCGCCCCTCGCCATCTCGCCGCCCATCGGCACGGAGCCAGCCTTCTTGATCTCCTGCGTTTCCTTGACGTCGATCTTGAGCAGCGGATTGTCCGGCGATGCCTGTCCGCTCTTGGCCGCCCAGTACTGCGCCGCCCAATCGGGCTCCGAAGAGACGTCCTTCTTCGATCCGTCAGCGGCGGAGAAGACGTAGTGCTTGAACTTCGCCTTCGGCGAGCGCTGCGCCGCTTCGTCGAACGTCCCCTGAAGCGTCTGGAGGTACAGCTGCGATCCATCCGGCGACCAGGCGAATCGGTACGGCTGCGCCTTGTCGATCTCGATCGTCGTGAGCGTCAATGCGACCTGCGCGGCCGCGACCGTGGAGATCCCAACGACCAGTGCTGCGATAGCGCGAATCTGCATAAGCGTGATCCTCTAGTGTGAGTGGCTGACTCAGTGTTTCGCAATCATGATTACTCGCGCACGTAGGGGCCGACCTTGGTCGGCCGTCGAGGGCTTGGCCGGCGCCGCAACGGCGGAGCAAGCTCCGCCCCTACGCCATCGTGAATAACGAACCCCTGGCCCCCCGGCTCCCCGGCCTACCTTCTCTCGAGTTGATCCAGCCGGGCCTGGAGCTCCGGCGACGATGGGATCGCCGCGAGCCCCGCCTTCAGTGCCTGGACGGCAAGCGCCGGCTGCGAAAGCCGGAGATAGCCATCCGCAAGCGCGAGATGCGCCGACACCAGCGACGGATCGAGGAAGACGGCGCTGCGCCAGGCGCTGAGCGCCGCGCGTGAATCGCCCGCCCCCTCATGCGCCCATCCCAGGAAGAATGCAGTGAGCGCGTTCTTCTGATCGAGCTGATGCGCCCGCTCCAGCGCCGCCGCGGCTCCCGAGTAATCCTCACGGGCGAACAGCGCCAAGCCGCGCAACGCTTCGACGGCCGCCTTCGCCAAGGCTTCGGCGCCCAAGCCGCTTTCCTCGCTGACGCGTTTCAGCGCCAGATCCACGGCTTCCCAGCGTCCTTCCGCGGCGTGCCGCGCGGCTTCGGCAAAAGACGTGCCCTGAGCGCGCTGCCGTAATTGCGCGATGTAGGTCTGACCGAGCTTGCCGCGCGTGACCTCGACCGGCGACACTGTCTGCGGCAGAGTGCGCGGCCCGGACGCCGGCGCTGCCGGCGCATTGCCCTCGAGCACCTCGACGTGCCGCGTGCGCTCGGCGACGATCTCGCCTCGCGCGGAGACGATCGCATGCGCGAGGTACTCGCCGGGCGCGACGTTCGCCAGCGGCATCTGGAACGTGGCGCGCCGGCTGACACCCGTCTCGTCCGCCTCCGGCTGCTGCAGGTCCGCGGCAAACGTCGAGACCGCGCCGCCGTCCGGTCTGCGCAACTCCACTTTCACGATCAATCCCTCGAGCTGCACCGGCGTGCGGCCGTACGCTTCGAGGAGACCGGACAATCCGTCGGCGGTGTAGGCGCGCGGGCGCACCGGCAGTCCGCTCAGCGCGGAACCGATGACGAGATCGCTGACCGCGACATCCGGTCCGTCCAGCGGCCGCACGTCGATGCGCCGGTCGGCGCTGCCAACGAGGCCGCCGGGTTCGCGGACGACGGTGCGCATCAGATATGTGCCCGCGGGCACGGTGAACTGCACGCGCCACGTGCCGGAGCCGAGCGCCGATCCGGGACGCGTTCTGTCGGGCAGCTTGATCGTGTCGCTGCCGCTCGCGACGACGCGCCCGTCGCGGACGTCGCGGGCGACGAACACCACATCGGCCGTGTCGTTCGCGTTCGAGCGCACCGGCAGATCCGCGTTCAGGCTGAGAACGACGCGGTGCATGCGGGGCTCGGGCGCCTTCATCACATACGTCGTGTAGTCGACCTTGAGCCCTTGCTGCACGAACGGCGCGCCGAGCACCGTGTCGATCGAGCGGCGCCGCAGCCCGGCATTGACCTCAGGCCCGACGGCGTAGCCGGTACGCGCGCTCGCGTGCGCGCCGGGCCGCTTCACCTTCACCGTGACGCGGCGGTACTTGCCGCGATTCAGCCGCGCGTCCTCCGATGGCATGAAGCCGACGAGGTAGTACTCCTGCGCCTGCCGGGCGATCTTCTCGAGCGCCTGGCCGACCCGATTGCCGGCGTCGACGACCATCATGCCGTCGGTCTCCACCGCCAGCGTCGACATCGGCGCGATGCGCGACTGGATTTCGCTGCCGAGCAGCGCGTCCGCCGGTTCGGCGTCGGCGTTGCCGGCGTTCCGTTGGTTCAGATCGAACGTGTAAAAGACGCAGTAGCTTTGCGCGGCGGCGGCGGCGACGGTCTCCAGTTCGCGCGACAGGTTATCCTGAAAGAACCCCTCGGAAAAGAGCACGACCGTCTTACGGCCGTCGATGTCGCGGAAGCCGGTGATGACGTCGGTCAGTTGCTGCAGGAACTGGCGTGAGAACGCGTCGGTCTGATTGACGACGGTCCGCGCGTTTTCGAGCAGCACGCGTCGAACGATGGCGGCATCTTCGGCCCTGCCCGTAGCGGCACGCGCCGGCGACATCGACGCGTCGAAGCCGCCTACCGTGACGTCCGATCCGGCAGCCTGAGCCATCCGGACCGTCAGGGACTGAATCAGCTTGTCGTCTCCCTGAACGACCCGGTGCGCCTCGAACGCGGTCATCGTTCCGAGCGCGGTCGTGATCTGGCGTTCCTGCGCGCCGCGGATCTTCTCCAGTTCCTTGACCGCGCGCATCCGATCCGCTGTGAAGCCAAGCTGCGGCCCGGGACCCGGAATGGCGAAGAGCGCGACGCGATCCGTTGGCCGCACGCGGCGGCGGATGAACTGCTCGGCGGCCATGCGCGCCCGCTGCTCGTTGCCCGGTGTGATGTGCTGCTGGTCGAAGATCAGGATGTAGAGGTGACCGCGCGGGAACGCCTCGTTCGACGAGACCTCGGCGCTTACGGCGCGGATCGCCGCGTCCACGTAGGATTCGGCCGGCTCCGTGACGCGCTGGAACAGCACGACCGGCAGCAGCTTGCCGTCCTCGTAGATCTCGATGTCCTCAGGCTTGACGTCCGTGATCGGTCGCCCTGCTTCGTCGAACACGCGCACGTCGAACCGCACGAGGTCCACGCCCGACTTGAAGGTGACCTGCTGGGCCGCGGCCGGAGCGATCAGGGCCAGCGCGCAGACCGCGATGGAGAACAGTCGATGGGACAAGACGCACCCCCGCTGGTCGATTGCCGATAAATGATTGATTGTACCAAGCCTAACGGGAAATTTTGGCCCTGATTGCCGCTGCCCGCGCCGGCTCGCCGAACATCGTCCAGAGCTGCGCGGCGACCGTGTAGGCCTCCGGTGTCGGCACGGTGCGGATGAGGTCGGCTATGGCCTGCTCCGACTGCGCGACCCGGCCGGTGGCGCGATACACCATCGCCAGGCCGGCGTGCGCGCGGACGTGGGTGGGGAAGAAGCGCAGCTCCTCGCGGAACGCCTGCTCCGCCTCCGGGTAGCGTCCGAGCCGGGCGAGCGAGTCACCCAGGTAGTAGCGGACGTCGGCGAGCTGCTCGGTGCGCGAGGCCAGCGCGCGGCTGGCGTCGGCGAAGTGGGTCGCCGCCGCCGCCCAGTCGCCGCGCTGATAGGCGAGCAGGCCGTCGACGAACGCGGGCAGCGGCAGCGAAGGATCCGCCTGCTGCGCCAGTGCAGCGTGGCGCCGCGCGCCGGCGGCATCCTTCTGGAGAATCGCGATGCGCGCGGCGAGCTCGTTCGCCGCGGTGGGCGCGACGCCGGTCGCCAGCTCCGCGTGCGCGCGTGCTTCGCCGAGGCGGCCGAGCCGCAGCAGCATCGACGCGGCGCCCGTGAGTCCCGACGGATCTTTCGGCCGGCGCTTGATGACTTCCTGGTAGGCGGCAAGCGCTTCGGCCGCGCGTCCGCTGCGTCCCGCCACTTCGGCAAGCAGCAGCCACGCGTCGGTCATGTCGGGATCGTCCTTCAGCACCTCGCGGTACAGCGCAATCGCTTCCGCGGGCCTGCCCGCGCCCGCCACGTCCGACGCGCGCTTGTACTTCTGAAGGACACCGATCTTGTCCTTGGGATCCGGCAGCTTGTCGCCGGGGAGCGTCAGCGACGTGCCGGACTGCGTGCCGACGTAGCCGAGCGCCGCGAGCTTCTGCCGATCCTCGGCAGACACGGCCGAAGGCGCGTCGAGCGTGGCGTTCGCGATCATGGCGTCGAGCGCGCCGCGCATCGCGGTGCGCGCCTGCGGCCGTTCGTCCGCAATCGACTTCGTCTCTCGTGGATCCTGCTGAATGTCGTAGAGCTCGTCCCGCGGCGCGCGGATCAGCCGATAGCGTTCGTCGCTGAGCGCGTACAGCTCGCTCCAGCCGAAGTGGTAACGCGGCGACGGCGACTCGGAGTAGATGTTCGTTGCTGAGAGGGTGCCCGGTCCGTCGAGCACCGGACGCAGTGAGCGCCCTTTCCATCCGGACGGCTGCACGCCGGAGAGATCGACGAGCGTCGGCGGAATGTCGATGTGCTGCACCGGCGCGCTGACGCGCCGGCCGGCGCTCCGCGAGTCCGGCAGCTTGACGATGAGCGGCACGCGGATGGTTTCGCGGTAGAGGAAGATCCCGTGCTCGTCCTCGCCGTGATCGCCGAGGCCCTCGCCGTGATCCGACAGCAGCACGATCGTCGCCTCGTCGTACAGCTGCTTCGACTTCAGGTGGTTGACGAACTGGCCGACGATCTCGTCGGAGTGCTGGACTTCGCCGTCGTACGGATCGGACGCGGTGAAGCGCGGCGGCGGCGAGTACGGCTTGTGCGGCTCGTAGATGTGGACGAAGATGAAGAACTTCCCGGACGTCTGCAGATCGATCCAGCGCGCGGCGGCGGCGACGGTGTCGCTGCCCGGTCGTTGCACCTCGCCGAGCGGCTTGTCCGGCGGCGCCGGCGGCAGCTCGTCGTTGTAGACGTCGAAGCCCTGGCTGATGCCGGTCTGCTTGCGAAGGACGTACGCGGAGACGAAGGCCGCGGAGGCGAAGCCGCGCTCCTTCAGCGCGTGCTGGAGGAAGCGCTGCTCCTTCTTCACCGTGAAGCCGATGTTGTCGCGCACGCCGTGCTCGAAAGGCAGGAGGCCGCTGAGCAGCGACACGTGCGCCGGCAGCGTCTGCGGGGCGTGCGAGTAGGCGTGCTCGAAGAGGATGCCGTCGGCGGCGAGCGCATCGATGTTCGGCGTGGAGATCGCCGAGTGGCCGTAGGCGGGCAGCCGGTCGGCGCGCAGCGTGTCGATCGAGAAGATCACGATCGGGCCTTCGGCGGTGAGTTCACCGAGCCCGCCGCGGTTGCGCGAAAACCACCACGCCGTCGCGGCAAGTACCGCGATTAGTCCGAGGCCGATCAGGGTTCGCCGTGCGGTCATTGTGGTTCGACCAGCGTAGCCCACTCGAGCAAGGGGAACGCGGAGGTCGCAAAGGGAGCCCGACGACTTGCCGGGTACGAAGCGGCCGCGCCGCGCCTGCGGCGCGGTGTGGATCGAGAGACGGCTGCAAACACAAGCACTGTCTTTGTCCTCGGTGTGCTTGTGTTTGTAGCCGTCTCTCGATCCACTACGCCGGCCCTGCGGGCCGGCGCGCGGCCGCTACGGATCCGCGAGTCAGCTTGGTCCCTCGGCGGTCTTGGCGTCCTCGGCTCCCTCTGCGTTTTCCCCTGCGCGATCGACGAGCTGAGGACCCGGTTCATCTGAGGAGCGTCCTCACGCGCTCGATGTCGCGTCCGTAGATCGCCGGTGGCGCGGTGCGGGCGAACTGTTCGAGATAAGGCCGCGCGTCCGCGAGACGGCCGGCATTGACAAGCTCGGTGGCCAGGTTGAACAGCGCATCGAAGTTGCGCGGATCGGCCTCCACGGCACGACGCCAGCGATCGATCGCCTCATCTCTGCGTCCTTGCTTGATGGCGACCACGCCAAGCCCCGCGTGCGCGCGCGACGACTTCGGATCGCTGGCGAGCGCGCGCTCGAAGGCGGCGGACGCAGCCGGCAGGTCGCTCCGCTGCAGATGTACCGTCCCGACGTTCTCCAGCGCGAACGCGTCGCGCGGATCGATCTCCAGGATTCGTCCGAACGTCCTCAGTGCATCGTCCGCACGGCCGGCGCGGGCGTAGGCGATGCCGAGCGCGTTCAGCCCCTCCTCGTTCCTGTCGTCTGCCTTCACGGCGCGCTCGAGCAGCGGCAGCGCCTCGGCGACCTGCCCGACCTCGGCGAGGTAGGTGCCGAGGCGCACGTCGACGTCGAGATCGGGCCCGTTTTTCGCGCGAGCCCCGCGCAGCGTCTCGATGGCGTCGCGCGTCGCGCCCGCCTCCCACTGGATGTAGGCGAGGCGGCGATACGCGAGATTCATGTCCGGCCGCCGCTCGATGACACGCCGATACGCGTCCATCGCCTCCGCGGGGCGCCCGATCCGATGCAGCTCGATGCCCTCGATCATGAGCCGATCGACGTCGATGAGCCGCTTGGGGTCGTCTTCCTCGGTGTAGCGCGCCTTGCGCGGCGCCGATCCGGAGACGTAGCCCAGCGCCTGCAGCTTCGCCCGCACCTCGGCGTTCTCCTGCGTCTGCTCACCCGGCATCGTCTCGCCGAACGCGATGAGCCGCGCGCGCATGGCGCGAACGCGCTCGGCCGACGCGGGAGCCGCGTTTTTCGCTTCACCTGGATCGCCGGCGAGGTCGTAGAGCTCCTCGATCGGCAGATCGATGTACTTCTCGCGCCCGGCAAGCACACCGCGCAGCGGCGCCCAGCCGCGCTTCAGCATCGCCGTCATCGCCTCGAAGTACATCGGCCGCGGCTCCGATTCACCGTCGATGGCCGCCAGCAGCGTCCGGCCCGGCAGCGGGTTTGCGAACGAGATGCCCGTCAGATCGACGATCGTGGGCACGATGTCGATGTGGCGGACGGAGACGTCGCTCCGCGCCCCCCGGCCCCCCGACTCTCCGACTGCCCGGCCCCCCGGCTCTCCGGCCCCCCGGCCCCCCGGCCCCCCGACCTGCGCGACGATCAGCGGCACTCGGAGCGTCGATTCGTAGGCGAACACGCCGTGCGTCGGCTCGCCGTGCTCGCCAAGTCCCTCGCCGTGGTCTCCGGTGACTATGACAGTCGTCGGCCGGGACGAGCTGCGCGCCATCTCGAGCAGCGGCCCCAGCGCATCGTCCGTATACGCGATCTCGCCGGCGTAGGGGCGGCCGGCATACTGTGTGTCGTACGGCGGCGGCGGCGCGTACGGGGCGTGCGGATCGAAGACGTGCACCCACGCCAGCCATGGCTTCTGCTGCTGCCCGATCCATGCGCGCGCCGCGGCGACCACGTCACGCGCGGGACGTTCGGTGAAGGAGAAGTCCGCGGCGGCGACCTCGCGTCCGCCGAGATCGTCGTAGACGTCGAATCCCTGCGCCAGGCCGAACTGCCGATCCACCGGGAACGCGCCGACGAACGCCCCGGTCGAGAAGCCCTTCGCGCGCGCCGCTTCCGCCAGCGTCTCCACCGAGTCCGCCAGCCGGAATCCCGCGTTGTCGCGCACGCCGTGCTCGAACGGATAGCGGCCGGTGAGGATGCTCGCGTGCGACGGCAGCGTCACGACCGCGTGCGCGTGGGCGAAGGTGAAGCGGACGCCCTCGCGCGCGAGCCGATCGAGGTTCGGCGTCGACGCGCGACCGCCGTCGATGCTCATCATGTCAGCGCGCAGCGTGTCGATGGTGATGAGCAGGACGTTCTGGTCGGGCGTCCTGACAAAGGCGGACGTCGCGTCGCGCCCGCGTCGGCCGAACCAGGCGGCGAGCACCGCCAGAGCAATCAGGACAGCCGCCGTCGTCAGCGTCGGCACTGGGTTGCGACGGCGCGGCTCCGGCGGTTTTCGGAGGTGTTTGGGGCTCAACGGTTTTCGGGGACGAGGCTCATCCGAGTATATGACACGCTCCTGCGATAAACTGAACTGTCCAAGGCGGAACTGAAGTTCCGCCCTACGACCGAGGCGTTCCCTCGATGCGTAGGGCGGAACTTCAGTTCCGCCGTACGATTGCGGGTCAAGGAGTCATAGTGATGAAGTCATTACGAACAACAGTACTGCTGCTGGCGGCCGTGCTGACGGCGTCGGTGGCACTCGCACAGGGGAGCCGCGGCAGCGGCCGCATCTCCGGCAAGGTCGTCGACGAGCAGAACAAGCCGATCGTCGGCGTCACCGTGAAGGCACAGAAGGTCGGCGAGACCCAGGTGTTCACGGCGACGACGAACAACAAGGGTGAGTGGGCGCTCGGCGGGCTCGCAGGCGGGCAGTGGAACGTCGACTTCGAGAAGGAAGGCCTCGACACGGTGAAAAAGTCTGTCAACGTCACCGAGAACAGCCGCGTTCCGCCGATGCCGATCACGATGAAGCCGGCGCCGCCCAAGGTGGATCCGAACGCGGAGATCAACAAGGAGATGCAGCGCGCCGGCGAGCACGTGCAGGCCGGACGCCTGGCCGAGGCGCGCAAGATCTACGAGGACCTGCTGGCGAAGTATCCGAACGTTCACCAGTTCCACAACTTCATCGGCCGCACCTACGCCGCGGAGAACAACTTCGAGAAGTCGATCGAGCACGTCACGATCGCGCTCGAGAAGGATCCGGCCAACCTCGAGACGAAGATGCTCCTTGCCGAGCTGTATCAGAACGCCGGCAAGAAGGAGGAGGCGCAGAAGCTCCTCGACACGATCGACATGACGCAGGCGAAAGATCCTTTCGTCTTCATGAACGCCGCGATCAACAAGATCAACGAGGGCAAGGCGCAGGATGCCATCGACATCCTGACGAAGCTGGCGGCGCAGTTCCCGAACGAGGCGTCGATCTTCTACTACCGCGGCCGTGCGCATCTCGTCGCGAACAAGTGGGACGAGGCGAAGGCGGATCTCGAGAAGTTCGTCGCCGCCAACCCGGAGTCGTCAGCGAAGGAAGTGGCCGACGCGAAGAAGATTCTCGAACAGCTGGTGAAGAAGTAATCCGATGCGGGCGGGCAGGATGCGCGGGGTCCTTCCGGCGTTTCTCCTGCTCGCGCTCGCCGCCTGCGGAGGCGGCGGATCCGGAAACGGCGGCAGCGGCGGCGGGGGAACGAACCCGCCGCCACCCGCGCCGCAGAACCCGTGCGCGACGGCGTCGATCCAAGCCGACGAACCGATCGCGGCGCAGACCTCCTCGAATCCCGCAAAGAAGGACGTTGTCGACGGCAGCACGCGCTGGCGCGTGCTCGACGAGCTGTGGCGTCATCGCCAGGCGCAGCTTCAGCGCGAGCGGCGTCCGCAGCCGCGCATCGAGGCCGAGGCCGCCGCGGCGCCGGGCCGGCAGAACCTCGACGTCGGAGAGATCGCCGTCGTCCAGGACGAGGGAGACCTCGTGCAGCCGGCGAACATCTACGACCTGCTGAACGTCGGCCTCCGCTTCTCGCGCAACGCCTCGGGCGGCTACGACGTCCAGCGGATCGACGGCACGTTCCGCTCGGCGCTTGGCACGCGCGTGACGCTGACCGATGACGACAGCACGGCGATCGCCGCGGCCTTCGATTTCCCGTTCTACGGCACCGCGCAGCGAAACGCCTTCGTGAACTCGGACGGCAACATCACGTTCGGTGAGGAAGACAAGGCGAGCACCGAACGCAACGTCGCCCGGATGCTGACGGGGCCGCCACGCGTCGCGCCGTTCTTTGGCGATCTCGATCCGACGACAGGCGCCGGGCGCATCTTCGTGAACGCGGCGGCCGATCAGTACACCGTGACCTGGTGCAGCGTTCGCGGCTTCGAGTCGCAGGGCGCGCTCACGGCGCAGGTCACGCTGCTGCCTGACGGCACCGTCGAGTTCAAGTACGCGGACATCGGCCTCGGCGATGCCGTCGTCGGCCTCTCGCCGGGCCGCACCGCGGTCTTCACGCCGGTGAATCTGAGCGACGCCGGGCCGACGGCGGGCGGCGCTGGCGCCGTGGGTGAGCGCTTCGCCCTGCGCGCGGAGCTCGACACCGTCGCGCTGATCAAGAAGTTCTATCGCTCACACGGCGACAGCTACGAGCAGCTCGTCATCTGGACCGACACGACCTACGTTCAGCGCGGGACCTTCGCCTACGAGACGACGATCGCCAACGAGATCCGAGGCATTGGCGTTCCCGTCTACGACCTCTCGCGCGAGTTCGGGAGCGGCGGACGGCTTCGCAGCATGGCGATGATGGACGCCATCACGAAGTATCCGGCCGAGCCCTCGGCGCGGATCGGCGGCGGCCTCGGCGAGAACACGACGCTCAGCGTCGTCGGTCAGGAGGTCGGTCATCGCTGGCTGGCGTTCGTCGAGTTCTCCAATCACGATCGGCAGCGTTCGGACGCCCTCCTCGGGCGTGGCCTGTCGCACTGGAGTTTCTTTCTCGACTCGGATGCCTCTGTCATGGAGGGGAACGATATCGAGCAGCAGCCCGACGGATCGTTCAAGACCGTCGGAGCCGTCCAGCGTTACAGCTCGCTGGACCAGTACTTGATGGGGCTCATTCCGCCGGAAGACGTGCCGCCCTTCTTCTATGTTGACGCTCCGAGGAACGTGCGGCCGGCGCGCGACCGCGACGACGCGCCAGAGCTGGGCGTGACGTTCGCCGGCACGAAGCGCGAAGTGCGGGTGCAGGACATCATCGAGGTCCACGACGATCGAGTTCCCTCGGCGCGCGATTCCGCACGGATCCATCGCCAGGCGTTCATCTACGTTCCGACGGCGGGCCGCAGCGCCGATCCGGCGCACATCGAGAAGATCGACCGCATCCGCCGCGAGTGGGAGACTTTCTTCCAGCAGGCGACGAGCGGTAGGATGACGGCGATCACGCGTTTGCAGTAACCACGGATCACAGGAGAACGGGAGGAAGGGAGTTCTTTCTCCTGTGATCCCCCCGCTTCCTGGAAGTCACATGAAACGCTCGATTGGTGTTTTGTGCGTGCTGTTGTCGCTCGTGGCCACGATCGGTGGACAGGGCACGTCGGCGAAGCTCGACGAACAGAGACTCGAGCGGATCGAGGCGCACGTCACGCAGGCGATCGCCGAAAAGCAGCTTCCTGGCGCCGTCGTTCTCGTCGGCCGCGGCGGCGAGATCGCCTACCGAGAGGCCATCGGCAACCGGACGCTGCAGCCGAAGGTCGAGCCGATGACGCTCGACACGATCTTCGATCTCGCGTCGCTCACCAAGGTCGTCGCCACGACGACCAGCCTGATGATCCTCGTCGAGGAAGGGAAGATCCGCCTGACCGATCGTGTCTCGACGTTCATCCCCGGCTTCGAGCGCTACGGCAAGCAGCAGATCACCGTTCGTCATCTGCTGACGCACGTGTCCGGGCTGAGGCCGGACGTCGATCTCGCCGACGACTGGGTCGGCTACGACAAGGCGATCGAGCTCGGGGTCGAGGAAGTGCCCGGGACCGCGCCCAACGAGCGCTTCGTCTACAGCGACATCAACTTCTTCCTCCTCGGCGACATCGTCCGCCGCGTGAGCGGCAAGCCGCTCGACCAGTTCGCGCGCGAACGGATCTTCGAGCCGCTCGGCATGAAGGACACGATGTTCAACCCGCCCGAGTCGCTGCGCGGGCGGATCGCGCCGACGGAGCGGTGCACGCGCTACGGCTGGCCGTGCGAGGGGCTCGACATGCAGATGCTACGCGGGGTCGTCCACGATCCGACAGCGCGCCGGATGGCGGGCGTCGCCGGGCATGCAGGTCTCTTCAGCACCGCGGAGGACCTGTCGATCTTCTGCCGGATGCTGCTCGCGGGCGGCTCGTGGAAAGGGACGCGCATTCTGTCGCCGCTCACGGTCGCGAAGATGACGAGCCCGGCGACGCCGCCAGGCGAGCGTAATGTCCGCGGCTTCGGCTGGGACATGGATTCGTCGTTCTCGGCCAATCGCGGCGAGCTGCTGCCGCTCGGCTCGTTCGGCCACACCGGCTTCACCGGGACGTCGCTGTGGATGGATCCCACGACCGGGCTGTTCGTCGTGTTTCTCTCGAACCGGCTGCATCCCGACGGCAAGGGTGACGTCACACCGCTGCGCGCGCGCGTCGCCACGGTTGCCGCGTCGGCGATTCCGGACGTTTCAGACGATGTGCGTCGCAACGCAATCTGGACGGGGCGCGATTTCGGACCCTCCGGTACGCCGCCGGTGCCGCGTGCCACCGGTCCGGTCCTGAGCGGCATCGACGCGCTGCGGGCGGACAACTTCGCGCTGCTCGACGGCAAGCGCGTCGGTCTCGTCACGAACCACACCGGCCGCGCCCGCGACGGCGCCACGACCATCGATCTGCTGCACGGCGCAAAAAACGTGAAGCTGGTGGCGCTGTTCAGTCCCGAACACGGCATCCGCGGCATCCTCGACGAGAAAGTGCCGTCCGCGACGGACGAGAAGACCGGCCTCACGATTCACTCGCTCTACGGCGAGACGCGCCGACCGACCGACGCGATGCTGAGCGGCATCGACACGATGGTCATCGACCTGCAGGACATCGGCGCCCGCTTCTACACCTACATGACGACGATGGCGTATGTGATGGAGGAGGCGGCGAAGCGGAAGATCGCCGTCGTCGTGCTCGATCGCGTGAACCCGATCAACGGCTTCCAGTTCGAGGGGCCGGTGCTCGACAAGGCGCAGACGGGGTTCACGGGGTACTTCCCCGCGATGCCGATCCGCCACGGCATGACGCTCGGTGAGCTCGCGAAGCTGTTCAACGCGGAGAACAAGATCGGTGCCGACCTCACGGTCGTGCCGTTGAAGAACTGGCATCGCGACCAGTGGTTCGATGCGACGGGGATGCCGTGGATCAACCCGTCGCCGAACATGCGCAACCTGATTCAGGCGACGCTCTACCCGGGCATCGGCGCGATCGAAGGCACGAACGTGTCGGTCGGCCGCGGCACCGACACGCCGTTCGAGCAGATCGGCGCGCCATGGGTCGACGGCGTCGCGCTGGCCGACGCGCTGAACGCGCGCAATCTGCCGGGGATTCGTTTCTATCCGGTGCGGTTTACCCCGACGTCGAGCAAGCACGCGAAGCAGGAATGCCAGGGCGTGTTCATGGTCGTCACCGACCGCGCGGCGCTGCGGCCGGTGCGCGTCGGTGTCGAGATCGCGGCCGCGCTGCACAAGCTGCACGGCGCGACGTATCAGCTCGAGGCGGCCGAGCGGCTGTTCGGATCGAAGGCCGCGCTCGCACGCATCCGTGCCGGCGACGACCCGTCCGCGATCGCCGCGACATGGGGCCAGGGCGAGGCGCGCTGGCGGCTGCTGCGCGCGAAGTACCTCCTGTATCGATAGCGCACTCCTACACAGCGTTTGAACACGGAGACACGGAGCGCACGGAGACGTTCTCTTTGGAGAGTCAAAGTTGCTCCGTGCTTTCCGTGTGCTCCGTGTTGAAACGCTGCGTACCACGCTGACCCTCAGCGGCGCCGCTTTGCCGCGTACATGCGCTCGTCGGCGCGCTTGATGATCGTCATCACATCGCGCGTGGCGGCCGGCACCGCGGCTGATCCGACGCTCAGGCCGACGCCGCGAGGGAGGCGCTCGCTCTTGGCCGCGACGGCGAACGCCGTCTGGAGCTGCATCGCTTTCCGGCTCGCCTCCGCCTCGGTGCACGACATCAGGATCAGGAATTCGTCGCCGCCCCACCTGAACACGTAGTCCGCCTCGCGCACGTGCTGCACGAGGAACGCGGCGACGGTCTGCAGCACGCGGTCGCCGGCCTCGTGGCCGAGCGTGTCGTTGATCGTCTTGAACCGATCGACGTCGATGAAGAGCATCGACAGCGGCAGCTTGTAGCGCCGATGGCGCGCGAGCTCGTGGTCGATGATCTCGTCGAAGTAGCGGCGGTTGCGGCACCCGGTGAGCGCGTCGGTGGTGACGAGCGTCCGCAGCTCGGACTGCGCCGCCTCGAGCCGATGGTTCGTCAGCCGCAGCTCGTAGGTCATGTCTTCAAACGTCATGAGCTGCATGCCGAGCGCGGCGACGAGATAGAGGCCGAGCGTGACGAACATCGGCGCCCCTGCGGCCGGCGCATTTGGCCCCGCCACCCCCAGCGCCATCCAGACACTCGCTCCCGCCAGCCCCATCATCGTCATGCCAATCGCCGCGGCGCCGAGCAGCCGCGCCTGTCCGAGGAGGGCGAAGTGCGCGACGGCCGCGGCCACCTGCGCGCCCGCAATCATGATGTGCCCGGGGGCGAAGACGGACGTCACCTCGAGCGCCAGGGGCGCGAGCACGAACCACAGGAGAACCGGCAGCAGCATCATCGCGTAGGCGCGCCGCGGCACGCGCGGCCGCGATCGAAACGCGTCGGCGCTCAACACCAGCATGAGCGCGCCGATGATGCCGAGAAACTGCGAGAACCCGTACACCGCCGCGGCGATCTTCACGTGCGAGTACGTGGGGACGGTGGTCAGCATCGAGAGCGCCACCAGCGCCCACGACGCGGTCCAGTGGAGGATGTACTGACGGCGGCGATACCAGTAGAGGAGCAGCAGGAGCGCGGCGATGATGAGCGCCGTCGCCCCCGTCAGCATCCGCGGATCGACGAGCGTGGCTGGCGGGCCGATTGGAGTCACAGTCCCTCGTCCCTGGTCCCTGATGCCGAGTCCCTGGTCCCTTGTCCCTGGTCTCGAGTCCCTGGTCCCGAGTCCCTGGTCCCAGGTCCTCGGTCCCCGGGACCCGGACCCGGGACCCACGACCCGTGACCCGTGACCAGGGACCCGTGACCAGGGACCAGGGACCAGGGACCAGGGACCAGGGACCAGGGACCCGCGTACGTCAATACATCCGATACAGCATCAAATAGACGACGACCCCCGTGATCGAGACGTAGAGCCAGATGGGGAGCGTCCACCGCGCGAGCGGCACGTGCCGGTCGAAGCGTTCGCGCAGGCCGCGCGTCAGCGTCACGATCGCCATCGGCGGCACGAGCGCGGCCAGTACGCTGTGCGTGATCAGGATGACGAAGTAGACCGTGCGAATCGGACCGCGCCCAGGGAACGGCCGCGAGCCGGCCTGTGCGTGGTAGACGAGATACGAGATCAGGAAGAGTACCGATACGCCGAAGGCGGAGAGCATCACCGCGCGGTGCGCGCGGAAGCGACGCTGGCGGATCAGCACGTAGCCGATGACGAGGAGGACCGCCGACGTCAGGTTCAGTGCCGCGTTGACCGCCGGAAGGTCGGAGATCGTCACGAGATTCTGTCGGCGATCATCAGCACCCACAGCAGCGGCAGGTAGATGATCGAGCCGAAGAAGAGCTTGCGCGCGTCGGGAATCGATCGCGTCGACGCGAACTTCGCAGACAGGCCGAGGAACAGCAACGACAGGACGAGGGCTCCGGCGAAGTAGACCGGGCCGGCGAGACCGGTGAGCGTCGGCGCCAGGCTCAGGGGAAGCAGCGCCGCGGCGTACGTGACCGACTGGCGTCCGGTGCTCCGGCCGTCGGGCTCGATCACCGGCAGCATCGGAAAACCGGCCCGCGCGTAGTCCTCACGGTAGATCCACGCGATCGCCAGGAAGTGCGGGAGCTGCCACAGGAAGACAATCCCGAAGAGAATCCAGGCGCCCAGGGCCAGGTCGCCGCGAGCGGCGGCCCAGCCGATCACCGGCGGCAGCGCGCCCGGAATCGCGCCAATCACCGTGGCGAACGACGACCGCAGCTTGAGCGGCGTATACCACGCGGTGTAGCTGACGAGCGTGGCGAGCGCGACGCCGGCGCTCAGCAGATTGGCGCCGAACGCGAGAATCGCGAGCCCCGCCATCGACAGCGCGGCGGCAAACACGATCGCTTCGAACGGCTGCAGCCGTCCGTCGGGCAGCGGCCGCAGGCGCGTCCGCCTCATCAGGCCGTCGGTCTCGCGCTCGATGATCTGGTTGACCGCCGACGCGCCGCCCGCAACGAAGCCCGTGCCGATCACCGTGGCGAGGACGACCGCGACGCGCGCCGCGTCGCCGCCTGCCATCGCATATCCCGCCAGCGCTGAGGCGACGACCAGAATGTTCAGCCGCGGCTTGGCGAGCGCGACGTAGTCCTGAGTCCTGGCGCGCGTTCGAAGGACGACGGTGTCGGCAGCCTGTGTCACGGCACGGCCTCAATTCGCAGGGCCAGCCGGCGACTTGAACGAGAAGGCGATCTGCTTCGCCTCCTTCTCGCCGATCGTCACCGTCTGCATCTGCGTGCCAAGCTTCTCGTGCCACGCTTCGAGCGTGTAGGTCCCGGCGGGAAGATCCTTCAGTTCGAAGCGGCCGCCGCCGGCCGTCACCGCGAAGTACGGATGCGCGACGACGCCGGCGTACGCGTTCATCCAACTGTGCACGTCGCACTTGAAGATGACCATCACTTCCGGCGACTCGAACTTCTCGGTGTTCTTCTGGCCCGCGAAGTGCTGGCCGAAGTTGAACTCGCGGTTGTTCGACGCCAGCGCGTGCACGTTGTGCAGCGTGCTGTCGCTGTTGGTGATCTCGATCGGCTGCCCGGCGCGGACGCCGAAGACGTGCGGCTTGTAGCGGCAGCCGTTCTGATCCAACTTCACCGGCTCCGCCGGCGGATCGAACCAGTAGCTGCCGAGGCCATCCTTCACGTACACGAAGACGTTGTTCAGGCCGCCGTCCTCGACGACGAAGCGCTCGAACGCCGCCCCCTCCGCGTTGGCGCGGATGCAGAACGGATCAGCCGCCATCTTGATCGGCGGATTCGCCGGGACGGCCCCCTCGAGCAGCACGCGTCCGGCGAGCGATCCCGCCTTCGCAGTATCGACACGCTTGGCGTCAGGTGGAGGACCGGCCGGCTTGTTCGAGGGTTCACCGCCGCAGGCGGACACGACGATCAGGACCGCAGCGAGCGGCAGCTTCTGGGATCGCATAGGCGTTCATCAATATAACAAACGCCCTACTGCTGAACGCCGCCCGCGGTGCGCAGCTTCCGCAGGATCCGATCCTCGATCCAGTGCGCGTCCCACCACTCGACGGGGTTCACCATGTGGCCGTTGACGAGCATCGTGAAGTGCAGGTGGTCGCCGCCGGCCATGCCGGTCATGCCACTGCGGCCGATCTGCTGTCCCTTCTCCACGATCTGATCGACCTTCACGTCGAACGACGAGAGATGCGCGTAGAGCGACTGCACGCCCATGCCGTGGTCGATGATCACCGTGTTGCCGTAGATGCCGAGCTCGTCGGCGAACAGGACCTTGCCCCGATTCGCGGCGACGAGCGGCGTGCCGGCAAATGACGCGAGGTCGAAGCCGAGATGCACCTGCCGGTCGACCTCCTTGCCTTGATAGAAGTAGGTCCGATGGTCGGCGAATGCTGATTCGACCGCGGTGTTGGTGAACGGGTAGAAGACCTGCCCGCGCCACAGTATCTCCGGCGACGTCTGCTTCGCGAACGACGCGATCTTCTCGTTGTTCTTCTTGCGCAGCTCGCCGTTGACGACGAGGAACTTCTCCAGGTTCGATCCGTCCGGCCTCACCTCCGTCGTCCCTTCGAGGATCGCGGGGACGACGCGATCGAGGAACTTGTCGTCGAGGTCGATGCGGCTTTTCTTGAACGGCTTCGGGAACGTCCGATAGTCGAAGTCGGCCCGGGCGGTGTTGCCGGCTTCGTCGCGCGCGAAGACGCGTGGCGGCGTGTTGACGTCCTGATCGTAGCGAAGCGCGAAGAACGCGATCCGCACCGCCGGATCGGCGATGCGCACGCCTTCGACCGTCGCGCCCGTGCCGGGGAACCCGGGATACTCGATGTCGCCGACGATCACTCCGGACTGCACGTCCTCCGGCGTGGCGCGGTAGACGACCATCTCCGTGCCGCCGAGATTGACGTAATGATGCGTCGACAGCACCGACACGCGCGGGCGCTCCAGCCGCACCTTCACGTCGCGGCTCGCTGTCGCCTCCAGCGTGCGCAGGCCGTAGAGGCCGGGGGCCGTCGCATGGACGAGGATCCTCGCGTCGCCGGATTTCAGGTCCGGCACGTTCTGCCGTCCGATGTCCTTCGTGACGCGGAGCCGATCGGCCGCCTCCTGCTTGATCGCCCCCTCGGCGTTGTCGAGCGTCAGCACCGTGGTCTGCTTGCCGCTCTGCTCAACGGCAACTGAGAGCGACTTCAGCGCGCCCTGCGGCGCTGTGACGACGAACTCGACCGGTGTCGACTGGCCGACGAATTTCTCCGGCTTGACGATTTCGATCGTGGGCGCCGAGGTGCGGCCGGAGTAGAGGAAAAAGCCCCCGGCGGCGAGCGCCAGGAGGAGGACGAGCGCGAGGAGAATCCGCATGGATCCGATGATAGCCCGCCCGCGAAAACCGTGACACTCACCGTTTGCAGGATCTGCAACAGATCAGTGTCTCGTTTTGGAAAACGGTGAGTGTCACGGTTTTCCTGGGCTTGACCGCCCTCGGAAGGCGTTGATAATATTGATGGTTCCTGCTCGGCGTGCCGGTATCGTCTAGGGGTTAGGACGGGTGGTTCTCAGCCATCAAACCGGGGTTCGAATCCCCGTACCGGTACCAGAAAAAGTCCGACTATCCCGGCTATTTGCGGGGGCCCTCCAGCAGGTATCGAACCGGTTTGACCTCATTCCGCGATCACTCGCGCAAGTGTTCGTTCGCAACTCGATTCGACTCATGGGTCTGGTTTGATCCCGCAGCCGTAACGCGTTACGATTGGTGTGTTTCGCCGAACGGCGAGACGACGAGCAACATGACTGCACCGGCCGAACGAATGAGGATGATGCGTGAGCGGCGGCGGTCACGAGGCCTGCGGGAACTGCGTCTCGTCGTGCCAGATTCCCGTTCGCGGCCGGTTCGGCGACGAGTCGCTGCACAGGTGGCACGTCTGAGCAAGGCCGACGAGAACGACGCCTTGAACTGGATCGAAGTGGTGTCCGAGTTCGACGCGCCAGACGTCCGAAACGATGAGACGTGGTGATGTCGTCGTCGTCGCAGCAGCCGGCAACTATGGCAAGCCCCGCCCTGCCGTGATCGTTCAGACCGACGCTTTCCCGCCAACCCACGCGTCGGTGGTCATATGCCAGATGACCTCCGAGATCGTCGAGGCTCCAGATTTCCGAGTCACGGTTGATCCCAGCAAATCCAATGGACTGCTGGTGCGCTCTCGGGTGATGGCTGACAAGCTGGTCACAGTTCGGCGGACTCGGATCGGGCAGACTGTCGGCCGGCTCGACGCTGACGACATCGGGCGCCTCAATGTTGCGCTGGCATTCGTCATGGGTCTGGCGGACAGACGAACATGAGCGGTGCGGTGACAGCCCGAGTCCAGCACCGCTACCTTCGATAGTCGACAGCTGACCAACGCGCAGTTCGCTCGACGATTCGTTTGCCGGATCTCGAGCCTCAGGGTTTGCTTCGCGAGGGAAACGCCCGTACAATGACGCCGCTCTCCACCCAACCGCGGGGGACAGGTGCAGACTGGCGCCGACGCCCTGACGGGCCGCGTGATCGCCCACTATCAGATTCTCGAGAAGCTGGGCGAGGGCGGTATGGGTGTGGTCTACAAGGCCCGCGACACGCACCTGGATCGGTTCGTCGCCGTCAAGGTGCTGCCTCCCGGCAGGCTCGGCGATCCCGACAGCAAGCGGCGGTTCGTCCAGGAGGCCAGGGCGGCGTCAGCCCTCAATCATCCCGGCATCATCACCGTCCATGACATCTCCTCGGAGGGCGACCGTGACTTCATCGTCATGGAGTACCTGTCGGGCAAACCGCTGGATCGGCTGATTCCGCGCCGAGGTCTGGCGCTCGGCGACGCTCTCAAGTATGCCTTGCAGATAGCTGACGCGCTGGCGGCCGCGCACGCAGCGGGCATCATTCACCGTGATCTGAAGCCGGCCAACGTCATGGTCGACGATCGGGGCACGGTCAAGGTGCTGGACTTCGGGCTGGCCAAGCTGGCCGGCCCGCCCGATAGTGACTGGGCGTCAACGAGGTCGGCGCCCGTGCGCACCGCGGAAGGTACGATCGTCGGAACCGTTGCCTACATGTCACCCGAGCAGGCGCAGGGAAAGCCGGTCGATGCGCGCTCGGACGTGTTCTCGTTCGGCGCCGTTCTCTACGAAATGGTCACGGGCCGCCCTGCGTTTCGCGGCGACACGACCATCTCGACGCTGGCCGCCGTGATCAACCAGAACCCAGAACCGGCCGGCTCCGACGTCCCCCGGGAGCTGGAGCGGATCATTTTCCGTTGCCTGCGGAAGGACCCCGACCGGCGCTTCCACCACATGATCGACCTCAAGGTGGCACTCGCCGATCTCAAGGAGGAATCCGATTCCGGCGCGCTGGCCGTGGCTCGGTCGCCGCAGCGGCGCCGTCGGTGGGTGCCCGTCGCTGCGCTGGCCGTTGTCGGGACTGCGATGACCGCGGTGCTTCTCTGGAAGAAAGCGCCGGACAATCCGGCACAGGCTGCCGAGCGGACGCGGGTTACCTTCGACTCCGGCTTGACCACCGATCCCGCGCTCTCGCCAGACGGCAAGCTGTCCGCGTACGCCTCCGATCGCGCCAACCAGGGGAACCTCGACATCTGGATTCAAAACCTGGCAAGCGGTGAAACCACCCGGTTGACGGACGATCCGGCCGACGAGCGTGCCCCGTCGTTTTCGCCCGATGGAAGCAGGATAGCTTTTCGTTCGGAGAGACAAGGCGGCGGCATCTTTACCGTCTCCACCCTGGGCGGCGGCGAGCCGCGCCCGCTGGCTGCAGGTGGACACGCTCCGCGTTATTCCCCCGATGGCTCGCGTATCGCTTATCACACCGGCGGCGCGGCACAGGCCGTCGGTGGCCTGGGATCCGAGCTCCGCGTCGTGGCCGCATCGGGGGGACAACCAACACGCGTCGAGACGGGACTCACAGAGGCCTGGAATCCGCTCTGGACAGGTGACGGCGAGCACCTCATTTTCGTCGGAGGCGACGGCGTTGACACCATTGACTGGTGGGTCGTGCCGATGGCCGGCGGTCCTGCCGTTCCCACCGGAGCGCTCGATGCCCTGCGCCGCGCGCGCTACACAGTGAGGGGCGACGACGATTCCATCCCGACACCCCATGCCTGGCTCGACGACTCCATCGTCTTCTCGGGACAAGTCGGCAACACCCGGAACCTGTGGCGGCTCCGCATCTCCCCCAGCACATGGAAGGTGATCGAGCCGCCCGAGCGCGTCACGTCGGGCACCAGTATCGAGACGGCGCCCACCGTCGCCACAATCGCCGAGCGGGGCGCGCCTGCCGTGCGCCTGGCGTTTGCCAGTGTTGTGTCAACCCTCAACGTGTACGACCTTCCGATTGATGCGAACCGTGGAAGCGTACTCGGTAGCGAGCCCCGGCGCGTGACCTCATCCGCGTATGACGCGCAGTCGTCTCTCTCCGCCGACGGCAGGAGGCTGGCGTTCGTCTCGAACCGCTCCGGCAGCAGAGACATCTGGCTGAAGGACCTGGAATCCGGGAAGGAAACGGCGTTGACTTCCACGAGTGCCGACGAATTCGGACCCGAGATCTCACCCGATGGGAATACAGTCGGCTACCAGCTCATCGAGAACGACCGCTGGAACTTCTTCCTGCTGCCCATCGGGAGCGATGGCCAGCCGGGGGTGGCGGAAAGAGCGTGCGAGGACTGTGCGCGAGTGTGGGACTTCTCGTCGGACGGCAAGCACTTCGTCTTCGGTTATCAGTCCGGCTCGGAATCGATGTCGTTAGTGCTCTACGATCTGGTATCCCGACGCAAGACCGAACTCGTCAACGCGCCACGCACGAACCTGGCGCGGGCTCGCTTCTCGCCCGACGACCGCTGGATCAGCTTTCACGAGATAACCGGGCCCGGACACTCCCGCGTCGCCATCGTGCCGCTTGGTGAGGCAACGGCTCCTTCCCGGGACCAGTGGATCGCCGTCACCGATGACCGGAGTTTTCACGACAAACCGACGTGGTCGCCCGACGGGAACCTCCTGTACTTCACCTCGGATCGAGACGGGTTCCGGTGCATCTGGGCGCAGCGACTGGACCCAGCGACCAAGCGGCCGGTCGGTCCTGCGCTCGACATCTACCACTCGCACAGCGCGCGCCGTTCGCTGCTGAACGTCGGCATCATCCCGCTGGAACTGCACGTCGCGCCCGGACGGCTGCTGTTTCACATGGGCGAGAACACCGGAAACATCTGGATGGTGGAATGGAAAACGCGTTGAAGCGGCCGACTGTCCAATTGGCTCTTCGCACGCTTTGACCTTTTGACACCGCGCGCGCCGGGCGCGATACTGAGTTCCTCCCCCACAGAAAAGAGGTGCCATGAGCACCCGCAGCGCGATGGGTCTTCTGGCGAGACTCGCGTTCGTCGTCTCGCTCATCGCTCCCGCGGCCGCGCAGGAGCATGCCGGAATTGTCGAAGGAACGGTCCGCGATCAGGGGGGAGGAGTACTTCCCGGCGTCACGATCCAGGCGCGAAACATCGCCGTCGGAGCCGCGACCACCGTCGTCAGCGATGCGTCTGGTGCGTTCCGTCTGGCGGCGCTGGCGCCGGGTTATTACGACGTCACCGCCACCCTCGACGGGTTTCAATCCGCACGCTTCGAGCGCGTCGAGGTGCTCCTCGGCCAGATCAAGCGGCTCGATTTCCTGCTCGAGATCGGCGGTATCACCGAGACGGTGAACGTCTCCGTCGGCTCGCCGCTGGTCGACGTGAAACAGAGTGCCCGATCGGTCAGCCTGCGGCAGGATGTCCTCGAACGTCTGCCGCGCGGCACGGATTACACGTCCGTGGCGGCGATCCTGCCCGGCGCCAACAACGAGCCCAAACTCGGAGGGTTGTCGATCGACGGGTCGAGCGCGGCGGAGAACCGCTTCATCATCGACGGCATCGACACCACGAACGCCATGACGGGCGTCCCCGGCCAGTACCTCCGGATCGACCACGTCGAGGAGCTGCAGGTGAAGTCGAGCGGATACGCGGCTGAATACGGCGGATCCACCGGCGGCGTCGTCAACGTGCTCACGAAGAGCGGGACGAACGAGCGGCACGGCGACGTCCAGTCGTATATCTCCGGCGACTGGCTGGATGCGGCTCCCCGGCCGACGCTCCGGCGCAATCCCGAGGTTTCCACGCAGGCGGAGTACGTCACCTACGCCGAAGACCCCTATCACGCACTCGAGCCGGGCTTCAGCCTGGGCGGGCCGATCGCACGAGATCGCGCCTGGTTCTACGGCGCGTACCAGCCACTCCTCAGGTCCGTCGAACGGACCGTCACGTTTGCGCTCGACGGATCGACGGCGGCGCGCCGGCAGGATCTGACCCGCCACCTGATCTCCGCGAGTTCGACCCTGCAGGCTGGCCGGCGGCTGCGCGCGCGCGCGTCGTTCAACAGCGCCGCGACCGTGACGAGGGGTCTCCTCCCGAACGCGGCGGGGAGCGATTCGCCCGTCAGCAACTTCGACGTGACGATGCGGCAGCCGGACTGGACCCTGTCGGGAACGGCGGATTTCGTCGGCTCGGCACGCGTCGTCGTCTCGGGCCGCGTCGGCTACACGTTTGCCGATCGGCACACGGAGGGCGTCAGGGACGTTCCGCGTTACAGCTTCCAGGCATCCAACATCGGCCTGCTGGACGTGCCCGTGTCGCTGCAGCGCGTCACCGGGTTCACCACCGATACCAACAACCAGGATTACGTCAAAGACCGCGTGAGCCGCCTCGCCACGCAGGTGGATGCGACGTTCTATCTGAGGGCATGGGGTGACCACGCGATCAAAACGGGCGTGCAGGCGGACTGGACGACGAACGACGTCGACAGGGGGATGAAGGCCAACGGCGTCAATCTCGCGTGGAACCGGGCCCTGCTCGGCAGGCGAGGCAAGTACGGGTTCTACGTCCTGACCAGCAACAGCGTGGATCCGAGGCGAGGGCAGATATTCCTCGGCACGGCCGAGGGCAGCACGGCCGGGCTGTTCGTCCAGGATGCCTGGACGATCCGCAACCGTCTGACGCTCAACCTCGGTCTCCGCACCGAGCGCGAAACGATACCGCGCTACGTCACCGGTACGGCGGCGAGGACGCCCGTGCTCGAGTTCGGTTTCGGCGAGAAGGTGGCGCCCCGGGCCGGCGGCGCGTACGATGTGCGTGGCGACGGGCGCTGGAAGGTCTTCGGCAGCTGGGGCGTATTCTACGACATCTTCAAATACAGCATGTCGACCGCGTTCGGCGGGATCGATACGGTCAACTACGCCTACACGCTCGACACCTACGATTGGCCGACGCTGCTCTCGAACCCGGCGTGTCCTCCGGCCTGTCCAGGCACGCTCATCATCGGACCGCGTTCAGCGGCCAACACGTCGACCGACGCCATCGATCCGCACCTGGATCCGATGAAGCTCCAGGAGGCTGTCGGTGGCCTCGAGCACCAGGTCCGGCCCAATCTCTTGGTCACGGTGCGGTACGTTCACAAGCAGATCGATCGCGCCGTCGAAGATATCGGCGCGCTGGACGCGGCGTACAACGAGATCTACTCGATCGGCAATCCGGGTTACGGCAGGGCGGCATTCGCCTATGCCGGCGTTCCCCTGCCGAGGGCAGTACGTGACTATGACGCGGTCGAAGTTTCGGTGCGGCGGCCGCTCACCCGGAGCCTGGCGTTTGGCGCCACGTACTTGTGGAGCCGGTTGTACGGGAATTACTCGGGCCTCTCTCAATCGGACGAGGACGGGCGGATCTCCCCGAACGTCGGACGTCTGTACGATCACCCGCTCATCATGTTCGACGAGAAGGGGCGGCCGGTGTACGGAAGGCTTCCCACCGACCGCGCGCACCAGCTGAAGGCGCACGTCATGTACGCGTTTGCCTCGGGGCTATCCGTTGGCGCGTTTCAGTTTGCAGGCTCCGGCGTTCCCGTGAGCAGAGAGGTCGCCGTCCTCGCACCAGGCTTCTTTCCGATGCAGTATCTCGGACGGATGAGCGATGGGCGAACGCCGCGGCTCTCGCAGACGGACCTGCTCGTCGAGCAACGGTTCCGGGTCGGCGGTAGGCGAGGCCTTGCGGTGGCGGTCAGCGTCGCGAACCTGTTCGACCGGGCCACCGTGATCTCGAGGTTTCCTCGCGAGACCGAGCCGGGCGCCGCCCTGGAAATGAGCGAAAGCGACCTGTATGCGGGACGCCTCGATTTCCGGCAGCTCGCCGCCGAGCAAGGCGTGCGCACCGATGCGCGATTCCTCCTGGCAGATGCGTACCAGGCGCCGCGGACCGCGAGAATCATGCTGAAGTGGACGTTCTAGAGGCGCGACATGTCGCTCCTGTGTCCGGCCTGCGGATCCGGCAATCCAGACGACTCCAGCTTCTGCCGATCGTGTGCGACGCCGCTGTCCGGCGGAACGCCGGCGGACGAGATCACGCGGCTGATCCCTCCTGACGACCTTTCGCCCGGATCGCTCTTCGCCGGACGCTACCGAATCATCGAAGACCTCGGGCACGGCGGTATGGGCCGCGTGCTCAAGGCTCTCGACAGCCGCACCGGCGAGAAGATCGCCATCAAGGTGATACGGGCGGACCTCGAGTCGGATCCGCGATCGGCCGAGCGCTTCAGCCACGAGCTGACCGCTGCGCGAAAGATCGCGCACCGGAACGTCTGCCGGATGTACGACCTCGGTGAAGATGGCGGACGGTTGTACATCACGATGGAGTACGTCTCCGGAGAGGACCTGAAGACCGTGCTCCGGATGATGGGCGCCATGAGTCCGGCGCAGGCGGTCGGGATCGCGATGCAGATCTGCGACGGGCTGGACGAGGCGCACCGGCTGGGCGTCGTGCATCGCGATCTGAAGCCCGCCAACGTCCTCATCGATCGCAACGGCGACGCGCGGATCATGGATTTCGGCATCGCGCGCAGCGGCGCGTCGAAGGGCATCACCGGCCTCGGGACGATCGTCGGAACGCCGGAGTACATGTCGCCGGAGCAGGCCTCGGGCGCGGCGGTCGACAGCCGGGCCGATCTCTATTCTCTCGGCGTCATGCTCTTCGAGATGACGACCGGAAAGCTGCCGTTCGACTCCGACACGGCACTCGGCGTCGTGGTCCAGCACACGACGCAGCCGCCGCCCGGTCCGCGCTCGATCCGGCCGGACCTGCGGGACGATCTTGCGGCGGTCACGCTGCGGTGTCTCGAGAAGGATCCGAACCGGCGATTTCAGACGGCGGCGGAACTGCGGGCCGCGCTCGCAACGATCGCCGCACTGCTGCCGGCGTCGCAGGTCGTGCCTTCCGGCAAGCGGACGACCTCGCGCGAGATGACCGTCAGCTTCAACGTGAAGCGCGTCGCCGCGGCTGCGATCGTGCTCGTCGTGGTGGCGCTCGCCGCGTTCGTCGTTCCCGCGCTCATCCGATCGCGCGACGCCGGTTCCGCGGCGAGGATTCCACGATCGATTGCCGTCGTCGCGTTCGAGAATCAGACCGGCGATCCCAAGTATGACTACTTGCGGAAAGTCATCCCCAACCTGCTGATCACCAACCTCGAGAACACCGGCCTCTTCCAGGTCGCCACGTGGGAGCGGATGCGCGACGTTCTCACGGAGCCTGGAGGCGACGTCATCGAGGCGGATGCCGGGTTCGGGTTCTGCCGGCGTGAAGGGACGGCGTTCCTCGTGGTCGGCAGCTTCACCAAAGCGGGGGAGACGTTCGTCACCGAGTTCAAGCTGCTCGATGCCGGTACGAGAAAGCTGGTCGCGAGCGCGGCGGCACGTGGAGCGGGCGAGGCCAGCATCCTGAACGTGCACGTCGACGATCTGAGCCGCCGGATTGCGGCCGGTGTCGTCGGGTCCGGCGCGCAGGTCGACGCCCGCGGCCCCGCCATCGCCGACGTGACCACCCACTCGCTGGAGGCGTACAAGGCCTACCTGGATGGAAAGGAGGCGGCGCGGAAGTACGACTCGCACGCGGCGCGCGCCGCGTTCGAGACGGCCGTCCGCTTCGATCCGGGGTTTGCGATTGCACACCTCGGGCTCGGCCTGCATCTCGTCCGCGACGGCGAGCGGCAGCGCGTCAACGAGGAAATCCGAAAGGCCATGGAGCTGGCGGGACGTGCGTCGGAAAAGGAGCGGCTGGTTATCGAGGCGTGGCACGCCAGGACAATCGAGCGGGACGTTCCGAAGTCCATCTCCCGGTTCAAGGAGCTGGTGACGAAGTACCCGCGCGAGAAGGAATTCCACCATGCGCTCGGGACCGCGCTGCTGGTAATCGATCCCGATGCAGCCATCGCAGAGCTGCAGCTCGCCCTGCAGCTCGACCCCGCTTATGGCATGGCGATGAACGAGCTCGCGTTCGCGTTGCTGCACAAGGGGGATTACGCGGGCGCCCGCGCGCAGCTCGAACGGTACGCCGCGCTCTCTCCCGGCGAGTTCAACCCGTGGGATTCGCTGGCCCAGGTGGAGTTCCTGCAGGGGCTCCTCGATGCCGCGCGGAAGCATTACGAGAAGGCGCGGACGATCAGCCCGAGCATGGGGGAAGAGTTGCCGCTCGCCTACATCGAGGCGGTGCAGGAGAACTACGACGGTGCGGAGGCGTTGCTCCGCGCGTATGACGAGGCCGTGCCTTCAGACGGGCTCAAAGCGGACGGCGCCGCCGTCCGGGCGCTCATTCTCCATCTGCGCGGGCGCCGGACCGCGGCACTGGAAGAGATCGAACGGGGATTGAAGCTGGCGCGTGCGGCCAAAGACTACCTCCGCGAATCCGTGATCCTGTTCGAGCGCGGCTTCGTCCGCTGTGACTCGGGAAATGTGCCGGCAGGTCGCGAGGACTTTCGCTCTCTGCTGGCGTTTGCGGACAAAGTGCCGCCGGCGGCACTGGTGTACAGGATCGCCACCGTGTACGGCGCAATCGCTGCCCGGGACTACGCGTCGGCGGAAGCCGGGTTGACGCAGATCAAAGAACTCCGCGGGAAGCGTTCCGGAAACGCGTCGGTGGCTCCCGTCGTGAATCACGTGGAAGTCAGGCTTCGACTGGCGCTGGGCCAGGATGAGCAGGCTCTGAAGCTTGCGGAGGGTCCGTTGCCGCACAAAGCCCTGTCGCCCTCCTTCAACTTCCAGATCCCCACCCTGCTGTCGTACAACATGCCCGCCGAACTCGACGAGATCGCACGGACGCTCGCGCGTCGCGGGGCTGTCGACCAGGCGCTGCAGGAATACACGCTGCTCATGACGGTCGCGCCGCAGAACAGCAACCGTCGCCTCATCAACCCCCTTTACCACTTCCGCGTCGCTGCGCTCCTGGAGAAAAAGGGCGACAAGGCCAGGGCTGCCGGCGAGTACCGCACGTTCCTGCGGCTCTGGAAGGACGCGGATGCCGGACTGCCGGAGCCCGCCGAGGCGAGGAAGCGTCTCGCCGCTCTCGGACTGTGAGCGCTTGGCCCGCCGCGTTCTCCTGTAGTCTATTAGCACGCCTTCTAAACCTGAGCCATGCGTGCGCTTTACCTCATCGTCCCGGTCCTCGGCATTCTCGTCATCGCCTACCGCTATTACAGCGCGTTCATCGCCGCGCGCATCATGGCGCTGGACGACTCGCGTCCGACGCCGGCGCACGTTCGCAACGACGGCCAGAACTATCACCCGACGCACCGCGTCGTGCTTTTCGGCCATCATTTCGCGGCGATCACCGGCGCCGGTCCGCTCATCGGACCGGTGCTTGCGGCGCAGTTTGGCTTTGCCCCGGGGCTGATCTGGCTCGTCGCCGGCGTCTGCCTTGCGGGCGCGGTGCACGACTTCATCATCCTGTGGGCCTCGACCCGGCGCGACGGCCGCTCGCTCGCGGAAATCGCGCGACAGGAGATCGGGCCGGTCGCGGGGCTGACGGCCGCCGTCGCCATCCTCTTCATCATCGTCATCGCGCTCGCGGGGCTCGGCCTCGCCGTCGTCAACGCGCTGCAGCACAGCGCGTGGGGCGCGTTCACGATCGGCACGTCGATCCCGCTCGCCCTGTTCATGGGCCTCTACATGTATCGCTTCCGCAAGGGGCGCATCGCGGAGGCGACGGCGATTGGCGTCGCCGGCCTGATACTGGCGGTGATTCTCGGCAAGCCGATCGCGGCGTCCTCGTTCGGCCAGTGGTTCGAGCTGTCGCGCGAGTCGCTGATCGTCGCGATGGCGGCCTACGGGTTCATCGCGTCCGTGCTCCCGGTGTGGATGCTGCTGTGCCCCCGCGACTATTTGAGCTCGTTCATGAAGATCGGACCGATCGCGTTCCTCGTCATCGCCGTCATCGTCGTGAACCCGATGTTGAAGATGCCGGCCTTCACGGAGTTCACGGCCGGCGGCGGGCCGATCATTCCCGGGCCGCTCTTCCCGTTCGCGTTCATCACGATTGCCTGCGGCGCGATCTCCGGATTCCACGCGCTGATCTCGTCGGGCACGACGCCGAAGATGATCAACCGCGAGTCGGACATCCGTCCGATCGGCTACGGCGCGATGCTCATCGAAGGGCTCGTCGGCATCGTCGCGCTGATTTCGGCGACGGCGATGTTCCCGGGCGATTACTTCGCCATCAACGTTGTGCCCGAGACGTTCGCCCAACTCGGCATACCGATCGTCAACCTGCCGGAGCTGGAGGCGCAGGTCGGCGAGGCCGTGCAGGGGCGCACCGGCGGCGCCGTGTCGCTCGCCGTCGGCATCGCGCAGATCTTCACCGCCGTCCCCGGCATGCGCGGGCTGATGGACTACTGGTACCACTTCGCGATCATGTTCGAGGCGCTGTTCATCCTCACCACGATCGACACCGGCACGCGGGTGGCGCGGTTCCTCGTGCAGGAGTTCTTCGGGCGGTTCTACGCGCCGATGGGACGGCAGGAGTGGCTGCCCGGCGCGGTGATCTCGACGGCGGCCGTCGTGTCCGCGTGGGCGTACTTCATCTGGACCGGCAGCATCAGCACGATCTGGCCGATGTTCGGCATCGCGAACCAGTTGCTTGCCGCCGTCGCGCTCGCCGTGGGGACGACGATCATCATCAACATCGGCAAGGCGCGCTACGCGTGGGTCACCGCCGTGCCGCTCGCGTTCGTCTCGGTGACGACCCTGACGGCCGGCGTGCTGAGCGTCCGCGACAATTTCTGGCCGATGGCGATTGGCGGTGACGACCGCCTCCACTTCCAGGGCTACCTGAACACGCTGGTCACGATCGTGATGATGGTCTGCGTCGTCATCATCCTCGCGAACGCGTCGTGGCGGTGCGTCCAGGTGCTGCGCGGCCGCGTCCAGTCTTCTGGCGCAACGCGGGTGGACGATGTACAGTCGACGCGAGCTCGTTCATGAAGCTCGCTCCCAAACAGGTTCGCCCGGCGACCCGCGCGGACCTCGACAATCTGCCGCTCACCTGGCGCGGCGAGGTCATCGACGGCGAGCTGTACGCATTCCCGAGGCCCGGAGCTCCTCACGCGAACATCGAGACAGCCGTCGGCTCCGATTTGAATCCTCCGTTTCACCGCGGGCGCGGCGGTCCCGGCGGGTGGTGGATTCTCATCGAGCCCGGGATTCAGCTTCCGCGGGCGCCGGAAGTCGCGCCTGACCTCGCCGGGTGGCGCCGGGAGCGGCTGCCCGTTCTCCCTCCAAAAGGTCCCATCGAGGTCGTGCCGGACTGGGTGTGCGAGATCCTGTCACCCGGCACACGCAGCTACGACATGCTCGTCAAGCGCCCGTTCTACGCAGAGGCCCGTGTCCAGCACTTGTGGTACATCGATCCCGAAGCTCGAACGCTTTCGGTGAGCCGCCTGGAGAACGGCCGGTGGCTGGAGCTTGGCGTCTATGGAGACGAGCAGGTCGTGCGCGCCGAGCCGTTCGACGCGATCGAAATCTCGCTCGGTCCGTGGTGGGAAGGCGTCGAGCGGCCGGACGACAGGTAAGGTATAACCACATCTCTTGCGCAAACTGGCCGCTGGACTCCTGCTCGGTCTCGGCGCCGCAGGCCTCGTGCTCCTTGCGGGCGCCACGGGCCTGCTGAATACGGCCGAGCTGAAAGCGTACGACTGGCGCGTCCGCCGAATCGCCGATCCTTCGAAAGCCAGCCAGGACATCGTCCTTGTCGAGATCAACGACACGTCGATCCGCGACCTTGCCGAACTCGCCGGACGCTGGCCGTGGCCGCGCGTCGTGCTGGCGAGCGCGATCGATTTCATCGCGCGCGGCAAGCCGAAGGCAATCGCCGTCGATCTGACGATCACCGAGGCGGATCTGCGCGAAGGGTTCCCGTACGGCGGGGACAAATGGTCAGGGACCGAGTCCGACGCTGCCCTCGTCGACTCGGTGAAGAGGGCCGGCAGCGTCATCATGCTCGCCGAGGCGAACTACGCCGGATCGACCAGCGGCACGCAGGCGAACAAACCGGCGGATTGGCGGCCCGCTCCGTACCGGCTCGGCGCGGCGATCGAAGAGCGTCCGCTCATCGTGCCGCCGTTCCAGGCGCTGACCGACGCCGCCGCCGGACTTGGACACAACTTCATCGCGCTGGACGAGGACGGTCCGGCGCGGCGCATCGTGCCGTTCGTGAGGTCCGGCGATCGCTACATGCCGTCGCTCGGCGTGGCCGCGGCGCTGGCGGCGCTCGGCGTGAAGCCTGAGGATGTCGCGCTGGACCAGCGTGCCATCCGCCTCGGCGCCGATCGGCGGATGCCGCTGCTGCCGCTACCCGTCAAGAACATCGACGATCCTTCGAACACGCACGAGCAGCTCACCGCGCTCATCAACTATCGCGCGCCCGTGCTGGACTTCGAGCGCCGCGCGCGGTCGTACCGGGTGTTCGAGATCCGGCACGTACTGCTCTCGGAAGAGCAGCTCGCGGCGGGCGAGAAACCAGCGATCGATCCCGGCGAGTTCCGGGACAAGATCGTCTTCGTCGGCCTGAACACCTCCGGGCTGATGGACGTCTTCAACACGCCGTTCGGCGAAGGCGTCATGCCCGGCATCCAGATTCACGCCAGCGTGGCCGACAGCGTCATCTCGAATCAGTTCATCCAGCCCGCGCCTGAAAGCACGCGTGCAGGAGCGACGGTCGCCGGCGCGGTGCTCGTGGGGCTCATGTCGGCGGCGCTGCCGTTCGCTGTTGCACTCGCCGGCGCGCTCATCGGCATCGGCGTGTGGGCGTGGATTGCGGTCGCCGCGCTCGACCGGGGGCTGTGGCTGAACATGACGCAGCCGATTTCGGCAATCGGCGTCGCGCTCTTCGCCGGTACCGCCTACCGCTACTTCGTCGAAGAGCGGCAGAAGCGCGTCGTCAAGAAGCTGTTCGGCCGCTACGTGTCGAAGGACGTCTATCAGCAGCTCATGGCGAACCCCGATCTCGCGGAGCTGGGCGGCGCGCGCCGCGAGATGACCGTCCTGTTCTCCGACATCCGCGGCTTCACGAGCGTGACGGAGAAGGGCGATCCAGAGGCACTCGTTGCTCAGCTCAACGAGTACTTCTCACGCATGGTCGACATCGTCTTCCGTCATCACGGGACCGTCGATAAATTCGTCGGCGATATGGTGATGGCGCTGTTCGCGGCGCCGCTCGACGATGCGGAGCATGCGGACCATGCGGTGGAGACGGCGGTCGAGATGGTGGCGGAGCTGGCGCGCCTGAACGAGCGGTGGGCGATGCAGGGCAAGCCGCAGCTCGACATCGGCATCGGCATCAATTCCGGCGAGATGATCGCCGGGAACATCGGGTCGTCCGCGATCATGAGCTACACCGTGATCGGGGACAACGTAAACCTCGGCGCGCGCCTCGAGTCGCTCAACAAAGAGCACGGCACCCGGATTATCATTAGCGGCGCCACCCGGACCAGGCTGAGGAGCCCTCGCGACATCCGTCCGCTCGGCGATGTCGTCGTCAAGGGCAAGACGCGGCCGGTGGCGATTTTCGAAGTTGTCGTACCTGCTCCCTTGAGAAACGAGGCACGCACATGAAGGCCGTACTCTGTTTCGCGCTGGTGGTGGCGCTGGCGCCCGCGACGCCGGCTTACGCGCAGCTCGGCACGCTCAACAAGCTGAAACAGCGCGCCGAGCAGGTGAAGAAGTTCGCCGACGTCGACATCTCGGAGGCCGACGAGCGGAAGATCGGCGACGGCGTCAGCGAGCAGCTCGTCGAGCGGTTCGGGGTCGTGCAGGACCCGAAGCTGACGAAGTACGTGACGCTGATCGGCATGGTCGTCGCGCAGGAATCCGCGAAGCCGAAACTCGATTGGAGGTTCGTCGTGCTCGACACCGACGGCGTGAACGCCTACGCCGCGCCGGGCGGCATCGTGCACATCACGCGTGGCGCGCTGGCGATGATCAAGAGCGAAGCGGAGCTGGCCGCCGTGCTCGGCCACGAGCTGACGCACGTGACGGAGCGTCATACCGTCCGATCGATTCAGCGCAGCAAGCTTGTAGATGCCGGCACCGATGAGCTCACGGCACAGGGTGGCCTCGCCGCCTCACTCGTCGATCGCATCGCCGACCAGGCGTACCAGATGGTGCTCGAAAATGATTTCGGCCGCGACCAGGAGATGACGTCGGACAAGATCGGCGTCACTCTGGCGAACAAGGCCGGCTACTCGCCGGCTGGCCTGGCCGCGTTCCTGACGAAGCTCGGCGAGCGCAACAAGGACGCGAAGGAAAAGAACGGCCTGTTCGCGACGCATCCGCAATTGAAGGATCGGGTCGATACGCTCGGCAGGATCGTCAAGGAGCAGAAGCTGACGGCGACCGCGATGGGCGAGCCGCGGTATGCGGCGAACGTGAAGGTCTCGGCGAAGCCGATGGCCGACATCGCGATGGCGCCGGCGGGCGCGAAAGGCGTGACGGGCGCATCCGGCCCGAGCGCCACGAAGACGACGGCCGCGAAGGAAGAGAAGAAGGAAGAGCAGCCGAAGGAAAAGAAGCGCGGCTTCGGCCTCGGCAAGATCGCCAGCAGCCTGACGAAGGGGTCGCAGGCCGAGAACACGCAGGCGTCGGCGTCGGCGGGCGGCAAGATGGCGGGTCCGGACACCAATGCGGTGGGCGGCCCGAACAAGACGCCGGTCCGCGTCACCGTGACGGCCGCGGAAATCGCGGAGTTCAAAAAAGGCATCGCCTAAGTGCACACGGGCCACCTCCTGATGGGTGTCGCGGCGCTGGCCGCGACGCTCGTCCTCGACACGTTCACGGTCAACCGGCTGATCAGGCGGAAGCTGCGCCTCTCGCTCTTCCTGCTCGGGCTGTACACGCTGCTGCACGTCCTGCTGTGGGCACGGCCCGACCTGCACGCGCAGCTCGGCGGCGAGCTGTTGTCGATCGAGAAGCTCGCCTTCGCCGCGGCGATCATCAACCTGCTCGTCGTGACGCTGGTCAATCCGTTGCGGCAGGACCGCGTGCCGGATCGGTTCCCGTCGATTCTGCAGGACGCGTTCGTCATCGGCCTGCTCGTGCTCGTCGCGACGCTCGTGTTCCAGGACAAGCTGTTGACGACCTCAGCGGTCAGCGCCGTCGTCGTCGGCTTCGCGCTGCAGGACACGCTGGGCAACGCGTTCGCGGGCCTCGCCATCCAGAGCGAGAAACCGTTTCACGTCGGCCACTGGATTCGCGTGGGCGAGTTCGAGGGGCGCGTCACCGAGGTGACCTGGCGCGCCACGAAGCTGCGCACCAAAACAGGCAACTTCGTCGTCGTGCCGAACAACGTCGTCGGCAAGGAAGCGATCACGAACTACTCGGAGCCCGCGCTGCCGACGCGGCTCGACGTCGAGGTCGGCGCCAGCTATCTCGCGGCGCCAAACGCGGTGAAGGGGGCAATCCTCGAGGCGATCGGCAACGCGCCGCTGGCGCTGAAGCAGCCACCGCCCGACGTGCTGCTCGTCGCCTTCGACGCATCGGCCATCACGTATCGTGCGCGATTCTGGATCGACGACTACGAGAAGGACGAGATCGCGCGCAACCAGGTACGGACGGCGATCTACTACGCGTTCGCGCGGCACGGCATCGAGATTCCCTGGCCGATCCAGGTGGAATACCACCGCGAGTGGCCGCAGTCGGATGCGGAAACGGATCGCCGCCAGCGCGAGCGTCAGCTCGCGGCCGTCGACCTGTTTGCGGCGCTTCCCGAGGAGCAGCGTGGTGACATCGCGGCAGGCTGCGTCGCGCGGCACTACGGCAACGGCGATGCGATCGTGCGCGAAGGTCAGCCTGGTGACTCGATGTATGTCATCTGTTCCGGCGCCGCGGTCG
The DNA here is from genome assembly GCA_048594885.1 of Vicinamibacterales bacterium. Lineage (GTDB taxonomy): Bacteria > Acidobacteriota > Vicinamibacteria > Vicinamibacterales > 2-12-FULL-66-21 > JBMDXB01. Next base: position 93,559 of record JBMDXB010000081.1, read on the forward strand.
TCGCGCTCGGAGAAGGCAAGGGACAGCAGGTTGCCACAATCCCGCCTGGCGGATATTTCGGCGAGATGTCGCTGCTGACTGGTGATCCGAGAACGGCGACGGTCGTCGCGCGCGGCGACACGACCCTCCTCGAAATCGGCGCGGACCTGTTCCGCCGGTTGGCTGCCGCGAATCCGGTTGCCGTCGAGCAGATCGGCGCGACGGTGGCGACGAGGCGGGCCGAGCTCGAGGCGGCGCGTGCCGCCGCCCCGGGCTCCGCGGTCGTCGAGGTGCCCTCCACATTCAGGGCACGCATGAGGAAGTTCCTCCGGATGACCTAAGGGCCGGGCAAGCCCGGCCCCTACTCTGACCTAGCGCCAGCGCCCTTCGCTGTATCCGCGCTCGTAGCCGTTCCGGAAACCTTCACGATACATATCCGCGTACTGCTGACGCGAGCCGTAGCGGCTGTTGTAGTGGCGATCCCCGCCACGATACCAGCCGTGACGCAGCACGTCGTAGGAGCGGCGCTTGCGCGCGTCTTCCACGCCCTTCTCGTAGCCGTCGTTCACACCGTTCTGGAACGCGGCGTTGGAGCCGTAGCCACCGTATCCGCCGTAGCCGCCATATCCAGGACGGCCCCAGCCCCCCTGGCCGATGCCCGAGTTGCGCCCGTGATCGCTGTAGCGCCCATGCCGGCGATACGCGTCGCTGTAGCCGTTCACATAGCCTGAGCGGAACGATTGCCGATAGACGTCAATGCTGCCGTATCGGCGTTGATATCCCTTGTCCGCCTGCTGGTAGGTGCGCTCGTGGCCGTACTCGAAGCTCGCGCCGCGCCGCCCGTCCTTCTCGCCGTGCTTCAGGCCTTCACGATAGCCGTTCTCGTACGCCGCCCGGCGCGCCTCGTAGTACGGCGCGCGCGAGTCGCCGTATGACGGCCGGCCGTATCCGCCGATCTGTGCCGCGGCCGGCGCCGCGAGCGCCAGGACCGTGACGCCGAGTGCAGCCGCAAAGATGGTCCGCTTCATGGTTTCCTCCGCGATGCGTGGCGCCAACGCGCCTGCCGAGGTGGAGGGCAAGAAGCAGGCCGTGCAAAAAAGGTGGGTATCCCGATTTTCCGGACGATGAGTGTCCAGGTTTTCGGGCGCTACTGCGACCAGACGAGGACGCGTTCGCCCTTGGACGACTGGTGGTTGACGATCAGCGTCGGTCCGAACCGCTCGATGTCTTCCGGCGTGATCTGAAGATCGCGCATCTTCGTGTCGCCCGCGTCGAACGAGATGCGCCCCTGGCCGGACTGCAGTCGAATGAGCCACCAGGGCACGCTGAACCGGATCAGCCGGCCCTCGTCCGGGTCGAAGATCATCACGTGCATCGCGTCGATCCGCGCCGGATTCGCCGGCCGCTCGCGATCGAGGTTCGACTTCACGAAGTCGCCGCGTTCGTCGAGCTCGATGAGCGGCCTCTGGTTGGCGAACTTCGTCTTCACCTCGTCGAAGCTGCGCGCCGCGATGGCGGGCGACGCTTCGGTCGACTGCACGTGACGCGCGAAGAAGTACATCCCCGCGGCGGCCATCGCGATCAGGCCGACGATGCCGACGACGGCAATCGCGACGACGACCCAGACCCAGGTCTTGACTTTAACGGCCATGCGCGCTCCTCGAGAGCTTCCGAGCCTCGTCCACGCACGCGCGATCGTTGCCTTGCTGGCAGAGCGTCTGCGCCTGCTGTGCCTCCGCGACCGCCGCCGCCCGGTCGCCGCGTTTCAATGCCAGGCGTCCCAGCTCCACGCGGGCCCGGCCCTGCACCCAGAGCTGCGGGTCTCTCGTCGTCGCTGCTCGCAGATCCTCGGCGGCATCGTCCACCCGGCCCAGGGTCGCGCGCGCGCTCCCGCGCTTGTAGCGCCACAGCGCCTCTTCGCCAGGAATCTTCGCTCTCGTGTCCTTCGCAAACATCGCCAGGCCTGCCGTCAGCAGATCCTCGGCCTGCTGCGCGCGGCCGGCGCGAAGCGCCGTCGCCCCGGCCTCGAGGACGACGAGCCGGTTGCGCGGATATTTTCCGCGCAGCGTCTGCACCACGCGCACCGCGTCGTCGTAGCGCTTCTCGCGGTTGTAGATCAGGATCAGCGCGAACATCGCGTCCGCCTGCACGTCGCTCGGCGAGGCCGCAGTCTGCTCCAGCAGCTGGATGCCGCGCTCGCGGCCGCCGCCGAACCCGACGACGTAGGCCATCCAGCGCAGCGCGAACGGCAGCGTCGAGACAATGTAGCGGTAGGTGCCGACAATGAGGCCCCCGTCCTTGCGCGAGCCGTCCAGCTCCATCACGCGTTCGTGCGCGTCGAACGCGTGGCGCGACGCGCGCAGCCCATCCATCATCTTGCCCTCGACCGTCGCGACGTAGGTCGCGTCGAGTCCCAGGGCGGCGCCGAGGTCGTAGTGACCCTGCGCGTCCTTCGGACGCGCGGCGACACGCTGGCGCGACAGATCGATCGCTCTGTTGATGTGACGCCTGAATTCCGCGTCGAGTTCGGGCGGCGGCTTCTTCAGATCGATCTTCGGCTTCGTGAAGGACCCGAGGTAGTGATCGACCGTCACGGCGCCCCGGCGGAACAACAGATTCAGCCACACGACCGCCGCGAGCGAGCGATGCGGGGCGGGATCGTCGGGCGCGGCAGCGACGGCCTTGCGCAGCAGCGCTATCGCCTCGTCGTGATCGAGGTTGTACGCAAGATCGAGCGCCTGCAATCGCAGCCGCGACGCGTCGTCGCGCTGCGCGCCCGGGGCGGGGACGCCGCCCGCCGCTCCGGGCGTCAGCGTCGCCAGCAGGGCGAGCGTTGAAATCACACGACCGGCACGCGTTGGCCGGTGTGGTGGCATGGAGCTATGATAGCGGTTCTAACGCTGTGAGCAGCGGGCCGATAGAGGCAATGGCTGGAGGAAGGGGGCCGCCATGGCTATCATTTCGGTGCTCCCGCGACAGGAGGGTGCATGCCCCGAGGGCGACCGAGAGTACAGAGAGGCGATGTGCTGGGGAGTTCGGCGGAGTTGGTTGGCTGGGCGCTGGGAGGTCTGGAGCGCGAAATCGCGGTCACGCGCGAACGGCTCGCGGCCCTGACAGCGCAGGCCGCGAAGCTTCGCACCAGGCTTGGCCGCGGTGCGGCCGCGGCGCCGGGAACGGCGGCGGCGGCGTCCTTCGACGAGCCGGGCGTCGGCGGCCCGCGCAGGCGGCGGCGCATGTCCGCTGAAGCGCGCAAGCGCATCTCCGAGATGATGAAGAAGCGCTGGGCCGAGCGCCGGAAGTCAAAGGCCGCGAAGGCAGCGAGGTAGGCTCGCTACAGCACGAACCCACGTCCCAGGCCGCGCTCCGTTGCATGCAGGTATGCCAGGTGCGCGGCCGCTACATCCTCGACAGCCATCCCGAGTGACTTCAGAATTGTCACGTCCGACGGCGACGTCCGTCCCGGCGCCTTGCCGACCGCGACGGCGCCAAGCTCGCCGGCCAGACGCGACGGGTCGAACGCCCGTTCAGCGATCGGAATGACAATGTCGCCCGCTTCGGCCAGTGCGCCGGTGCGGGAATCGACGTAGACGCGAGCCCTGGTGATGAGCGCGGTATCCATCTCGCGCTGATCGGGCCGGCACGCGCCGACGGCACAGATGTGCGCGCCGTCCGCGATCCAGTCGCTGTGCACGACGGGTGTGCGCGACGCGGTGACGAGCGCGATGAGATCCGCGCCGTCGACGGCCTCTCGTGCGGAGGCGCACGCCACCAGCGGCGCATGGACATGGCTCCGCATCTCACGGACGAATTGCTCGCGGCGTTCCGCGTGCGGGCTCCAGACGCGCACTTCGCTGAGCCGCCGGACGCGCGACAGCGCCTCGACGTGGCTGCGGGCCTGCACTCCCGACCCGAGGATCGCCAGGACGTGTGCGTCCTCGCGCGCGAGCAGCTTCACCGAGACGGCGGACACCGCTGCCGTACGCGCTTCCGTGATGTAACGGCCGTCCATGACGGCAAGCAGCTCGCCGGTTTTCGGATCGAGCAGCACGATCGTCGCCAGATGCGTCGGCAGCCCGACCGTCGGGTTGGCGCCAAACACCGTTACGAGCTTCGTGCCGAGCGCCGCCGGCTGGCGGAGTTCCGCCGGCATCACCCCGAAGAACGCGTGCTCCGCGCCGACCTGCAGCACCGTCCGCAGCGGCTGCTGCACGCCGCCGGACGAGAACTGCGCCAGCGCGTCCTCCATGGCCGGGATCAGGTCGTCCATCGAGAGGACAATTCGGATGTCTTGTTCGGAAAGAAGCAGGGGCATAATTACAAGTTACCCGATCCCCCAATCACGCATGCAGACGATCAGAACCATCGATGCTCATTGCGCCGGCGAGCCGCTGCGGCTGATCGTCGACGGCGTTCCGCGGCTCGAGGGCCGAACCATCCTCCAGAAGCGCGAATTCATCCGCGAGCACTACGATCACCTGCGCCGCGCGCTGATGCTCGAGCCGCGGGGGCACGCGGACATGTATGGGGCGCTGCTCACCGAGCCGGAGCGCGATGGATCGGATGCCGGCGTCCTGTTCATGCACAACGAGGGCTTCAGCACGATGTGCGGCCACGGCGTGATCGCCGTCGTCACGATCGCGCTGGAGCGCGGCTTGCTGACGGCGCCGAGCGACGCGATCGTCCTCGATTCACCGGCGGGCGCCATCCGCGCGCACGCGGACGTGGACGGTGGCCGCGTGCGATCGGTGCGGTTCCGCAACGTGCCGTCGTTCGTGCTGCACCCTGCCGTAGGGGTGCGGCTCGGCACGCGCGAACTGCGCGCCGACGTCGCCTTCGGCGGCGCGTTCTACGCGATCGTGGACAGCGAGGCGGCCGGCATCCCTGTCGTGCCCGAACGACTGCCGGATTTGCGCAAGGCGGGCATGGAGATCAAGCGCGCCGTCGACGCCGCGGTTCGCGTCGCGCATCCGGACGAACCGGGCCTGCACGGCATCTACGGCACCATCTTCACCGGCCCGCCCTCGTCTGCGAGCGCTGACTTGCGGAACGTCACGATCTTCGCCGACGCCGAAGTGGATCGGTCGCCGTGCGGCACCGGCACGTGCGCCGTGATGGCGGTGCTCGCGGCGATGGGCGTGCTCGGCCGCGAGCAGACGTTCACGCACGAGAGCATCGTCGGCACGACGTTCCGCGGCCGCGTGCTCGAGGAGACGCGCATCGGCGAATCCGACGCGATCGTGCCGGAGATCGAGGGCGAGGCGTACATCACCGGCGAGAGCACCTTCTACATCGACGAGCGCGATCCGCTGAGGTACGGGTTTCGTTTAGGATAGACAACGGAGGCGGCGATGGCGGTCACGGATGATGATGCCCTGGCGGGGAAGAAGCGACAGCTCGAGGAAGAGTACTTCCGCAAGCAGGACCAGGAGCTCATCGAGAAGATGCGCCGGGCGGCGGCGCTGGTACAGGCACGTCACGATCTCGAGGAGCGCACGGGGATTCACGATTCCGAGATGTTGAGCCAGCTCGAAGCGCTCGGCTTCAGCCCTGCGACGCTCAGCCTGCTGCCGCTCGTGCCGCTGGTCGAAGTCGCGTGGGCGGAAGGGGGCGTCAGCAATGCCGAATACCGCGAGATCGTCGCGCTCGCGCGGCGCCGCGGCATCACGGATGGCAGCGCCGCCGACGTTCAGTTGAAAGAGTGGCTGGAGCGCCGTCCGGAGGCGCAGGTATTCGCGGGCGCCACGCGATTGATCAAGGCGATGCTCGCCGCCCACTCACCCGAGCTGGGCGATCTCACGGCCGACGATCTCGTGAACTACTGCGAGAAGATCGCACACGCGTCCGGCGGCATCCTCGGCGGCTTCATGGGCATCGGCACGGTGTCGCCGGAAGAGAAGGCGGCGCTGACGCAGATCGCCTCGCAGCTCAAGGCGCGAACGGGTCAGTAGCCGATAGCCAGCCCGTCTTTGCGGGGATCCGATCCGCCCTGCAGGACGCCTGTCTTCGGATCGATCAGGATTCCCTGAAATCCTCCGAACATCCCCACCTGCGACACGACGCGGTGGCCGCGCTGGTCGAGTCCGAAGCGCGCCTCCGGGCTGATGGCGGATTCGACCGCCAGGCCCGCGGCCGAGTGGCGGAAGCGGGGCGCCTCGCCCGCTTCCTGCACGTTCATGCCGAAGTCGATCAGGTTGAGCAGCACCTGCACGTGGCCCTGCGGCTGCATGTCACCGCCCATGACGCCGAACGACAGCCACGGACGCTTGTCCTTCAGCACCATCGCCGGCACCAGCGTGTGAAAGGGCCGCTTGCCCGGCGCCAGCAGGTTGGGATGTCCCGCCTGGAGCGAGAACAGGTTGCCGCGGTTGTGGAGCACGATGCCGGTGTCGCCGGCGACGATGCCCGAGCCGAAGTTCTCGAAGATCGACTGGATCAGCGAGACGACGTTGCCGTCCTTGTCGGCGGCGGTGAGATAGATCGTGTCTCCGCGCGCCTCGGGGATCTCCAGCCGTGACGGCGCCGCGCCGGTGAGGCGCAGCGCGGGATACGCCTGCGCCGCGCGCTGTGGATCGATTTCCTTGCGGCGCTGCGCGGCGTACTCCTTGGACAGCATCCGCTGGAGCGCTGCCTTCGGCATCGAGTCGTAATCGGAGATCCACGTCTCCCGGTCCGCGAATGCGATCTTCTTCGCCTCGACGAGCAGGTGCAGATAGGCGGCCGAATTGTGGCCGAGCGACTCGAGGTCGAAGCCCTCGAGGATGTTCAGCATCTGCAGCGCGACGATGCCCTGCGTGTTCGGCGGCAGTTCCAGCACCTCGAAGCCGCGATAGGTCGTCGAGATCGGATCCACCCAGTCGGAGCGGTGCGCGGCGAAGTCGGCGGCGGTCAGCAGCGCCTTGCGCGCCTTCATGTCCGCGGCGATCGCCTGGGCGATCGGCCCGCGGTAGAAGGCGTCGCGTCCGCCGCGCGCGATCAGCTCGAGCGTCGCAGCGAGCTTCGGGTTTCTGAAGACGTCGCCTGCGGCGGGGGCGCGGCCGTTGACGAGAAACGTCGCCGCGGCGGCGGGATCCTTCGCCAGCGTCGGCTGCGCGTCGGCCCACTGCGTGGCGATGATCTCGCTGACGGCGAAGCCGTCGCGCGCATAGCCGATGGCTGGCTCGAGCGCGCCGGCGAGCGTCATCGTGCCGTGCTTCGTCAGCAGCTCGTTCCAGCCGTCGACGACGCCGGGGACGCTGATGGAGAGCGGGCCGCGGTAGGGAATCGCGTCGAGGCCGCGGCGGCGGAACTCTTCGGGCGTCGCCGCGGCGGCGGAGCGTCCGCTCGCGTTCAGGCCGCGGATCGTCTTCGTCTTCGCGTCGTAGACGATGGCGAAGAGATCGCCGCCGACGCCGTTCATCGTCGGCTCGACCACCGAGAGCACGGCGGCGGCCGTGACGGCGGCGTCGATCGCGTTGCCCCCCTGCTGCAGCACGCGCAGCCCGGCGGCGGACGCCAGCGGCTGGCTCGTCGCAATCAGCCCGTTACGGGCGAGCACGACCGAACGCGTGGCCCGTGGATTGGCTGCGGGGCGGTCGCCGGGCGCCTGGCCGGCGTTGATGGCCGTCATCAGCAGTACAAGCGTTGCCGAGATGAAAACGCGCATGGCGAATTCTATACTTTGACTATGGCGATTCGCGAACGCATCGCGAAGCTCGTCGCCGAGCTTCCTCAGGCGCCGCAGTTCCCCACGCAGGGGGTCACGCTGTTCGTGGATCTCGAGCGCCGCGAGGTGCAGCGCGGCTATACGCCGCGCGCGATCGTCAGGGCGTTTCTCGCCGGACGCGGCGCGAACATGTTCTATCTGTATCGCCTGCTCGACGAGTCGCTGCACCCGTTGCACCCGGATGTCCCGCTCATCTTCGGCTCCGGCGTCCTCACCGGCATCGTCCCGAGCGCGGCGCGCGGCAACGCCACGTCATGGTCGCCCGAGTCGGGCGTCATCATGGACTGCAACGCCGGCGACTACTTCCCGTCGTTCATCCGCATGAACGGCATCGATCACCTGGTGCTGTACGGACGCGCGGTGTCGTGGACGCTGCTGCACATCCGCGACGGCCACCTGACGTTCGTCGATGCGGCGCCGTACGTCGGCCTGAACAACATCGATCTTCGCGAGCGGATCCCCAACGACTTCGGCGGCACGTGGACGCGCGACCTCGCGATGGTCAACATCACGTCCGCCGGCGAGAACCTCGTGCTGACGAGCGCGATCATGGCGGGGCCGAAAGCCTGCTACGCGCGCGGCGGGCCCGGCGCGAAGATGGGATCGCTGCGGCTGAAGGCGGTCGTCGTGCAAGGACAGACGCGCGACTTCGACACGGCGCAGCCGTACAAAGGCTACAACCGCACCATTGCGCAGAAGCTCCTCGACACCTCCGTCGTCAAGCACGCGCTCAAGACGACGGGCACGCCGTTCCTCTACAAGCCGAGCCGCATCCTCGGCGCGATGGGCACGAAGAACAACCAGGAGACGACGTGGACCGACCGGCTCGACGCGGACCACATCACGCCGTATCGGCCGGGCATGGCCGGATGCTTCCGCTGTCCCGTGAACTGCCGGCCGCTGAATGACCTTGGAACCGACGGCTCCGACAAGTACGGCCGCGGCGACGGCCCTGAATACGTGACGCTCGGGAAATTCGGCCCGAACCTCGGCATCGATCGGATCGAAGCCGTGATCAGGTTGAACAACGTGTGCAACGATCTCGGCGTCGACACGGCGTCGACCGGCTCGGCGATCGGCTGGGCGATGGAGCTGTATCAGCGGGGGATCATCACGTCGAAGGACACCGGCGGGATCGAGTTGGCGTGGGGCAATGCCGAAGCCGTCGAGCGCCTGCTGCAGATGATGGCAGTCCGCCAGGGCTTCGGCAATGCGCTCGCCGACAGCACGCGGGCGGTGGAGAAGGGTCATTATCCCGCCGCGGCGCTCGAGTACCGCATGGCGGTGAAGGGATTGATGCAAAGCGATCCGCACGACGCGCGGATCCTGAAGGCCTTCGCGCTCGGTCTGGCGGTCGCGACGCGCGGCATGGACCACCTGCGCAACCGCGTCACGCTCGAGATCAACGCGCGCATCAACGACGATCCGGCATTCAAGGAGCTGCTCTACGGCGGCCCGGTCAGCGCCGCGCCGAACAGCTACGAGAACAAGGAGCGCGCGGTGCGGACCTGCGAGAACGTCTACGGCGTCGGCGACGCGGTTGGCATGTGCCGCTTCACGACGCAGTTGTTCAACAGCCCGTCGCTCCCCGGCCTGGCGGAGTTCGCCGCGCAGATCGGCAACGTCACCGGGCTCGAGATGTCGGCCGGCGAGCTCGATCGCATCGGGATGAACATCATGGGCGTCGAGCGTCTGATCAACCGGCGGCTCGGCGTGCGCCGCGCCGACGATACGCTGCCCGATCGCTGGTTCGAGGAGCCGATTCGTGTCGGAGCGTACAAGGGTGAGAAGATCGATCGGTCGGAATTCGACGCGATGTTGTCGCGGTATTACCGGTTATCGGATCTCGACGAGGAGGGCGTGCCGGTGGAGTCGTGGCGGAAGGAGCTCGAGTCAATGCTGAATGCCGAATGCTGAAATGGAGGTGCTCGACGTTCAGCATTCGTGCATTCAGCATTGACCGGAGCATTCAGCATTCGGCATTCAGCATTCGGCATTGACGATGATCACCGTAAAGCTGCCAGCGACGCTACGGATCGGCGCGAGCGACACGCTCGACGTGCAGGAGCGCGTCGCCACGATCGCCGACCTCGTGCGAGTCCTCGATCGCCGCATTCCGGGCTTCGGCGAACAGCTCGACGATTCCGTCTTCAACTTCGCCGTCAACGACGAGATGTTGCTGCATCACGCGCGGGAACGCGCGCTGAACGATGGCGACGTGGTGGAGATCATTCCCACCATCTCTGGGGGCTAGACGAACGCGATCGCCGCAATCGCGGCAACGAGCAGGATGGCCACCAGCGCCTCGGCGTTGCTCGAGAAATCAAGGTCCAACATGGTCGATTCCCCCTTCTGTGGAACATAGGGTTAGACGGGGGAGCGTAGCGAAAAGTTTACCGATTCGCGCCCACCACGGCGTCGGTGGTCGCCACGTAGGTGCGGCGTGCGCGCACGGACACACCGGGTTTCTTCACGCGGATGTCGAGCTTGTGCACTTTGCCGTCGAGCGCGGCCGGTGAGAAGCCGAGCAGGTACTGACTGCGCAATTCCTGCGCGACCTTGGTAAACGTCGGACCCAGGTCATCCGTCTTCCTGATCAGGAAGAAACCGCCGCCGGTTTCTTCGGCGAGCTTCTTGAGGGCACGGTCGACGCGCGTCATCCGCCGCTGCTGTCCCGTGAAGATCACGTTCTCGAGGCCGATGGCGTAGACCATCACGTCGTCGTCACGCGCGCGGTCGAGCACTTCGTCGCGATCGATCGTGCTCGCCGTGTCCTCGCCGTCGGTGAACACGAGCACCACCCTGCGCTCCTCGCGCGGCTTCAGTGTCGCCAGGCTCTGGTGCACGGCGTCGTAGAGCCGCGTCGGATAGCCGAAGTCGAGATCCTTCAACTGCGCGACGAGACGATCGCGATCGCTGGTGAATCCGTCAGCCGGCAGGAACTGGATCTTGTCGTTGAAGGCGCCGACCATCGCGTGGTCGTCCGGCAGCAGGCGAATCAGGAACTGCTCGGCCGCCGCCTTCACGAGGTGCAGCGACAGCGTCATGCTGCCGCTCGTGTCGAGCATGACGATGACGGAGATCGGCTGCGAACGGTTGTCGAACTGCGTCACCGTCTGCTTGCGGCCGTTGTCGTAGACTTCGAAGTCCTCCTCGAGCAGATTCGAAATCAGGCGGCGATCCTCGCCCGTGACCGTCACATACACCGGCACCGTGTGCGTCGTCGACGTGAACTTCTGCGCGGACGCCACGGCGGACGCAAGCAGCAGGACAGCGGAGGGCAGTATCCCCAGCGGTTTGGCGAACATTTTCAACTAATTGTACAGCGCCCGCTCGAGCGCCGGCCCGAGCGCCTCAGCCATGCGGCGATACCCGGCAGGCGACGGGTGCAGGTCATCCGGCGAGTCGCCGAGTCGATCGGGATCGTCCGCGGCGGCCACCGCCGCACGCGTGTCCGCAAAGTGCGGCGCGTTGACACGGATCCAGTCGTTCACCTCGCGCATGCGCGCGTTCTGGTCGGCCGTCGCGGTGTTGTAGGGCACGATGCTGCCGGCGACGACGGCGATGCCCGCTGCGCCCGCACGGTCGTACATCCATCGCAGGTGCTCCATGACGTGCGACGCGGGAAGGCCCTGATAGATGTCGTTCACGCCGGCGATGATCACGACCGCGGCGGGCGCGGCGTCGAGCACATCCCGATCGAATCGCGCGCGGATTTGATCGCTGCGCTCGCCGTTCACGCCCCGATTGAGCACTTCCCAGTCGGGATGCGCCTGCATCAGCCAGTACGCGTACTGACTCGTGACGTCGCCGCGTCCCTCAGGCGGTGCCTCGAGAGGAGAGAGGAACCCGGGTGTTCCGGCGGTCGTGGAATCGCCAAGGGCGACGATACGGATCATCCTTTTCACAACGGAGGAACGGAGAAAACGGAGAACGATCGGAGACCGGCAACGGGTAGACGACTCTTCTCCGTTCGTCCTCCGTTATCTTCGTTTCTCCGTTGTGATGTTCTGTTTCACGGAGACGCTCTCGGCCGCGCGCATGACGCGCAGCACGTTCAGGCCGAGGATCTTCTTGACGTCCTCGTCGCCGTAGCCGCGTCGCAGGAGCTCGGCGGTCAACTGCGGGTACTTCGAGACGTCCTCCAAGCCCTGCGGCACCGTGGTGATGCCGTCGAAATCGCCGCCGAGGCCAATGTGATCGATGCCGGCAACCTTGCGGATGTGATCGACGTGGTCGGCGGCGTCGGCCACCGTCGCGCGCGGTGCTGGATTGGCCTTCGTCCACGCCGCGAGCCCCGTCTTCACGGCGTTCTCGTCGGCGGGGAACTGCTTCCGCAACCGCTCCTGCTCGGCCGTTTGAAGCCGGCCCCACGCCGCGACCTTGGGCGACAGGAAGGCGGGCACGAACGTCACCATCACGATGCCGCCGTTCTTCGGCAACAGCTTCAGGATGCTGTCCGGCACGTTGCGCGCGACGTCGTTCACCGCGCGCGCCGACGAGTGAGAGAAGATGACGGGCGCCCGCGAGACGCGGATCGCGTCCTCCATCGTGTCCGGCGAGACGTGGCTCAGGTCGACGAGCATCCCCAGCCGGTTCATCTCGCGCACGACCTCCTCGCCGAACGGCGACAGCCCCCCAAGCTTCGGTTCGTCGGTTGCGGAATCGGCCCACGGTACGTTCTGCGAATGCGTCAGCGTCAGGTAGCGGGCACCAAGGCGATGGAACATGCGCAGCGCGCCGAGCGAGCTGTCAATCGAGTGGCCGCCCTCCATGCCGATGAGCGATGCGACTTTGCCGGCCTTGAAGATCCGCTCGACGTCCGCGGCCGTCAACGCCAGCTCGAGCGCCTGCGGGTACTTCCGCATCATCTGGTGGACGACGTCGATCTGTTCGAGCGTCGCCGTGACGGCCTTCTCGCCGGCGAGTTCCGCCGGAACATAAACCGACCAGAACTGTCCACCCACGCCGCCCTCGCGCAGCCTCGCGATGTCCGTATGAATGGACGGCTGCGGCTTCGTCATGTCGAGCAGGTTGAGATCCCCCTTGGCGTTTTCGCGCACCGCCCATGGGTAGTCGTTGTGGCCGTCGATGAGCGGCACCTGCCGGTGCAGCGCCTTTGCCCGATCGAGCAAGGTTCGATCGGAGACCTGTCCTTCGATGACCTGAAACATGGAGAGCGCGAGCAGTGTGACGAGCGTGATTCGGACGCGCATCGCCGGGCTATTCCTGCACCGTGACCGGCACGTCGCCGGCGGCCATCCGGTGCCGCCGCAGGTGGATCAGCCGATCGAGGCCGGCCAGCCGACCCGTCGGAAAGGCAAACAGCACGACCGCCCCGGCGAGCTCGATCAGGTTCTTGTTGACGATCAGATACGCGCCTTCGGCGCCGGGCTCCTGCAGACCTGAGGTCGGCGGCATCGAGATATAGAACATCGTCAGGAACGCGATGGCGCCGAGGCAGCCGAGACGGGTGAACAGTCCGAGGATCAACGACAGGCCGACGAGCAGGAGGCCGACGGGGACGATGATGTCGATCCACCCGCTCGCGCTCGAATCGGCGAGCCGGTGGAGCCACGGGGCGAACGGACCCGTGGAGGCCTTGAGATATCCCTTCGCCGTCCACGCCGCGAGCCGCGCGCCGTCGCGCGTCCAGCCGGGGAGCATCAGCTTGTACAGACCCTCGTAGAGGAAATGCCAGCCGATCAGCGTCCTCAATGTGAGGAGGGCGACGCGCTGGAACGTGCTGAATCCGTCCATGAATCTCCTTTTCAACCGGGGGACTTCGTCCCCCGACCCCCTTGCGCCGTCGCGCGCGGGGCCCCCCTGCCCCCCTCCCCTACCGCCGGGCGGCGCGCCCCCGCCCCCCCCCCCGACCCGACCACGCCCCCACATATAGCGGGGGGCG
>JBMDXB010000082.1:0-91063 GCA_048594885.1 Vicinamibacterales bacterium
ATCACTTTTTTCATGGGCTGACCCCTTCTGCCAACCGACCAAAGGGGGTCAGGCGTGAAAAAAGTGATAATTCAAGACCTGACCCCCCTGCGACGCCAATGCCAGTAAACGGGGAGTCCCAGCGCGAGCAGGCCCAGGCCGGCGAGCGATTCGACCGGCCGTTCGAGTAACGTGTTCGTGACGAAGGCGAGCGCGCCGAGGATGAAGATCGCGGGAACGGCTGGATAGCCCCAGACACGATACGGGCGCGGCCGATCCGCCATCTTCCGCCGCAGGCGGAACAGCGCGATCCCGCCGGCGACGCTGAACAGGATCGACGCGAACATCACGTAGGTGAACAGCTGCTCGTAGGTGCCGGACAGCGCCAGCAGGCACGCCCAGGCGCACAGCGCGACGATCGCCACGTGCGGCGTGTGGTAGCGCGGGTGGACGCGGCGGGCGAACGGCAGGAAGGACCCGTCGCGCGCCATGGCGAACAGCAGCCGCGAGCCGGCGAGGATCGCCGCTGCATTGCACCCTAACGTCGATACCACCACCGTCGACGCGATAAACGTCGCGCCACCGGGCCCGGCGAGCGCGGCCGCCGCGCGTTCGGCGATACGCGTCACGCCCTTCATCTCGTCGATCGAGAGCGCATAGAGGTACGCGATGTTGACGATGAGGTAGATCGCCGTCAGCGCGAAGATGCCGGCGACGAGCGCTCGCGGAAGATTCCGCTGCGGCTCTTTGATCTCGCCGGCCGCCAGCGTGACGAAGTACCACGACTCGTACGTCCACATGACCGCGATCATCGCGATGCCGAACGACGCCAGCGGCCGCGGCAGGTCCGGCGGTACGACCGGCGTGAACGACGGATCCACGCGCCCCACGCCGATCGCCAGAATCGGGATCGCGGCAAGGCCGCCGACCTTTGCCGCTGTCAGCACGGCGTTGAAGAGGCTCCCGCTGCGCACGCCGACATAGTTGATCGCCCCGAGAACAACGATCGATCCGGCGGCGGCGAGCTGCGCGGCCGAGAGCGTGAACGTGCCGGACGGCAATGGCACCGTCGCCAGGACGTGCTGCGACGACATGAACGGCAGAAAGTAGCTCAGATACTCGGCGAAGCCGACGGCGACCGCCGCGGTCCCGCCGCTGATGACGACGAGCAGCGACGCCCACCCGTAAAGGAAGGCGGGCAGCGGTCCGTAGGCCTCCTGCAGAAACACGTAGACGCCGCCGGAGCGCGGAAACATCGCCGCCATCTCCGCGTAGGTGAGACCGCCGGCGATCGCAAGCACGCCGCCGAGCGACCAGGCGAGCAGCAGCAGCGACGCTGACGGGATGTGCGTCGCCATGCCGCCCGTCGTCAGGAAGATGCCGGAGCCGATCACGCCGCCGACGACGAACAGGATGGCGGACCAGAGCCCGATGGCGCGGACGAGTCCTTCGTCACCGGCGGCCGTTGTCGTGACGGGAGGAGACTTGATCATGCGTCCGAAAGCGCGGGGCACTTTAGCACGGCGCTTCCGGCTGGGGCATCCCCAATTACAGAACCGTGAGCGAGTGTCACGTCCTAAGCCCCTCCAGCGGACCCAACCAGCGAATTCGACGGCCCTGCGCCTCGTCAGCTCTGGCGCGCGGCTTGCCGGTTGCGCGCCCCGGTTCGGCGCTGCGGGGGAGGAGTCATGAGACGGGCAGGGATCGGTGTGTTCGCGGCTGTGGCGATTCTCCATGCGTTCGTCGCCGCGCAGCAGCCGGGCGTCAATTTCAATGTCATCAGCGGCACCGCGGATCAATTCGTGGGCGACCGCTTCCTGCAGCGACAGGTCGAGCCCGCCGTCATCGTCTCCACCCGAAACCCCGATCGCATCCTGGCCGCGGCGATCGACTACCGGCTGGTCGATCAGGCGACCGACACCGGCGTCGGCAACAACCGGAATTCGATAGCCCTCAACGGTGGCCACCGCAACGGACCGACGCCCGCGGCCGCTCCCGATGCATGGATTGGCATCTACCGGACGTGCAACCGCTTCCAGACGTCGTACGGCGGCCTGCTTCCGGGATTCCCCGCGACAACTCGCTGGCGGGCCTCGCATCGCCGCTGAGCGGATTCACGTCGGCAAGCGATCCGATCGGCGCGAGCCTGCCCGGACGAACGCCATGCCGCCGACGCCGCGCCCTCCGCGGTCGCCGGATCGGCGCTCGTTCTGTTGATGTCGTGTTCGTCTCGCGCTTCACGGGCAGGAGAAGGCGGGCGCGTTCCGCACCGCGATCATGTTCACGCGGTCGACCGACGGCGGCGTCACGTTCAGCCGTCCGGTGAAGGTCAACATGCCCGGCATCCGCAATCAGGGCACCGCGATTGCCGTGAACCCGCTCGATGGGCGCGTCTACATCTTCTTCCGCATGTTCAGTCCGGACAACGTCGGCTACGTCGTGTCCAGCGACTTCGGGCAGACGTTCTCGCGAGTGGCGACCGTCTTTCCGGAAGGCAGCTTCCGCCCGTTCGATCAGCCGACGATCGACTCGCCTTTCGAGGCGTTCCGCACCAATGCCTACCCGACCGCCGTGGTCGACGGCCTCGGACGCGTGCACGTCGCCGTTGCCGACCGCGACGCCTCCGGCTCTCCTCGCATCGTCGTGACGTCGTCTTCGAACAACGGCGGCACGTGGTCGCCCAGGTCCGTCGCGGACGCGCGGCCGAACAAAGGCCCGCAAGTGATGCCGGCGCTGACGTTCGCTGCGGGCCGTCTGCTGCTCTCGTGGTACGAAGCGCGGCTCACGCACCCGCAGGATACGGGACTCGTGACGTTCCCCGGGTATCCCGCGTACACGATTGGCATCACGCGAATCTTCGACGTGCGGACGTTGACGGCGAACGCCGGCGCGCCCGGTCAGACGACGTTCGGAGCGTCGGTGCCGGTGTCCCAATACAACTTCTACGCGGCGACCGGCGCCGCGATTGGTGAGAACTTCGGGAACCTGCCGATGTTCCGCGGCGGGCTGGCGCCGTTCCTGGGCGATTACATCGCCGCGGCGCCGATGCGTCAGTTCGTTCGTGCCCGCCCTGGCAGCAACTGGCCGCATCCCTGGAAGCCGGTGCTCACGCCAGCCGACGATCCCGCTGCCGCCGTCGTCAATCTCTGGGCCGACAACCGTGACGTCATCGCCCCGACGATGCCGGCGAGTGCGCCGTCGTTCACGTTCTACGACCCGCCAGGCACCGGGCAGCTCTCGTGCAGGAACCCCGGCTCGCGCAACGCGAACATCTACGGCGCCGAGACCGCGGCCGTCGTCGCCGGATCTCTTCAGAGCTTCAAGCAGCTTGGTGATGGCGCACCGAACGACACGATGCAGCGCGCGTTCGCGGTGTACGTGCAGAACCGGAGCGATGAGGACAGGTTCTTCCGCGTGTCGCTCCTGCCCGACGCCGGCGTGCTGGCGTCGTTCCAGCAGATCGGCGCCGCCGACGCGATCGACGTCAAGATCCTGCGTCATTCGAGCATCACGGCGACCGTCTACGTCCGCTCGCAGAATCCGACGGGATCCGTGCGCGTCGACGTCTCGGAAATCTCCGCCATGGGCGTCAACCCGCCGCCCGGGACGCAGCCGTCGGCAAGCTTCACGATCAACGCGGATCCGACGAACCCGTTCGTCTCGAACCCGTTCGTCTCGAATCCCGGCGTGAACGCCGCGATTACCGAGACGCACACGCCGTTTGTGACGAATCCGTTCGTCACCAACCCGTTCGTGTCGAATCCTGGCCTCGTCGATGCGAACAACAAGCTGCTCGCGAATCCGTTCGTCTCGAATCCGTTCGTCACGAATCCCTTCGTGAGCAACCCGTTCGTCACCAACCAGGCCGTCTACGACATTCAGGACATCACGTGGCAGACGCAGAACGCCGGCTCCACCGCTTCGGCGTTCACGGCGCTCGTCAACATCCCGGACGGCGATCAGCTCTCCGCCAACGGCGACTACCAGTTCCAGTTGCTGATCTACCGCCGCCAACTGACCGGCGGCGTGCAGAACTGCGATACGACGACGACGATCACTGACCAGATCATCTCGAACGTGCCGAATCCGTTCGTGACCAATCCGTTCGTCTCGAACCCGTTCGTCACCAATCCGTTCGTGACCAATCCATTCGTCACGAATCCGTTCGTCACGAATCCGTTCGTCACGAACTCGACGTTCTCGAGCGCGCCGTCCGAGTCGGCGCCGCAGTCCGCGCGGGCGAACGTGCGCCGCACGCCGGGCGGACCCACCCTCGTCCGGCAGGTGTCGAGTCCAATCGGCAGTGATGGCACGACGCTCGACGAGCCGACGTCCGATACCGTTTTCGTCACGCTGCGCGTCTACCAGATGAAGCCGGACCACGAGGTCGCTGTCCAGTTCGACGCGACCCAGACGCCGCCGAGCCTCGGCGTCTTCTCCCAGGCGGCCGACGTCATCAACGGCGTCATTCAGGAGACCGCTGCGTCGGCCTATGCGGCGCCCAACTTCGTGCCGTCGCTGACGCCGCCGTCGGCAACGCCCGCCGTCGGCGCCGGCGCGTCGTTCACCTATCCGAACGTTTCGATCGTCAACAACGGCAACACGCCGTCGAACTCGATCACCGGCAGCTTCCGGAGCGGCTACTACCTGTCGAGCGACGCGACGTTCGGCCCTGGAGATGTCCTGCTCGGTACGGCCACGACGCCCAACAGCGTGCTGCCGGCGCCGGGCACCACATCACTGCCCGGGCCGACGCTGACGATTCCCTCCTCGACGGCGCCCGGCTTCTGGCACGTGCTGATGGTCGTCGACGATCTGGGAAACGTCGCCGAGTCCTCGGAGACGGACAACGTCGCCGGCTTGCTGATCCAGGTGTTGCCCGCCTCCGTCGCGTTCTCCACGCAACCGGGTCTCGGTGTCGCGAACGACGCGCTCGGAGCATTCACCGTGACGGTGAGGGATACCAGCGGCGCGGCGCTCCCGGCGGTCAACGTGACGATTTCGATCGGCACCAACGCGGGCGGCGGTGTGCTCTCCGGGACGATGACGAAACAGACGGACCCCACTGGCGTTGCGACCTTCGACGATCTCGTGTTGAGCCGCGGCGGTGATGGGTACACGCTCGTCGCGACGGCGGCGCTCTCCGGCTCACCCTCCGCCACAAGCAGCCCGTTCTACGTCGTCGGATTCGGCGACGCGCCAAACACGATCGCCGGCCGTTCGGGGCACGCCGCGACGCTGCTGGCCGACGGTCGCGTGCTGGTGACGGGGGGCTCCGGTTCGGCGACGGCGGAGATCTACGACCCGTCCACCAACAGCTGGTCGTCAACGGGCAGCCTCGTCGCCAACCGCTCGCGGCACACCGCGACGCTCCTCGGCGATGGCCGCGTCCTTGTCACTGGAGGACTGGCGACACCGACGGGCAGTGTTCTTTCGAGCGCGGAGATCTACAACCCGGCCACCGGCACGTTCTCCGCGCTGCTCGATACGCTTGCGTCGCCGCGCACCGATCACCGAGCCGTCCTGCTCACCACCGGCAAGGTCCTGATTGCCGGCGGTTCGATCGGGGCGCCGGGGAATCCGGTATCGCTCGCGTCGGCCGATCTGTTCGATCCGGCGACGTCCGAGTTCACGGCAACGACGGCGATGGACATCGCGCGTGAGCTGCACACGATGACGCGTCTCGCCGATGGCTCGGTGCTCGTCGCGGGCGGGCGCACCTGCTTCCCCATCGACGGCGGCGGCAGCGGATGCACGTTCCGCGACACCGCTGTGCGGTACGACCCGGCCGGTAGCGTCGTCACTGCCGTCGGGGCGATGGCCACACGCGGACAACCCACGCGGCGTCGCTGCTGGGGGACGGACTGGTGCTGGTGTCCGGAGGCTTCAGCGCCGGTGCGCTGTCGGCCTCGGAGCTCTTCTCACCGGGTGCGGCGGCGTTCGCCGCGACGGGCGCCATGAACAACGTCCGCTACGCGCACACCTCCACGCTGCTGGAGGACGGAACCGTGCTCGTCACCGGCGGGCTCGGCGACGCGGGCTCAGTGAATACCGCGGAACGGTACCTCACGGGAGCCGGCGAGTGGCTGGCGACGCCAAACACGATGGCGATCGCCCGCGTCGGCCACACGGCAACGCGGCTCTCGAACGGAAAAGTCTTGATTGTCGGCGGGGCGCTGGTCGAACTGTTCCACCCGTATCCGCTGCCGCTCTTCTGGCGAGGGCGCTCAGGGCTTCGCGTTGCGGCGCTTCCAGTCCGCGTAGCGCCGCTGCACGGACTGCCTCGCCGTCGGCGAGCCGCCGGATGCGGCCTGGGCCGACGCGGTGACGCGCGTGGTCACGCACGCATCGACCGCGTCCCTCGCGCGCAATGCAGCGGTGCAGCACGTTCGCACCTGCGCCATCGCCTCCCGCGGCATTGGCGGCGGTTGATTGCAGTAGGTTCCAAGCAGGTGTGCCACTGCCAGAGCGTCATTGCTTCCGCTGAGTTCTCTGAACGATCGACACTCGTCGGCGGCCAATGGGTGCTCTCTCCAGCAGTTGTCGTAGTGTGCCGCGAACTGGGCGTCCCAGTCGAAGCGACCTTCCCATTCCGCGGGCGTTTGCTGTGCGGGCGGCGGCGGGTCGGAGTGGGGACGCGGCGCGGCGGCCCGAAGTCCGCACTGCTCCCACGCCTCACGAAGCGAAGCGTCGAGCACCTGAACGCCGAATTTCATGCCGCGGCGCAGCACGATCATCGGCGGCGCGCTGGCCGGTTCCTTCCAGCACAGCGCAGGACGTTCCGGCGGCACGCCGTCGAATAGCTGCCACCATCCCTTGCCCATCCCCTGCGCGCGAAGCGCGGGGGCGCGCTGGTCCTGCTGGTAGATGCCCGCAAGCTCACCAGCTTTGACCGCCGAGAGGATTGCCGACGCGGTCGCCGCCTGGTCGCCGTCGCCTTCGAACATCCTTATCAGCGAGCGTTGCGCCGCCACGTCGATGCGAGGGTCGGCAACGTCCCGCTGCGTCCACGACTGCGGTGTTCCAGCGGCCGCTGCGACGGCACATGCAGACAGGCAGAGAACGCTGACTCGGATATTCCCTGTGAGCATCGCCATGTAATCACCCCGCGCGCAGTGTGCGCCCGGCCGGGTGTCAGGGGTAGCGCATGAAGATGCGTTTCTGCACCGAAAGGCCGTCGTGCGGAGGCAAAAACGCATGGGTATGCGCTGCCCGCAGAGATGCAGGAAGCGTAGCCTACGCCGCATGAGACTCGTGGGGACGATCGTGATCGGGCTCGTCGCCGGCGCGGTGAGCACGCACGCGCAGCAGCGTTTCGATCGGCCGAGCGTCGACGGCGTGCGCATCGACTGGTGCCTGACCTGGGGCACCGACTGCGGCAAGCCGGCCGCCGATCGCTTCTGCCGCGACCGCGGGCTGTCGCACGCCACGCGGTTCGACATTGCGCGTGCGGTCGGGCCGACACGGATCATCGGCAGCGGCCAGCCGTGCAACGACAAGCGGTGCGACGGCTTCGCGTTCATCGAATGCGCGGCACGAGAGACGCCGCGCATCAGCCCGGACATCAGGCCGGTGCGGCCCGCCGCAGGTGAGCGCCGCGATCGGCCCACGACGCGCATGGTGCCGGTTCTGCGCGCGACGGAGCTGAACTTCAGCAGGCCGTTCGCCATGACGGTGCTGCCGTCCGGCGCACGATTGTGGTACTGGCTCGGCGATATCCAGACGGCGATGGACGTTGCCGCCAAGGGGCAGAGGCTGACGTTCAACTGGAACGTCGCCGAGATACCCGGCGCCCAAGGCGTCGTCTGGCAGATCAACCGAAGTCCGTTTCCGCAGTTCCGCGCGGGCCCGCCATCGGTGCTCAATCCGCCGGGACTCGTGGCGTCGGGCCGCGAGAAGCGCGTCGACGGCGCATTCAACGCCAGTTTTGACAGTCTGCCGAGGCCGACCGTCAACGCTGGACCCAGCGTGAAGTCGCCGCGCCCGATCCCGTGGTACGTCCGAGTCATTCCGGTCAACGGCGCCGATCCGCCGGTTGTCGTCGGCCAGCCCTCGAATTTCGTCCGCGTCTTCGACAAGGAGCTTCCGCCGCCGCCGCCAAACGCAGCCAAGCTTCCTCCCACCACACACCGTCCTGGGGCGAACATCACGCTTCTCCGATTCCAATACAAGCCTCACTGGGACGAAATCAGGTGGCCGCCGGGATGCCGAACCGAGCCTGAAGACAAGTCGTTCCTGGAGGAAGCGTGGGAGGGTCTCACTGACGCCTGGAACGGCGTGACGGAAGGTTACGCGAAGATGAAGAGTGTGGTCGTCGATCTCGCCTCGACCCTCACCGGCGGCTACATCCCGCGCAGCATCCTGGAAACGGCGCTGACGACGGCGCTGGTCGCAGCGGGCGTTCCTCCCGACATTCCAAACCTCGATCAGCTCATGTCGGAAGGGGCCGACTACCTTGGCGCTGCGCTCGCCGAACAGGTCATCGGGCCGGCCGCCGACGACGTGATCGCGGAACTGGCGAAGAAGTACAACGTGAACCCGAACCTCGGTCCCGAGCAGTTGAAACAGGCCGTCACGGCGAAGGCGCGCGAGACAACCAAGAAAGCCGTGCTCGACGGCGCTGCGGCGGCCAGGCGAGCCGCCAGCAGCGATGGCCCGTGCCTGGGGCGACGGCATCCGGCGCAGATCACGCTCACCGTGCGCAGCCTCGATCCTCCCGGCTCACGCTTCTCACGGATCGCGATACGGCACCAGGCTGACTACGTGGACGATCACGTGTACCAGAACACCGGCGTCAGCGTCGTGCTCGAGCCTGGCGAAACGCTGACGATCCCGGTTCCGCTCCTGCCGAGACTGCCGACGAAATACAACCAATCGCAACTTCCCAGCGAGGACCACGCCAGGAACATGAAGCTCTGGTGGGACATGTACCGCACGAAGCCGGCGCGGTTCATTATCGAGAGCAGCGGCGATGAAACCTGCTACCAGAAGTACGACGGCGACGGGGAATACTGCATGCCGGGCAGTCCCCGCTTCACCTACACGACGCCAAAGTGGCTGATGGACAAACCGTTCGACGATCCGAAGCCGCAGCCGGGCGGGAAATGAGCAGCGGCACGGAGCGATCGTTGAGATTTTCAACGTACTCTCGCAGCGTGATCGCTGTACTGCGAAGCTGACGCGTTCGCAAACGAAGAACGGGCCTTCGCCGCAGATTGGACACCGGCGCCGCCCGAATACCGCATCCCCTCAACTCCGCCTTCAGTGGCGTGCCGCTTGCACCCGGCCCTGAGCCATCGCCTAACGGAGGTCTCTGCTGATGATGCGTCGGGTACTCTCCTCGAGGTCTGCGCTGCCGGCCGCCCTCTTCCTCTCAACTCTCGTGCTCGCCGCCTGCGGCGACGGAACGTCCGCGGACCTCACGCCCACCGGTCCGAGCGCTCCGTCGGGGCTCGCTGCCTCGCAGGGCAGTCCGCCGGGCATGGGGAACATGGGCGGGATGGGGAACATGGGCGGCATGGGCATGTCCATGCAGGTCGCCAGCGAATTCGGGTACCTGACGCAGATGATCCCGCATCACGTCGAGGCGATCGAGACGGCGACACTGCTGCAGCGACACACCGATCGCGACGAGATGCGCAGCTTCGCCGCTACGATCATCAGGACGCAGTCGGCTGAAGTCGAACAGATGAAGACCTGGCTCGCAGGGTGGTACCCGGGGCGTGACACGCGCGTGCAGTACGAACCCATGATGCGCGATCTCACCGGACTGACCGGAAGCGCGCTCGACCGGCAGTTTCTCGACGACATGATCCCTCATCACATGGCGGCTGTGATGATGTCGCAGCAACTGATCGTCCGCCGTCTCGCTCGTCACGAGGAACTCCTGCCGTTTGCCGCCACCATCAGGGACACGCAGCGCCAGGAGATCCAGATGATGGCCGGGTGGCTTCAGGCGTGGTTCGGCGTGACGGCCGGTCACGGCGGTCACTAGACGAACGAACGCCGCATGATGGGATAGCCATGGCACGCGTTGTCGCCGTTGCCGCCGTCCTGTTCGGCCTCGTCACGCTCGCCGCCGGAGCGCGCGTACTCGCAGGCGCCGATCCGGGCTACGTCGTCTTCACGCCGCTGCTGATCTTCAACACCGGGATGGGCGCCGCCTACGTGCTGGCCGGCGGCGCGATCTGGAAGAATGCCCGGTGGGGCACCGGCGACACCGTGGCAATCGACAGCGTGCGGGCGATGGCGTTTCGGACGGCTGTGTGGCTCACGCTGTTCATCGTCCTTCTCAGAGCGAGACATTCGGCGGCTGGCGCGTATAGCTGAGCTCCCCGCGTATTGCGCGGCGGAATGAACGACTGCGCCGTTCAGTGATGGCGGGGCCGTATAATCCGCCGCAGTCATGCCGCACCTTGGTCTGGCGGCGTTCCTTCTCGTTCTGCTCCTCCCGATCTCGAGTCCCTCTGCGTTTGCGCAGCGCTTGCCGGTGCGCACCTACACGGCCTCGGACGGGCTCGCTGGTGATGACGTGCGCGCAATCCTGCAGGACGCGCGCGGCTTTCTCTGGATTGGCACGACGAGCGGCTTGAGCCGCTTCGACGGCCGCGAGTTTCGAACATACGGAACCGCCGACGGGTTACCGCACCTGTCCGTGACTGCGCTCCTCGAGGATGACGACGGCACGCTGTGGGTCGCCACGGCCGGGGGCTTGGCGCGCCTCGCCACCGGCGCACAGTCGTTCGCCGTCGCACCGCTCGAACAACATGCAGGCGGCGTCCGGCTGCTCCATCGGGATCGCAACGGCACGTTGTGGATCGCGTCCGGCCCCCACCTGTGCGCGCTGTCGCGCGAAGGCAACAAGAACCATTGCCTCGAGATATCGGCGCCCACCGAACCTCCGCCTGGAGGCGAACTGGAGATCACCGCCATCGCCGAGGAGGCCGACGGGACGTGGTGGCTCGGAACCAACTGGGGGCTGCTCGAGCGCCGTCCCGACGGCACGATGATCCCGTGGCGCATCAAGCCGACGCCGGACGACGACAACGTGAATCATCTTGCCGTCGATCGCGAGGGCAAGCTGTGGATCACGCACTGGGGCATCGCTCACAAGCCGCGCGTCAACTGGGCGTTGTACGTGCTGGAACCGCGCGTCATATCGAAGGTCGCCCGCGTGGCGCGAGAGTCGAGCGCAGGCGCAGCGCCGGCCGACACGCTTCACGGCCGCCTGGTGCCTGGGCGCAGTGCCACGGACGATCTGACGTACGTGACCGCGGGCGGGCCGTTTGGCGATGCCCGCGTGCACGGCGTCTATCCCACCCGTGACGGACGTCTCTGGATCGCGACTGAGGACGGCGTCGTCCGCGTTGGAAGCGATGGCGTGCGGCGATTCGGTTCGTCGAACGGCCTGGGTTTCCCGTACCGGGTCATCGTCGAAGATCGGCACGGCACGCTCTGGCTCGGGAGCCGTGGCGGCGGCCTGAGCAGGCTGGACCGCGACGCGCTGGTCACTTACACGGAACGTGAAGGGCTGCGTGGCCGCGAGGTAACGGCCATCGTCGAAGACCGCGCCGGGAGGCTGTGCGTCTCCGGCGTTGCGGCCGACGGACAGAAATGGTTCGGCGCGCTCGACGGCGATGTTCTGACGTCGTTCGTTCCTCGAGGAACCGAGGCGCTGCGCTACTGGGGTTGGGGCTGGGGGCAGACACTGCTCCAGGATCGGGAGGGAGAGTGGTGGCTGCCAACCGGTGAAGGACTCTTCCGTTACCCGGCGACGGCGTCGTGCGTCGATCTGGGACGCATGCCGCCCAAGATGGTGTATCGCCGGGAGCACGGCCTCTCAGGGAACAACATCTTCCGCGTTTTCGAGGATTCCCGCGGCGACGTGTGGATCTCGGCGTTCGGCGATCCCGGGCTGCAGCGATGGAGACGCTCGAGCGGACTCCTGGAGAGCTTTACAGAGCTGGGACGCGTCTCGCCGACCGCGTTTGCCGAGGATGCGGGCGGCGGGCTCTGGATGGGGCTGTACACGGGCGGCCTGCTGCGCTACCGCGACGGCGCGATCGAGCGCTTCGGCGAAGCGGACGGCGTGCCGGCGGGATTCACCCAGGCGCTCTACCGCGATAGCGCCGGACGGATCTGGGTGGCGGCAAGCCCCGGAGGTCTCGCCCGTGTGGACGATCCCTCCGCCGTGCGGCCGGTGTTCGGGCGGCCGATCCGCGCGGAGGGGCTTGCCGAGAGCGCGGTGCTGACGGTCGTCGAGGATCGGTTGGGTCAGATCTACGCGTCGACCGGACGTGGCGTGATCCAATTCGATGCGGGCATGAAGCGCATGCGCCATCTGTCAACCGCCGAAGGACTGGGAAGCAACCTGGTGCGCGTGTCGTACGCCGATCGCAACGGCGCGCTCTGGTTTGGGACGCAGCAGGGACTGTCCCGCTTGAAGCCGCGCCGCAAACCGCCGTCGGATCCGGCGCCGATTTTCATCCAGGGTCTGCGGGTGGCAGGCGTGCCGCAGCCGATCGCGCAGTTGGGCGAGCGTGACATCGGCGACCTCGTGTTGCGACCCTCCGACGGCCGCATCGAGATCGAGTACGGAGTCGCCAGCCTCGCATCGGGCGAAATCCTCAGGTACCAGGCACGGCTCGAGGGATCGGATAACGACTGGCTCGAACCGTCCACCACGCGACGGATGCTCTACCAGAATCTCGCTTCCGGCTCGTACCGCTTCCACGTGCGGGCCATCTATGCGGACGGCCGTGTCAGCCCGCAGCCTGCCACCGTTGCCTTCACCGTGCAGCCGCCGGTCTGGCGCCGGGCCTGGTTCTTGGCGCTCGCGGCGATGGCCGTGGCCGCGGCGGCCTGGCTCGCGCACCGGCAGCAGGTCAAGCGCGCACTCGCCCTCGAGCGGATTCGGACCCGTGTCGCCACCGATCTGCACGACGACCTTGGCGCGCGCCTGTCGCGCATCTCGATCCTGTCGGAGGTGGCGCGCGTCAGGCTCGGCACCGATCCCGCTGAGGCGAGCCGCATTCTCGAGGAGGTCGGCGCCACGTCGCGCGAGCTGATCGAAGCGTCGAGCGACATCGCGTGGTCGATCGACCCCTCGCAGGACGATCTGGGGAGCCTGACGGCGCGCATCCGCCGCTTTGCCTCCGACATGTTCGACGGGCGCGGCGTGCGGTGGACGTTCGATGCGCCGGCCGACGGCGCCCTCGCGCGGCTCTCTCCCGAGGTCCGCCGGCATGTGCTGCTGGTCTTTCAGGAAGCGATCAACAACATCGCGCGCCACGCCGACTCGCGGGAGGTGACACTGGCGCTGCGCGTCGCAGACCGCCGGCTCGAAGCGGAGATCCGCGACGACGGCTGCGGGTTTGCTCTCGAGACGGAGGGGAGTCCGTTCGATCCGCGGCCGTCGGCCGCGGTGCGGGATGCGCCTGGCCCGGGCCGCGGCATGCGGAACATGATGGCGCGCGCCCGCGAGCTCCGCGGAACGCTGGAGGTCGGCTCCTGTCCTGGAGGAGGAACGCAGATTCGGCTGATGGTTCCCCTGCGGTGAAGGGGAACAGCTGGGTGGTCTCACCAGGCATTCGGCGGCAGCTACGACAGCGACCTAGAACTGACTTATGCTAGGAGGGGTGCTTTCTCTCGGCGGACTTCCTGAGGCGTTGGTGTTCGGGCCTGGTGCCGTTTGGGGGTGTTTTCTCCGTGGTGTTTCAGATGAGGCTGGCAGTATCCTGACTGGGCGCTCAAATCTCGACGACACTGAACCCGATCTCAGCGTGGCTCAGTGGCACCTGAACTCCTGAGTCGCTAGAGCAGTTACATGGAACCCAATACCTTGCGCGGAGAGATTATGCGACGCGTCGGCGAGCACAACGCGACCGGCTCTTCTGCTTATCTAGAGGACAAGGAACTCGCGACCGCGATCGGCGTGGCGTTGGTCGACGTACAGCGACAGATCCGGATCTTAGAGTCCAACGGATTCCTCGACGTCGCGGCGACGTTCGGACCGACCTATGCCGTGCGGTTGACGGCCCAAGGCGAGCTGGCCCTTGAGGAGACGAGCGGACCGGGACCGACCCGCAATCCCGTCGGTTTCTAAATTCGATTCTCGTTCGCCAACCGCCAGTAATGCCGACCTGACAAAGTCAACCGGCACCCCGTCGATTTCATCGCGGCCTCATACATGTGAGCGGTTCCGATAGGCGTCACGAGATGCACGCGATTGAGCGCCTGAAGATCGGCGAAGCGAAGCGTGTTGGCCGGATCGGGGTTCGAGGAGCTGGGTTCCCACGACGGATCGAGGGGAAGGTCCTCAGCTGGTAGCGGGAACAGAGCCGGAAGCCGACGAAGAATCGCCCGCTGGATCGGCGGCGTGCAGCACCTCAATTCTATTACCCTCGACACGTGGCTCTTGAACAGCGGGCGCGGGTGCCAGGCCCCGAGCGCCGCGTCCACGAATGCGTAGACGCCCGGCGCACTCACAGACCCGAGGACGTTGGCGGCGCCGCCCTGGAGGGCCTCCAGCACGAGCGAGGTGAACACGCCGCTGCCGCCGCTTTCGAGAGATACTTGATCTCCGCGGCTCGCGGTCAGGATCGAAATCCCCTCTCGAAGCACCGCGGCGGCGTTGTTTATCTCCGGGATGTTCCCCATCACTCCGGAGAAGCACGAGTCCAGCATCACCACGACCTCGTGAACCCTCGATTCGTTGGCGAGCCTGAGCATTTCCTGCAAGGAGACGCCTTCATCGTATTGCGCCGCATCCTGCGTCACAAGATAGCCGCCTAGATCGTTCACGGTCCCGTGACCAGCGAAAAAGAATAAGGCGACCTCGGCCTCGTCTCTGAATAGTTGCTGGATATGCTGGCGGAGAATTGGTCGCGTGACGACGTCGTTCGGCCCTCCGGCCGGGGCGACGAGCAGCTTGCAGTCGAAGTTTGGCGAGCCGTCCTGATGCTTGGCGAGCACGGCCTCCATGCGCGTCGCGTCGTTGACGCAGCCGTGCAGGGGGCCGACCGGATATTGGTCGATGCCTACGCAGAGCGCGCGTCGCATGAGCCGTCCGCGGCTACCGGTTTCCCGCGATGAGCGCCTTCAGATTGTCCCACGTCCACTTGTAGATCTTTTCGTTTTGGGCGTTTGAAGGCGCGGTGCAGAGTTTCTCCGAACGGCCCCACAGCAGAAAATACGGCTTGCGTTCGCCCCGCGTGATGTCGACTTCCGCCGCGACGCCACTCGCGAGATGCGTGTATTGGCCGCAGATGACGATCGTTAGGTCGGTCTGCCGGATGCGCGCGCGCGCTTTCTCTTTCCAGTCGCCGGGGAACGGTTCCTTCACCGACCAATTAGAAATCTGGAAAGGCGTGTCCGGGTGCTTTGCCTGTCCCGCGAGCAGATTCCGAAGATCTTCGTCGTGATCGTAGTCGAAGCTAATGAACGCGCGTTTCATTCGCGATCTCTGGAGACGCTATTTTAACATCGCTACTGCATGCGCGTCGGAAGCCGGCCGGCGCGTCTCTCCGTTGAGGGCTCTTGGAGAATGCCGTTCGCCGGCCTCATGTACTGCAGGCCTTCAGGCCTGCGAAACCGCCGGCGAAGCAGTCCTGAAGGGCTGCACTACGATAAGCGCATGACCATGCGCTTGGCAGGAACAGGCCCCTTGCGCCATACTCACGCCGCACCCAGCAATATATGCATTCAGAACGGCCGATCCGCGTGGCGGTTGTCGAGGACGACCGGCCGACTCGAGACGGTTTACGGATGCTGATCGACGGCACGGCGGGATTCGCCTGCGTAGGCACCTGCCGCTCGGCTGAAGAGGCGTTGTCCGCGCTGCGTCCCGACTCTGTTGACGTGCTGCTCCTGGACATCCACCTGCCCGGGATAGCCGGCACGGATGCCGTTCCCTTGTTCCGCGAACGGTGGCCGGACGCGGTCGTCCTCATGCTGACCGTGTTCGCCGAGGAGGCGAAGATCTTCGCGTCGCTCTGCCGCGGGGCGGCCGGGTACCTGCTGAAGAAGACGCCCCCCGCGCGGCTGCTCGAATCGATCGGCGAGGCCCACGCCGGCGGATCGCCGATGTCGCCGGAGATCGCCCGCAAGGTGATCAGGATGTTCCGTGAGTTCCGCCCGAGATCGACGGCCGGCGCGGGCGATCTGACGCCGCACGAGGTACGCCTGCTGCAACTGTTCGCCGAAGGCTACAGCTATGAAGCGGCGGCCGAGCGCCTGCACGTGAGCATCAACACCATCCGCAACTACATCCGATCGATCTACGACAAGCTCCACGTCCACTCGAAATCCGAAGCGGTCAGCAAGGGCCTGAGAGCCGGCCTGATTTGACGCGAATAAAACAGCATGTCCATGCGTGGCGCGCGGCGCCGCGCTCCGCCACACTCTGGCGCCATGAAGACCATCCTGCGCGCCTTCGCCGTGGCTTTCTGCTCCACCCTGCTCGCGAGCTGCGGCGGCTCGAGCGAGCCGCCTGGTGAGGCGTCTGCGCCCGCCGCCGCGCCGGGAGCTCAACCCGCGGCGGCAAGCCGCCTCATCGCAGCCGACGCGCTCACCGGCTGCGCCGGCATGACCGCCGACAAAGCGGCAGCTATCGTCGGAGCCGCGCCGGCCGACCTCACCGACTACAGCAGGACCGAAGGGAAGATCCGGATGTGCCTGTTTCGCAATCCCAACCAGCGGAGCCAGACGGTGTCGTTCTCGCTGTCGCATCGAGAGTCGGTCGAACGGGCGATCGCCTCGATGCAGAGCGAGCGCGAGTCCATGGGCATGGCGCAGGGGGCGATCGACAGCGTGACGGGGACGGAGTCGAAGAAGCCCGCGGTCGAGGACGTCTCGGGTATCGGGGACGAGTCGTTCTATTCGCCGCTGAACGGCGCGATCATGCTGCGCGTCGGCAACGTGATTGCGCAGGTCACCGGCCCCTCGGACATGGCGCTCAAGAAACGCGCCGCCGAGGAGGTGGCGCGAGGGCTGCGGCAATGACGCGGGCCGCCTGCGCATTGCTGATCGGCGCGCTCGCCGGGCCGTGGACCATCGCGCAGACCGAGGCGCCCCGCCAGGTTCCTCTCGTTCCCGGACTCACGGTGGTGACGGCGTACCACCTCGCCGGCGTGTGCGACTGTGAGTCGGTCAAGCAGATCACCGCGGTCGACGCCAGCGGTTTCAAGCTGACGTACGCGTCCAACGTTCCCGAGCGCGGCATGGAGGGTCTCCTCGGCGCGGGACGGTCGAGCAGCAGGATCCGTCAAGTCAACGGACGCCGCACGGTTCGGCGCGAGGATCTCGACAAGGCGACGGAGTACATGCAGGTGTTCGGCGAAAACCTGCCGGACGTCATACCGGGGACGACCGCGCTCGGCGTGTCGACGGCGGTGCTGCGCGATCTCAAGACAAAGGGGCGCAGTCCGCTCACCATGCGCTCCGGCGGTCTCGGCGCCGCGCTCGGCGGGCTGATCGGCGCGATCGCGGGACGCGAGCTTGGCGGCATCAAGGAACTGGGCGAGCTGGACAAGTTGGACAAGCTCACCGGAACGGTGGTTCGCGTCGAAGCGAAGACGATCCCCGTCCGCGTCCTCGTCAACGATCGCGCCGTCGACCTGCCTGCGGTGCACGCCAAGGGCCGCCTCGGCGAAGAGGACGCCGACCTGCACGTCCTGGACGATGAGAGCAATCCCCTCGCGCTCAGGTGGGCACTCGGTGACAATCGCCTGCAGGTGATCAAGATCCAGTATCCGGACCGGACCCCCGGAGCGGCAGCGGCGGCGCGCATCGCCTCGGCGCTCGCCGAGAAGGGTCGCGTCGAGGTCTACGGCATCTACTTCGATTTCGACAGCGACGTGCTGCGGCCGGAGTCCGGACCCGTTCTCACGGAGATCGCGCAGGCGCTCGTGGCACATCCCGATTGGAGGCTGGGCGTCGAGGGGCACACCGACAACATCGGCACCGCCGCCCACAACATGGACCTATCGACGAGGCGTGCGGCAGCGGTCAAGACCGCGCTCGTCACCCGTCACAAGGTCCCGGCCGCGCGGCTGTCGACCAGCGGCTTCGGCGCGTCGCGTCCGAAGGACACCAACGACACGGTCGAAGGACGCGCGCGAAACCGGCGTGTCGAGCTCGTGAGGCAGTGAGCCGCGGGGAGGCGACCGTGCACATCAGAGTTCAGGTCACGACGCTTGCCGTGGCGGCGCTTGGTTTCGCAGGTGCTGGCGCCGGCCTCGCCGCCCAGGGCAAGCTCGCGCCCACCACCGCGCCGATCGACATCATGGCCCAGCCGCCCGTCGTCGTCGCCGGCGGCGAGGTGATGCTGCGCGGCTCCAGCCTGACGCTGAAGGATCTGACGACGGTGCGGATCGAGATTCAGCCGCCGAAAGGCGCAGTGGAGAAGCTCGAAGCCCGTCTCGACAAGAACGATTCGTACTCGGTGAAGTATCGGCCGCGCGCGGTGGGAAAGCATGTTGTCACCGCGTTCTCGCCGGGCGGCAAGAGCCAGGCGAAGGCCACGTTCGACGCGGTGACGGCGGGCGGAGCGTCGGACCGGAGCACGAAGGCGTTGAGCGCGATGGCCACGGCCACGCGCGGCCTGGCCGATGCGGTCTGCAAAGCGGCGAAGAGCCTGCCGCCCTCGCCGCCGCAGCAGAAGCTGGC
Organism: Vicinamibacterales bacterium; assembly: GCA_048594885.1. Taxonomy (GTDB): domain Bacteria; phylum Acidobacteriota; class Vicinamibacteria; order Vicinamibacterales; family 2-12-FULL-66-21; genus JBMDXB01. The sequence continues at coordinate 18,646 of JBMDXB010000082.1, forward strand.
CACGGACGGCTGCGCGCTCGTCACCGAGCTGGAGACGGTGCCCGCCGCGATCGAGTCGTTTCGCAAGGCGCTGACCGAGGTGGACAAGACCGTCGAGGCGCATCCCGAAACGCTGATCGAGCTCGGCGTGGCCTACGTCGATCTCGCCGAGATCGAGGTCACGGCCAAAACAGCCGAAACCGATCTCAAGGAGCGCACCCAGAAGCTGAACGCGGGCATCACGACCTGCGATTCACTGGATCTGCTCGTCGACGCGTACGAGTTCATCGGGCTGGTGTGGAACATCCCGACGCAGGGGCTGAAGCGGATCAACGATCTGATTGCGGACCGGCTATTGCCCGAGCGCGTCACCGGCCAGTTCCCGCAGCTCGCCTCGACCCCGATCTGGAAGCGTTTCGTGGACATGGGCATCCCCACGCTGATGACGGCGGCGCGCGGCGTCATGACCAAGTGGCAGTACGTCACGGACCGCGCGACCAACATCGCCGCCGGCGCGGCCGACGTGGCCATGCGCGCCTTCTGCGAGAAGTTCGTGGGGCCGATCGAGGGGCGCCTCGACCTCGAGTACTTCGAGGGGAACAGCCGGTGGCTCGCCTACACGATCGTCCTCGACGGGTTCGTAACGCTGCGGTACGAGAAAGGGAAAGCCCTCGCCGGAGGAACGCCGGTCACCGGAGAGTTCGAGGGGGTCGCGCGTTTTCCGACCCTGCGCGAAGATCTGCGCGCGATTCAACCCGCCGTGGCGCCGCACGTTTTCGCGCGCAAGGCCTGGACGCCTGCGCTCGGGTCGCTGCCCTTCGCCCAGCCGGAACTCGGCAAGTTCGGGCGCGCCGCGGCGGGCGCGCTCAGGGCGGCGCCGGGATATTTCTTCGTTCCTGTGGAAGGATTGCTCCGGGACAAGACGCTGATGCTGAAGTTCAAGCCGGCGAACGTCGACTATCCGAAGCGCGCGCTCGGCAAGATCGGCTACGTCCTGTGGAGCCCGCAGATGCTGTTCCCGCAGGTGTTCAAGTTCGACGTGGAGTTCCAGGGGGCTCACTACATCCTGTCGCGCGCCGTCCAGAAGAAGCGCGGCGCGAGCGCCGAGCCCTTCCCCCTCACCGTTGTGGTGGACGAGGCGAGGAAGATCTCACTCATCGAGCAGAAGTTCACGCGCACGGAGGAGGACCCGGGAAGCTTCAGGCTGCGCTGGAACCTGCAGGTCAAAGCGTGCAATCCCTCATGCCCGCCGGGATCGTGATTTCAGTCCGATGACTACGTACCGGTGAGCGCGTCGATGCGCCGGCGGGCGTCAGCAAGCAGCGGATCGCTCGTGCTGGCGTTTCTGATTTGTATGTAGCGCTCGAACATCTCTCGCGCCGCCGCCCGGCGATTGCCACCCTCGTGCGCTCGGCCGAGCCAGTAGTAGATCTCGGGCAGATAGCGCAGCGTCGGCGTGTTCGAGAACATCAGATCGGTCGCAAGTCCCTTGCGGGTCAGGCACCATTCGAGCTCGTCGCTCGCCTGCGCGACGTGCGCGGGGGATCCCGCGAACGCACGCGCGAGCAGGTAGCGGCCGATCCACGAATTGTGCAGCTTGCGCGCTTCGCGGATGGCCGTCACGGCTTCCTCGCGTCGGCCGGCCAGCAGCGCCGCCTCTCCCTCGATCAGCAGCGCATATGCGGTTGTCTGGCTCTGCAGCATGGAACGCAGCGTACCCGCGACGCGCAGCGCATCTGCCTCGCGTCGCGACGCGAGCAGCACGCGCGCGGCGGGATACAGCACGCTCTCGTGCTTCGCCGCGAGCGCCTGTCTCGCGAGCGCACCCGCCTGATCGGTGCGGCCGAGCGCGAGCTGCGACTCCGCCGCGGCGATCTGTTTCTGGTGCAGGTCCCACGGATCCTCGATTGGCTTTGGCCCAACGTACGGCTGAAGGATGTCGAGCGCGGCTGAGTAGTTCCCCCGGTACATCGCGAGGTCGGCGCGACCGATCGCGGCGATGGACCTGCCGAGCGGATTCAGCTTTTCGACGGCGGCGTAGGCGGCCTCCGTCTCGTCCATCCGGCCTGCCATCGCCAGCGACGGCGCGAGCGGGATATACGCGAACGCGTACTTCGAATTCTCGCCGAGGATCTTCCGAGCCTCGCTCACCGCCACGTCGAATTTCCCGCCGTACATCGCGTACATCGAGTAGTTCACCCGCTGCAGCAGGTTCTTCGGGCTGATCTCTATCGCTTGGCGGCCGTTCTCGACGGCCTTGTCGACGTTCCCGGCATAGAGGTGGGCGAGCGCGAGGTTCGCCATGCCCGCGCCGTCCGCAGGGTACTTCCCGGCCAGCAGCTCGAAGTTCTCGATCGCCTTTTCGTAGTCGCGCGCGATGTGCAGATAGTAGGCGCCGAGCGTCCGGTAGCGCTCGCGCTCCGTCATGTGATCGAGCAGTTCCATCGCGCGCTTGTAGTACTTCGTCGCGTTGTCGATCTGCCCGAGGTTGCCGTAGATGACGCCCATGCCCGAATAAGCGCGGCCGAAGCGCGGATCGTGCTGGACCGCTCGCGAGAACGCCTTCAGCGCGTCCTCGTTCCTGCCCTCCTGGAGCGCTCGCTGGCCCTCGTCGTACTCGTGCATGGCCTCGAGCGATCCCACTGTCAGGGTTTCGCTCGAGGCGTCGAGCGAGGCCGCCGTGTCGCCGAGCCTTCGCCGGAGCTGCTCCGCGAGGTTGGCCACCGCGGGAAGCACGCGCGCCTTGTCGGCGACCGTTTCGGACACCCGCGCGATCTCCCTGGCGCCGCCCGGATCCTCGACGACGACTTCGAGGCGGTAGCCGCCGTCCGCGCGCGAGATACTGCCGGCGACGAGCACCTCAACGCCCTCGCGCCGCGCCACGAGACGTCCGGTCGTGACGTCGATGCCCCTCGCGTCCTTGACAATCTGCGCCGCCACACGCGCGGCATCACGCCGCGGGAAGATGTTGACGAACGACGCGCCCTCCAGGGCGATCCCGAGCGCCTGCTCGAGCGCACCGTCGAACACGGTTTCGTTTGCCTGATTGTCGAAGTCGGTGATGAGCACCGAGACGGGTTCGCGCGGCGCCGGCGCGGGCGCGCCGCCGCGGCTCGACGACCACCACCAGCCGCCAGCCACACCGAGCGCGAGCAGGACGACGATCGACGCCGCCGTTGCCGCGAGCCGCCAGCGTGCCGGCCGCACCGGAGCAATGGCGCGTCCCTCGCCATCGAGCGCACCGAGTGCCGCGGCAAGCTCCGCGGCGGTCTGATACCGCCGCTCGGCGTCCGGGTCGACGCACTTCGCGACGATTGCTTCGAGCGCCGCGGGCACGTGCGGCACGCGCGTCCGCAGCGTCGGCGGCGGCTGCGTCATGCGCGACATGAGTTCCGCGACCGCGCTCTCGCTCGTCAGCTGCCGCTGCCGGCCCGCCAGCATGTCGTACAGCATCAGGCCGAACGAGTAGATGTCGGAGCGCTGATCGGCAGCGATCCCGCGCCCCTGCTCCGGCGACATGTATTCGAGCGTCCCCACCACGGCCCGCATGACCGTTCCGGCGCCGGTGCCGGTGACCGACCGCGAGATGCCGAAGTCCATGATCAGCGCCTGATCGTCGGCGTCGATCATGATGTTCTCCGGCTTGAGGTCTCGATGGACAACGCCCGCGTCGTGCGCCGCCTGCAGCCCGGCGACGATCTGCTTCGCGAAGCGCAGCGCGCGCGGCACCGGCAGCGTGCCGCTCTCGCGCAGGATCGACGCGAGATCGCGGCCGTCGACAAACGGCATCGTCAGGTACTTGATGCCGTTCACTTCGCTGATGTCGTGGATGCGGACGACGTTCTTGTGCGTGACCTGGCGGGCGAGCAGCAGCTCGCGCTTGAAGCGGCGCTCGACGTCGTGCGCGCTCGCGGGATCCGTCATCGCCTCGGGCCGAATGACTTTCAGCGCGACGGCGACGCCGAGCTCGTCGTCCCACGCCTGGTAGACGACGCCCATGCCGCCGGCGCCGAGCACACGCAGGATGCGGTAGCGATCGCCGAGCGGGTCACCCGGCTGGAGCGCGGTCGCCACGCGCGGCGGCGCGGCGCCCGATCCGGCCGTGAACGCAGCTATGGTTGCTGCCGCGTCACCTGATGACGCGGGCACAATCGACGCCTTGCAGGAGGAACAGCGGCCGGCGACAGCAGCGGTGTCGGCGCCGCAGTGGGGGCAGAGCATGGTTCGGTTGGCGGCAGCCCGCCACGCCGGGTCTCCGGCGGCCATTATGCCCTGAACCGCGCGTGCGTGTTAGAATTTCCGGTCCAGCCTGACGGGCGGTCAGCCCGCCGCGCCCGGAGGTGCCATGGCCGCCCGCCTCACTGCCTACGTTGTCGTTGCCATTGTCTCGATCACGATCGTCGCCGGCTTCATCGTCGGCGCGCAGCGCGATGACGATGGACCGGTGGACCTGATCGTCCACAACGCGCGGATTTACACGGCTGACGAGGATGGCGCGATGGCCGAAGCCGTCGCCATTCGCGGCAACCAGATTCTCCGCGTCGGCAGCAACCGCGAGATCAACCGCCTGCGCCGGCCGCAGACGATCGTCATCGACGCCCAGGGCGCCGCCGTCGTCCCCGGCTTCAACGACGCGCACGTGCACCTGATCGACGGCGGGCTCGAGCTGCAGGCGCTCGATCTTCAGGACGCCGTGACGGTGGAGGATATTCAGGCGCGGCTCAAGTCGTGGGCCGAGGCGCATCCGGCGCATGGCTGGATCCGCGCGCGCCGCTGGGCCGATGCGAGCCTCGACGTCGCGCCGACACGGCAGCTTCTCGACGCCGCGGTTCCGGATCGGCCGGTGCTGATCGTCTCCGACGATCGGCGCACGTCGTGGGTGAACACGAAGGCGCTGAGCGCCGCCGGCATCACGCGGCGCACCCCCGCCCCCGACGATGGAAGCATCGTCAAGGACAAGCGCGGCGAGCCGACCGGTGTGCTGAAGGACGCCGCCGGCGATCTGGTGACGCGCGTGCTGCCGCCGCCCACGCGCGAGATGCGGGCGCAGGCGTTGCGCGCCGCGGTGGAAGCCGCGGTGCGGCAGGGCGTGACGAGCGTGCAGACGGCTGCGGACACGGCTGACGATCTGGAGCTGTACGACGAAGCACGACGCGCCGGCGACCTGAACATCCGCGTCTACGGCTCGCTCGCGGTCGGCGCCGCGCGCCTCGCCGACACCGACATCGATCGGCTCAGCAGCTTCACGACGAAGTATCCGGACGATCCCAAGTTCAAGACCGGTGCGGTCACGCTGGCGGTCGACGGTCCGATCGAGTCGCACGCGGCCGCGACGCTCGAGCCTTACGCCGACGACGGCGAAACGACGGAACCGCTGGTCGATCCCGACACGCTGAATCGCACCGTCCGCATCCTCGATTCCTATGGCTGGCAGGTGAAGTCGGAGGCGCGGGGCGATCGCGCCGTCCGGATGGCATTCAACGCCTACGCGCATGCGGTGCGATCGAACCGCGCGCCCGCGCGGGAGCGCCGCCATCGCATCGAGCACGCCGAGCTGGTCGCGGATGACGATCTGCCGCGGTTCTCGGCGTTGAACGTGATCGCCTCGATGCAGCCGGACAACGCACTCTCGGAGGTTCGAGCGAAGTATCTCGGCCAGGAGCGCACGACACGGATCGCTCCGGCCCACGCCGTCGTCCGGGCGAAGGGCCGTGTGGCGTTCGGCAGCGACTGGCCGGAGCAGCCGCTGGATCCGCTCGACGTGCTGCAGGCTGTCGTCGAACCGCCGGCGCAGGATCGCCCAGCGGAGACGCCCGCCGCGGGACGCCTGCGGCTCAAGGCGGCGATTGATGCTTACACGTCCGGCGCCGCTTACGCCTCGTTCGACGAACAGCGGAAAGGGTCGATCACGCCCGGCATGCTCGCCGACATCGTCGTCCTCACTGAAGACATCTTCGATCCCGATGTCACGCTGGCGAAGGCGAAGGTGGCGGTGACGATCTTCGACGGCAAGATCGTCTACCGGCGAGGTCAGCGGACGACGAACTGATTACCTGCGCGAAGAGGCCCGGGCAAGCCCGGGCCCTACTGAGCCAGAATCTTCCGTAGGGGCCGGGCTTGCCCGGCCCGCGGCTGAATCCGGATCGTTGTTCGTAGGGGCCGGGCTTGCCCGGCCCGCGGCTGAATCCGGATCGTCGTTCGTAGGGGCCGGGCTTGCCCGGCCCGCCGCTGTAGGCGCCGGGCTTGCCCGGCCTGCAGCCGTCATCTTCTCAACCAACGCCGCGGCTTCCGCCATCGGATTCTCCTGGATGTACTTCCGAATCCGCTCCAGCTCGGCGTCACTTCGAATGACCCGATCGTAATAACTACGCTGCCAGAGCCGCGAGGCGACGAGCCCTTCGCGCCGCGCGAGAATCGTCGTTCGTGATTTGCACGCCCGCATGACGTCAGGCAGCGACACGGCGACGCCGTCGAAGAGGAAGATCGCGTGCACGTGATCCGTCATGATCACGTGGTAATCCACTGTTACCGTGAGGAACCGTTGTTCGACTGCACACAGTTCCCGTTCGGCAAGAGCGGCGAGCGAGCCCTGCAGGATGGGACGGCGGTCGTGTGTGCAGACGGTGATGAAATACGCGCCTGGGGACTTATAGTCAAAGGTGGCGAGGCGAATGCGCCGCATGTTCCGATGACGTCGCAAGGCGGATACCGCAGGCCGTCACATGGATTCCTGGCCCATTTTCTCGTCAGCCATGCACGTGCATTGCAGCAGCGGCGTCAACCGCAGGTTTCAGCCATTGCAGCATCTGCGATCGCGGCAAGCCCGCAGGCCCGGGCAAGCCCGGGCCCTACTTCAGTACCAGTTCGACTCTGTACTTCCCGCCCTCCGCGGGTTTGAGGAGCGCAATGCGGGACGGCTGCCCCGGCGCGATCGTCACGTCCAGCCTGCGCCGCCAATCCGGCAGATCCACCATTCCTCCTTCGCGGTAACCCGTATCGGGCACGGCGAACACGCCTGACGCATCGATCTCGCGCAGCGCGCCGGAGGTGCGTAGATCGCCGAGGTCGTCCACCGAGGTGGCTATCACGATTTCACGGCGGCCGTCCACTGTCCGCACGCGGCGGTTGGCGACAATGCCGATGTCGGCGGTGAAGGGCGGCGCGCCAGCGCCGTTGATGAGCGTCGCGTTGCGGATCGCGATGTAGAACATCTGCGATTCGTTCACCGGCAGCGACTCGTAGCGTTTGGCATTCGCGCGCGTGACGCGGCCGGTCGCCAGGGCATCGAGCGCCGAGACGATCGCGACGAAGTTCAGGCGCACCAGATGCGGGTCGGGCGTCTCGGACGGCCATGGACCAGTCTCGATCAGCACCACAGGCGTGCCCCACAGCGTCAGGTTGTCGCCAAACGCCCGCACCTCGAACTCGTCGTCGTACCGGCCGATCTGCCCGGAGGCGAACGGCTCGAGCGAGTCGCGGATGACGGCGCACAGCTTCTTCGTCAATTTGCGTCCGGCGTTCTCCGTCCGCTTCTCGTCGTACGCCACCGACAGCAGCGAGATCGAGGCGGGCTTCGGCGGGTCGCCGACCGACGTGCGCCAGCTCTGGTTGTGGAGGTTGAATCCGATCTGCGGCTTCACACGGTCGCGGAGTGCTTTGAGGATCTGCCCTTCGCGGGTCTGCAGCCTGAGCGCGTCGCGGTTGATGTCGATGTTCTGCGTGTTCCGGCGCTGAAAGCGCTCGGCGCCGTCCGGATTCAGCATCGGAACGAAATGCAGGGTGAGAGCCGAGAGAATGCCGCGGACGGCCGGCTCGTCCCGATGGCGGCGGAAGTACTCGAACACGTCGAACAGTGCCGACGTGGCCGTCGGTTCATCGCCGTGCATCTGGGACCACAACAAGATGTGCGTCGGGCCGGCGCCAGCCTGCACATGATTGACCGAGCGGCCTTCCAGCGACTCGCCGATCGTTTCGAGCGTAAAGAGGTCCGGCGAGGCCGAGGCGACCGCCGCGAGCCGGCGCACGACCTCCGCGTGGTCCACGAGCGGCGGCAACGGCGGCGAGACGTGCTCAGCGTCCCAGATTCTCGCGAGCTCCTGAGGTGTGACGGTGGGGGATCGTTGAGCGGCGGCAGAAAACACGAGCGCGGTGCACAGAGCTGCCGCAAGCGTTGCCGTCCGGACGAAAGGCTGTGGCATGGCCGACATTATCGCTCCATCGAACATCTCGCGCCGGCTCCGCCGGCGTCAGGAAACGTCGAGGGAGCAGAGATCGCCGAGGGCGCCGAGAGATCCGGCCAACTTGGAGACTGCAGCCCGTCGGGCCGCGCTTCGCGCGGTGTGGATCGAGACAGCTTGATCCCTCGGCGTCCTTCGCGTCCTCGGCCGCCTCGGCGTTTTCCCGCCGCGCCGTCGAGTCGTCGTGACGTCGTGTCAGTGGCCGTGCGGCCGGCGCTGAGCGTGTGGAAACACCCGCATCGGATTTGACGGACAATACCGCGCGATGCCCCCAATCGAGACGCCCACCTTCACTGCGCTCGACGTCGCCACGCAGGCGCTCGCCGGCGTCCTCTACCTCGCCGTCGGCATCGCGGCGTGGCTGAAGCTGCGGCACGACATCCGGACGCGGCTGTTCCTCGGCGTCGCGCTGGCGAACGCCGGTGGGTTCGCGGTGCCGATTGTGGCATGGACGTCCGGCACGAAAGACATCCTCTCACTCGACCGCGTGCTGCTCGGCACGATGCTCGTATCTATCGTGCTCGGCTCGCTGCTGCTGTTTCACTTCTGCCAGGTGTTCCCGCGGCGCCGGCCCTGGATCCAGCGATTCCGGCGATGGCTCATTGCCGGCTACGCCGTCGCGCCGCTCGCAACCTTCGGACTCATCGCCGCGGCTCCGTCACAAGAAGACCTGCAGAACCTTGGCCTGTTTCTGCTGGCACTCGTCGCGATCGGACTTCCGCTGATCCTGCTCGCCGGCATCGTGTTGCCCATCGGCGGCATCATCTCGCTCGTCAAGAGCTATCGCGACTCGAAGGATCGCGAGACCGCGCGCGTGAGGACACCGCTGCTCTGGTTGCTGGTCAGCCAGATCGCCGGCGGCACGATCGCGTTGATCTTCGCGCCTGTGCTCGCGGTGGTTGCGCCGACGCCGGACGTGCAGACGGGCCTGAAGATCGTCGTCGTGGCATTCGGCATCATGACGCCGGCGGCGTTCGTGCTGGCGGTGTGGAAGTACGGTCTTCCGGAGCCCTAGCGGCGTCGCTGCCCGCTCACCGTAATCAGATACAACACGGCGCCCGCGATGAGCGCACCGGCGCCGGCGAGCAACTGCAGCTCGGTCGCGCCCGCGAGAATGCTCAGCGAGATGACGATTGCGGCAGCGGGAATGGCCGCGCCGAAGGGGAGTGTGAAGGTTGCCGGCCGGACCACGCTGGCGAAGGCGGAACGGCGCAGGCGAATCGTGGACCCGCACGTGGCCACGTAGACGAGCAGTCGGCTGACCGCGCTCGCCGCTGCGAGCGCTGCAAACGTGCCCGACAGCGCGAGCGCGAGCGCCACGCCCGCGGTGAAGAGAATCGCCACCGCCGGCGTCCGAAAGCGCGGATGGACGTAGCCGAAGAGAGCCGGCAGGTCGCCCTGTTCCGCGAGCGCGTACAAGTTGCGCGATCCGGAGAGCGCCTGCCCGAGGTTGTTGCCGGACGTCGAGACGAGGACGCCAATCGTGATGAGCGCGGCACCCATCGGACCGAGGAACAGGCTGGCGGCATCGGCGAGCGGCGTCTTCAACGACGTCTCGAGCGAGGGATGCGTGCCGAGCGCCACGACCTGCACCAGCACGGTAATCGCCGCAACGATGACGATCGTCATGATCAATGCGAAGGGCACGGCCGTGCGAGGGCTCTTGGCCTCCCCCGCCGGCACCGGCACGACCTCGTAGCCGCCGAACGCAAAGATCAGTTGCAGCGCGCTCGCGGTCAGCGCCGTCACCGGGACTTCTCCTCCGGGACCGAGCCGCGCCGGCTCGATGTAGAACAACCCGGCGACGACGAAGATCGCCAGCGGAAGCACTTTGCCGATCGTGAACGCGTTCAGCACGAAGGAGCTCAGCCTGATGCCACGCACATTGATGAGCGCGACCGCGGTGATGATCGCGGTGATGAGCGCAGCCCGCGGAAGCCCGCTGGTGAGCCCTGGCCGGTAGAAGCCGACGCCATTGACGAGAACGTTGATCACCGCCGCCCAGCTCGCGGCGCGCGTGAACCACAGCATCCAGCCCACTTCGAACGCCGGGAAGCGGCCGAACGCGGCGCGCGTGTAGAGGTACGAGCCACCGGTGCCTTCGAAGCGGCTGCTCACCTCGGCAAACGACAGCGCGATCAGCAGCGAAGCGAACGCGACGGCGGCGACGAGCCACGGACTCCATCCGCCGATCGAAGCGGCCAGCACTCCGGGCAGCGCAAAGACGGCGCTGCCAATCACCTGGTTGACGCCGATGGCTGTGAGATCCCATTTGCCGAGCTCCCGGCGAAGCGCCGGCGGTGACGAAACAGCGGACGCAGTCGGAGTGTCAGCCACGCGCGGCGTTGTATCATTCTTTGCGGTCATTTCAAACCCGTGCAGCACTCCGACGTCATCGTCAAGCCTCGCGACGTGATGCCGCCGGGCGCCATGACGCTCCCGGCACCCTACTACGTCGATGCGCGCTACTTCGCGCGCGAAAAGGAGCTGCTGTTCGGCCGCATGTGGGTGTGTGCCGGGCGCCGCGAGCAGATCGAGCCGGCGGGCCGGTTCGTCGTCCGCGAGCTGCTCGGCGAGAGCATCATCATCACGACGAACGCCGATGGCCGCGTGCAGGCCTTCTACAACGTGTGCCGCCATCGCGGCACGCGGCTGTGCACCGAAGCAGAGGGCGCGTTCCCCGGCAGCATCCAATGCCCCTACCATGCGTGGACGTACGACCTGAGCGGCCGGCTCATTGGCGCCCCGCACATGGACGAAGTGCCGCACTTCAGGAAGGACGACTACCCGCTCCACCAGGTGCACGCGGACGAATGGGACGGCCACGTCTTCATCACGCTGGCGGAGGATCCGCCGCCGCTCCGCTCGCAGCTTGCGGATCTTCCGGACAAGTTCCGCGCGTGGCGGATGCAGGACCTTCGGCTCGGACACCGGATCGTCTACGACATCCAGGCGAACTGGAAGCTGATCGTGCAGAACTACAACGAGTGCCTGCACTGCCCCAATCTGCATCCGGCGCTGAACAAGCTGTCGCACTATCTGAGCGGCGAGAACGAGCCGCTGCGGCCGACCTACATGGGCGGCCGTATGGATCTGCGGCCAGGAGTGGAGACGCTGTCGATCGACGGCAAGTGCCCGCGGGCGTTGCTACCGGGCGTGGCTGCCGAAGACCTCCGGCGCGTCTACTACTATGCGATCTTCCCGAACATGTTCCTGAGCCTGCACCCGGACTACATGCTCGTGCACACTCTCTGGCCGCTCGCGCCGGATCGCACCATCAACATCTGCGAGTGGCACTTCCATCCGCAAGAGCTCTCGCGCCCCGGGTTCCGGGCAGACGATGCGATCGAGTTCTGGGACATGACGAACCGGCAGGACTGGCACGTGTGCGAGCTGTCGCAGGCGGGGATCTCGTCGCGCGCGTACACGCCGGGACCGTACTCGAACCGCGAGGAGCTGCTCTACGCGTTCGATCGGATGATCGTCGCGCTGCACGAAAGCGCGAGCGCCGCGCCGTGACGCCCGCGGCATTCCGCAATCACGGCATCTCTATCGCCGGAATCGCCGCGCACGGCTGAATGCGACGGCGTCCGACGATCGCGTTCTGGCCCACGTGACGCAGCTCACAGGAGAAACAGGGAAGAGGAGAACAAGTTCTTTGCTCGAGATCGATTTCAGCGTCGTCATCCGCTCGCGATCCCCGACTCGTAGCGCGGCAGGCAACAAAGAGTTCTCCGCTTCTTCGGTGCTCGGAAATGAGAGCCGCTGGACGGGCAGACGGCCGGCTGCGCGATCAGGAAGGCACGAAGCCACGAAGACACGAAACCAACAGGGCTTCGTGCCTTCGCGCCTTCGTGTCTTCGTGGGAGCCGCAGGCTGGCGTGGCCGCGGACTTTTCATGCTGCGGGGTGAGCGGAGCTCATGGTGACTCGTGTGAATGCGAGTCGCAGCAAGCACGAAACCCGGCGCGCCCGTGCCGCAACGTCGCAACTGACGAGCAGGTCTCGAGCCAACGTCACGCAGGCGGGATCGCCGTCTTCCTCTTCGGATTGAAGAACGGCGTGCTCACGACGGTGGCCGGCACACGATGCCGCACGGATTCCACGGTCACTTCCATCTGCAGCGTCGTGCCTTCGGCGTAGTGCGGCCGCTCGATCGTGGCGAGGGCGATCGTCTTCTTCAGCACCGGCGACCACGTCGTCGACGTCGCTTTCCCCACCTGACGGCCCGATTTGTAGACCGGAACCGCTACGCGTGAGGCGGTGGCGGCGACGGTTGGCGCCAGGCCCACAGCGTCGTAGATCTTCTCGACCTGGGTCCAGTCCACTTCGAGGCCGACGACCTGGCGCGCGTGGCCGCGCGCGCGCTCGTCGCGCAGCGCGCGCTGGCCGACGAACCGCGCCTTGTCTAGGCTGACGAGTCGCCCGAGCCCCATCTCGTACGGCGAGTACATCTGCGACGCGATCATGGCTTTCTTGCTGCTGAAGAAGTCGACCTCGATGAGCAGCAGGCCGGCCTCGATGCGCGCGACGTCGAGCGCCAGCATGCCGGCCGGCTTGATGTCGAACGCGCGGCCGCTTGCCATCAGCGCGTCCCACACGCGGACCGCGTCGCGGGCGGGGATCCAGATCTCGTAGCCGAGATCGCCGGTGTATCCCGTCCTCGAGATGTCGACGTTGACACCGGCGATCGTCCCGTTCGTGACGCGGAAGTACTTCAGGCTGTCGATGTCCGCTCGAGCGACGGCGCGAAGAAGCCGCGCCGACGTCGGTCCCTGCAGCGCGAGCGCGGCGACGTCTTCCGAGATGTCCTCGATGTTGACCTCGAGACCCGCCGCGTTCTGCGTGAACCACCGCACACTCGGATCCGCAGCCGTCCACCGAAAGGTCTGCTCACCGAGTCGCGACACCGTTCCGTCATCGATGACCTTGCCGTGCTCGTCGCACCAGGGCGTGTAGAACACCTGCCCGATCGCCATCTTCGACACGTCGCGGGTGATCAGGCGATCGACGAGGCGCGCCGCGTCGGGCCCGGTGACCAGGTATTTGAAGAGCGGCGACACGTCGATCAGTGCCGAGGCGTTGCGGATCGCGTTGTATTCGTGCTCGTGATGGCTCTCGAAGGCGCTGACCGCGTAATAGCCGGACCATTCGCGATAGTTGAGGCTCTCGCACAGCGCGAACGTCCGCTCGTGGACGGCAGTTCCGATCGGCATGCGCTCAGTCTACCGCCTGGAAGGAGCCTCGGCGCACCTGCTCATCAACGCCCCCCCGGCGCCACCGAGGCCCGCTCGGCGGTCTCGCGATGCCCTCCGTTTCTCCGTTTCTCCGTTTCTCTTTTTCAGCATTCAGCATTCAGCATTCAGCATTGACCGCCGTAAACCTCCAACCTCCGCTTTCCGTCCAATCGGCGAGGACGGCCACCCCACTCGCGGAGGCTTTCGAATGCTCGCCGAGATCATGCGCGATAGCCACTACGCCATCCGTCAACTGCTGAAGAGCCCTGGGTTCGCCGTCGTCGCAATTCTGACGATTGCGCTCGGCACCGGCGCGACCAGCGCGATGTTCAGCGTCATCAACGGCGTGCTGCTGCGGCCGCTGCCCTACCCGGAGCCTGACGCGCTCGTGCGCATCAACGAGATCCTGCCGCGTTTCGGCCGCTTCTCCGTTGCGCCGGCGACGTTTCTCGACTGGCGGTCGCAGAACACGTCGCTCGAGCACACCGTAGCGATGACGTCCGGCTCGGCGGCGCTGATGACGCGCGACGGCCCGGAGCGCGTAACGAACGCCGCCGTGTCATGGGACTTCTTTCAGATGCTCCGGGTGGCCCCAGCGCTCGGCGGCACGTTCGGCGCCGAGCACGACGTGCCGGGCAAGACCGACGTCATCGTTTTGAGCCACGGGATGTGGCAACGCCGCTTTGGCGCCGACCCGGCCATCGTCGGGCAGGCCATCACGCTCAACGGCACGCCGATGACGATCCTCGGCGTGATGCCGGCCGGCTTCCAGATACCGAGGGACGCCGAGTACTGGACGCCGCTCGCCTTCACCGCGGCGAAGGCATCGCGGGGCGGGCATTTCCTCGCGGTCTTCGGCCGTCTGAAGCCCGGCGTGACGGTACAGCAGGCGAACGCCGAGCTGAAATCAGTCAGCGAACGGCTGGCGGCGCAGTATCCGGACAGCAGCGCCGACGAGTCCGCCGAAGTCGTTCCGGTGCTCGATCAAATCGTCGGCGGCATCCGCGAACCGCTCCTCACGCTGCTCGCCGCCGTCGGCGTCGTCGTGCTCATCGCCTGCGCGAACGTGGCGAACCTGCTGCTGGTCCGCGCGTCGGTGCGCGAAAAGGAGCTGGCGATCCGCAGCGCCCTCGGCGCCGGCCGACTGCGAATCGTACGGCAGCTGCTGTGCGAGAGCCTCGTCCTGGCTCTGGCGGGCGGTGCGCTCGGTGTGATGCTCGCGTACGCCGCCATCCCGGTGATCAAAGAGCTGAGTGCCGGCAGCATTCCCCGCGTCCAGGACGTGTCAATCGACGGCCGGGTCCTGTTCTTCGCCTTCGGTGTTTCGATTGCCACGGGCCTGGCGTTCGGGCTCGCGCCTGCCTGGCAGGCGTCGCGCAACCGCGAGGCGTCGGCGCTGAAGGAAGGCGGCCGATCGTCGGTGACCAGCGGCCGGTGGATGCGCGGCATCCTCCTCGTCGCCGAGGTCGCGCTGTCGATCGTCCTGCTCGTCGGCGCGGCGCTGCTGCTGCGAAGCTTCGCGCGCGTCACGAATATCGACCCGGGCTTCCGAGCCGAGCGCGTGCTCGCGTTCCGCGTGGCTCTCCCGCAGACGTCGTACCCCGATCGCGCGGCCCGCCTCGCGTTTTTCGATCGTCTCCTCACCCGCCTGCGGTCGCTGCCGCAGGTTCGCTCCGCCGCCGCCACGCAGACGCTGCCGATGCGCGGGGACTATTACCTGTCGTTCGAGATCCAGGGCCGCCCGAAGCCCAGACCCGGAGAGGGCTTTTCGGCCAGCTATCGCGTGGGCAGCCCCGGATACTTCGAATCGCTGGGCGTCCCGCTCAAGCGCGGGCGCACGTTCACCGAACGCGACGCCGAGAAGGCGCCGCTGGTGGCGATCATCGACGAAGCGTTCGCGGCGCGGCACTTCCCGGGTGAAGATCCGATCGGCCGCGGCCTCGACATCGGCAACGGCACCGACGGCTTTTTCGAAATCGTCGGCATCGTCGGCGACGTGCGGCACAGCGGTCTCGACGCGAAGCCGACACCGACGATGTACGTGCCGTACACACAGGACGTCTTCGGCTCGCTGTGGGTGCTGGCGCGAACCGACGGGAATCCGGCCAGTCTTGCGCCGCTGGCGCGGCAGACCGTGCGCGAGATCGACCCGGCGCTGCCCGCCTTTTCGATCGCCCCGCTGCTCGACACCGTCTCGGAATCCGTCGGGCAGCGCCGGTTCAGCCTGCTGCTGCTGGCGGCGTTCGCGGCCATCGCGCTGGTGCTTGCATCGGTCGGCATCTACGGCGTCGTCGCCTATGCCGTCAGCCAGCGGACGCAGGAGATTGGCGTGCGGATGGCGATTGGTGCCGAGCGCGGCGACGTGCTGCGACTGATTGTCGGCGGCGGGATGAAACTGGCGCTGGCGGGCGTGGGCATCGGAGTCGCTGCCGCGCTGGCGCTGTCACGCTATATTGCCACGATGCTGTTCGAGACGGAGCCGTTCGATCCGGTCAGCTACGGTGCCACGATCGCCGTGCTGCTCGCCGTCGCGCTGGCGGCCTGCTACGTGCCCGCGCGGCGCGCCATGAACCTCGATCCGGTCAGGGCCATCCGGCAAGAATAACGCTCGTGACCGGCTGCTCCAATCGGCAGTCTACGCGCCAGCGCTGATGTAGAATCACGAAACCATGCGCGCATGGAAGGGAGCCTCGGCCCACCTGCTCATCCACGCCCGCCTCGGCGCCAACGAAGCCCGCTCGGCCGGCCTCTGATCTCCCTCCGTTTCCTCCTCCGTTTTCTCCGTTTCTCCGGTACTCCGTTTCTCTGTTTCAGCATTGAGCATTCGGCATTCAGCATTGCCTCACTACGACGTCATCGTCATCGGCGGTGGCCACAACGGCCTGACGGCGGCCGCGTATCTCGCGAAGGCCGGCCGCAAAGTGCTGGTGCTCGAGCGCCGCTACGTGCTGGGCGGCGCGGCGGTGACGGAGGAGATCTTTCCCGGCTTCAAGTACTCGGTCGCGTCGTACGTAGTCTCGCTGCTGCGGCCGGAGATCATCCGCGAGCTCGATCTGCCGCGGCACGGCCTGGAGATCCTGCCGCTCGACGGCACGTTCACGCCCATGCCGGACGGCAACCACCTGTGGCGCGTCAACGATCACGCGAAGACACGGCGGGAGATCGCACGCCACTCGAAGGTCGATGCGGAGGCGTACGACGAGTACGGCAAGGCGATGGTCGAGATGGGCCGCTTCGTGAAGCCGATCCTCGACATGACGCCGCCCGACCCCACGTCGCTCGATCCGCGCGGCCTCATGGATCTCTTGTTCCTGGGCCGCCGCTTCCAGGCGCTGTCCGACCGCGACAAGTACAACCAGGTCCAGCTCATGACGATGAGCGCGGTCGATTTCCTCGACCAGTGGTTCGAGACGGACGTCCTCAAGGCGACGATGTCCGCGTCCGGGATCATCGGCACGTTTCTCGGCGTGCGGTCTCCCGGCACGGCCTACGTGCTGCTGCACCACTACATGGGAGAGATCGACGGCGCGTTTCGATCCTGGGGGCTGTCGCGCGGCGGAACCGGCGCCATCTCGAACGCCATCGCCGACGCTGCGCGTGAGGCGGGCGCCGAGATCCGTACGGAGGCTCCCGTCTCGAAGATCATCGTCAAGGACGCAGCGGCCGGGGGCGTCATCCTCGCGAACGGCGACTACGTCACCGCGAACGCGATCGCGTCGAGCGTCGATCCCAGCCTCACCTTCCTGAAGATGGTGGGCGAGGAGCATCTCCCCGGCGAGTTCGTCGAGGACATCCGCCGCTACAAGTTCCGCGGCTCGTCAGGGAAAGTGAACCTGGCGCTCGACACGCTGCCGGACTTCACGTCGATGCCGGGCCCCGGCGCTCACCTGCGCGGGGCGATCTCGATTTCACCGGCCGTCGACTACATGGAACGCGCATACGACGATGCGAAGTACGGGCGGTACTCGCGACGTCCATATATCGACATCGTCATTCCGAGCCTGACGGACCCGTCCGTGGCGCCGCCCGGCAAACACGTGATGTCGTGCTTCGTGCAGTACGCG
Organism: Vicinamibacterales bacterium; assembly: GCA_048594885.1. Classification (GTDB taxonomy): domain Bacteria; phylum Acidobacteriota; class Vicinamibacteria; order Vicinamibacterales; family 2-12-FULL-66-21; genus JBMDXB01. The sequence goes on from JBMDXB010000082.1 coordinate 36,162, forward strand.
CCGTATCACCTGAAGGACGGCACGTGGGACGAGCACAGCGAGGCGTTCGGCGACACCGTGATCGACACGATTGCGGAGTACGCGCCGAACATCCGCGACATCATCCTGCACCGCCAGGTCGTGACGCCGCTCGACCTCGAGCGCGAGTGGGGACTCACCGAAGGCAACATCTTCCAGGGTGAGCTCACGCTGGAGCAGCTCTTCTTCCTCCGCCCCGCGCCCGGTTGGGCTCAGTACCGGACGCCAATTCGCAACCTCTATATGTGCGGATCCGCGACCCATCCCGGCGGCGGAATCATGGGCGCGCCGGGGAGGAACGCGGCGCGGATGATGCGGCGCGAAGGAGTTAGGAGTTAGGAGTTAGGAGCTAGGAGCTAGGAGGAGAGATGGACCGCGAACCGGCGCGAAGATTCGAAGATCTCGTCGTATGGCAGAAGGGACACGCGCTCGTTCTGCGCGTGTACAAGCTGACCAAGGAGTTTCCTCGCGAAGAGTTGTTCGGTCTCGTCGACCAGATGCGCCGCGCAGCAGTCTCGGTGCCAGCAAACGTCGCGGAAGGCTTCTCAAAGAGAGGACGGACGGACAAGGCACGGCTGATGAACGTTGCCCAGGGGTCGCTCGAGGAACTCAGGTACTACTTCATTCTCGCGCGCGACCTGGCATACCTCCCGGCCGAGACGAAGTGGCCGGACCTCGATGAGGTTGGCAGGTTGCTCGGAGCGTACGTCCGCGCGTTGCGAGCAGCAGCTCCTAGCTCCTAGCTCCTAGCTCCTAGCTCCTAGCTCCTAGCTCCTAGCTCCTGACATGGACCCAGCGATCATCATCGGCGGCGGCCCCAACGGTTTGACGGCGGCGTTCTACCTCGCAAGCACCGGCCTGAAGACGCTCGTGCTCGAAGCGCGCGAGACGCTCGGTGGCGCGGCGACGCTCGCGCATGCGATTGGACCGATACGCCCCGCGATCGTGCGGGAGATGCGGCTCGAGCAGCACGGCGTCGAGTTCGTGCAGCCGGAGCCGCGGCTCACGGCGCTCACCGCCGACGGCCGCGCGCTCGTGTTCAGCAGCGACGTGGCGCGAACCGCAGACGCAATCCGCGCCTTCTCGGCGAAGGACGCCGATCGCTATCCGGAGTTCTGCGACACGCTGGCGCGGCTCGGCGCGTTCTTCGCCGGCATCCTCGATCGTACGCCTCCATCGCTGAATCCTTCGTCGCCCGGCGAGGCCTGGGACCTGCTCCGCACCGGACGCCGATTCCGATCGCTCGGCCGCAAGAACGGCTTCCGGCTGCTGCGATGGGCGCCGATGGCTGCCGCGGATCTCGTCGGCGAGTGGTTCGAGACCGACGTCCTGCAGGCGGCGATCGCGGCTCGCGGCGTCTACGGCACCGCGCAGGGTCCGTGGTCGGCAGGGACGGGCGCGGTGATGCTCCTTCAGGCCGCGGCGGATCCGTTGCCTGGCGGCAGCAGCCTGACGGTGAACGGAGGGGCCGGCGCGCTGATGAAGGGCATGGCCGCGGCCGCGCAATCGGTGGGCGCCGAGATTCGGACCGGCGCGACGGTATCGCGGATCCTCTGCAAGGATGGACGCGCGTCCGGCGTGGTGCTCAACGATGGCACCGAGATCGCCGCACGCGCCGTTGCGTCGAGCGCGGATCCGAAGCGCACGCTGCTCGATCTGCTGGATCCGTTCGAGCTCGATCCCGACTTCACGACGAAGGTCCGCAACTATCGCTGTCCGGGCAGGGCGGCGCACGTCCTTCTGCGGCTCGCCGCCGCGCCGGCATTTCCCGGTATCGAGGGGGCCGCCGCGCCGTTCAGCGGGCGGCTCCACATCGGGCCGTCGATCGACTACCTCGAGCGCGCGTTCGACGCATCCAAATACGGCGAGCTTCCGCAGGAGCCATATCTCGACGCCGCAATGGTTGAACCCGATTTGCTGTCGGTCGCCGCGCACTTCGTGCCCTATCGGCTCGCGCGCGACCTGGACTGGAGCACCAAGCGCGACGAGCTCATCACTATCGTCCTGCGCACCCTCGAGGCGCACTCCCCCGGCATCAGCCGGCTCATCCAGGATTCGCTGGTGAGGACGCCTGTGGATCTCGAACGCGAATTCGGGCTGACGGGTGGCCACATTTTTCACGGCGAGCCGTCGCTGGACCAGTTGCTGACGATGCGACCGATTCTCGGATGGGCGCAGTACGCGACGCCGATACGGAATCTCTATTTGTGCGGCGCCGGGACGCACGGCGCGCTCGGCATCACGGGCGGTCCTGGCCGTAACGCGGCGCGCGAAATCGTCCGGCACCTCCGGTCCTTACGATAAGATCCGCTTGCCTATGGCTCATCGCGGGGCGATTGTCGCGCTCGTCCTCGCGTCTGCCGCGGCCGCCCACGCCGCGACGCCATCGGCTCGCGGTGCCATCGCGCTGCCCGCGCCCGCCGCCACGATCGCCGAGACGCTCTCGATTCCAACCGTCGATCGCAGCCGCATCCTGCTCCATGCCATCCGTTCGATATTCGATCCCGCGGAAGCCTCCCCTGCGTCGGTGACCGAGCTCGTTGCGCTGCTGCGCAGGCCTGCCGCCGCGACGCACGAGACGGTTCCACTGCCGCTGACGCCGAAGATCTGGCGTGAGGCGATCTTCACCGTTCCGGTGGAAGAGAAAGACGTCCTCGCGGGCGTGTTCGAAAACCGATCCGCGGCGCTGATGTACTACGGCTTGTCGGCCATGGACGACGAGACGCTGCAGTGGCTGGCGGAGCGCCGCGATGTACTCGGGCATCTCACGAAGCACGCTGGTGCGTTCGCGGCATTCGGGCGCAGCGTGCGCATCGCCGCCGGCCGCGTCGCCGTTCCCGGCGGTGCTGCTGCGGAGGCGATCTGGCGCGAAGTCGCCGGCGGCAATCCGGCGGAGCCGGGTGCGTTCATCAAGGGACTCTTTCGAAACGACCGGGGAAGGCTCGCGTTCTTCTACGACACCGTCGCGCACGTCGACATTCCCCGGCAACGCTTCGCGCTGCAGAATCTCGACCGCGTGCGTGCGCTGGCCGGCGTGTTTCAGAGCTTCGCGAGCGACTGGGACGTCGAGGCCCGCCCGTTCTCGCGCCCGCAGCTCGATCCGATGCTGCTGCTCGACACGGTGCGGCTGTCGCCTGACGGCGCGCTCGCGGAACCCGCGGACGAAGCGCTGTGGAGCCGCGTGTTTCGCGACGACATGGCGAACGACGTCGAATTCCGGGAGATCGAGGCGTGGAGGGCAGGCGACCCGCAGCGGATCGACGCGGCGTGGCTCGCGTCGAGAGTTCATGCCGTCCCGTACCACGTCGGCCGGCGCCGGCTCGACACCTTCCTCTTCACGCAGCGCGCGTTCGCGAAGAGCCGCGCCACGCCGCACGTCATGGCCACCGTCGCGCGCGCGTTCCTCGCAATGCCGTCGCTGATGCTGACGCTGGAGCGCATGCAGATGGATGCGGCAGCCGTAATGCTGCCCGCGGTGCGCCACGCACACGCGCTGAACGCCATCGGCGGCACCGACACGCGCGATATGGCGGTGTCACTGTTTCAGTCGGCGCTCGGCCTCCTCGAGCGCGGCCGCAGATCGCGCGCGCTTTCGCACGAGCAGACGCAGGATCTGATGCTCTCGCTGACGGCGCTTCGGGTGGACGGCGGGCATGGGTACGACCGGCGGGTCGCCGAGTGGCTGCGCACTGCGCTCTTCCGCGGCTCGCCGCAGCCGCCGCTCGAGGCCTCTGATCCCGTCGAGATGGCGGTGCTGGCGCTGAGGGCGGGCGCGCGCGACGACCGGGCGATGCCAATCGTGGAGTGGGAGGGACACCGCTATCGCCTGGATCATGCCGGTGCCGAGCTCGCGCGTCTGCGGCGCGTGCGCGAGCTGCAGGACAGCGAGACGCTCGATGCGGTCATCACGCGGCTCCAGGCGGCCAAGCCCGGGTCCGGCGACTACCAGCGTGCGCAGCGCGCGTTCGTCGACGTCGTCGTGTCGGTTCTCTACGCGGCCCACATCGGCGCTCCCGACACTCCGGCGCTTGCCGCCGGCAACGTCGCGCTGAAGCATGACCTCGGCGGACGGGAGCGTCCCGGTCAGCCGGTCTCGTCGGCCTGGAAGCTTCCCGGGGAACTACTGGGCCGCGCCGGCGGAAGAGGCTGGCACGTGCAGGGGTCGCTGCTGGGCCTGGACGTCGCGCTGCGCCGGCTCGCCCTGCGGCGTCTCGACTCGGCGCGCTTGCCGGCCGGTCCCAAGGTCGCACTCCTCGAGCGGCAGATCGCGACGATGACGATCGGTCTGATGAACCCCTACGCGATCACTGACGAGGACGGCCAACGCATCGCCGGTGCGCTCGCGCGCGGCCAGGATCGCGTCGAGGCGCTGCTGCGGGACCCCTCGACGATCGACGCCGTGGCCGCGGACGCCGGCCTCGGTGAGTGGCGGCGCGAGTCGCTGCGATGGGCGCTCGTGCACGCGCCGTCGGAAGCGGCGACGTACTTCAACCCGCTCGAACTGTTCTGGCTCGGCGCAGGCGCGGCCGCCGGAGAATTCCACGAGTGGGGCGGACCGGCGCTGCCGTCGATGGGCTGCCTGTGCCTGCAGATGCCGCGACCGTCGCCGTCGGAGAACATCGCCGGGCGGCCGACATCCGGGCTGCTGGCAACGCGCGCGGTGGACGCCCACTTGAGAATCGTCTCCGTACTGGCGACGCTGAAGCTGTCCGCCACGCTCACGCCGGCCGTACTGGCCTTTGCACTGCAGGACGTGCTGGACGAGTCGCAGCCCGCCTACCTCGACGACTGGCAGGCCTTCGGCGCAGCGGCGAAGGCGCTGTCCACGGAGCGGATTGTGGATTACATTGCTGCCTTGACCGCCGACGGTCCGCTCGTTCCGGTCTCCGCGAGCGCTCCCGAGCGGCATTGAGCCACGTCCATGTCCTTCCGGACCGCGCGCCTGTTCGCGATGGTGGCGATAGCGGCGGCGACCCTGGCCGCGCAGGAGCCGGCGCCGGTCGTGCGCATCGCCTCTCCGTCGGCTGACGCCTACCTCAGTGGTCCCGTGCGGCTGGTCGCGCATGTCGATCCCCCGGCGTCCGAGAGGCTCGTCTCGCAGATCACGTTCTTTGCCGGCGGCCACCAGGTCTGCACGATTGCCAGGCCGCCGTTCGAGTGCAACTGGGACGCCGGCGATCGCATCGTCGAGCAGCAGATTCGCGCCGTCGCGCAGATGCGCGATGGCAGCCGTCTCGTCGGCAACGTGCGGACGCGCGGCCTGAAACACGCGGAGGTGACGCACGTCGACGTGATTCAGGTGACGGCTGTGGTCACCGACAGCGGCGGACGGTTCGTCCGCGATCTGAAGGAAACGGACTTCCAGATCTACGAGGACGACAAGCCGCAGAAGACGACGCTCTTTGCGGCGGAGAACATCCCGCTGGAGCTGGTCGCCGCGATCGACATCAGCTCGAGCATGGGGGACGCACTGCCGTCGGTGAAGCAGGCGGCCAAGCAGTTTCTCGCCGGTCTGCAACCGGCCGACCAGGTGACGGTACTTGGATTCAACGAGAACCTCTTCACGCTGGCGCGCCGCTCGACGGATCAACCCGCGCGCGAACGCGCCGTCGATCTCATGGAGCCCTGGGGCGGAACCGCCTTGTACGACGTCATCCTGCGTTCGATCGCTCTGCTCGGACGGCAATCGGGACGACGCGCGATCGTGCTGTTCAGCGATGGCGACGACCAGTCGAGCCACGCAACGCTGCAGACGGCGATGACCAAGGCGGAAGGCAGCGACGCGACCATCTATTCGATCGGCCAGGGACGCGCGGTGCGCTCGCAGGAGCTGCAGCGCCTGCTGCGGCGGCTGGCGGACGTCAGCGGCGGCCGCGCGTTCTTCAGCGACGACCAGGTGTCGCTGCACGCGACGTTCAACGACATCCTCGAGGACCTTCGCAGCCAGTACCTGCTGGCCTACGCCTCGCCGCCGAACAGCCGCGACGGCAACTGGCATCGGATCAAAGTCGTCACGAGCAAGGGCCACAAGGTGCGCGCGCGTCAGGGATACCGGCTTCCCAAGGCATGACCATGCTCAAGTCATCTCTCGCAATCCTCGCGACGATGGCGGTCTCGGGCCTCGCCGCCGTCGCGGTCCTCGCGGCGCAGGACCAGCCGCAGACGACGTTCCGTTCGTCGATCGATCTCGTCCGCGTCGATGTCAACGTCCTCGACGGCAGCGGACGTCCGGTCCAGGGACTCACCGCGGGCGACTTCGTGGTGAGCGTCGAAGGCGGCACGCGGCGGGTCGTCACCGCGGAGTACGTCGCGGCGGCCACGCCCGGAGCGCAGCCGAGACCGGCGGAAGCTCCGCGACTCTACAGCACCAATGAAGATGCCGTCGGCGGGCGGCTCATCATGCTCGTCGTCGACCAGGGAACGATCGGCGCCGGACGCGGCCGGCAAACGGCGATGGCTGCCGAGCGGTTCATCTCGCGCCTGCCGGCCTCCGATCGCGTCGGGCTGATCACGATTCCCGGGACGCACCAGCTCGATTTCACCAGCCGGCACGAGAACGTCCGCGCGTCGCTGAAGCAGATCGTCGGCTCGGCGCCGACGCACGTCGGCATGCGGCAGGTAGCCGTCTCGGAAGCGCTGGCGATGAGCCGCGGCGATCAGCGTGTCACCGATGCCGTCATCTCGCGCGAATGCGCGGGCCTGGCGAACGATTTCGAGCGCCGCATGTGCCGTCAGGAGGTGATGACGCACGCGTCGATGACGCGCGCCGAGATCCAGGACCGCGCGCAGACCGCCGTGATCGTGCTGCGCACGCTGCTGCAGCGCCTGGCCGAAACGCCGGAGCCGAAGACGGTGATCTTCATCTCCGGCGGTCTCGTGGTCGATCAGGACTACTCCGTATTCTCGTGGTTCGGACAGCTCGCGGCGCGCGGCCACGTGACGCTCTACTCGATCATGATCCCGCCGGCGGATTTCGAGGCGTCGCTGCAGCGCATGCCGGTCGCGTATCGCGAGGATCTGCTGCTCGCCGAGCAGGGACTCGGCCACATCTCCGGCCTGGGGCGGGGAACGATGTTCAGGCTGGCGACGGACCCGGAGCAGATCTTCGGCCGGCTCGAGCTCGAGCTGTCCGGCTACTACATGCTGGGATTCGAGGCGCAGCCCGCGGACCGCGCCGACAAGGCGCGGCGCATCAACGTGGACGTGCCGGGACGCTCCGGCGTCGAGATCCGCGCGCGCCCGGAATTCAACGTCGACACGCCGGCGACGAAGACGGTCGACGCGATCCTCGGCGAGACCCTGCGGGCGCCGCTGCCTGCCACCGAGATCCGCCTGAAGGTCGCGACCTACACGGTCGGCGATCCGCGCACCGAACGCCTTCGTGTCATCGTCGGCACCGAGATCGACCGGCCGCGCGACAGCGCGGGCAGGCTCGCGCTCGCGTTCGGGCTGTACGACTCGAACGGAAAGGCGGTCGCCAGTTACATCGAGCGCGAGGTCACCACGCGCATCAACCCGCGGACCGGCGCGCATCAGTTCTTCAGCGGCGCGATCGCGAACGGCCCAGGGACGTACACGCTGAAGCTCGCGGTCACCGACGATCTGCGCCGGCGCGGCAGCGTCGAGCACACCTTCGACGCGAAGCTGACGGCGGCCGGGCAGGTCCGCGTGAGCGATCTGATGCTCGCCGAGCACACCGGCACGGGCAACGCCGAGGACACCGAGCCCATGGTGTCAGCCGACTACACGAGTCCGGTCCTGCACGCGGCGCTGGCGCTCTACGGCGGCACCGCGGACGCGATCGAGGGCACGTCGGTCACGTTCGAAGTCGCCGATGCCGGCGAGAGCCGCGCGATCGCATCAGCCCCGGGCGTGGCAACGGGCAGCGCCGATCCGGTCACCCGCACGGTGCAGGCGTCGCTCCCGATTGACGTGCTGCCGCCGGGAGAGTACGTGGCGCGCGCGATCGTCACGGCTGGCGGGCGCAAGACAGGCGAGGTGACACGCTCGTTCCGCATCGCTCGCCCGACGCTCGTCACGGACGCGAGCCGATCGACCACGCTCTTCCCCGGGCTCCTGGCGACGCAGCTCGAGCGCTTCGATCGAAAGGCGGTGCTCGGGCCGGATGTCGTCGGCTACTTCCTCGATCGGCTGACGCAGAAGAATGCTGCGACCGGATCCGCGGCGATGGCCGAGGCGCGGAGCGGACGATTCGAAGCCGTCCTCGACGCGCTGAAGTCGTCCAAAGACGACGAGTTGTCGTCGGCGTTCCTGGCAGGCCTCGCGCTGTATGCGAACGGCGAGCTCGATGCGGCGATGCGGCGCTTCCGCGACGCCTTGCGCGTGGACTCCGAGTTCTTCCCCGCCGCGTTCTATCTCGGCGCGTGCTACGCGGCTGGCGGCCGCGATCGCGATGCGGCCAACGCCTGGCAGACGTCGCTCGTGACGGAGAGCGGCGCCAGCTTCATCTATCCGCTGATCGGCGACGCGCTGCTGCGCGCGCGCGATCCGCAGAGGGCGGCGGCGATTCTCGCCGAGGCTGCGGAGCGCTGGCCGTCCGACGATCAGGTCCAGCTCAGGCTCGGGCTCGCCTATGCCGCTGCCGGCAAGCCAGCCGATGCCGTCAGGGCGATGGACGCGTATCTCGCCACGCATCCGAACGATCACGAGCGGCTGTTCATCGCGCTCCGGGCCATCTACGAGGCCCGCAACAAGGGCGCGTCGATCGAAACCCCCGAAAAGGATCGGCAGCGGTTCGAGCGGTATGCCGCGGCGTACGCGGCGGCCGGCGGAACGCAACAGGTGCTCATCGCCAGATGGAAGAGGTTCCTCGACGGCAAGTGAGCCGGGTGCGTTTTCAACCCGGTTCGTCATCCGTCGGTCTAAGCTGACATGAGACGCATCCCCCTGCGGCGCAGCGCGTCCGTCCTGGGCGCGGCATTCATCCTCACCTGGAGCGCGACTGGCACGGCGCAGCGGAGCGGCGTCCCCGGCCGGCCCGACGATCGCACCATCGTCCACGTCCTCAACCGAATCGGCTTCGGTCCGGCGCCCGGAGACGTCGAGAAGGTCCGCCGCATGGGCCTCGCCGCCTACATCGACCAGCAGTTGCAGCCGGAGCGGATTGCCGACGCCGGCATGACGGAGCGGCTCGCCGGGTTCACCACGGTGGCGATGAGCACGCGCGAGCTTGCCGACACGTACTTCGTGCCGGCGCTGATGGCGCGGCAGCGCCGTCAGCGGCAGACCACGCAGGAGCCGTCGATGATGCAGACGGCGCCACGTCAGCCGGTCCCTGGCGCCGGTAATGCGGAGCGGCAGGTGCTCGGCGAGCTCGCCGAACAGAAGCTGCTGCGCGCCATCTACAGCGAGCGTCAGCTCCAGGAAGTCCTCGTCGATTTCTGGTTCAACCACTTCAACGTCTTCGCGGGCAAGGGACCCGTGCGCATGTACCTGACCGAGTACGAGCGCGATGCGATCCGGCCGCATGCGATGGGCCGTTTCCGCGACCTCCTCGGCGCGACGGCGAAGAGCCCGGCGATGCTGTTCTATCTCGACAACTGGCAGAGCGCGGCCGAGAGCACGACGATGCGCCCGGGGCCCAGGCAGCAGAACATGCGGCGCGGGCTGAACGAGAACTACGCGCGCGAACTGATGGAGCTGCACACGCTGGGCGTCGACGGCGGCTACACGCAGAAGGACGTCCAGGAGGTCGCGCGCGCGTTCACCGGCTGGACGATCCGGCAGCCGCGCATGGGCGGCGAGTTCCGGTTCGAGCCGCGAATGCACGACGAGCGCGAGAAGGTCGTGCTCGGGCAGCGGATCGCGGTGGGCGGGATGAAGGACGGCGAGGCGGTGCTCGACCTGCTGGCGCGGCATCCGTCGACGGCGACGTTCATCGCCACGAAGTTGGCACGGCGCTTCGTCGCCGACGAACCGCCGCCCGCGCTCGTCGATCGCGCGGCGAAGCGGTTCGCACAGACGGATGGAGACATCCGCGAAGTCGTGCGCACGATCGTGACGTCGCCCGAGTTCTTCGCGGCGCCGGCGTACCGCGCGAAGGTGAAGACGCCGCTCGAATTCGTTGCGAGTGCGGTGCGTGCAGCGGGTGTCAACGTGCTCACGGCGAGGCCGCTCGTCCAGGCCGTGCGCGAGCTCGGGATGCCGCTCTACGGCTGCCAACCGCCGACCGGGTACTCGGATGAAGCGGCGGCGTGGGTCAACACCGGCGCGCTGCTCAATCGCATGAACTTCGCCGTCGCGCTGACGTCGCGGCGGCCGATGGGCCGCGTCTCGGTGTCGTCCGACGCGGTGATCCAGCAGGCGCTTGGCGGCGACCTCTCCGACGCCACGCGGGCAACGATCGCCAAGGCGACGGAGCCGGCACAGGCGATCGCGCTCGTGCTCGGCTCGCCGGAATTCCAGAAAAGGTAGGGACGTAATGATCTCGAGGCGCGTATTCCTCAAAGACGGCGGGCTGGCGCTCGTCAGCCTCGGCTTCGCTCCTGCGTTCCTCGCGCGCGCGGCTGCGCAGGCGAAGACGAAGCAGCGTGTGCTGATCGCCATCTTCCAGCGTGGCGCCGTCGACGGACTGAACATGATCATCCCGTTCGGCGAGCGCGAGTACTACGCGGCGCGGCCATCGATTGCCATCGCGCCGCCAGGCTCGGGCGCTGACGCCGCCATCGATCTCGACGGCTTCTTCGGCCTGCATCCGCGTCTTGCGCCGCTCAAGCCGCTCTACGACGCGAAGCAGTTGGCGATCGTGCACGCGTGCGGCTCGCACGACGGCACGCGCTCGCATTTCGACGCGCAGGACTACATGGAGAGCGGGACCCCAGGCGTCAAGAGCACGCGCGACGGCTGGATGAACCGGTATCTCCACGCGAAGGAACACGAGCGCGCGACGCCGTTCCGCGCCGTCGCCGTCGCGCCGCAGCTGCCGCGTGCGCTGCAAGGGCTCGCGCCGGCGCTGGCGATCGGGCAGCTCGATCGCTTCGGCATCCGCGACGGGCAGAACGGCATGATGCAGCCGTCGTTCGAGAGCGAGTACGCGGCCGCCGCGAACGCGCTCCTGCGCAACACGGGACGCGAGGCGTTCAACGCGATCAAGATGCTGAAAGAGGCGGACCCGCTGCGCTACACGCCCGCCAACGGCGCCGACTATCCGCGGTCGGCCTTCGGCGAGGCGCTGCGCCAGATCGCGCAGCTCGTGAAGGCGGACGTGGGGCTCGAGATCGCGTTCGCCGAGTCGGGCAACTGGGACCATCACGCCAACGAGGGCGGAGCCACCGGCACGCTGGCCGGCCGTCTCGACGACCTCGCCCGCGGCATCGCCGCGCTCACCCGCGATCTCGGCGACCGCATGCAGGACGTCATCGTCATGACGATGTCGGAGTTCGGACGGGCGGTGACGGAGAACGGCAGCCGTGGAACGGATCACGGGCACGGCAACGCGATGACGATCGTCGGCGGCGGCGTGCGCGGTGGAAAGGTGTACGGGCGCTGGCCCGGCTTGGCTCAGGACCAGCGCTACGAGGGGCGCGACCTTGCGATCACGACCGATTTCCGCGGCGTGTTCAGCGAGGTCGTCCGCGGGCACCTGGGCCTGCACGACACCCGCTCCGTGTTCCCCGGCTTCCCCGAAACCGTGACACTCACCGTTTTACGAAACCCGTAAAACCGTGACACTCACCGTTTCTCAAAACGGAACACGCGAGGTGGCAATATCTGCAAACGGTGAGTGTCACGGTTTTTCGCTACACTCGCAGGGTGCGCCTCCAGGATCTTCGAACTCCAGCCGTCCTGGTCGAACAGTCACGCGTCGAGCGCAACGTCGCCCGCATGCAGGAGGCGGCGACCGCGCGCGGCATGCGTCTGCGCCCGCACGCCAAGACCCATAAGAGCGTCGCGCTGGCGCGGATGCAGATCGGCCGCGGCGCAGGTGGCATCTGCTGCGCGAAGCTCGGCGAGGCCGAAGTGTTCGCCGACGCCGGCATCGAGGACATCCGCCTCCCCTATCCGCTCAATCCCGCCAACGCGGACCGTGTGCTCGCGCTGCTCGATCGCACGCACCTGTCGTTCATCATCGACGACCTCGACGTGGCGCGCGGCTGGTCGGACGTCATGCGTGAGGCCCAGCGTGACGTGGACGTCTTGGTCAAAGTCGACGTCGGTCTACACCGCTGCGGCATCGATCCGGACGCTCCGGGCGCGGCGGAGCTCGTCGCGCGCGTCGCGGAGCTGCCGGGGCTGCGATTCCGCGGCCTCTTGAGCCACGCCGGACACAGCTACGGCGCGACGTCGGATGCGGAAACGGAAGCGATAGCCATCGCGGAGGCACGGCTGCTTCGCGATCTCGCCGCCGAGGTGACTCGGCGCGGTGCTCCCGTTGACGAAATCAGCGTCGGCGCGACGCCGACCGCGCGTTACAGCCTGCAGCAGGACGGCATCACCGAGCTGCGCCCGGGCAACTACGTCTACTACGACCGCACGCAGGTCGCGCTCGGCTCCGCCACATGGTCCGACTGCGCGCTCACCGTCCTCGCTCGCGTCGTCAGCCGCCCGGCCGCCGATCGCGTCATCTTCGACTCGGGCAGCAAGACGCTCACCAACGATCTGGCGCGCGGCGCAGGCGACGTTGCCGGCCATGGCGCCGTCATGCAGGCGATCGACAGCGACGCGCCGGACACGTCGCTGCTGATCGAGCGGCTGTCAGAGGAGCACGCCGCGGTGCGCGTGCGCCAGGGCGAGTGCTCGCTGCGCATCGGCGACCTCGTGCGCATCGTGCCGAACCATTCGTGCGTCGTGTCGAATCTCGTCGACGACGTGTGGCTGGTGGACGGCGAGACGGTCGTCGATCGGATGGAAGTTTCGGCGCGCGGCCGAATCACGTAGTAGACTGTGCGAGCGTAGTGGAGCGGGCGACGACGCGCCCGCGTAACGGAGTGAGCTTGGCGGGGCGCAGGCGTCCGCCGTTCAAACAATGATGGCCAGGGAACTGCCGGGTGAAGCGCTCGGCCTCGTCGAAACGCGGGGTCTCGTCGGCATGATCGAAGCGGCTGACGCGATGGTCAAGGCGGCGAACGTCGTGTTCGTCGGCTGGCAGAAAGTCGATGCCGGACTGGTCACGGCGATCGTGCGCGGCGATGTCGCGTCGGTGAAGGCAGCGACGGACGCAGGGGCCGCGGCAGCGCGGCGCGTCGGAGAGCTCGTCGGCGTTCACGTCATTCCGCGACCGGCCGACGGCCTCGACAAGATCTTCCCTATCGGCTGACCGCCGGTTTCTTCCTCACACTTTTTCGTTTCGCCGTTCGCGCCCGCGCGCTCAGCGCGCGAAGCTCCGGCAAATCGCCGACCACGAGCAGCGCCTGATCGGGATCGCGGAGGAGATTGAACAGCTCGCCGGAGGTGGTGCGCGCGAAGATCTCGCGGCCGTCGGTGAGGAGCGTCAAAGAGCCGGCTCCGCCGATGGCGTCGAACAGGCGCATGCCGAAGCGTTCGCGCAGCGTCTCGAGAAGCTGGCGGATGCGGCCGACCGACAGACCGTGGCGGCGCAGGTCGGCGAGCACCATCAATTCCAGCAGATCGACCGGCGTGTAGCGGCGTTCGGTGAAGCCGCCCGCTGCCGTGCGTTTCGGCGCGATGGCGGGCGTGAACAGCCGGCGCGAATCCCACCACTGAAGCTGGCGCGCCGTCAGCCCGGTCAGGGCGGCGACCTCACGGGCGCTGTAGGTGTTTTTCAGCTGCATGCGCGCCCGCGAAATCCTTGTCCGTCAAGCCGCCTTCGCTATGCGTGCTGTAGGTCAGCGTCACCCGCCGGTAATTGATGAGCACGTCCGGATGATGATCCGCCGCTTCGGCCTCGAACGCCAGCCGCACCAGAAAGGCGACGGCGTCGGGGAAATCGTTGAAGGTGAACTGTTTCCGGATCGCGTCTCCGGCGAGCTCCCACCCCGGCAGTTTCTGCAATCGGCCCTGCACGTCATCCGCTGCAAGTCTTGCCATGTCTATAGGATACGCCAGCTGTGGAACCTCTGGGTTGGTTTCGGCGTCAAACGCTGTTAGTCTGTTGAACACTGTTCAATCAGACTTCCAGGAGGCAGCGGTGGGCGTCAAGGAACGGCACGAGCGCGAGCGCGAGGCGATGACCAGAACGATTCTGGACGCCGCGCGCGAGCTGTTCGTCGCGGAGGGGTATCACAACGTCACGATTCGCAAGCTCGCCGAGCGGATCGAGTACAGCCCCGCCGCCATCTACAGCTACTTTCCCAGTAAGGATGACATCTTCCTCGCGCTCGCCGAAGAAGGATTCCGAATCCTGTTCAATGCGGCGCACTGCCAGCGCACGGCCGTGAGCCGCATCGATGCGATTCGCTCGATGTTCTGGTGCATCTACGAGTTCAGCAAGTCACACCCCGAGTACTACGCGCTGATGTTCGTCGATCGCACGGTGCCGCTCATCAGCCAGGACTGGCAGCGGTTCGGCTTCGTCCGCGAGATGAAGGCAAACGTTGCCGCGTTCATCCAGCAAGCCATCGACGCCGGCGACTTTCCGCCCGATACCGATCCGAACACCGTCTTCCATTGCCTGATGGCGCCAATCCAGGGCATCGCCATCGCCAACCTGTGCCAGCGTCTCGTGCCCGGCGAAAGCGCAGACACGATTGCGCGCGACGTGCTCGAAGCCGCGCTGACCGGACTGCGCACCGGGTTTCCGCGTACGTCAAATCATCCCGTCTGCTGTGAGTGAGGATTCAAATGAAGGCCGCCCTCGTCATCGTTGCCAGTTCATTCCTGGTATCCGCCTGCTCGACCCCGAACGCCACCGTGAGCGCGGCGGCGGCGCCCGAGCCGCTTGCCGTCACGACCGCCGTCGTCGAGAGCAGGACCATCGATCGGTTCCTTCGCGTGTCGGGCTCGCTTGCCGCCGACGAACAGGCCGAAGTCAGCGCCGAAGTGGGCGGCGCGGTCGTCGGCACGCCCGTCGAGCGCGGCACACGCGTCTCGCGTGGCGCGGCGCTCGTCACACTCTCCGCATCCGAAGCCGCGGCGCAGTTGCAGGAAGCCGACGCGAACGCCGCTCAAATCGAAGCGCGGCTCGGACTCACGCCGGGGCAGCCGTTCGACGTGCGCATGGTCCCCGACGTCATGAACGCGAAAGCGGCGCTCGATCTCGCCGACGCGGAATTCGCGCGCATCAAGTCGCTGCTCGATCAGAAGGTCGTGTCGCAGAGTGAGTACGACCAGCGCCGGATGCAGGTCGAAGCGGCGCGGCAGCAGTACCGCATGGCGCAGAACGGCGCCGAGCAGTCGTTCCGCGCGCTGCAGGCGGCGCGCGCGCGTGTGGCGCTCGCGCGCAAGGCCACCTCGGACACCGTCGTTCGCGCGCCGTTCGACGGCATCGTCGCGGAGCGTCTCGTCGGCGTCGGCGACTACGTGTCGCGCGGCACGCGTGTCGCGACGGTGGTGCGCATCCATCCGATGCGCGTCGAGCTGACCGTGCCGGAGCAGTGGGTGCCGCTGATTCAGGTCGGCCAGGACGTCCGGCTCACGGTCGACGCGTGGCCGGGGCAGGAGTTCACGGCGCGTGTCCGCTACGTCTCTCCATCGCTGCGCGCCGATCAACGCGCGCTGACCGTCGAGGCGCTGGCTCCGAATCCGGATGGACGCCTGAAGCCGGGACTCTTCGCAACCGCCGCCATCCGTCAGCAGGCGCAGGCGCCCGCGCTGCTCGTGCCGGCGACGGCGGTGGAGACGACCGCCGGCACCAGCCGGGTTTATGTTGTCGTCGGCGGACAGAAGGCCGAAGAGCGCATCGTCACGGTGGGCGAGAAGGTTGACGACCGTCTCGAGATCACGAGCGGTCTGTCGAGCGACGACGTGGTCATTGCGCAGCCGAACGGGAAGATTGCCGACGGCGCAGCCGTGAAGGTGGGCTAGCCATGCAGTGGCTGTCAGCAATTGCGGTACGCCGGCCGGTCTTCGCCAGCGTCCTGATTCTCACGCTCACGGTGATCGGCGCCGTCGCGTTCACGCGCCTCGGCATCGATCGCTTCCCGAAGGTCGACTTCCCCACCGTCGTCGTCATGACGCAATTGCCGGGCGCCGCGCCCGAGGAAGTCGAGACCGAGATCACCGACAAGATCGAAGAGGCGGTGAACACGATCAGCGGGATCGACGAGCTGCGGTCGACGTCGAGCGAAGGGTTCTCCCTCGTCATCGTCTCGTTTCTGCTCGAAAAGGATGCCGACGTCGCCGCGCAGGAAGTCCGCGACCGCGTCAACCGCGTGCTGCCGTTGCTGCCGCGGACCGTCATCCAGCCGACGGTCGAGAAGTTCGACCCTGATGGCGCACCGGTTCTCACAGTGTCGGTGTCGGCGAAGAAGCCGATCCGCGACATCACGGAATACGCCGAGAAGACGCTGCGCCGTCAGCTCGAGAGCATCGCCGGCGTCGGGCAGGTCACCGTCGTCGGCGGACGTGAGCGCCAGGTCAACATCTGGCTCGACGCTGCACGCCTGCGCGCCTACAACCTGACGGTCACGGAGGTCGCGCGCGCGCTGCAGTTGCAGAATGCCGAGATTCCCGGCGGCCGTGTGGAGCAAGGCGCCACGGCGCTCACCCTTCGCACGCGCGGCCGGGTCGAGTCTGTCGCCGACTTCGGCAACATCGTCGTGAGCCAGAGGGGCACGCACTCGATCAGGCTGGGAGACGTCGGCCGCATCGAGGACGGCATGGCGCGAGCGGAAAGCGCGTCGAACCTGAACGGCGAGGCCGCGGTCCTGCTGATGGTGCGACGCCAGTCAGGCACGAACACCGTCCAGGTCGTCGACGCGGTTCGCGAACGCCTGGAAGAGCTCCGGCCGCTCGTGCCGGCCGGCTACGACATTCGCGTCGTTCGCGACATGTCGGAGTTCATCCGCGCGTCGATTACGAGCGTCAACGAGCACCTCGTCGTCGGCTCATTCCTCGCGGCAGCGGTCGTCCTCGTCTTCCTCTGGAACTGGCGGTCGACGATCATCGCCGCGATCGCGATCCCCACGTCCATCATCGCGACGTTCGGACTCATCTGGCAGCAGGGCTTCACGCTCAACTCGATGACGATGTTGGCGCTGACGTTGGCTGTCGGGATCGTGATCGACGATGCGATCGTCGTATTGGAGAACATCTACCGGTTCGTCGAGGAGAAGGGGCGCACGCCGATGGAGGCGGCGGTCGAGGCGACGCGCGAAGTCGGGCTCGCCGTGCTGGCGACCACGCTGTCGCTTGTCGCCATCTTCGTGCCCGTCGCCTTCATGGGAGGCATCGTCGGACGCTTCATGACGAGCTTCGGTCTGACGATGACCTTCTCGGTACTGGTATCGATGCTGGTGAGCTTCACGCTGACGCCGATGCTCGCGGCGCGCTGGATTCGCACGAAACCTCGAGAAGGAACGGCCTCAGGACACGGCTCGAAGGATTCGGCGGTTTTTCGGCCGCTCGATCGCCGGTACACGTCGATTCTGCGCTGGGCGCTCGGTCATCGGACGGCGATCGTCGGCCTGGCGGTACTGGTCCTGCTGAGCAGCGTGCCGCTGTTCATCGTGGCCAAGAAGAACTTCCTGCCCGACGATGACATGTCCGAGTTCGAGGTCGGCCTTCGGGCGTCTGAAGGCACGAGTCTCGAGGCGACGGAACTGATCGCGAACCGGATTGCGGCGCGGATTCGACAGATCCCCGACGTCGCGTATACGCTCGTGTCGATAGCCGACGATCCGAGCCGCACGTCGAACCTCGGCTCCGTGTACGTGCGCCTGAAGCCGCTCGGCGAGCGACAACGCGACCAGTTCCGCGTGATGAACGACGTGCGTGAGCTGCCGGAGCTCAACACGCGCGATCTGCGCGTCGGTGTGCGGCCGGTGGCGATGTTCGGCGGCGGCGGCAATCAGAATGCGGAGATCCAGTTCACAATAAGCGGACCGGATCTGAAGGCGCTCGAGCGGTACGGTCAGGCCGTGGCCGAAGCCGCACGGAAGGAGCCGGGCGTCGTCGACGTCGATACCTCGATGAACGTCGGCAAGCCGGAAGTCTCTGTTCACATCGATCGATTGAAGGCTGCCGACCTCGGCGTCCAGATCTCTGACGCGGCCGAGGCGTTGCGCCTGCTGGTGGGAGGCGACCAGGTGACGACCTACAACGAAGGCGGCGAGCAGTACGAGGTGCACGTTCGCGCCGTGCAGACGGACCGCGAGTCGCTGCAGGCGATCGGCCAGCTGACGGTGCCGTCGGCGCGCATCGGCAGCGTGCCGCTCGAGAACCTCGCGCAGCTCACGCCCGGATCGGCGCCGGCGGAAATCAACCGCCTGAACCGGCAGCGGCAGGTCACGGTCTTTGCGGGCCTGATGCCTGGCGTCTCGCAAACCCCCGCGATGGCGGCCATTCAGAACGCGGCGGAATCGCTGAAGATGGGGCCGGGCTACGGCATGCGCTTCGCGGGACGGTCGAAGGAGCTCGGGCGCGCGGCGGAGAACTTCCTGCTCGCATTCGTGCTGTCGCTCGTCTTCATGTATCTGATTCTCGCGGCGCAGTTCGAGTCGTGGCTGCATCCGATCACGATCCTGCTGTCGCTGCCGCTGACGCTGCCGTTTGCGCTGCTGTCCATCATCATTACCGGGCAGTCGCTGAACATCTTCTCGGCGCTGGGACTACTCGTGCTGTTCGGCGTCGTCAAGAAGAACTCGATCCTGCAGATCGATCACGCCAACCAGCTCAGGGAGCGCGGCATGGATCGCGACGAGGCGGTCCTGCAGGCGAGCCGCGACCGGCTGCGGCCCATTCTGATGACGACGTTCGCGTTCGTCGCCGGGATGGTGCCGCTGGTGCTCTCGAGCGGGGCGGGTGCGGCCACGAACCGCGCGATTGGATTCGTCATTATCGGAGGGCAATCACTCGTGCTGCTGCTCACGCTTGTCGTTACTCCCGTTGCCTACTCGCTGTTCGACGATCTGTCGCGCGTCCGGTTGTGGCGCTGGGGCCGAGCCACCGGCGCGGTGACGGCCACGGCATCGCTGCTGGTGCTTGCGCTGCTGCTGCCGGCGCCGGCCGGCGCGCAGACGGCGCCGCCGTCGATCCAGCAGCCTGCGGCGCCCGAACAGCTGCTGCGGCTGTCGCGCGACGAGGCGGTGCGGATGGCCGTCGACAACAACCCGGAGCTCGCCGTCGTCCGCTTCGAGCCCGCGGCCAACGATGCACGCGTCGCGGCGGCGCGCGCGGTCTTCGTGCCGACGTTCTCGTCGTCGGTGCTGCGCAACCGAGACGTCGCGCCGTCTGCGAACCTGTTTGGCGGCGATCGATCGACTGAGACCGCGTTCTGGTCGGGGACGGCCGGACTCGCGCAGCAGCTCCCGCGGTACGGAACGTCCTACGACGTGTCGTACACGACCGCCCGCACCACGACGACGAGCCCGTTCACAAGCTTCCTGCCGTCGCTGACGTCGTCGATGCAGGCGGTCGTCTCGCAGCCGCTGATGCGGAACTTCAGGATCGACTTCGCGCGCGCGCAGCTCGATCTGACGCGCCGCAATCGCGAGATCGCGGACGTGCAGGTGCGCGATCGCGCGGCGCAGGTCGTGGCGTCGGCCGAAGCGGCGTATTGGGCGCTCGTCTCGGCGCGGGCCGCGGTGGCCGTGCAGCAGCGATCGCTCGATCTCGCGCTGGAGCTCGAACGGACGAATCGCGCGCGCGTCGACGTCGGCCAGTCGCCGCCGCTCGATCTCGTCGCCGCACGCGCGGAAGTGGCGCAACGGCGCGAGAGCCTGATCGTCGCGCGCACGCAGGTGCTGCAGGCGGAGGATCAGTTGCGGACGCTCGTCATCGATCCGAAGCGCGACGACTACTGGCGTATCCGCGTCGAACCCGCCGATTTGACGCCGGCGATGGCGCCGCTGCCGGACGTCGATGGCGCCGTGCGACGCGCGCTCGAGCAGCGCGCGGATCTCATCACCGCGCGCAAGCAGATCCAGAACGCCGACACGAGCGTGGAGCTCGCCAAGAATCAGACGATGCCGGACTTGCGGGCGCAGGCAACGTATCTGACGCGAGGCCAGGGTGGATCGCGGCTGATTCGCGAAGGCGGGTTCCCCGGAACGATCATCGGCTCGCAGGACACGTCGTTGGCGTCGGTCATCGGCCAGGTCCTGACGTCGGATTTCCCGACGTGGAGCGTCGGCCTGTCGCTGTCGTATCCGATTGGCAACAGCGTCGAGGAGGCGAACCTGGCACGTGCGCGCATCGAGCGCGACCAGGCGGCTGCGCGCGTCAGGAGCCTGGAGCTGGAGATCGTCCGCCAGGTGCGCGAAGCGGCGTTGCGGCTGGAGCAGAATCGCCAGCGCATCGAGACGGCACGGCTTGGCCGCGAGCTCGCCGAGCAGCGGGTCGACGCCGAGCAGAAGCGGTTCGAGGTGGGGATGTCGACGAGCTTTCTGGTGATCCAGGCGCAGCGCGACCTGGCGATTGCGCGCGACAACGAGCTGCGCGCGATGCTGGATCACCAGCTGGCGGCCGTCGCGTTCGAGGCGGTGCAGCAGACCGGCACGCCCATCCGCTGAAAACCGTGACACTCACCGTTTTTCGATTTACGTAAAACCGTGACACTCACCGTTTCTCGAAACGAGACACGGTGGTGTTGCAGAAAGTGCAAACGGTGAGTGTCGCGGTTTTTATGGGGCGAGCTGGGACAGCAGCGGATCGACGCGGCTCTCGAGAACGGCGTCGGCGATGAGCTGCGCCGTGAGCGGCGCGAGCAGGACGCCGTTGCGGTAGTGACCCGTCGCGTAGGCGACGTGCGGCAGATCCGGCGATCGCCCGATCACCGGCAGTCCGTCCGCGGTGGCCGGCCTGAGCCCCGCGCGCGCCTCGACGAAGGTCGCGCCCCACGCCTCCGGCAGCAGCTCGCAGACGGCGTCGAGTAGATCGCGCACGCCGGCGGCCGTCGTCCGCTCATCGAACCCGACGTCCTCCACGGTCGCGCCGACAAGGACATGCCCGTCCTCCCAGGGCACGACGTAGCAGTTCGGACCCCAGATCACTCGGGACAGCGGCGTCCCCTTCCACGTCATCTTCAACAGCTGTCCTCGGATGGGGGTGATCGCGGCACGGCTCGGCGCTCGGATGTTCAACTGAACGTCGGCAAGCCAACTGCCCGTGCACAGAATCACTTCCCCGGCACTCCAAGTCGTCCCATCCTCGGCGACGACGGTGGCGCCCGACGGGTCGGAGCGGGTTGCCGCAACGCGGTGGCCGGTTTCCAGCTGCGCGCCATGGCGAACGGCTCCCCAGGCGAGCGCGTCGGTCAACGCGCCGGCGGCGACGTAACCGTGCGTCGGAATCAGCAGCGCGCCTCGCGTCGATGCCGACAGTGCAGGTTCCAGCGCCCGCGCGGCGGGTCCATCAAGCCACTGCGCGGCGCCGGCAGGCTGGTCCCGTTGCCGCAGCCGCTCCGCCGCGGCATCGTCCGGCGCAACTTCCAGCGTCCCGCAGCGCCTGTATTCGACGGGAAGGCCTGAATCCTCCGACGCCTTCGCGACGAATGCATCGTAGAGATCCAGCGACCGCGCACCGAGCTCACGCAACAGCGGGTGCCCGTGACCCTCAATGAACGGCGCCAGCACGCCAGCCGACGCCTGCGTCGCGCCACCTGCCACCGTACGCGCCTCGATGACGCGTACGTTGGTGCCACGCCGTGCGCACTCATGCGCGATCGCGCAGCCGATGATCCCCGCACCAACGACGATGACGTCTGGTGCCGCCATGACGATCCCCATCATAGCTGCGCCGGCGGCACGCGGCTTGTGATCGTAAAGGAGGCTTCACATGCCGCGAATCCGCCGCGTCTTTCCGCCCGGGGCTGCCCATCACGTGATCAATCGTGGTAACAAACGGCGAACGATCTTCCAGAAAGATGGTGATTACAAAGCATTTCTGCGATTGATGGCGCAGGCGCAACAGCGGTTCCCGTTGAAGATCTTTCGTATTGCCTGATGCCGAACCACTTTCACTTTCAGGTCTGGCCGGCGAACGAGGGCGAGGTTCCTGCGTACATGCACTGGCTGATGAATGCGCACGTTCGGCAATATCAGCAGCACTACGAAATCGTCGGCACCGGTCACGTTTACCAGGGGCGCTACAAGAACTTCGCGATTCAGTCCGACCATCACCTGCTGACGGTGTGGAGATACGTCGAGGCAAATCCGCTTCGGGCATCTCTCGTCCGGCGCGCCGAACAGTGGCGATGGTCGAGCCTGTCGGAGGACACCACTGTCGATCGTCCGGAGCTGTGCGACGGACCGGTATCGCGGTTTGCGCAGTGGACGGAGTGGGTCAATGAATCGCTGCCGAAGGAGCAGCTGACGGCGATCAGGTACAGCGTCAGAAAGGGCGCGCCGTTCGGCGACGACGCGTGGACGGCGTCAATGGTGGAGCAGTACGGCCTCCATTTCACCCAGCGCGGAGGAGGCCGCCCCAAAAAACCGTGACACTCACCGTTTGCAGGAAATGCAACATCTCGGTGTTGCATTTCGAGAAACGGTGAGTGTCACGGTTTTACGAAATTCGAAAAACGGTGAGTGTCACGGTTTTTGGCGCGAGCTGGTGGTCGTCTGGCGCGGCGCGGACCGGCCGGCGTCGAGATCGTTCCAGTTCAGGATCGCGTTGAACCCGAGGAAGAACGTCCCCTGCGTCTGCCAGCGCCAGAACGGACGGATGGCAAACGACACGACGTGGCCCTGACCGAGCGGCGCGTCGATAACCTGCGCACGGCCGGCCAGCGCCTGGCCGCCGACCAGTACGCCGGAGAGCAGCATCTCGTCGGGATTCGACGGGAACGTCACGATCACGCGCGGACGCGTTTCAGCGCTGTCGCCACCGCCGAATCCGCCGAACCCGCCGCGACCACCGCCGCGGCCGCCACCGAACCCGCCCTCGGCTGCACCCTGTCCACGACCGCCGCGCGCCGGCGCCGGCGCAGCCTGCGGATTCTCCGGATCGAACGGCGACAGCACGTTCTGCCGGTTCGCCATCGGACTGACGTTCATGCCGACGCCCGGCAGCGCATCGCCGCCTCGGCCGCCGCCAAACCCGCCGAAGCCGCCACCACCGCCGCCGCCCGCGTTCAGCACCGGCGACTGGCTGAAGTACACCGGCACCTGCGCGTCGTACCCGTACGCGATCGGGCTCGCACGATCCGCGACGATGCCGCGCATCACCGAGCCACGGACGAACAGCCCCTGCGGTTCCTCGACGGTGACGCCGGTCGTGAATTTGTACTCGGGGAAGATCACCGCGGTCGATCCTTCGGTGATGAGCGTGCCGCCCTGCTCGACGAACTTCCGCAGCTCGAGGAGCCCTTCCCAGCCCATGCCGCCGCGGATGTCGTCGGCCTGATCCTGCGCGCCGAGGTTCGGCGATTCAGCGGTCTTCTTGTACGGCAGCGGCGCACCCGATCCTTTCGGAATCCCGGCGACCTGCGACTGCGCATTGCCGCCGACGTGCGGGTAGACAATGACGTCGTACTTCTGCCGCAGGCTGCCCTCGCGCAGCTTGGTATCGGCGAAATAGGTGTAGGGCACGCCGTAGGTGTCGAGCGCCGCGCGCACCCAGCCTTCGTCCTGCGTCCGCGCCCAGCTGTGGACGTAACCGACTCGCGGCACGTCGAGGTCGTGCGTCCGTACCGTGGGCGCTGAAGCCACCGCGTACCCGGAGAGCCCGAGCTGCTTCAACGACGCGTCGAGCGCGGCGCGGTCGGCCGCCGGAATGATGAACGATCCGGCGCGGAACTTCCGCCCGCCCGCCTCGAACTCCGCCTGCGCCGCCTGCATCTTCACGCTCGCGTGCTTGAAACGGAACGTGACGAGATTCGCATCCGTCGTGTGGTCGACGATGACTACGGGGCCGCTGCCCTCGAGGCCGCCGGGCGCCTTCACGTCCGCCGCGATCAGGGCCATCTGCTGCGTCAACGCGTTCTTCTCGGTGATCGGCTTGATCACCAGGTTGCGCATGTACTGGAACGTCCAGCCGGTGTCGTCGTACGGCCGCGGATTCGACGGCGCGTAGTTCTGAATCGCGAAGTACATGTCGGCAATCGTGCGGTACGGCTGATCGCCGCGGATAACGTAGTCGCCAGGCTTCACGTCGACGGTGCCGGCCTTGAACGCGGCCGACGCGGTGTGCACTTCGAGGCCCTGCGCGCGGAGATCGTTCACGGCCTGCGCGGCGTCGGACTTCCGCTTCTGCCCCGCCGGGATCACCCAGCCGTAGGTCGGGCCATCCGTGCCCTTCTTCACCGCGTTCCTGTTCTTGAGCCAGTAGTTCTCGAGATACGTCTCGCGGTTCTTCGCAACGTGGTTCAGCGCGATGAGGATCGCCGACTGCTGGATGTTGGTGTTGTTGCGCGGACCCCACTGGATGGTCGGGAGCGCGGGATTCGGCCGATACCACTCCCGGCTGGTGGCGCCGCCGCCGCTGACACTGCGGTTGTCCGGTCCGTAGCCCATGACCTCGTAGAAGCGCCCGATCGAGTTGTGCGCGTGCGCGATGAAGAACATGTAGTTCGGCACCCAGCCGTCGTAGAACCCGTAGGTCCAGACGCCCGGGACACCCCGCTTCGTCATCTCCATCACTTCGGTCTTCGCCAGCAGCCACCACTCGTCGATCGTGATCGGATCGATCTGCTCGTTGTAGGGGCCAGTGCCGGTCGACGCGTAGAGATACGTGGACTGCTCGTGCAGGTCGTGCATGACGGTCGGCTTCCAGTCGAGGAACGCCTTCGTCACGTTCTTCGTCAGCGCGAGGAACTGCCCCATGCCGTCGCGGTTGTTGTCGTGCGCGACGTATTTGCCCCAGTACATGAGCGGCAGCCGCGAATCCCCCTGCGCCCGCTTCTTGTTGAAGTAGTAGGTATCGACCTGCTTCTCGCGCCCGTCGACCTCGATCACCGGCGTGATCAGCGTGATGACGTTGTTGCGAATCTGCTGGATGAAGGGGGTCTCCGAAACGGCCAGCCGGTACGGCAGCTCGATCAGCATCTCGGGGCCGCCGTTCTCGGTCGAATGCATGCCGCTCGTGATCCAGTACAGCGGCTTCGCCGTCTTGATCAGTTGCTGCGCTTGCGCGTCGGTCGTCTTCCGCGGATCGGTGAGCGACGCGATCATCGCCTTGTACTTGTCGATCTGCTTGATGGTGGCCTCGTCGGCGACCGCGAGGATCACCATGTCGCGGCCCTCTTCGGTTTTGCCGATCGTCCACATGGCGATGCGGTCCGACGCTTTGTCGATCGCCTCGTAATAGCGATAGATGTCCTTCGCGTAGGTCAGCTCGCCAGGCGTGCCGACGATGCGGCCGAGGAACTTCAGCGGCGTGGGCACGGCGTCGGACGCGGGCAGGTGGTCGACCAGCTCCGTCGAGATGCGCGAATCCTGCAGGTACTCTTTGATTTTTGCCGTGTATTCCTGGTCGTTCTTCTGCGGCCTGGCGGCGCCTTGCGCGGCCGGCCGCTGCGCCGGCGCGGCGGCAACCGCCAAAGCCAGCGCGAGCGCGAAGCGGAGAAATGGACTTCGCAGTCGGGTCATGTTGAAGCCTCCAAAGAAGCGGCGGGAAACACGGCGTTATACCACGAATGGCGGGCTGGCAGCCGGCTTGCTGGATCCGACAACGTGTTGGCCAACTTCAAGATGCCGCTCGACTGGGGCGAGCTCGTCAAGCGGACCGCCAAGGACGCGATCGCCGACGACATCATGAACCTGTCGGCGCAACAGGCGTACTACCTCTTCTTCGCGCTCTTTCCCGCGCTGCTGACGCTCATCTCCATCGCCAGCTTCTTCAACCTCGCGAACGTCGTCGAGCAGGTCGTCCAGAACGTGGGGACGGTGGCGCCCAGGGACGTGCTGACCATCGTCGAAACTCAGCTTGCGGAGATCGGGAAGAGCGGCCGGGGGGGCATCCTGACCGGCGCCTTCCTGCTGACCATCTGGAGCAGCTCGACGGCGATGGTCTCGATCACCACGACGCTCAATGCCGCCTACGACATCGAGGAAGGGCGGCCATGGTGGAAGGTCAGGCTGACCGCGATTGCGCTCACGGTCGGCATGGCCCTCTTCATCATCGTCTCGATGGCACTCGTGCTGCTCGGCCCGACGGCGGCGGAACACCTCGCCACCCGGATGAACCTCGGCGAAGCGTTCAAGTGGACGTGGCTCGTGCTGCAGTGGCCCGTCGTGCTCACGCTGGTCGCGACAGGCATCGCGATCGTCTACTACTTCGCGCCGGACGCTGAGCAGGAGTGGGTCTGGATCACGCCAGGCTCGGTCCTCGCGACGTTGCTGTGGCTGGGCGTGTCGCTGGCGCTGAAGATCTACATCGCCAACTTCGCGAACTACAACGAGACCTACGGGGCGATCGGCGGCGTGATCGTCCTGCTGCTGTGGTTCTGGCTGTCAGGCATGGCGATCCTGATTGGCGCCGAGTTCAACGCGGAGATCGAGCACGCGTCGCCGCACGGCAAGGACGTCGGCGAGAAAGTGCCGGGCGAAAAGAAAAAGATCGGCGTGCTCGCGGCGCGAGCCTACGAGGAAAAGCGCGCGCGAGGAGAGATTCCGGTGCGCGCGTTCGACGAAGGCGTGAACTGCGATCTCGAGCGAGAGGCGGCGGCTGAATCCGGGCCGGGCAAGCCGGGGCCGGGCAAGCCCGGCCCCTACGAGGTCCGGCCGAGCGATCTCATCATCGGCACGGCCGCACTCATACCTGCGGCAATCAAGATCGGCAAGGACATCAAGAAGAAGATCGGCCGCGACGCAGCCTAGCGCTGCTGCTGCTTCCAGTACGGCGGATCGGACGTCGGCTTGGGCGGCGGCGAAGACAATCCGAGCCGCGACTGCGGCAGACCGATCGTCGAGAACGGCACGATCGGCCGCGACGTGCCGTGGCGCGGAATGTAGACGGGCACGTAGACCGGCACCGGCACGGCGACCTCGCGCACCGCGCTCTCGTGGTGATCGATCACGATGACGCGGGGCTCCGGCGCTGGCTCGACGGCGGGAGCCGGCGGCGGCGCCGGGGCGGCCGGCTCGACGGGCTGCGCCGTGCGACCGCTCTTCACCATCGCGAGAATCACGCGCTCGCTGACGCCGGAATCCTTCAACAGCTTCAGCGTCGCGGGATCGACCGGAAACACCTTCCGCTCGGTGTCGATGATCGCCAGCAGGATTTCGTCGCTCAACCCCGTCTTCGACAGCTCGATGATGTCGCGGACGGTGATCGCCTGGGCCGGGCTCGCGCTCAGGACGGTAACGGCAAGCAGAAGCAGGACGATACGGCGCATCGACGGCCTCCCGAGGACTTCAACGTGTCAGCAACCCGTCGGCTGCAACGAGAGTACCACGGCCGGACCGGTGAAAATCGCGGTCGGGCAAGGGCCGAGGGCCAAAGGCCAACGGCCAACGGTCTCCCGGGGTCCTGCGTCGAGGACACGAGTGTCCCCGCCAGGCGCGGCTGGCACCTCGATGTCGCGGCAAACCGCGCCGGAACCGCTACATATGGGGAGTCCCATGACGAAATGAAGGGCATGGCAATTGCTCGAACGTCATCCGTCCAGGGAGCAGTTCATGATGTCTAAAGTCCTCGCATTCAGCCTGATAGCGGCAGGATGCGTCGTCGCAGCGGCGGGCGGGGCCTATGTGGCCGTGCGCCAGAGCGCGGCGCCGGCCCCCGTCGAATTCGTGGCCCAGCCGGCGCAGCCTGCGGCAGTGCCGGATCCGGCCGCTGCCGGGCAGCCGGTTTCCGAAACCGAAGCGATCGTCGAGAAGCCTGCAGCCGTCGACCCGCCGGTTCAGCATGCGGCCGAGCCGCGGCGGTCGGGTACCGTTGCCGCCGGCAGCCGTCGTGGCGCCAGTGCCGGCCTCCCTGGTGGCCGTCGGGCAGCGCCCGCTGCCGCGGAAGCAGCGCAGACCCCGGCAACCGCGCCTGAGCGCGCCGCCGCGGAACCCGTGACACCTGCGGTCGTGCCGGCAGTCGAAACGGTCCCGGAGCCGCAGCGTCCTCAGGATCCTCCGGCGCCGCCGGTGCCCGAGTACGAAGAAGTCACGATCCCGGCCGGCGCCGTCATCGGACTCCAGGTGACGACGGCGTTGTCGAGCGAGCGGACGCAGGTTGAAGATCGCGTGGAGGCGCGCGTGACGCGCGACGTCACGGCGGCCGGCCACGTCGCGATTCCCGCCGGCTCGCGCGCGATCGGCGCCGTCACCGTCGTCGAGCGCGGCGGCAAGATGAAGGAGCGCGCGCGCCTCGGCGTCCGGTTCCACACCCTGGTGCTCGCCGATGGCAGCGAGCTTCCGCTGCGCACCGACGCGATCTTCCGCGAAGGGGAATCACCCTCAGGCGAAAGCGCGCGCAAGATCGGCGGCGCGGCCGTCGGGGGCGCAATCCTCGGCGCGATTCTCGGCGGCGGCAAAGGGGCGGCAATCGGCGGCGCGACCGGCGCAGCCGGCGGTACCGCCGTCGTGATGGCGGGCGGACGCAACGCGGCTGTTCTCGCCGCCGGCGAAACGGTCACCGTGCGCCTCACCTCGCCGGTCTCGATCGAAGTCCGCAAGGACAAATAGGCGGCGAAGCCCCTCGGAGTAAAATCGAGGGCATGATGCTGATGCTCATGCTCTCGATGGTTCTGCTCGCGCAGTCCCCCACCAAAGTCGATCTTCCCGGCGCGCGCAACGTGACGCGTGTCGACGCGACGATCATGTGCGCCGGCGCGACGACTCCGGAGACGTCCGCCGAGCTGAAGAAGCTCGGATTCAACTCGATCGTCAACCTGCGCCGCGACAACGAACCGGGCGTCGACATCGCCGCCTCGAAGACGGCCGCCACCGCCGCCGGTCTCAGGTACATCCACATTCCCGTCGACGGCACGAGTCCGGACGCGAAGTCCGTGGAGACGTTTCTCGCCGCCGTCACCGACAAGGCAAACCAGCCGGCATACATCCACTGCGGCTCCGCCAACCGCGTCGGCGCCATGTGGCTGATCAAACGCGTCGTCGTCGACGGCTGGGACATTCCGAAGGCGACCGACGAAGCGGTCGCGATCGGCCTCACGAGCGAGCCGCTGAAGAAGTTCGCGATCGACTACGCGACCGCGCACAAGAAGTAGCGGCGATGGCGGACGTCGCCGGCGACATGGATCCGGAGGCGTTCCGGCGCGAGGCGCACCGGATCGCCGACTGGATCGCCGACTACTTCAAGGATCCCGGCCGCTACCCCGTCCTCGCACAGGTCCGGCCGGGCGCCGTTCGCGAGGCGCTGCCCGCCGACGCGCCGGCCGCGGGCGAACGCTTCGACGCGATCTTCGCGGACTTCGAGCGGATCGTGCTGCCGGCGATCACGCACTGGAACCACCCCGGTTTCTTCGCCTACTTCGCCATCAGCGGCAGCGCGCCGGGCGCGCTGGCGGAATTCCTCTCGGCCGCGCTGAACGTGCAGGCGATGCTGTGGCGCACGTCGCCTGCCGCCACGGAGCTCGAGGACGTCGCGCTGGCGTGGCTTCGCCGGCTGCTCGGCCTGCCCGAGTCGTTCGAAGGCGTCATCTACGACACCGCGTCGATCTCCACGCTGCACGCGCTTGCGGCCGCGCGCGAGACCGCGGTGCCGCAGGTGCGCACGGCGGGGCTGGCCGGGCGCCCTGAACTGTCGCGACTGCGCGTCTACTGCTCCGATCAGGCGCACTCCTCTGTCGACAAGGCGGTCATTCTGCTCGGCCTCGGCCACGATGCGCTGCGGAAAATCCCGAGCGACGGCGAATTCCGTGTCCGTCCCGACGCACTGTCGCGCGCGATCGCGGAGGACCGCGACGCGGGAATCACGCCGATTGCCGTCGTCGCGACCGTGGGAACGACATCGTCAACGAGCGTCGATCCAATCGAGGCCGTCGCCGGCGTCTGCGAGCGCGAGCGGCTCTGGCTTCACGTCGACGCGGCGTACGCCGGCGTCGCGGCGATGGTGCCCGGCTACGAGTGGATCCTTCGCGGCGCCGATCGCGCCGACTCGCTTGTCGTCAATCCGCACAAGTGGCTGTTCACGCCGTTCGATCTCAGTGCCTTTTACTGCCGCCGCATGGATGTCATCCGCAGGGCGTTCGCGTTGACGCCGGAGTACCTGAAGACGCTGGAGTCGGCGCCCGTGAAGAACCTGATGGACACGGGCGTGCAGCTCGGACGCCGCTTCCGCGCGCTCAAGTTATGGATGGTGCTGCGTCACTTCGGCGCTGACGGAATCCGCGCCCGGCTCGCCGAGCACATGCGCCTCGCGCAGCTCTTCGCATCGTGGGTCGACGCCAGCGACGTGTTCGAGCGCGTTGCGCCCGTTCCCTTCAGCGTCGTCTGTTTTCGCATTCGCGACGAATCGCTGACCCCGACAGCGGCGGACGCCCTCAACGAGCAACTGCTCGACGCCGTCAATCGCACCGGCGAGATCTTCTTGTCCCATACCCGACTCGACGGGAAGTACGTGCTGCGCCTCGCCATCGGCAATCTGCACACGACCGAGGCGCACGTCGCCCGCGCCTGGGCGCTGTTGCAGCAGAAGGCGCACGAGCTTCAGCTCACCTCGACCACATAACCTCCTGCGGGCAAGGCGCTTGCACCCGTGGGAAGCCGTGACGGCCTCGAGCATTCGCGCCCGCGGACCGTCCGCACAACCTCACGCCGGCGGCGGTCGCCGGTCTATTGAAGAGGGAGAGGCAATGCGTAAGTTGGTATTGGCAGGATCGCTCGTGTGCTTCATGTCGGCGGTGGCGCCGGCAGCCGCGTCAGCCGACTGGCTGTTCACGCCGTTCATCGGCGGCAACTGGGGGGGCTCGGCCACGTTCTCGGATGACTTCGGCGACTTCGAGGATGAGTTCGAGCGCAAGGTGAACTTCGGCGCGTCGCTCGCCTGGATGGGCGGCGGCATCGCTGGCTTCGAGCTGGACTTCGGCTACTCGCCGAACTTCTTCCAGGACACGACCGGCGACGCGGACTTCGAGTTCGGCGACAGCAACGTGACGACGCTCATGGCGAACGTCATTCTCGGAGCGCCCGCTGGCGGACAGGTGGGGCGCGGCATCCGGCCGTATGCGTCGGGCGGACTCGGCCTGATCCGTCACCGCGTCAGCAGCCCCGAGAACTTCTTCGACGTGAGCAGCAACGACTGGGGCTTCAACGTGGGCGGCGGCCTCGCCGGCTTCTTCAGCGACAACGTCGGCATCCGCGGCGACGTCCGCTACTTCCGCTCGCTCCAGGACAACGAGCCCGATGACGAGCTCGACGTCGCGCTGAGCGACTTCAAGTTCTGGCGCGGAACGGTCGGCCTCGTATTCCGTTTCGGCGGATAGGTTCGGAAGCCGTCTTGTTCAGTCGCACACGGGAGGTGACGACAGTGCGAAAGTTGCTGGTACCGGGGATTCTCGTGCTCACGATGTCAGCCGCGGCGCCTGCGCCGGCGTCGGCCGACTGGCTGTTCACGCCGTTCATCGGCGGCAACTTCGGCGGGGCTGCCACGTTCGCCGATCAGTTCGACGATTTCGACGATGAGTTCGAACGCCGACTGAACGTCGGCGCATCGCTCGCCTGGATGGGCGGAGGGATCGCCGGCTTCGAGGTGGACTTCGGCTACTCGCCGAACTTCTTCCAGAACACGAGCGGCCCCGCCAACTTCGAGTTCGGCGACAACCACGTGACCACGCTGATGGCCAACGTCATCTTCGGCGCGCCGGGGGGCGGTCAGGTGGGGAGGGGCGTTCGTCCCTACGCGTCGGGCGGCATCGGTGTGATCGATATGCGGATCGACGAGGAGGACCCATTCGGCGGATTCAACAACACGAACCTGGGCTTCAACGTCGGCGGCGGCGTCGCCGGGTTCTTCACTGACAACATCGGGCTGCGCGGTGACGTCCGCTTCTTCCGCGCGCTGGAGGACAAGGAGCCCGATGATGACTTGGACGTCGGGATGACCGGCTTCAAGTTCTGGCGCGGAACGGTCGGGCTCGTATTCCGTTTCGGCGGGTAACCGCTGAGGGCGGAACTGAAGTTCCGCCCTACGTACAATGCGGCGGCTTCCGTAGGGCGGAACTTCAGTTCCGCCTTACGTCAGCCGAAACCGCTCGAACCACACACCACCTTCGTCTTCAAGCGCGACCAATCCATGCTGCGGGAAGTCACCGGTCCGCGCGAGCAGCGTCAGAATCCGCGGCATGCTCGGCATGTGGCCGACGAGCATCAGCTCGCGCGATTCACCCGTGAGTAGATCTCTGATCCATGCGGATGGATCGGTCGGCTGCAATCCCCGGATCGCCGAAAACTCAGCAAGCGGATTACAGATGCGCCAGAACGCCTCGGCCGTTTGACGCGCGCGCAGCTTGCCGCTGTGCCAGATGACGACAGGCTGAACGCCGCGCTCCTTCGCGGCGAGCGCCAGCCGGTCGGCGTGCAGCCTGCCGGCCACTGACAGCGGACGTTGCGGATCGACCTCGGGGCCGACGGCTTCCGCGTGATGCACCAGGTAGATCATCGCGCGCCGATCCAGCGACGCAGTTCGGCAATTGCTTCACGAACGGCTTCCGGCTGCGTCGACTGCGGCGTCCGCTTGCGCCGCACCGAAGCCGCCGGCGTGATGGCCTCACGCACGTCGGCCTCGAACAGCGGTGAATGCGCGCGCCACTCATCGAAGGTGAGCGAGTCGAACGACCGCTGCTCCTGCACGAGCCGGCGAACGAGCGCGCCGACGATCTCGTGCGCGTCACGAAACGGAACTCCCTTCGCCACGAGGTAGTCGGCGACGTCGGTCGCCAGCAGCAGGCCGGCCGCCGCACGCGTCGAGACAGCTTCGCGCAGCGTCAGGCCTTCGACGACTGAAGCGACCGCCCGCAAGGATGCGAGCAGCGTATCTTCGGCCTCGAACAACGCCTCCTTGTCCTCCTGCAGATCCTTGCTGTACCCAATCGGCAGCCCCTTCATCGTCGTCAGCCAGCCGGTGAGCCTGCCGATGACACGCCCGGACTTGCCGCGAACGAGCTCGAGAGGATCGGGGTTCTTCTTCTGCGGCATCAGGCTGCTGCCGGTGGCCGCCGTGTCGGCGATGTCGAAGAATCCGAATTCCTCGGTGGTGAAGAGGATCGAATCCTCCGCAAGCCGGCTCAGATGCACCATCGTCAGCGCGCACGCGTGCAGGAAGGACGCGACGAAGTCCCGATCGCCGGTCGCGTCGATGCTGTTGCGGACGATGCGGGAGAAGCCGAGGCGAGTGGCGAGCGCGTGGACGTCGATGGTGTAGCTGGTGCCGGCGATGGCGCCGGATCCGAGCGGCAGCTCGTCGGCTTCGTCCAGCACCGCGGCGAGCCGCGCGTGGTCACGCCGCAGCGCGGCGACATGCGCGAGGAAGAAGTGAGCGACGAGAATCGGCTGCGCGCGTCGCAGATGCGTGTAGGACGGCATCAGCGCGTCGCCGGCGCGCGCGGCCTGATCCGCCAGCCCCTGGATGAGCGACACGATGGCGCGCTGCAATGCGGGGATGCGGCGCTTCAGATAGAGGCGGAGATCGACGGCGACCTGCTCGTTGCGCGAGCGGCCGGTGTGGAGCCGCCGGCCCGCGTCGCCGACGCGCGATACGAGCTCGCGCTCGACAAAGGCGTGGACGTCCTCGTCCTCGCCCGCCGCCTCGGACGTGAAGAAGCCGGCATCGGACGTGCCGCGAGCGAGAATCTCCTCGAGACCTCCGCGAATCAGCGTGGCGTCCACGTCGGAGAGCACTCCCGCGCGCGCCAGCCCTTCCGCCCACGCAAGGCTGCCGGTCACGTCGTCTTCGAACAACCGCCGATCGAAGGCGAACGAGGCGCCGAACTCGAACAGCGCGGCATCGGGATCCCCGTCGAACCGTCCTGACCACAAATGAGCCATGGCGTCCCTAGAAACTCTTGAAGAACTTGATGAAGCCTTCAGCGGCGCGGTGATCGAACCGATCGCCCGTATCGAACGACGCCACCGCCGGATCGTAGAGCGCATGCGGCGACGCGCGTCCGACGATGCGGCAGTCGCCTTTGAAGAGCTTGAGCCGGACGCTGCCGGTGACGCGCGGCTGGATCGACTTGACGAGCGCGTCGAGCGCGTCGCGCGTCTGCGAGAACCAGTGCCCGTTGTAGACGAGGTCGGCGTAGACGATCGACAACTGGCGCGTGAGCCGTTCGAGATCGCGCGCAATCACGAACTTCTCCAGCTCGCGGTGGGCGAGGTGCAGCGGCACGGCGGCGGGCGCCTCGTAGATTTCCCGAGACTTGATGCCGACGAGGCGGTTCTCGACCATGTCGATCCGCCCCACGCCGTGCGCGCCGGCAATCGTCTCGAGGCTTTCAATCAGCTCGAGCAGCGACATTTCGACGCCGTTGGCCTTCACCGGGACGCCGCTCTCGAACGCGATCTCGACGTAGGCGGGCTCGTCGGGGCACTGCTGCGGCGCGCGGGTCAGCGTATAGATGTCCTCCGGCGCCTCGACCCACGGATCGTCGAGCACGCCGCATTCGATTGAGCGGCCCCACAGGTTCGAGTCGATGGTGTACGGCCCCGCGACGGTGGCGGGAATCGGAATGTTGCGGGCCTTCGCGTATTCGATCTCTTCGGCGCGCGACATGCCCCATTCGCGCGCGACGGCGATGATGCGGAGCGAGTCATCGAGCGCGCGGGCGGCGACCTCGATGCGCACCTGGTCGTTGATCTTGCCGATGCAGCCGTGCGCGATGGCGGCAGCGCCCTCCATGCGCGCGATCTCGACGAGCCGCCTGGCGATGAGCGGACGGCCAAGCGCCGTCGCGAGCGGGTAGCGATCTTCGTAGATCGCGCCCGCCTGGAGCGCGGGCAGCACGTAGTCCCGGGCGAACTCCTCGCGCGCGTCGATGACGTGCGCGCGGACGGCGCCGCTGGCGAGCGCCCGTTCCCGGACGTCGACGAGCTCGCGCCCCTGGCCGATGTCGAGCGTCACGGTGACGACTTCGGCGCCGTACTTGTCGGCGAGCCACGGGATCGCCACCGAGGTGTCGAGCCCGCCCGAATACGCGAGAACGATCCGTTCCACCGCCCCGTTACCTCCGCATCGCCTCGAAGCGCTTCGCCAGCGTCGCGGCGGCGTCCGCCGACCGGCAAATGACGAGAATCGTGTCGTCGCCGGCAATCGTCCCGGCGATCTCCGCGAGCTGAATCCGATCGAGCGCCACGGCCATCGGCTGCGCCTGCCCGGGACCGGTCTTCAGCACGAGCAACTGCTGAATGGGCTCCTCGCTGCGCAGGTATTCATCGACCGCGCGCCGCAGGACGGCGTCCGGGTCCGCGACCTCCACGCTCTCGCCCGCCGCGGGTCGCCGGTAGGCGCCGTCGGCCGGCCGTTTGATCAGCCCCAGCTCCCGAACGTCGCGAGACAGCGTCGCCTGGGTCGCCGTCACGCCGCGGGCACGGAGCCGATCGCGGAGCATTTCCTGACTGGTCACGGCTTCCCGATCGATCAGTTCGAGGATGAGGGCCTGTCGATAGGACTTCATAACTATGCAGCGAACGGCTGATTATACATCCTATGCATCTTGGCGGACATCTCTTGATAGGACAAAGGGTTGACCGGCAGTCCGCATTGCCGTATAAATAAAGGCTCTGATGAATAAGTATTCTCCAGTCAGGGTCGGTGTGGCGGGGGCGACGGGTTACGCCGGCCTCGAGCTGCTGCGCCGCCTTGCCCGGCATCCCCATACCGACGTGCGCTGCGCGATGGCCTCCGGCGCCTCCGAGGCGAAGCGGCTGCCCGCGTTGAAGCGCATCTGGGACGCACCGGTCGAGCCGCTCGACGTGGACCGCCTCGCGGCGGATACCGACGCGGTCTTCCTCGCGCTGCCGGACACGCTTGCTGCCGAGCTGGGTCCCGCGATCGCCGCGCGCGGTCCGCGCGTGTTCGACCTGTCGGGCGCGTTCCGGCTGCGCGATGCCGCGAGCCGGCAGAGGTGGTATCCGCACACCGGCGACGTCTCCGTCCCGGTGGCCTACGGACTGCCCGAACGCTATCGCGAGGAGCTGAACGACGCGCAGTTGATCGCGTGCCCTGGCTGCTATCCCACCGCCGCCGTGCTCGCGCTGCACCCGCTCGTCGCGCAGGGGCTCGTCGAGCCCGGCGTGATCATCGATGCGAAGTCCGGCGTCTCCGGCGCCGGGAAGACGCCGACCGAGCGCACGCACTTCTCCGAGTGCCACGGCAGCATCTCGGCCTACGGCGTGTTCTCGCATCGGCATGCGGCCGAGATCGAGCAGGAGCTCGGCGTCCCGGTGACGTTCGTGCCGCATCTCGTGCCGCTCGATCGCGGGATCTTCGAGACGATTTACGCGCGGCTGCGACCCGGCGTCGACGCCCACTCCATCGGCGCGGCGCTGAGTTCCGCCTACGGCCACTCGCCGTTCGTTCGGCTGACGGGGGCGGATCTGCCGGAGATCAAGCACG
This sequence comes from Vicinamibacterales bacterium, assembly GCA_048594885.1. Taxonomy (GTDB): domain Bacteria; phylum Acidobacteriota; class Vicinamibacteria; order Vicinamibacterales; family 2-12-FULL-66-21; genus JBMDXB01. Next base: position 72,699 of record JBMDXB010000082.1, read on the forward strand.
TCGCGCACACGAACTTCTGCGACATCGGCTGGAGGGTCGATCGGCCGGGCGGCCAGCTCGTGATGGCCGTGTGCATCGACAACCTCGTGAAGGGCGCGGCGGGTCAGGCGATTCAGGTGTTCAACGTCGCGTTCGGATTCGACGAAACGACCGCGTTGAATTAGCGGGATCTCGCGAGGGACAGGAGCAGGGGAGAACGGGAGAACACTTTTCAAGGAAGAGGAAGAGAATGCTCCCCTTCTCTCTTTCTCCTGTTAATCCGAGATCTCACAATTAGAGATGCTGACGGCACTGAAACTCGGTGGCGAATTACTCGAGGATGGCCCGGCACTGAAGAGCGCCGCCGCCGCGATCGTTCGCCTCGCGAATCGCCAGCCGGTCGTCGTCGTGCACGGCGGCGGACGCGCTATCGACGCGGAGTTGCGCGCGCGGAACATCGAGCCGCAGTTCGTCGACGGCCTGCGGATGACTGACGCGGCGACGCTCGAATCGGTGCTGGCGGTGCTCGCGGGGCGCACGAACACGGCACTCGTCGCGGCGATCGGCGCAGCCGGCGGGCGGGCAGTGGGATTGACGGGCGCTGACGGGTCGATCGGACTGTCGAGCAGGGCGCCGGTGTTCACGGCCGTGTCCGGCGACCGGGTGGACCTCGGGCTGGTCGGGCGGCCGGACGGCGCTGACGTGGCGCTGCTTCGCGACCTGCTGCGGCTCGGCTACATCCCGGTCGTCGCGAGCATCGGCGTGAGCCGCGACGGCGAGCTGCTCAACGTGAACGCGGACACCCTCGCGGGCCACCTGGCAGCGACGCTTGCGGCATCGCGCCTCGTGATCGCCGGGGGCACGGCAGGCGTGCTGGATACGGAAAACCGCACGATCGCGCGGCTGACGCTGCAGGAGATCGACGTGATGATCGCGGCTGGCACCGCGCACTCCGGCATGGTCGCCAAGCTCGCGGCCTGCCGCCGCGCGCTGGCGGCAGGCGTGATGGAAGTGGCGGTCGTATCGGGAAGAAACGTCGAGGATTACGAGACGGCAACAGGGACGCGGATCGAGGCGGAAGCGCTGCAGACGGATCGGCCATGAACACGATGACGACGACGGATGTTTTCAATATCGAGGCGGAACACGTCCTCCAGGTATACCGGCGCGGGCGCGTCGTCTTCACCAGCGGACGCGGCTGCCGCCTGTTCGACGCTGCCGGGCGCAGCTACCTCGATCTGATTTCCGGCGTCGGCGTCGCCGCGCTCGGCCACGCGCATCCGCGCATCGCCGACGCCGTCGCCGCGCAGGCGGGCGAGCTGCTGCACACGTCGAACCTGTTCTTCCATCCGCTGCAGGGCGAAGTGGCGACGCGGCTGGCGCAGCTCTCGGGCCTGCCGCGTGCGTTCTTCTGCAACAGCGGCACGGAAGCCGTCGAGGCGTCGCTGAAGTTCGCGCGGAAGTTCTGGCGCTCGCAGGGCGAAGCCGCACGCACGCAGTTCGTCGCGCTCGAGCACTCGTTCCACGGCCGGACGATGGGGTCCTTGTCGGTGACGTGGGACGACCACTATCGCGCGCCGTTCGCACCGCTGGTACCCGACGTCGTGTTCGTGCCGAACGACAACCCGCAGGCGCTGCGGGCCGCCGTGACCTCGAAGACGGCGGCGATCATCGCCGAGCCGATTCAGGGGGAAGGCGGCGTCCGTCCGTTGTCCGCCGCGATGGCTGCCGGGATCAACGACGCGTGCCGAGAGACGGGCGCGCTGCTGATCGCCGACGAGATCCAGTGCGGCCTCGGCCGCACGGGACGTCCGTTCTATTCGGCGGCGCTCGGCCTGAGGCCCGACCTGATGACGGTCGGCAAGGCGCTCGGCTCCGGCGTGCCGGTGGCCGCCGCGCTGTTCAGCGAACGGGTCGCCAAGGCCGCGGCGTTCGGCGATCACGGCAGCACGTACGGCGGCAACCTGCTCGCGTGCCGCGCGGCGCTCGTGTTTCTCGAGGAACTGATCGACGGCGGCGTGATGGACAACGTCGCCCGGGTGGGCAAACACATCGGCGAGAAGCTTCGCGCGCTCGCCGCTTCACGTCCCTTCATCCGCGAGGTTCGCGGCGAAGGGGTCATCTGGGGCATCGAGCTCGATCGTCCGGCGCTCACGGTGGTCGATGCGGCGCTGGACCTCGGCTTGCTCGTGAATCGCACGGCCGAGACCGTCGTGCGGCTGCTGCCACCGTTCGTGATCACCGAATCCGAGGTGGACGAGGGAATCGAACTTCTGGATCGCGCGTTCGGGGTCGCGATGTCGCAGGCAAACCGATGATCACATTCCGTGAAGCCACCGTCAGCGATGCTCCGGCCATCCATGGCCTGATCAACGCCAACTTGGAGGTCGGGCACCTGCTGCCTCGGACTCTGGACGATGTGACCACACATGCGCGGCGTTTCGTTGTCGCGGAGATGGACCGCGCCGTCGTCGCATGCGCGGAGCTGGCGCCGCTCAGCGCGACGGTCGCCGAAGTGCGCTCGCTCGTGGTCGACGAACCGGTGCGCGGCCGCCAGATCGGCCCGCGTCTCGTCGCCGAGCTGGCCGACCGCGGCAACGCGCGCGGCTTCGCGACGTTGTGCGCCTTCACGCACCAGCCGTCGCACTTCGTGAAGATGGGCTTCACGATCGTGCCGCACATGTGGATCCCGGAGAAGATCGCGCACGACTGCACCGGTTGCCCGCTGTTCCGGAGATGCGGCCAGTACGCGGTCACGCTGCCGCTGCGCGCGGGCGTCGTGCTGCGGCCCGAGCAGCCCGCTGCCGTCATCTATGCAGGGCGCGCGGTCGCGGCGCGGCGGCCCAATGTCGAGCGGCTGCACCTGAACGGCGACGCGGTGCCGGCGTGACGGAGGCGTCCGTTCGGTCGATTGACGGCGGCATCACGGCGCCGGAAGCGTTCCGGGCGTCGGGTGTGTCGTGCGGCATCAAGGCGAAGGGGCTGGATCTCGCGATCGTCGTGTCCGACGAGATCGCCAGCGCCGCGGGCGTCTTCACCACCAACCTCGCGCAGGCCGCCCCCATCGTCGTCTCCCGCCGTCAACTGGAGCGCTCGGGCGGCCGCGCCGTCGCGATCGTCGTGAACAGCGGCTGCGCGAACGCCTGTACCGGTGAGGAGGGCCTCGGGAACGCCTGGGACATGGTGCGCCGCACCATCGACGCGCTGCGCTGCGACGCCGACCACGTGCTCGTCGCCTCGACGGGCGTCATCGGCGTCCAGCTCGACATGACGAAGGTGGACGCCGGCATCGCGGCGGCGGCCGGCACGCTCGCGCGCGCAGGCGCCCACGACGCTGCGCTCGCCATCATGACGACCGACCCGTTTCCGAAGGAGGCGTCGGTCGAAGTGACGTCCGCCGCGGGCACGTTTCGCGTCGGCGGCATCGCCAAGGGCTCCGGAATGATCGAGCCGATGATGGCGACGATGCTCGGGTTCGTGACGATGGATGCCGCCGTCGAGCCGCCGCTGCTGCAACGCGCGTTGCGCGCCGCGGCCGACGAGACGTTCAACGCGATCACCGTCGACGGCGAGTGCTCGACGAACGACTGCGTGTTCGTGCTCGCCAATGGCGCCAGCGGGGTGCGCCTCGGCGATGGCGACTACGACCTGCTCGTCGACGCACTCCGCCGTGTCTGCGAGCCGCTCGCCGTCGGCATCGTCCGCGGCGGCGAAGGCGCGACGAAGCTGATCACCGTCAATGTCATGGGCGCGGCGTCGAAGGAGGATGCGCGGCGCGCGGCGCGGGCGATCGCGAACTCGCCGCTCGTCAAGACGGCCATTCACGGCGGCGACCCGAACTGGGGCCGGCTCGTAGCGGTCGCCGGCCGCTCGGGATCGGCGTTCGTGCTCGACAAGGCAGCGGTGCACATCGGCCCGGTCGAGCTGTTCAGCAACGGCGCGCCGCACGATGAGCGCGCTCCCGAGGCGGCCGACTACCTGACGAACACGGACATCGAGGTCGCGGTCGATCTGGGAACCGGCGGGAACGGACAGGCACGCATGTGGACGTGCGACCTGACCGCCGAATACGTGCGGATCAACGCGGAATACAGGACCTAAGACGATGAGCAGAACAGCGCGCGTGCCGTTTGGGCCGCGGATCGCGGTCCCCTCGCAGTTCCTCTCGGTGCTCGACTTCGATGACGGGATGCTCGTCGCCTGCCTCGATCTCGCGGCCCAGATGAAAGCGGCGCGCGCGGCCGGCATCGCGCACGACAAGCCGCTGTCTGGTCTGCACATCGGGCTCCTGTTCGAGAAGCCGTCGCTGCGGACGCGTTCGACGTTCCAGATCGCGGTGCACGAGCTCGGAGGCGACGTCATCGAGCCGCCCGCCAACGTCGTCCTCGGCGGCCGCGAGACGATCGAGGACGTCGCGCGCAACCTGGAACGCTGGGTGTTCGGCGTCGTGATGCGGACGTTCGCGCAGTCGAAGCTCGAGGCGTTCGCCGCGGCGGCGCCGCGTCTGAAGGTCGTCAACGCGTTGACCGACGAGGAGCATCCGTGTCAGGCGCTCGCCGACTGTCTCACGCTCATCGAAAAGCTGGGGGGTCTGCGGGGCCGCACGATCGCCTACGTCGGCGACGGCAACAACGTCGCGACTTCGCTGGCGCAGGCGGCGCTGATGCTCGGCGCCAACGTCCGCATTGGATCGCCGCGCGGCTGCGAGCTGCCGGCAACCGTCGTCGACGCCGCTCTTGCCGGTGCGGCGACGGGGGCCACGCTCGTCCAGACGAACGATCCGGTCGAGGCGGTGCGCGGCGCCGACGCGGTCTACACCGACGTGTGGACGTCGATGGGCCAGGAGGCGGAGGCCGCTCGGCGCCGGGCGCTGTTCGTGCCGTATCAGGTGAACAGCGAGCTGATGGCGCACGCGGCGGACGGCGCGCTGTTCATGCACTGCCTGCCGGCGCACCGCGGCGACGAAGTCACCGACGAGGTGATCGACTCGGGGGCGTCCGTCGTCTTCGATCAGTCGGAGAACCGGCTCCACGTGCAGAAGGCGTTGCTCGCGCTGCTCGCTGGCCGCTGGCCGCTGATCGCTGATCGCTGATCGCTGATCGCTGATCGCCGCCGTCCTATAGACTACGGCCAGACAACACATGCGGCAGGCTGTGATCCCTCGGCATGGACCGCCGGACGTGTTCGAGATCCGCGAGCGGCCGGATCCCGTTCCGGGCGACGGCGAGCTGCGCGTGCGCGTGCGCGCGATCGGCGTCAACTTCGCCGACGTTCTCGCGCGGCTCGGGCTGTACCCGGACGCGCCGCGGCCGCCCGTCGTCGTCGGCTACGAAGTCGCCGGCCACGTCGATGCGACGGGAGACGGCGTCACCGGCTTCAGCGCCGGTGATCGCGTCGTCGCGCTGACGCAGTTCGGCGGCTACTCCGACAGTGTCGTCGTTCCCAGCCGGCAGGCGTTTCACTTCCCGGAGAATCTCAGCGACGCGGAAGCGGCGGCCGTGCCGATCAACTACCTGACGGCCGCGATCGCGCTCTACAAGATGGCGGCGCTGGCGCCCGGCGAGACCGTGCTCGTGCACAACGCGGGCGGCGGCGTCGGCATCGCCGCGACGCAGCTCGCGCGGCTGCGGCGCGCCACCGTCATCGGCACCGCGTCGACGCACAAGCACGCCGCGCTGCGGTCGTTCGGCATCGAGCATCCGATCGACTATCGCCACGCGAACGTGGCGGAGGAAGTCCGCAAGCTGACGCGCGGCCGCGGCGTCGACGTCGTGCTCGATCCGATTGGCGGCACCAGCTTCATCACGAGCTACCGGCTGCTCGCGCCGCTGGGGCGCCTCGTGATCTTCGGCCTCTCCGACGCCGCACCCGGCGAGCGCTACAACGCGTGGCGCGCGTTCCGCGCCTGGTGGTCCACGCCTCGCTTCGACCCGATGTCGCTCATCAACCGCAACCGCGGCGTGTTCGGCCTGCACATCGGCCACCTGTGGAGCGAACGCGCGCAGCTCGTGCCGCTCATGGAGATGCTGATCGCCGAACTCCGCGCCGCCCGCCTCAAGCCCGTCGTCGCACGGACCTTCCCCCTCGACCGAACAGCCGATGCCCACCGGTTCATCCAATCACGCCAGAATATTGGTAAGGTCGTTTTGACGACATAGATCGATTTCGGATTGCCGATCGTCGAGTGCGGATTGACGGGATTGGCGATTGGGGATTGGGATTGAGGGATTGGGGATTGGATTGACGGTTGACGATTGGGGATTGGATTGACGATTGACGATTGGCGATTGGCGTAGATGCGGTCTCAATCACACGATCGGCGCACGGTTCATGCCTGCCTTGGCATGCCTGGTGTTGGCAGGCTCCTTACTCCGCGCGGCGCCGCTACGGAACGAGACGCCTCTCACGACGGCTCCGGCCGGACCGTTAACCGTCGTACTGGCACATCGCGACAGCCCGTACCGTTCACTCGCTCAACAGATTGCCGCGCTCGAGTCCATTCCTGTTGTGGAGTCGCTCACTGAGGCGCTCACACTGGAGCCTGCCTTTCTCCTGTGGGTGGTTGCACCAACGGAGCTGTCCGACGTAGCCGTCACGGCCTTCAACCGCACGCTCGAACGGGCGTCACCACGTCCTGCGGCAGGGCTCATCACGGCATCGACGGTCGCTCGCGCCCGCGGTCTCTATGAACGCGCGCGCGTAGCCAGGGGCGACCGGACCGCGACGGTGCTCGGGGAGGACGTCTTCACTGCGGCTGCACTCGTCGTGGAGACGACAGCCGACCGCCGACAATCGCGCCCGCTCGCCCGGACAGCAGACATCCTGGGGTTTCTCACGAACGTCGATTACGTCCATTACTCCGGCCACGGCGGCAACGGCTACTGGCGACCTGTCCCGAACGAGCGATTCGCCGCTCACGATGTGCCGCGCCTAGGGCCGGTCATCGTCAGCACCATGGCCTGCCAGACGACACGCATGTGGGAAGGCGGTTCGATCGCGCTACGAATGGTCGACGAAGGAGCCGCCGCGTATTCAGGCTTCTATTACAGTCCAATGGCCGGGTTCCAGATAGGCGAGGAGGACGGGCCGTTCCGCTACAGTTGGCCGCAGGTCCCAATCGGGTACGTCATTGAGGCGATGAACGTCGGGGCTGGGAAAGGCTACGCGAGGACTCCATTTCATCTGCTCCTCGGAGATCCGCGTATCGCCCTCCGGGAGCAGCCCCCCTGCCGCTTGCTGGACCACGGCGAGTCGGACGGCGTGCGGCGGGTCTCATGTTCGGATGCACCTGCAGGACTGGTCCCTCTCCGCATTTGGGGAGGAGCCCGGTACGCCTTCGTCGAGATTCCGGGCGTTACGGCCGTGTGGCGCCAGGAACCGTTCTACAACCGGCGCGTGCAGATGGCGCCGATTGGCGAAGATCTCATCGTCCTCGTGGCCCATCGTGGCGGTGACGTGCGGATGGCGTTACGGCGCCGCCCACCGCTTGCCTGGCTTGCCGTGGATCCACTGCGAGATGCCCTCGATGATCTCTTGGTCAGCAAGGCTGACCGGCGGCACGGCGGGGATGCAATCGCGCTCTTCCTGGCCGCGGTGGCGGCGACAGGCACGGTCCTGCGCGTCAGGCGGAAGCAATTGGGGCGGGCCCATATGGCCGCCGCCGGCGCACTCGGCGTCGTCGCGGGCCTCCTGCATGCCGCGTACGCGCTCGCGCGGCAGCCGGACGTCGTCGTCGTGGCAAAGGACTTGGTCTTCAGCCCGCTCGCCGCGGTAGGAACGGGCGTGCTGGCCGCCTGCGGGGCGCTGCTGTTTCAGGCCGCTGCATCGTGGCGCGGACGTCTCCTCGGACTCGTGACCGCGACATCGGTCGGCTGGATCGGAGGGCTCATCGCCGTGGTCATGGTAAGCATGACGAACAGCGTCATCGCCGCGAGAACGGGCATCGGCGTATGGATCTACAGAGCCGACCTCCACCCCTTCATTCTCTCCGCTCTTGGATGCGGCCTCTACGCCCTCGTATTCCTCGCGGCAGCGCGACTGACGGGAAAGGCGCCTATCGACTGCAGCGGTCGATAATCTGAGATCGCCAATCGCCAATCGCCAATCGTCAATCCCAATCGCCAATCCCAATCGCCAATCGTCAATCCAATCGCCAATCGTCAATCATCATTCCAATCAGCAATCGCCAATCCCAATCCCCAATCGCCAATCCCGTCAATCCGCAATCGACGATCGGCAATCCGCAATCGATCTAGCTCGTAATCTTCGCCCCCCCTGCCCCGAGGAACTTGGCGAGAAACTTCTCCATGCGGTCCAGGGTGTAGATCCAGCGGCTGTGGAGCATCGACTCGTGGGTGTCGTCCGGAAACACGATCAACTCGTGATAGACGTCCCGCGCGCGGAGCAGTTGCACCAGGCCCGTCGTCTGCTGGAACGCGACGTTGCGGTCGTCGTCTCCGTGCACGAGCAGGACGGGCGACTTCCAGCCGTCGACGGCGCCGATGACCGACGATTTGTATGACGTCGCCTCCGGATCGAGCGAGCTGCCCCACAGGTGCACGCCGGCGAGATCGACGCCGGCCTTGAAGATGTCCGAGTTGCGCGCGAGCGCCTGTGCGGTGAGCACGCCGCCGTACGACAGGCCCCAGATGCCGACGCGGTTCGGATCGACGTCCGGCCGCGACTGCAGGTACTTCCCGCCGGCGACGACGTCCTGGTATTCGGCGTTGCCGCTGCCGCCGGTGTTCGGCGCGTTGCGGAACGAGCGGCCGTAGCCGACGCCGCTGCGGAAGTTCACCGACAGCACGACGTAGCCCTGGCTCGCCAGCCATTGATTGATGCCGTACGCCCAATGATAGAAGTGCATGTAGTGATACCCGAGCAGCATCTGCCGCACGGGACCGCCGTGCACGAACACGATCGCCGGCCGCCGCTCGCCAGGCTTGATGTTCTTCGGCAGGAAGAGCTGGTTGTGGATCTCGAGGCCGTCGGCCGCTTTCGTGATCACCAGCTCCGGATCGACGTGCAGGTCCGCCGGGAATCCCTTCATCGTCGCCGGGAAGATCACCTTCTGCGCGCCCGCGACCGGCGCGACGCCATGTTGCGCGCCGCGTACGGGCTTCAACGAAGCGGATCCTGACGACAGCGGCCACAGCCCAATCGATTGCGGCAGCCTCCAGTCAGCGCTCAGCGTCGCGAGCAGCTTGCCGGACGCGAGCGGCGTCGGATAGGTTTCGATGCCGCGGCCGGTCGTCACCTGCGCCGGCGTGCCGCCGGAGACCGCGACCGCCCAGATGTGCCGCCGCTCGATATCCTGCGCGTTCGTGCAGTAGTACAGCGTCCTGCCATCGGGTGAGATCGAGACATCCGTCTGCGCCTCGATCATTCCGTTCGTCGTCGTCAGCAGCACGGGCCGCGACGACGGTGAGGAGATGTCGAGCGAATAGTACCGTTCCCACTCGTCGGGCGGCGCGGACGGCGTTTCGGTCTGCGCGCCGCGGCCGCCACGCCCGCCGAAGCCGACGTTGAACGGGAAGATGACGAAATTGCCGGTGAGCCGAGGATTGAGCAGGTTGTTGACCAGCGGGTCGTTCGGCTGGTTGTGCCAGACCTCGCGTGCCTCTCCAGTCGCGACGTCCGCTTTCATGATCGACAGTGTGTAGCCGCCGCGGAAGGCCGCGCGGGTCAGCCCCGGTACTTTGGCTGCCGCGGGAGGAACGTTCTGGTTGCCGGCCTGCGCGGTGCCGCGGCCGCCGAATCCGCGACCGCCGCCACGGCCCGTCTGCGCATTGGGATTGAACGCCGGCCCGTTCGGATTGCCAAGGCTGCCGATGCCGGCTTGCGCCTGCTGTCCGAACGGCAGCCCGGGACGCCGCAGGAAGACCACGTGCTTGCTGTCTTCGGTCCACAACGGGCTGCTGTCGAAGTCGACGCTCGGGTCCATGTACTTCACGGTCCGCGTCGCGACGTCGTAGATGACGACGAAGCTGTGGTCAGTGCGCGTGCTGACGAACGCGATCTTCCTGCCGTCCGGCGAGAACTTCGGCGCGCTCTGCGTCCCCCACATCGTGATGAACGCCTTGTCGCCGCGGTCCATCGGTTTCACCGGTTTGGGTGTGACCAGCGCGCGATAGACCTGGCCGTCCTTCACGAAGAGCACCGAGCGTCCGTCCGGCGCGAGCTCCGGCGCGCCGGCGATCTCCGTCAGGCGCCACGCCGGTCCGCCCGCCGTCCGAACCGCCCACACCGTCCGGTCGGCGCCGTCCGGATTGGCCGACGCGTTCGCGATCCACCCGTCGCGATTCGGCGCCGTTCCGCGGACGAAGATCACCGTCGAGCCGTCGTCCGAGATCCTGACCGTCGAGAGATCGACGCCGTTGTCTTCGAGGAAATTCGTCAGGCGGACCGGCGTGAATGACGGAGCGGACGCCGTGTAGACGTTGCGCTTGCCCTCGTCGTACGCCATCCACGCAATGCGATCCGTCTTCTTCGCGGCCGCGATCTCGAGCGGCGTCGCCGGACTGAGGAAGCGCTGGTACGTCGGCGCCGTTGGCGCCTCCGGCCGGGTTCCACGGGTTCCGGAGGTTCCGGCGTTCCGGGGTTCCGGTTCCAGCGTTCGTTGGTTCGCAGAGCCAGGAATCCGAACCCCTGGAACCCCCGGAACCGCGTGTGTCGCCTGCGCGGCGACGAATCCGTGAGACCACGCGTAGAGCGCGAACGCTGCGCAGATCGAAACGTTGCGAACAAGACGCATCATCGGCCTCCCGCCGTCGTAATCTTCGACGCCGTCGATCCCAGGAACTTCTTCAGGAACCCGTCCATCCTGTCGAACGTGTAGAGCCACCTGCTGTACAGCAGCGAGTCGTGCACGTCGTCGGGAAACACGATCAGCTCGTGGTAGACGTCGTGCGCGCGCAGGAGCTGCACCAGCCCCGTCGTCTGTGAGAACGCGACGTTGCGATCGTCGTCTCCGTGCAGGAGCAGGACGGGCGACTTCCACGTGCTGATTGCCGACGCCGCGGACGACGAGTAGCCAACGTCCTGCGGATCCAGGGAGCTGCCTCTGAGGTGCACGCCGGCGAGGTCGACGCCTGCCTTGAAGATGTCCGAATTGCGGGCGAGCGCCTGCGCCGTGAGGATGCCGCCGTACGACAGCCCCCAGATGCCGATCCGATTCGGATCGACATCATCGCGCGTCTGCAGGTACTTCCCGGCCGCGAGGACGTCCTGGTACTCCGCGTTGCCGCGGCTGCTCGTGTTCGGCGCCATTCTGAACGACCGGCCGTATCCGATCCCGGATCGGTAGTTCACCGACAGGACGACGTAGCCCTGGTTGGCGAGCCACTGATTGACGCCGTAGGCCATGTGGTAGAAGTGCCGGTAGTGATACCCGAGCAGCATCTGACGCTGTGGGCCGCCGTGCACGAAGATCATCGCCGGACGCCGCTCGCCGGCGCGGATGCTCTTCGGCACGAACAACTGGTTGTGGAACTCGAGTCCGTCCGCCGCCTTCAGTGTCACGGTCTGCGGAACCACGTGCGCCGCCGTCGGAAAGTCCGATGACAGCTTCGGGAAGATCACGTTGACGGTTCCGCCGTTCGCTGCGACGACTCCGACGGACTGCGGCCGGTTCGTGTCGGCGGTCAGCAGCGCGATGCGTGTGCCGGACGCGAGCGCCGCGGGATAGGTTTCGATCGCCGTCCCATTCGTGATCTGGACCGCGTTGCCGCCGGCCGTCGGCACCTTCCACACATGCCGGCGATCGATGTCACCGGCATTCGTCGCGTAGAACAGCGTGCGGCCGTCGCTCGAGAGCGAGATGTTCTCGACCATGCCGTCGCCGGGCGTGAGCACGATCGGCGCCGGCGGGGCAAGCCCCGCCCCTACGTTCGGCGCCGTAGGGGCCGAGCTTGCTCGGCCCGCCGCGTTCGCGACGCCGTCGATCGGCACGGAGTAATAGCGGATCCACTCCTCCGGCTCGAGCTGAAAGATGACGTTGTCGCCAGCCCACTCGATCGCGTTGGCGCGAGTGAACACTTCGTCGTTCGGTTGGTTGCGCCAGAACTCCCGCGCAGCCGGTGGCGGCGCCGCGCTGATGCCGGGGTGATGGGCCGCTGCGTCGGCGACCCAGAACGACAGCGTGTAGCCCCCCTGAAATGTCGCGCGCGACATGCCGGGCACATTCGACGGCGGCACGGGAGGGCCGCCGCGGCCACGGCCGCCACCGCCGCCACGACCTCCAGGACCTCCGCGCCCCGCAGCCGCAGCCGCCGTCTGCGCGATCTGCTGCCCGAACGATGCGCCCGGACGGCGAATGAAGGCGACGCGCCTGCCGTCGGGCGACCACGTCGGGCTCGAATCGAAGTCGACGCTCGGCGCCACGTACGACACCGTTCGGCTGCGTACGTGGTAGACGCCGATGAACGAGTGATCGCCGCGGTTGCTGACGAACGCGACCTTCGATCCGTCGGGCGACCAGCGTGGGTTGCTGTTCTCGCCGAAGACGGTGAAGAAGGGCTTCTCTGCCGCTGACGGCTGGCCGCCGGGCGCCGGGCGCGGAGTCACCGCTGCGCGATAGATCTGCCCTTCCCTGACATATAGGACCGACCGGCCATCGGGTGACAGCCTTGGTACACCGTTGACATTGCGCGCGATGCGCCAGGGCGTGCCACCGGCGGTTCGCGCCGCCCACACGGATCGTTCCGCGCCGTCCGGACGCGACGTTGGGTTCGCGACCCAGCCCTGACGGTTCGGGTCGTGGCCCCGCACGAACACCACGATCGATCCGTCGTCCGAGATGCTCAGGCTCGTGAGATCGACGCCGTCGTCTTTGAGATGTCGCGTAAGCCGGACTGGTGTGAAGGCGGGCGCCGCTGCCGTGTAGACGTTCCGCTGCCCGCGTTCGTACGCGAGCCACGCGATGCGCTCGGCCCCCTTCGCCGCGACCAGTTCGTACGGATACGCCGGTGAGAGGAAGGGATCGACCGACAGCGGCCGCCCGGAATCCCTTCCGGCGGGCATTTGCGCGGCCGGTTGCGTGGCCACAGCCATCGCCATCAGAGCCGTGGCGCCGAGGGCGAGAACGGCGCGTGAGCGGCGGATCATTCGGTCACCTCCACGAGCAGGCCGCTGACAGATGCGGCCTGCAAAGACCAAGGACCGAAGGCCAAAGACCAAGGACCGAAGGCCAAAGAACCAACGTGCTGCGTGGCCGAAAGTCTACCGGTTCGTCCGCCCCGTTGCCAGCCGGCAGCGTTGGGCGTCTGAACTCCCAGCTCGCCGCCGGCCGCTGCCTGCGCGTATACAATCCTCTCGATGACCCGCGTGTACCACCTCGACTCGCTCGAACGCGAGCGGATCGTCGCGAAGCTCGCGACGTCGCTCGAGACGCGAACGGATCTGGTCTTTGCGCTGGTCTTCGGTTCGTTCGAGCGCGGCGAGCCGTTCCATGACATCGACGTGGCGATCTGGACGCGAGCCTCGGCTGCGCGGGACGTCGATCTCGAGCTGGCCGGGGCGCTTTCGCGGCTGATCGGCTTCCCGGTGGACGTGCGGCGTCTGAACGACGCTCCGCTGGCGTTTCTGTACCATGCACTCCGCGGGCACGTGTTGGCCGTGCACGATGAAGAGTTCCTAGCGGACCTCATGGAACACGTCGCCCGCGACTACCACGATCAAGAGCCGCTGTTGCGGCGTGCCACCCGCGAGGCGTTCGCAGGATGACGCTCGATCTCGACGTCATTCGGACGCGCTGCCGCGAGATCGAAGAGGCGCTCGAACGACTCGAGCGGATCCGCGCCGCAGGCCGGCAGCCTTTTCTGCAGGATGCGGACGCGAAGGACATTGCGTGTTATCGGCTCCTGCTGGCAATCGAGGCCGCGCTCGCTCTCTGTTACCACGTGTCGGCACGGCGACTGAAGAGTGTGCCCGACGACTACGCGGGCTGTTTTGCCGGCCTCGCGAAGGGCGGCCTGATCCCGGCGGAGTTATCGGACCGGCTGCAGAAGATGGCGCGATTTCGCAATCTGCTGGTCCACGTCTACTGGCACGTGGACTACGACCGCGTGTTCGACATCCTCGAGAGCGATCTCGAAGACTTGCGGGCCTTCTCACGATCGATAGCGGCGCTGCTCTGAGAAGCGCACGCCGAGGGTGCGGATCATCAGCGCGCGAAAAGCGACGACACGCGAGCGACAGGGCTCTCACGGTGTCCGACGCAAGGCGGGCTAACCGGCCCGCCGGCGACGGCGAGCGGCACAACTTTCGTAGGGGCGGGTTGACCTGTTCTTTTGGCGCTATCGAAATGCTCCTTCTCGATGACGAGGACGAATTACCGCGATCGGCTGATGAGGCCGAAGCGCTCGTTCTCACAAACTTAGGTCCCGACGGTCTCAAACAGATCGACGCGAACATCCGCAAGTGTGCGAGGCCCGCCTGGCTGAAGGTGGCGCGCGTTGTTGCCGATGCCCTCGCTGCCGGGGAGTTTCCCCTCGATGACGAGAACATCGTGAGGGTTCACCTGCGTCGCGTCGGGGCGTTGGTAGAGGCTGGCGTGCTGGAATCGCGCGGGGAAGTTACGAAACCTCGATGGAGTGAGGTTCGCGTCGGTGATCCCACATCCGGCCGGAGCTTCACTCATGCGACTGGGCCGAAACAGTGAGGCGCGACTCGCGCTTGAACGAGCAAGGTCACTGGAACCGACCCTGTTTGAGCGTCGCCCGGAGTTCGCCGAATTGCTCGCTGAACTGGCCGAGGTCTGACAGGCAGCGGCAGCCGATTAGCGGCGCGTCTTGGCGCTTCGATCCCTGAACGCGGTGCGCACCGACGTGATTCGGCGGCTCGTAGGTCTCAAAGGGCGCCGCCTAATCCCGAAATGCACTTGCGTTGACGCCACGCGCCGCTCGTAGCGCAGGCCTTCAGGCCTGCATCACGGCGCGCGGGCAGCCCGGAAGGGCTGCGCTACAGCGTCAACGCAAGTGCCTCCCAGAATGACCGAACGTGTCCGGCCGTTCCGCCGTCAGCGCTCCACTCTGATCGCCGGCTCCGGTGTGCCGCTCCACGTGAAGCGGTACGTCTTGCCCTTCCGCACGTTGCCCACGAGCGCCGGCCTGAAACACGCGAGGCACGTTCCGCCGGCACGGCGAACGCTGGGATACACAATGCCGAGCGAGCCTGCGTCGAGGAGGCGCTCGGCGAGCCCCTGCGACTCAATGTAGCTCTCGGGATCGAGGCAGGCGCGGAAGCCGCGCGCGCGCCGGAGATCGTGCAGGCTGGCGCTGACGTCCGCCAGGTGGTCGTCATACGTGACGATGTCCTCGAACCGTCCGATCTCGGCGAGCTGCACGGACTTGTGAAACCCGACCTCCGCCTGCGCGGTTTCGAGCTCGAAGCCCGCGTACCAGGCGCCGCGGTCGGGACCGCTGAAACGCGCGCCGAGAGGATGCGGGTGGCAGAACGCCGCGTTGACCACCGCCGCGTAGGGGACGCCGAACACGAGCTCTTCGAGGCCGATGCCGGGCAGAAGCTGCTGCTCCGCGAGCAGCCGATCGTTCGTGGCGGCGTCCAGCTCGAAGATCGCCTTCAAGTGCTCGTCGTCATCCGCAATTGCGACGAGCACGCTTTCGCCGCGCGGCAGATGGCGCGATGGCACGAGACGATGGGTGTCGAGCTGGCGAACGAGCGAAACGGGCGGCAGTGGCATCTATCAACCGGGGGACTTCGTCCCTCGGACCCCCTTACGTCGTCGCTCGCGGGGACCCCATGCCCCGCTCCGCTCCGGCGGGCGCGCCGGTGGCGCGCCTCTAACCCGCGCGGCGGGCGTCGAGCAGCCGCCGGACGGTCTGCATGGCGGGAAGGCCGCCGCGGATCATGTAGGCGAGCGGCGTCTGGCCGGCGAATATCGGATTCTGATTCGCCAGGCGCACCCACTCGTCCGCGAGACTGTCGGAATGCAGGATGCGCAGGGCCTTGAAGATGCCGATGATGTACGAGATGCGCGTCAGCCGGTCGGTCTCGAGCAGGCGGTCCGGATTCCGCTTCATCTCGTAGAACGGACCGTTGCTGACGCCGCCGAGCAGCGCACGCGCGTCCTCGTCGCGTACGCTCCATCGCGCCATCACGTTGAAGAACGCCCGCAGGGCCGGACCCGAGAGCCGCTCGCGCTCGGCGCGCGCGCCCAGGTCCGGCGGCTCCTTCCGGTAGCGCGTGCGCGGGTAGCTGAACGCCTCGGCCATATCCGAATCTCCTGAACAGGAGAATATAGCATTCTGATATGAAGTGTCAACCGCAGCGTAGAATGCTGCCATGCGCAACTGCTTCTCGCTACTCGCTGCCGCGCTCGCCTTCACCGCGTTCCAGGCCCACGCTCGAGCGCCGCGCGTGCCGACCTTCGACGACATCATCTCGCTGAAGCGCCCGGGAGGCGTGGCGCTGTCGCCCGACGGCTCGACGGTCGCCTTCACCGTCAACGAGACGAACTGGGAGGACAACGCCTTCGAAACGGAGATCTTCCTCGCTCGGACCGGCTCGCAGCCGGTCCAGCTCACGCGCGCGAAGAAATCGAGCATGTCGCCGTCGTGGTCTCCCGACGGCAAGTGGCTCGCGTTCGTCTCCGACCGCACCGACAAACGCCAGATCTACGTGATCAGCCCTGATGGCGGCGAGGCGCTGCCGATTACGAACGTTGACGAGGGTGTCGGCAGCTTCTCGTGGTCGCCGGACGGCAGGTCGATCGCGTTGACGATGACGGAGCCGAAATCCGAGACGCAGAAAGAACGCGACAAGAAATACGGCGAGTTCGTCGTCGAGGACCAGGACTACCGGATGACGCACCTGCACGTCATCGACGTCGATCCGGCGGCGACGGCGACGCCGCGCCGTCTGACGTCGGGTCCGTTCACCGTGGGCAGCTTCGACTGGTCGCCTGACGCGAAGTCGATTGCGTTCGACCACCGTATCGATCCGAATCTCTCCAACAGCGGCACCGCGGACATCTCGATCGTCACGGTGACGGACGGCAGCGTGCGCAAGCTCGTGGCGCAGGAGGGTCCCGACTCGCGCCCCGTGTGGTCGCCCGACGGGTCGCACATCGTCTTCCAGAGCGCGATGCGCAGCCCGTGGTTCTTCTACACGAACAGCCGCCTGGCGATCGTGCCGGCGAGCGGCGGCGCGATTCGTACGATCGCGGACGGCTTCGACGAGAACCCGAACCTGATCGACTGGTCAGCCGGCGGCGTCCTGTTCTCCGGCAGCGAGAAGATCGTCTCGCGTCTGTATCGAGCCGACCCCGCAACAGGCCGCGTGACGCCGCTCTCTCCCGCGTCCGGCATTCCCGCCGGTGCATTCGGCTACAGCTTCAGTCGCGACTTCACGCGCGCCGCCTTCGTCAGCGGCACGGCGCAGGCGTTTCCCGAGATCTACACCTCGCCGCTGAACACGCTGGCGAGCGCAAGCCGGCTCACCTCCTTCGGCGACCAGATCAAGGATTGGAAGGTGGGCAGCCGCGAGATGGTCTCGTGGAGGAGCACTGACGGCACCCTCATCGAAGGCGTCCTGCACAAGCCAGCGGATTTCCAGCCCGGACGCAAGTACCCGCTCCTGGTCGTCATTCATGGCGGCCCGACAGGGATCTCGCGACCCGTCCGCGTCCAGATGGGCGGCGTCTATCCGATCGAGCAATGGCTGGCGAAGGGCGCGATCGTGCTCGAGCCGAACTACCGCGGCAGCGCCGGCTACGGCGAGAAGTTCCGCTCGCTCACCGTGCGCAACCTCGGCGTCGGCGATGCATGGGACGTGCTCTCGGGCGTCGATCACCTCGTCGCGCAAGGGCTCGCCGACAAGGATCGCCTGGGCGTCATGGGCTGGAGCCAAGGCGGCTATATCTCGGCGTTCCTCGCCACGCACGAGCGGCAGATCTTCAAGGCGATCTCGGTCGGCGCCGGCATCTCGAACTGGATGACGTACTACGTCAACACCGACATCCATCCCTTCACGCGACAGTACCTGAAGGCAACGCCGTGGGACGACCCGCAGATCTACGCGAAGACCTCGCCGATGACCTCCATCAAGCAGGCCAAGACGCCAACGCTGATCCAGCACGGCGAGCTCGACGCGCGCGTACCGCCGCCCAATGCGTTCGAGCTGTATCAGGGGCTGCAGGACGTCGGAGTGCCCGTGAAGCTGATCGTCTACAAGGGGTTCGGCCACGGCCTGAACAAGCCGAAGGCACAGCGCGCCGCGCTGGAGCACAACTGGGAGTGGTTCGAGAAGTACGTCTTCGGCGCGGAGGGCGCGAAGAAGACGAACTGAGATCGCGCGCGGCTCCGCCGCGACTGGTAAACGCAGAGGAAGCCGAGGTCGCGGGAGGGCGCAGA
Source organism: Vicinamibacterales bacterium (assembly GCA_048594885.1). Taxonomy (GTDB): domain Bacteria; phylum Acidobacteriota; class Vicinamibacteria; order Vicinamibacterales; family 2-12-FULL-66-21; genus JBMDXB01. The sequence continues at coordinate 91,049 of JBMDXB010000082.1, forward strand.
GGGGCGTAGCTGACC
>JBMDXB010000083.1:0-1851 GCA_048594885.1 Vicinamibacterales bacterium
GTTCCTGCACTCCAGGATGTCGAACTTCGACAGGATCAGCGTTCCGTACTGGTGCGGGACGCTCGCGTGCGAGTCCGGGTTGTGATTCAGGTTCGCGCCGTAGCACGGCTGCATCTCGAGCGCCGCGGCCAGCAGCGCCGGTTGATCGGTCACGCCGCTGCGACCCCAGAAGCGATCGACCTCCTGGAGCGCGACGATGTCGGGCGCCTGCTCGCGGATCACCTGCGCGATGCGATCGAGGTCGAACGCGCACTCGGTCTGCGGCGGCCGCGTCACCGGCGGCGGCGTGCAGTCGTCGTTGCCCGTGCCGTGATGGATGTTGTATGTCATCGCCCGGAGCGGGCGCGGTCCTGCCTGCGGCTCCTGAGTCGCGTCCTGCCTGGCGAGCGGCACCGCGCACGCGATAACCGCAACGATTGCGATCGTCGAGAGCGTCATTCGAGACTTCACCCACGTCGACATGGTTCCCTCCCACTGGTAACGCCGACGACGATGCTATCAAATCGGTCGGCCGATGTTCACGGCACGCTGCGATCGAATCTTCGAACAGGAGAAAAGGAGATAAGGAGGCACATCTTCTTCTCCGTCACGTGACCGTGAACTCAGCTGTTTCAGATTTCCATCAGATCGCGGCCGAGAACGACCTTCCCCTTGAAGTGACGCCGCGCGCCCGCGAGCCACTGCTCGTCGGTCGGCGCGCCCGGACCTTCGGTGGGCACGTAGTGCGAGAGGACGAGCGTTCCCACGCCCGCCTCAGCGGCGACGCGCCCGGTGTCCGCGGCGTCGGTGTGGCTCGCCAGGATGTGCTTCACGACCGACGCCGGCTGCGGCGCGGCCGGGCGCTCCCAGTACTCGCGCGAGACGACCTCGTGCACGAGCACGTCCGCGCCGCGCGCGAGCTTGACGACGTTCTCGGAATAGGTCGTGTCGCCGGAGATGACGATCGACCGGTCCGGCCCGTCGAACCGGTACGCGAACGAATGACGGATCGGCGGATGATGGTTCAGCGCCGCCGTCACGCGGACGCGATCGTCCCTGAAGATCTCGCCGCCCTCGACAATCTCGTGAGGGCGCACGAGCGGCGCGAGCGGCGGCCGTCCTTCGTCGGCCATCCGCAGCTCGATGTCGTACCGGTAGGCCTCGAGCAGCCGCGCCGTCATCTCGACGAGCGGCGGCGGTCCGTAGGCGTCCACCGGCGCCGAGAGGCCGGCCGTCCAGCCGAGCAGGAACAGCGGGCCGTAGCCCGCCATGTGATCGGAATGCTGGTGCGTGACGAACACCGCGCGAAGCTGCCGGATCGGGAGCTTCGCGAGCGCGAGCTGCCGGGCCACGCCGTCGCCGCAGTCCACCAGGTAGATCCGGTCGCCGGAGACGATCGCCTGCGCGGGCGCGGCACTCTTCGTCTTGGGCGTCGGACCGCCGGCAGTGCCGAGAAGCACGAGGCGCGTCCGCGGACGATCCTGAGCGGTTCGGGCCAGGGCCGTGCCGGCGAGCCACGTGGATGCCGCCGCGAGAAAGGCGCGGCGAGTGGGGCGATCGTCGCCCCGGCCAGGCGTCGAGGTGTCGTGCACAGTCTCCACGCCGTGATTCTACCCGCCGCCGGGAGGGCAAATCTGTCGCCGCGCGTGCGGGAATCCGTCGCAGTCCGGTAACATGCGTCCGTGCCCGAGCCATCGTCCAGCCCCCGCCGCCTCTCGATGCTCCGTTCGGACACGCCCGCGGACCTGCTGACGCTCGCGAACGCGAGCTGCGGCGCGCTGTCGATCTTCGCGTGCCTCAGCTACATAGACGACGCGCGGTCGCGGCAGATCTGGGCGGCGTTCGTGCTGCCCGTCGCCGCGCTCGTGCTCG
>JBMDXB010000084.1:0-55890 GCA_048594885.1 Vicinamibacterales bacterium
ACTCACACGGGGGGGCGACCGTTGGGGCCCCTTTACACCGCCGGCGCTCCCCTGCCCCCCCGCCGGCGCGGCCGCGGGCGGTCGAGAGGGTACTCCACGCCGGCGCACGCCGGTTCACGGCAACGGCTGCACGGTGAGCCGCTCACCGTGAACCGATCCAGTGGCCGACGCGATGAACGAACCGTCGGCAGCGTAGAGATCCGTCTGGAAGGGCCCGTCGAGGGTGCCGCTGTCGCCGGCCAGTTCGAGCGCGCCTCGGACGACGTAACGGAGCTGCTGCCCCTGGATGACCTCGAAGCCGGTGAACGTGACCGCGTAGGATCTCGGGCCAACCTGCGTCCACGATCCAATAGCTGCGCTGCCCAGATCGTTCGTATTGATCACGATCCCGTCCCTCGTGAACGCGGCGAAGCTGGCCATGGGAGGAAGAGGGCCGCCAGGATCGGGCGTCGCCTGGACGAACCAGGACCCGACCGGGAGCGCAGGATCCGCCGGCGATGCCTGGACGAACCGTCCGGCCGACGAGCCGACCAGGATCAGCGTAGCCGTTGCCGCCACCAGCAGTGACAGTCGCGCGTTGGACATGAGATACCTCCTCGCGCGATTCCACCCCGGTTGCCGCGAGTGTCCCAGGCTCCGGCCATACGACGAGCCATACGGAAAGACATACTGTTCGTCTGACGGCGATCCGGGGCCTCCCGGAAGTGTGATAGAACTGCCGTTCTCGAACCGTCCTCTCTGTTCTGCCGTCATGCCCGGGGACACGCGACGTGCCGGAACTCGACGCGACGACCTTCGGTGAGTGGCTCCATCTCCGCCGCAAGGGGATGGGACTGACGCAGGCTGAACTCGCCCGCAAGGTGGGCTGCGCGACGATCACGATTCAGAAGATCGAGGCGGGTCAGCGCCGGCCGTCACGCGACATGGCCCGGTGGCTTGCCGAGGCCTGTGAGATTAGCGCCCCGCAACGCCAGCGCTTTCTTCAGCTCGCGCGTGCGGGTCGCACGTTGACGGCACGAGAGCACGTCGCGCTCGATCGCCGGCCCACGAACCTGCCGCTTGGGTTGCCTCCGCTGATCGGGCGGGAGCGGGATCTGAGCCGGGCGCGCAGCCGCGTCCTGCAGGACGGCGCGCGCTTGCTCACCATCACCGGACCGCCGGGAGTAGGAAAGACCACGCTCGCCCTGCGTCTCGGTACCGATCTGTTGAGCGCATTCGAGGACGGTGTGTTCTTCGTCCCTCTCGCCGGCGCGCGCGATGCGCCGGCGGTCGCCGCGGCCATTGCACGGGCGCTCGACGTCAATGAGGAAGGCGCAGGCCCGCCGCGCCGCCTCAAGGAATACCTGTCGGGCAAGCAGCTGCTGCTGGTCCTCGACAACTTCGAGCAGGCGGTGAACAGTGGATCGCTCGTCGCCGAGCTGCTTCGCACGTGTCCCTGGCTGAGCGTCATCGCGACGAGCCGCGGGCCGCTCCGGATCCGCCAGGAACGGCGCCTGCTCCTCGAGCCGCTCGCGCTGCCTTCCAAAGTACCGAGCTGCTCGTTCGGCGAGATCGCGAAATCCCCTGCGGTGGCTCTGTTCGTCGAGCGGGCGCAAGCGGTGAGGGCCGACTTCGCCCTCACGGCGGACAACGCGGACGCCGTCGTCGGTATTTGCGCGCGACTGGGCGGGCTGCCGCTCGCGATCGAGCTCGTCGCGGCCAGGGCGTCGTTCCTGACGCCCGAGGCCCTGCTCGAGCGCCTCGGCGGCGGGCTTCTCCTCGACAGCGGAGGCATCGACGACGTTCCCGATCGGCACCGCACGATGCGCGCATCGATCGACTGGAGCTACGACCTCCTGTTGCCGTCCGAGCAGGTCTTGTTCGCGCGGCTTGGCGTGTGCTCCGGCCCATTCGGCCTGCCCACAGCCGAGGCGATGGCGACGGCCGGCACGGGCGCTGGTCCTGCGACGGATTCGGAGCAGCCGCGCCCACTGGACCGGCTCGCGTCGCTCGTGGACAAGGGCCTCGTGGTCCGACAGGATCGTGCTGCCGACCCACGGTTCCAGCTCCTCGAGCCGATGCGCGAATACGCCTTGGCGGCGCTCCAGCGCGGCGGCGCGGAGGGCGACGCCCGTCAGTGCCACGCCCACTACTACGTGTCGCTCGCACTCGAGGCCGACCCTCGACTGCGCCAGCACGGACAGGTGGCGTGGCTCGATCGCCTGGAGAGCGAGCGCGGAAATTTCCAGGCGGCGCTGGCTTTTCTGCTGGGACCCGGCGACGATGCGCCGCGCGCGCTGCAACTGGCCAACGGTCTCTTTTGGTTCTGGAACATCCGCGGTCACCTGAGCGAAGCTCGATCGTGGTTGGCGGGGGCGCTCGACGCCACCGAGCGGGTGGGGGCATCGCCGCAGCGGGCGAAAGCGCTCGCGGCGCTCGCGGGAATCGCGTGGCAGACGGGGGACCTGCAGACGGCGCGCGTCTACGTCGACGCAAGCCTTGACTCGTTCCGCCGCCTGGAAGATCCCGGGTCACGCGACCACGCAGTGGCACTCTGCACCCTGGCCATGGTCGCCCTGTTCCAGGGACAGGAGGTCACGGCGCTCGCTGCGGCCGAAGAGTCGGTCCACATGTTCAGCACCCTTGGCGATCGGTCAGGTATGGCGCTCGCCATGAACCCAATCGGGAAGGTGTTAATGCAGCGGCACGATCTGATCGCCGCCCGAGCCGAGTTCGAGCGGAGCCTGGCATTGTTCCGGGAGCTCGGCGACAACTGGGGGGCCGGCATTCCCCTGATGAACCTCGGAGTCCTCGAGTCGGTTGCCGGCCGTGCCGCCGCCGCCCGCGCGAGGCTCGAGGAGAGCGCGCGTCTGTTTGCCACCGTTGGCGAACGGTGGGCGCGCGCGCTCGTTCTCGACGGGCTGGCCAGTCTGCTGGTTGCGAACGGCGAAGTGGACCGCGCGGCCGCTGCCCGACAGGAGAGCCTCGACATTCTGACGAAGATGGGGCTGCGCGTCAGTCTCTCGACGGTGCTGTTCAACGCCGCCCGCGTGCTTCAATCACACGGGGATCTCGAACAGGCGCTGTCGCTGTTCGAGCACAGCGTGGGGCTCCTCTCGGAACGGCAGCTACCCCTCGAGAGAGCCCGTTGCCTGATTGGCCTCGCAGCCGCAGCTGCCGGGTGCGGCGACGCGAGGCGCGCAGCGCGCGTGCTGGGCACGGTTGAAAGCGTGGTCGAATCGAGCGGGATACTCCTCGCCGTCGAAGACATCGCGGAACGCGACCGGACGATGGTCGCCGTTCGCGCCGTTCTCGGCGACGATACGGCGCAGGCAGAGTGGCAGCGAGGGCGGAACATGGCCGCCGCGACTGCCGCCACCTGACCGTCGAAGACGTGAATCGCTGGCGACCGCTCGGCGTCGAGTACCTCCAGCCAGGCGCGTAAGTACTATCTCCGGCTGTCGACTATCACGCCCTCGTAAGCGAGCACCAGGGTCTCTATCGCGATGCCGGACTTATTGGCGTCCAAGCCGGATACGTTCCACTTGACGGGATATGTCTCGGTGAAGGTCCACGACGCGATGGGTTCGCCCGAGAAATCGAGCAGCGCGATTTGCACGGTGGTCGGATCGCCCATCATCGCCAGGTCGTGCAGCCATGCCGTAACCAGCAGGGTCTCGCTGCTCGCGGCGCGCTGGAGCGTGATGGTGCCGCCGCTCGTCCGGTAGTCGATGACGTCGATCGTGACATCGAGGCCGGAGACTTTCGTCCAACTGCCGAGATCGACCTGACCGCCGCCCGCGGTGACGACGAATCTGTAGCCGAGCCGGGACGCGATGCCGCGAGGTGAGACGACCGAGGCGACGGTCACGTGCTCCACGAACGTCCGGCCTGCCAGCACAATCGACATCTGCTCGAGGCCGCTGTCGACCTCGCCGTCCACCGGAACGAGCATCAACGGCACGACGGTTCCGGTGCGGACGTCGTCCAGCGCAAAGACGATGCTGGTCAGTCCGGCGAACCCGTCGAGGTTGACGTCCTCGCAACTTAGTACGGGACGCCGTTCTCCGATGAACACGGTGTTGGATGTGCCGTCGGTAATCCCGGCGTTCCCGCCCGAGCCACCGTCGCCGTGAATCGACAGGTGAAGCGAGATGCCTCCATCCCGGGCTCCACTCACTTGGAACACCAGGCTTTTATGAGCTTGGGCAGGGACCGGTTCGCGCGTCAACGGGCAGCCGTCTTGCGCGTAGACCACGGCGGAGCCGGCGAGCAGCAATGTGAGCGACAGTGCCGGAATAAAAGGGGCCGTTGACATGCATCCTCCCTCCCCGAAAGACGATATCAGCGCACCGTCGCAGGGTTCGCGGTACCAATGAAATGTCCGCGGGTGGGACGTTGTCAAGGTGCGACGTCCGCATCGACGTCCGCATCGACGGCCTCTCTGTGAAGGGGCTGTCAACTGTTGACCGTTTGGTGTCAACCGACCTGCTGTGGGCGTTGTATACCTCTCAGATGGCTGACACCGATTCAGGGCTCGGCCAGCCACGGCACGCAGCCGGGAGGTGAACAGTGGCCGGTCTTGGCGTCGGCGTTCCCGAACTCTTGATCGTCGTGGTTCTCGTACTGCCCATTCCTGTCGCGATCGTTGTCTTCGCGGCAATCGTCGGGCGGCGGGCGAAGAGATTTGGATACGCATCCGCGCGGGCCTACTTGCGGGCCGCGCCGCGTTCGGATGTAGAAAAGCGTGACGCCGTGGACCTTGCCCTGAAGGGGCTGACATTGTGCGCGCTCGGTCTGCTTTTTCCGCCGTTCGTTCTGGTTGGACTGATGCCGCTGTTCTATGGAGGACGCAAGGTGGTGTATGCATCGATGGGGTTGGGCCTCGTTGATGACGCCGACCAGGCCTAGCGCGTGAATGCCTCAGATCACGATATCGTTCGCGACGTCCGCCGCGGCGACCATGAGGCCTTCGGCCGCCTGGTGCAGAGATACCAGGACAGGCTGTTCAGTCTGGTGCTGATGATGGTCCGCGAACGAGGTGGGGCAGAAGAGGTCACCCAGGACGCCTTCGTTCGGGCCTACACACACATCGATCGCTACGATGCCACGCGTCCGTTCTATCCGTGGCTGGCGACCATCGCAGTCCGCCTGGCGCAGAACTGGCTAGGGCATCACGGGCGAACGATGCGCCTCGAAGGCGCGTCACTGGAGGCTGTAAAGGAGCCAGGCACGTCGGCAGATTCCCTCACCGCGCTCATCGCAAATGAGCGCAGCCGCGAGCTGTGGCAGGCAGTGAGCTCGCTGTCTCCTGGAGAACGGACGGCTCTCGTCCTTTATTACCGAGACGACTTGACGGTCCGCGACATCGCGCGTGCCCTGGGCGTCACCAGCGGAACCATCAAGACGTTGCTCTTCCGGGGGCGACGTCACCTGCGCGAACGTCTTGGCACTGCGACTGTGCCTCGGCAGGAGTCATCGAAATGACGTGTGCTCACGTCCTTGGCCTCATCGATGCGGGACCGTTCGCGGACTATCCGAGCGGACACCTGGACGCCGCCTGGCACCATGCACGTCAGTGCCCCACATGCGGGCCCGCGCTGAAGGCAACCGGGACGCTCACGACGGATCTCGCTGCTCTCCCGCAGCCGGCGCCGTCATCCGAGCTTGCGGCCACTGTGGCCGCGCGCATCGCGCAGGCCGAGGCAGCGTCGGCTCGCGCCTCCGCGCAAACGTTCGCAACGAGGCCTGGCTTCATCGCCGGGTACTGGTCGGCATCGGCCAGCGCCTTTGGCGCCCTCGCGGCGGGCCTTGTCATCGCCCTATCGATGGCGGTCGGGAATGGGGCAGGGATCAGCATCGCGCCGCCCAGAGTCGGCGGGATAGCTGCGGTGATCGCGATGCCCGCAACGACCGCACATGCGCTCGTTCTCGGGGCTGGCCTTCTGGTCTACGTCGCCGGATTGTTCGGCCCCCTCAGCGCTCGAAGGCACTCCTGATCTTCATTAAGAGCAGCGCGGCGGCCAGTGCCCCGACCGCTACTTGCCCGGGAATGCCGGTCGCTGTCCCAGCGGCGTGTTGAGCAGCTCGATGATCTTCTTCTGATTCTCTTCCAGAATGAGCAACTGCTGCGCCATCGCGCCGACGACGACTGTGAGCTGGTCGATGTTGCCATCGGCCAGCGCGAGCTGATCGAAGATATTCTTTGCGCGTTTGTAGGCGCCGGTGACCTCCGAGGCGGTTACGTCTTTGCCGATATAGTCGATCGTCTGATACACGGCATTCAGCACCTGATAGATGCCCTCCACCACCGCGCAGGCGGCGGAACCGTTGCCACCGAAACCGACCGCCACGGCCGTCTGATCGCAGAAGTGGTCGGCAATCTTCGCCGCCTTCTCTGCTACGAGGTTCGCAGCGAACGCAGCGAAGGCGACTTCCGACGATGGACGCATCCATGACGGAAAGAAATATGTAGCATTGTCCAGCGCGATCTCCGGAGGCGGCGGGGGTGGCACATTCCCCTCGAGGATGGAAGTCAACTCGTCGACTTCCGCGGCCACGTCATCAAGATCCTCGATGACGTCCTTCCCGCGTTCGCGATCGAACTCCGACTCGTCGTCGGCGAGGATACCCAGCGCGGCATTCGTTGCCTTCGGCCGTTTTCTCGAGAACTCCTCGAAGTCCGGGGCTTCGGAACGGCCGTGAGCCTGCTTCACCCGATCGTGCGCACGCTTCATTCTCTCAACCTTGGCGTGGAATCTCGCGCCTCCTGGCGTCTGCTGGCAGGCCGCGTCGCAGAGGGCTGCGAGCTTGCCGCCAAGCTGTCCGGTCTTGTCGAGAACCTCCTCGACCTTGCCTTTGATCGCCGGGCCGTCCCCTTTGGGGGGCCGCTCGGCGTAAGCCGGAACCTGGCCGACGAATCCGAGTAAGGGAACACAGATGATGGCGGTCCGAAGGATCTGCATAAGACCTCCGCGGCGTATGGTGTGGAGCACGCGGGCCTTCTGAGGATCTTCCTGTCACGCAAGAACCGCGCCCGAAGGCGCGCGCGGCCGGACACGTGGGGAGTGGCCGCGGCCAGCCGCGAGCGGCCACCCGGCGGGTCTTCGTTAACGGGCAACGAGTTTCCGTCGGCGGCAGCGAGCGTGATCAGCAGGGCGAGATTGCCACGTTTGCTGAAGCCGATCCCAGCACGCCCTGAGCCTTGCTCACTGGCTCGAGCCGGCGTATTGGCGCGCGTTCTTCAGCGCGCCCGCCACCCGGTCACGCTGGCCACGCTGCTCGAAGACGTCGGCCAGCAGGAACCAGCCCAGCGCCTTCAGCTCGGAGGTCTTCGCGAGCGTGAGTCCCTTCTTCACGAGCGACTGAACCTCGTCGAGGGACACGCGCTCGTGCAGGAGCGCACGCGCGAGAAACAGATACCCCTCGGCCCGCTCCGGCGCGATGCGGACGATGTGGCGCATCTGCTCGATCGAACCCGTCCAGTCACCGAGGCCGGCGAGCACCTTGCCCAGATTGAACCGCGCCTTGAAGCTGTTCGGATAGTTCGTCACTTCGGAGAGGTACGCTTTCCGCGCATCCTCGATCCGCTGCTGCTCCTCGTAAAGAACGCCGCGGTTGAACCACGCGCCCGGGAACCGTGGGTGCTCGTCGAGGATCTCGCTCAGGAGCTGCTCCGCGCGCGCGTGCTGCCGGACTTCGATCAGACACGCGGCGAGGTTCACTCGGTTCTGCGTGATCTTCGGCTGTATCTCGACGGCCTTCTCCAGGTGTGGCAGCGCCTCCGCCGGCATCCGCTGGTCGAGATACACTTCGCCGAGCAGCGTGTACGCCTGCGTATTGCGCGGGTCCATCGACAGCGTGCGTTTGGCGAGCGTCACGACGTCGCCGGTTTTGCCTTCCTGTATCAGGAGGTTGGCGAGGCCGATGAGCGCCGGAACGCTCTCGGGATCCTTCTTCAACACGCGGTCGAACTGCGCCTTTGCGTCTTGCGTGCGGCCGAGTTCCGCGTAGCACGCGCCGAGCATCAACTGCGCCTGCGGCATCGCCGGCTCCTGCCGCAGCGCCGATTCCAGCGCGCCTGTCGCTTCTGCGTATCGATCCTCCGACATCAGCTCGCCGGCGCGCTGCACCGCCATGAAGACCTGGAGCTTGTCTTTCGGGTCGGCCAGGCCACGGACGTCGGTCGGATGCTCCTTGCGCGCGGTGGCAGTGCCGATGTAGCCGAGCGACGCCAGCCGAGCGAGGGTGTCCTTGTCCAGGTTTGCCGCTTCCGGCGCCGGCGCGCCGGCGCTCGTGTCGCTGACGATCCGATCGAGCTCCCGGGCCATCGCATCCGCGACGGATCCACGCTGGGCGTAGATGTTCGTCGCTTCGGCAGGATCGGCGACGAGGTCGTAGAGTTCGGGGCGCGGCGCTTCAATGTATTTGAACTGCGGCGAGCGCAGCGATCGCAGCGGGCTCCAGCCGAATTGGAGATCCGGCGCCATCGACTCGGCGTAGGCGTATCGCGTCTCGGGCAGGTCGGGCTGGAGCATCAGCGGCAGCAGCGAGCGTCCGTGCACCGGCGCGCGCGTCTCGAGGCCGGCGAGCGAGAGGACGGTCGGAAACAGGTCGACGAGGCTCACCTGCGCATCGACGCGCACGTTCCGCAGATCGTCGAACGGCGTTCTCACGATGAAGGGTACCCGCGTGGCCCAGTCGTAGATGAAGTAGCCATGCGTCCCCTCACCGTGGCTGCCGAGCGCCTCGCCGTGATCGCCGACGACGACGACGATCGTCCGATCGTCGAGGCCGGCGTCCCGCATCCAGGAGAGGAAGCGATCGATCTGTTGATCCATGAAGGCGATCTCGCCGTCGTACAAGCCTTCCGGTCCTCGACGCGCGAACTCCGAGAAGAGCGGTTCCGGCGGCGCGTACGGCGTGTGCGGATCGTACAAGTGGAGCCAGGCGAAGAAAGGTGTCTCCCTGGCGTCCTGTAGCCAGCCCGTCGCGGCGTCGACGACCTCGTTGGCCGGGCGCTGGACGCCCGCGAGATCGAGGTGCTTCACCTTCAATAGGTCGAAGCGATCGTCGTAATGCTGGAATCCCTGATTGAGCCCCCAGCGGCCGTCGAGCACGAACGCGCCGACGAACGCCCCGGTCCGATATCCGGCCGCCGACAACGCCTCGGCGAGCGTCGTCTGCTGCTGGCTGAGCGCGCTCATCCCGTTGAGCTGGACGCCGTGATACGTGGGGTAGTGGCCCGTCATGATCGACGAGTGTGAAGGGAGCGTGAGAGGCGCGGTCGCGGTCGCCTGCGAGAAGAGCACGCCGTTTCGCGCGAGGGCATCGAGCGCCGGCGTGCGCGCGTCGGCGTCGCCGTAACAGCCAAGCCGATCGGCCCGGGTCGTGTCGAGCGTGATGAGCACGACATTCGGCTTCTCGACGCCGTTGCGCGCCCAGAGGCGGCGCACACGAGCGACCGAATCGACTTCCGGCCTGAACGCGAAGAACCATGCCGCGCCGGCGGCGAGCAGCAGGCCGGCCGCAAGGGCCACGATTATCCAGATCGGAGGGCGCCGCCATCCGAATCGCACGGGGTCACCACCTGGGAGATGCTGGGTACTCCATTGTAAGTCCGGCGCGGTGGTATCATGGGCATTCGTAATCCCTACGTCGCCCGGACGGGCCGTTGGGATTGCTCGAGCATCGGCGTCCTCAGTCCCCGGACGGGCGGCCAGGCCACACCGAACCGACGGAGGGTGAATGAGGATCCACTACTCAGATCGCCAGCTCCCGGCGATCACATCCCACGCAGTCCTTCTCCTCGTTTTAACCGTCTCGCTGATCCTGTGGGCGACACCCCTTCGCGCGCAGGCCCTCTATCAAGGCAAGCTCACGGGAAGCGTCGCCGGAGAAGACCGCGCGATGATTCCACAAGCGACTGTTGAAATCACGAGTCCGGCGTTGCTCGGCGGTCCGAGAAAGACCACGACCGGGCCGGACGGCACGTACGTCTTCCTGAACCTCCCGCCCGGACGCTACACGATCACGGCGGCGTTCGAAGGCTTCAAGACGATCGTTCGTTCGGATATCGAGGTGCTCCCGAACAGCACGATCACAGTCGACATGGTGCTGCCGATCGGCGCGTTGACAGAGTCCGTCACGGTGACGGGCGCTCCGCCGGTGATCGATACCAAGGCGGCGACGCTCGACACGCGGTTCCGGAGCGAGATGCTCTCGAAGCTCCCGACGAGCCGCGACGCCTTCTACGACGTGGCGCTCACCGCGCCCGGCATGTTCGAAGGATCCGGCGCGCCGAGCCAGACGACGGAGTTCCAGAGTCCGACGGCGTACGGCAGCGCCACCAACGAGAACGTGTTCCTGATCAACGGCGTTGACGCGACGTCGCCCCGCGCGGGCTCGTTCGGGTCGCTCGTCAACGTCAACTACGACGCGGTCGAGGAAGTCCGCATCGTCGCGACGGGATCGAAGGCGGAGTACGCCAACTTCTCGGGAGCGGCGATCGACGTGCTCACCAAGTCGGGCAGCAACACGTTCCACAGCAGCGCGGCGTTCTACTCCAAGCTGGGCGATCCGTCGAAGAACCAGCCCGCGACCGGCGAGCGGTGGGGCACCAACTTCCTGTTCGTCGCGCCCGGCGAGGTGCTCTCGGGCGAGACGAAGAAGGATTGGGAATTCAGCGGCACGCTGGGCGGCCCGATCCTGCTCGACCGGATCTGGTTCTTCGGCGCGGTCAACACACTCCGCAACGAGGGGCTGCGGCCGCGTTGGTCGCTCGAGAACACCTGGGCCGGCAATTACGGCGACGGCAAGCTCTCGGCCGCGCCGGCGCACAACCAGCGCCTCTGGGCCTCGTACCACTACGAGAACAACGACGGCACCGGGTGGAGCTGGGGCTCCGAGCCGGAGTGGGATACCTCGATGACCTACGGCGCGCGGACGAAGAACCACACGCCGTCGGCCGAGTGGCAGATCTTCCCGAACAACCGCACGACGATCAGTGCGAAGTACCTGGGCTTCTGGACCGACGACCAGCCGCACGTGCCCGGCGACGCCCCGGACCATCCCGGCTACATCAACTGGTGGAAGTGGGCGACCTACGGCATCAACGGCGCGTTCCCGTACGTCGAGGCGCAGAAGTCGAGCCGGCAGACCGTCCAGGCAGATCTGTCGCACTATGCCGAGCAGTTCCTCGGCAAGCACGACATCAAGTTCGGCGTGCAGTATACGAAGGGCCGCGGCAACTGGATGGGCGGCTACTTCCAGAACTCCGTCAACTTCCTGTACCCGCAACGCTGGACCCAGAGCGTGGCGAACATGCGGTCCTGGTACGGCGACACGGGGCTGATGTTCTACAACAACAAGGACACGCTCAACCCGTTCCTGACCGTCCGGACGGCGGACTCGATGGGCGCGTTCTTCGACGACCAGTGGTCGATCGGCACGCGGTGGACGCTCAATCTCGGGCTGCGCTTCGACCGCATGACCACGAAATACGGGACCGGCGAGGTCTACGACTTCGTCAGCTCCCCCGAGGACATCAACGGTTCGCTCAACGTCCTTCGGGATCGCCAGTCGACCGACAACATCTTCGACTTCAAGACCGTGGGGCCGCGCCTCGGGCTGACCTACGCGCTCACGGGGGACGGCAAGACGGTCGCGCGGGCCATGTACGGGCGGTACTACCTGCCGATCAGCGTCGAGAGCCTGCGGCGGTTCGGCCCGGACATGCCGACCATCCAGCGCACGGTCCAGTTCTTTTCGGTTGGACCGTGGAGCGCCGTCGACACCAACGGTGACGGTTTCATCGATTCTCCAGAAACGCGTGCCGCGGCGCGGCTGGTCCACGGCCTGGCGCCGGTCAGGACCGAGACGCAGACGCGCGATCCCTCCTGGAGGCTCAACGTCGCGGACGATCTGGAGAACCAGTACACCGACTACCTGACGCTGAACTTCCAGCGTGAGGTCGGCAAGAACCTCTCGTTCAGCACGTCGTACATCTTCAAACGCGCGGCGAATCTGTTCGCGAACATCCCGTTGAACCGGAATACCGGCGAGCAATGGGAGTACGAGCGGATCCCGTACACCACGACGGCGGGGCAGCGCGTGAGCCTGTACAGCGTGGTCTTCAAGGACTACAACGGCGACGGCGTCACCAACGGCACGGACATCGCGTGGATCGGCCAGAACAACACGTCCCTCGTGATGAACATGCCGGAGTTCGACGGCGTCAAGCCGACGCGCAAGTACCAGGGCGTGCAGTTCGTGCTCAGCAAGCGATACTCCGATCGCTGGCAGGGGATGGCGTCGGCGCTGTTCTCGACGTCCAGCGGCATGAGCCGGCGCTCGTTCCGGCAGGAATTCAACGTCGAGTCGCCGATGTTCTACGACGACAACTGGATGGGGAACCTGAACTACACGGTCGGCAACCTGGAAGGGGCCCTGCCGTTCACGCCCACATTCGAGTTGAAGCTGTCGGGCTCCTACAAGGTGCCGCGCGCCGAAGTGGATCTCGGCGTGCGCTATCGCATGCACACCGGCCGGGCGATCTGGAAGGTGGACAACTACCCGGTGCACACGCAGTGGGCCGATCCGCCAGGCGGCGTGATCGATCCGGGGGGGCTGCCGCAGGTTGTGGCTGTCGATCCGAACGATCCCGAGTACCTGCCCAGCCAGAACCTGTTCGACCTCCACGTCGAGCGGGCGTTTGGTCCCGAAGCCAGGAAGATCAGCATCGTCCTGGACGGGTTCAACATCTTCAACTCCTCCACGCCGCTCAACGCCGACGTCCGCTTCGAGTACGGGCGCGTGACGGCGATACCGCAGTCGCGGCGGTTCCGAATCGGGGCCCGCTTCGAGTTCTGACCCCGCATCCGCTCTCCCGGCGCGCCGGACGCGCGCCGGGAGAAACGCCTCATCCGTTACATGAAGCATTGACAGCTACGGCGGCCGGCGTACAGAATCGCGCTGCTCTCCCCGGGAGGCGCCATGTGCTGTACGTCGCGGGCGCGCCGCACGTCCACGGCTGCACCCAGCAGCCGGGGCTTTACACTCATCGAGCTTCTGGTGGTCATCGCGATCATCGCGATTCTGATCGGCTTGCTGCTGCCTGCCGTGCAGAAGGTGCGTGAAGCCGCGAACCGATCGAACGCCACGCACAATCTCAAGCAGCTCGCGCTTGCCGCGCACCACTACTCGATCGGCGATTTCGACGGCGACGGGCGCGCGGACTTTCCGTCGCTTGCCGAGATTCTCCCCTACGTCGATCAGCAGGGGCTGTACGAAACGGTGCCGGAGCAACCCGATACCGCGATCTCCAGCGGCTATGTGTTCACCATCCACACGGGCGAAGGACGCGCGGGTTTCTTCTGGATGGCCATGGCGGCGCCGATCCGCGGGGCGGCCTCGGGTGAAGTGTTCATGATCGACGAGACGCGGACGCTACGCCGTCTGCCGCCGCCGTGTCCGTCCGGCGCCGGCGTGACGCTCGACTCGACCGGGTGGCGATGCGCGCTGGAGGCTGGAGTGACTGAGGTCGCGGGTCGCGGATCGTACTGGGCCGGCGCGAACTCGTGGGTCACCGGGCCCGCCGCAGCCGGCCGAGCGGGTGACCCCTGGTTGTCGAACGCCTGGATGGATGCAGCTCCCGCTGCCAGGGGTGACTGGAGCCCGGGTAACAACTTGGCGGGGGCGCCGAGTACGGCGGGCAACGCCTGGCCGAGCCAGACATCGGGCGGCCCGGCGATCGGCGCGGCGGCGATGGCGGCGCTCGAGACCTTGAGCCTGCTGGAGCCGTCAGCGCTTGCCGGTGCGATGGAGCGCGCCCGCGACCCGGATTTCGTCGCGGAAGTGAAGCTGGTGTTGGATACCAACGGCGACGGGGCGCTGACGACCGCGGAACTGCTCGATGTCGAGGGCGTCCTCTCTGCGGTACGCGGACTCGCGCCAGTGCGTGATGTTGACGTTGACGAACAGCTCGCCGGGGTGATTCGCCGCCTGCTCGGACAATTGCGCAGCGAGCTGCTGCCGTCGCGGACTGGAGAGTCGGCGTTGCCCGCGGTACAGCGGGACTGCATCACCGATCCCGCCGCCATCCTGCTCGACTTCGTGCCTGCCGACGCGCGCTACGCCGCTCTGGACCTGCTGCGGAACGAGATCGCGCTGCTCGATCCGCGTCCCGCGCCGGGCGGAGATATGACCCACGCGAACCAGGACGTCAACCAGCGCCGGTGGACGACGCTGCTCGGCATCGCCGACGGCTTGCCGCCGATGCTGCGCTTCGGTCGGACCGAAGAGCTCGTTCAGACGCTGCAGAAGCTGCGAACCATCATTGCCGATGGGAGTGGCTGGGTGAGCGGCGATGCGGCGAAGCGCATCGATGAGGCTATCACCCGGGCCGAGATCCTGATTGGCGGCCGCGTGGATGTCGTGCGCTGAGGAGGAACCGGATCCCGTGTTGCCCTTTGGTCCGTACGAGATCCGCGCGCCACTCGGACAAGGCGGCGGTGGGGAGGTCTATCGCGCGTGGGATCCGCGACTCCGACGCGAAGTTGCCCTCAAAGTCCTGCGGGACCGCGCCGATCCTGATCCTGAACGCCTCCGGCAGTTCGTCGCCGAGGCGCGCGCCGCAAGCGCGCTGAACCACCCGAACATCGTCGTCGTCTTCGATACCGCGGTCGATGGTGGTACGCCGTACATCGTCTCCGAGCTGATCGACGGAGAGTCCCTCGCCACCGAGATCCGTCGAGGTCCCATTCCACTGAAACGCCTTCTCGATCTCGCGACGCAGATCGCAGACGGCCTGGCCGAGGCGCACGCGGCGAGTATCGTCCATTGTGATCTCAAGCCGGAAAACATCATGGTGACGCGCGGCGGACGCGCGAAGATCCTCGACTTCGGGCTGGTTCGCCCCGCGGGGTTCCAGTCAGCCGGCCGCATGCCGGCAATCGCCGGTGATCAGACGATCACCGTGCCCGGACTTGTCGGCGGCACCATCCCGTATATGAGCCCCGAGCAGGCGCGCGGAGCGGCCGTGGATTTCAGGTCCGACCAGTTTTCGTTCGGGCTCGTTCTCTACGAGATGGCGACCGCGCGTCCGGCATTCAAGCGCGGCACGCCCGCGGGAACGCTCGAGGCGATCACCCATGAGGAGCCGGTGCCGCTCCCCGCGCTGAACCCGCAGGCGCCGCTGCTGCTGTGGTGGATCATCGAGCGTTGCCTCGCCAAGCATCCGGCCGACCGCTACGGCGTGACGTCGGATCTCCACCGCGACCTTCGCGTCCTTCGCGATCGATGGCCCGAGGTCGTGGCACGGGAGACGCGTGCGACGGGTCCGGCGCCGAAGCGGACGGCCAGAACGGCCGCGGCGCTGGTATTGGCGACGACTGCGGCGCTCGCTGGGCTGGCGCTCGGGCCCCTTGTGCGGCCGCCTGCGCAGCCGGATCTCACGGCGCTGCGCTTCCGCCCATTTGCCACAGAAGCTGAGTACGAAGGCTTCCCGGCATGGTCTCCAGACGGCCGAACGGTCGCGTATTCGTCAGACAAGGACGGCGTGCTGCAGATTGTCACGCGCCGCCACGATGCGGCCGCTGCGATTCGAATCACCGATGCGACGCATGACTGCAAGTATCCGTTCTGGTCTCCTGACGGACGACGGGTGTACTACGTGTCGCTGGCGCGCGACCGCGAAGGCATCTGGTCGGTGCCTGCGGCCGGCGGCGTCGCGCAGCTCGTGATGCCTGACGCCACCTACGGGACGATTTCGCCGGACGGCCGGACGCTGGCGTTCCTGCGCCAGGAGGCTTCCGCAGGCAGCGTCGGTTCTGCGGCTCTCTGGTTGTCGAACAGCGACGGAACAGGCACTCCCCGCCGATACGATCGGGCCCCCTTTGGTGAATTGCATCTTACGGAAGCGGAGTTCGCCTTTTCACCCGATGGCCGATGGCTCGGCGTGTCGGCGGTCCCGGGCACGATCGGGCTGCCTCCCGAACAACGCGGATGGCAGTTCTGGATTCTGCCGGTCGGCGACGGCAACCCGCAGCGAAGACTGCAGGCGCTGCCCGACACGTTGCCGCGCGTCTCCGGTTTCACGTGGATGGCCGACAGCCGGCACGTCGTGCTCGGCACCGTCTCGAGCGCCGTCGCGAGGTCGCTTTTGTGGATGGCCGACGTCCATGACGACCGTGCCTGGAGGCTAGCGCAGGGTACGATTAGCTACGCCCATCCTTCCGCGTCGCCGTCGGGCGGCGTCGTCTTTACCGCCGACGAGCCGCAGTACGACCTCGTGGAGTTCCTGCTCGACGGGGGACAGACGCGTCCGTTGGTGGCAACGTCCAGAAACGAAAGCGACCCGGTGTGGTCGGCGCGCGCCAACGCATACGCCTACGTGACCGATCGCTCGGGGCGCGATGAGATCTGGCTCAGACGATCCGACACACAGCTCCCAGAGCAGCCGCTCGTCACACAGGCGGACTTTCAGGATCGAACCATCATGCTCGGCTCGCCGGCGTTTTCACCGGACGGCCAGCGAGTTGCCTACCAGCGCAACGCGGGACGTCCAGTGTGGCCGCTGCGGATCTGGTATTCGCCGGTCGGCGGCGGAACGCCGGTTCCGCTCCTGCCCGAAACGCATCAGGGTTACCAGGGCGCGCCGACCTGGTCGCCGGACGGTCAGTGGCTGGCCTTCGCCGAGTGGAACCGCGGGGAATGGAAACTGGTGAAGGTGCGCGTCGGCGGCGATGCGCCGAGCGGCGAGCCACCCGTGGTGTTGCGGACCGACGGCGTCCCGAACGCGACGCCCCAGTGGTCTCCGACTGGGGAGTGGATCACGTGGGAAACAGCCGATGGCTCGATGGTGGTCTCGGCCACCGATGGTCGTGAAGAAAAGGTGCTCAGCCCGGAGCAGTGGGTGGTGCACACGTGGTCGGGTGACGGATCGCGCATCCATGGCGTGCGGCTGACCGTGGATCGCCGGCTGGCGCTGGTGTCGATTGACGTCACGACGACCCCGATGCGCGAATCGGTACGGGCGGACCTGGGGCCGTCGCGGCCGGTCAACAATCCGATGAAGGGACTGAGCGTTGGTCCTGACGGACGAAGCCTGCTGACGTCATTGCCAAACATGCAGGGGGATCTCTGGCTCCTCGACGGGTTCCGGCTCCGGCGAACGCTTCTCGATCGCGTGTTGCGGCGCTCCCCATAGAAACACCATAGAAAGATCACAGGTGGCGCCTTGACACTTTGTCGGATGGAGACGTACCGTCAGCGTTGCGAGGAGGCCTCCCCATGACGCGTCGTCTCGTATTGGTGTGCGCGTTGGCCGCGGTGGGCGTCATACCGGCAACAGTCGAGCTGGGCGCGTGCGGCGACAAGTTCCTGCGTCTCGGCCAGAGCGGCAGGCACAGAGCGTACGCTGCGGTGAACCGTGCCACGATCCTGATCTATGTACCAGCGGGCGTGAAGAGCGCGGACGTCAAGGCGTTCGAATCGCTCCTCAAGCGCGCAAAGCACCGCGCGCGGTCGGTGCGCAGCATCGAGGCGCTCGCGCGCGCTCTTCGCGAACGCGATTACGACCTCGTCATCACCGGCCTCACCGACGCCCCGCGCGTGAAAGCCCAGGTCGTTGCGCTTGCCTCTCGCGCGGACATTCTTCCCGTTGCAGCCAGACGCGCCAGCAGGGCTGATGAGGGCGACGAAGGCCAGTACCGATTCATCCTCGACCTCGACGCACCGAGGTTGAACCCGCTCGCCACGATCGACGATCTGATGGACGATCGCGTGGCGCGGGCACGAGCCGGCGCAGCGCTGGCGCACTAGGGACATCCATCATGCGGAGCGCGTTTGCCACGACGGCCGTCGTGTTGCTCCTCTCGCCGCCGCTGGCATCGACCGTGTCGGCTCAGTCCTCGTGGTTGCCTCCGCAGGGGCAGGGCAGCGTCGCGGTATCGTTTCAGGGGCTCGACTCTCCGACACATCTCGATCGTCATGGCGACGAACTGCCGCGCGGTCGCGTGACCAGCGGCACGATGCTGTTCGGCGTCGATTACGGATTGACGCATCTGCTTTCCATCGACGCCAAGGTTGCCCTCGTTGCCGCCCGGCATACCGGAGCCGACAGCGGGCATGGTCCGCTCGACACGGGGATCTATCATGGCTCCCTGCAGGACGCGAGGTTCGCGGTCGCGCTGCAGGTGCCCACCGACAGCTCTCTCGCGATTGCCCCGTACGCGGGCGTCATTCTCCCCACTCGCGACTATGAGACGGGCGGGCACTCGGCGCCCGGGCGCCACCTGCGTACGGTACAGATCGGCACCTGGATCGGCCGCGATCTCGATCCCTGGCTCCCAAATGCGCACGTGCAGGGGCACTATGCCTTCTCGTTCGTAGAGCGGGTTGAAGGGATGAGCATCAACCGCAGCAACGTGGACCTCGAGGCGGGGTACTCGGTCGGGCGACGGATAACCGCGACCGTTGCGTCGAGCCTGCAATTGACGCACGGCGGTGTCTACGTCCCGTTGCCGCGCGATGAGCATTACGACACCGTCCTGCCGTTCCACGATCGCGTCACGCGGGACAACCGGCTGTTGATGAGCGCCGGCGCTACCGTCTCACTCGGGAGAGCGACATTGGCCTATGCCAGCGTGGTCTGGACGGTGTGGGGACGAAACACCCACGCGATCAGGGGAATCATCGCCGGGACGACATGGACGTTCGGCCGGCGCCTGCCGTTCGGAGAAGCCGATAGCACCGCGGCCGAGGAAGTGGCTACGGCCGTGCGGTCTCTGTTGACCCGGCCGGCGGCGGAATCCGGAAGGTGACCACGACCGAACCGAGACGGATCTGATCGCCATCCGCGAGTTCGGTGGCGTGGCTGACGCGCTGTCCTCTGACGTATGTCCCGTTCTTGCTGCCGAGATCTTCGAGCGTCGCCGATTCGCCTTCGAGGCGGATCCGTGCGTGGTGACGCGACACGCCCGCGGCATCGATCCAGACCTCGGCGTCCGGCGCGCGGCCGACGATGTTCTCGCCGTCGGCCAGCGCGATTTGTCGCGCGTCCCACACCAGCCAGTACTTGACAGGCCGCTTCACGGCGTCCTCTCGAACCTGCTCCTCGTGGACCGTGGCGATGAACCGGTAGCCGAACCGGTGCAACGTCCGGAGGTAGCGGGGATGCTCAGCCGAATCGCCAAGCGCGCGGCGACTCTCGGCCACGAGACTGGCGAGATTGGTTTCCTGCACGAAGCTGGAAGGCCAGAGCGCTTGTTGCAGCTCCTCCTTCGAGAGGGCGCGGGCGCGTCCCTCGACCATCCGGATCAGCAACTCGAACGCCTTCGGTGCGAGATGAATCTCTTTCCCGTCAGAGAGCAGCCGGCGTGTGCGCAGGTCGAGCGCGAAGCGGTCGAAGCGGATCATGGTGCCCGGCGACATTCTAGCAGCCGGAAATTGGCGCATGTCGCCGGGCCCCTGTTCGTCACCGTCCGGTGATCACATACTGCTCGCACGCCCCCTGGTTCTCGAAAGTGCGCGGATTCGAGAACGCGGCCCAGCCACCGTCCCTGCAATCGGACATCTTCGTCGGCGGACCGCACAAAGGTCCCGATAGCGGAACGGATGTCGGCGACCCCTGTGGGACGATGAACATCTGCGCTGTGATCACGTCGGTCGTCCCGAGGTTCTTGCCGCGGTGGACGCGATTCGGCGGCTCGAGGAATGCCTGGCCGGCCGTGTACACCTGCTCGAACCCACAGCCGTCTTCGACCGTCAGCGTTCCCTGCGTCACAATCGTGTAGGCACCAGCGCCGGGATGGGCGTGCCAGCCCAGCACCTCGCCCGGGAAGATCGTCAGCCGCCGCATCGCCAGGGTCGCCGGGCCGTCGACCAACGCCGAATAGGCCATGACGCCGGAGCCGATCGGCTCGTTGAACGACGCGTAGACGGCTGCTCCGGCCAGCGTTGCGGCCAGCGCGCAAGCGATCACCAACTGCTTTCCCGAAGTTGTGACGTTCATTCGTTCCTCCTTCGTTGAGGGAGGAAGGTATCCCCGCGTGGCGCGCGAAGTCCTTGGGAAACAGTGGGGATTGTATGGAGATCCCATGCGACGTGCGCGCGGAGGCAGTTGCAGCAACCGCTGTTCGCGAATCATCATGGACTGCCGTGATCGAGCTGATTCTCTGGATCCTCCTGGTTGTGGTCCTCGCGACGGGAATTGGAACCGCCATTGCGCTGCGGACCGCGATCGGCTGGAGCCGAGAATGGCAGGAGCTGAAGAACGCCGGAGTGGAGGTGACCGGCACGGTGATCGAGAAGCGGCGCATCCAGTCCACGCGCCAGCGCAGTACACACATCCGCTACGAGTACGTCGACATGTATGGCAAGCGGCATCGCAGCGGCCGCAATCTCGTGAGTCCGGAGGCATGGGAGGCGCACACCGAAGGCGGTCCCATCCAGGTGGTGTATTCCCAGCGGCGTCCGTCGGTGAGCTGGCCGAAATACCTGCTGGATCTGGGAGGGCGCCGCTAGCGGCGACGCTCGGATGCGCGCAACGGGATGAGGCGCACGTCCGTGAACCGCGCGCGTTCGGTGACGTCTGCGTTGTGCGAGCAGAGCGCGAGGCCGACGAGGACTTCGTCGCCGAGATCGATCGCGGTGACTTCCGTCGCGACGAGCGGTTCGCCGGCCGCGCCGGCGCGCATCTCGTAGGTCGTGCCCGTGCGCGTGAGCTCCAGCAGCACAGCCGACTTCACGGCCGACTGACGCTCTTCGGTCGGCCCGTTCCTGACCCGCCGGAACTGCAGCGACGTCAACCCGTCGCCGTGAACGACCGCGTCCACGTATGCTGCGTCCGCGTCAGCGCTCGAACGGACCATGAGGCCTGCCTTCCGGTGCGGATCGACGCCGTTCTCCACCAACTGCACACGCCCGCGAAGCGTGAAGTCGCCGAGTATCCGCTTCCAGACGAAGTGAAACTCGTCGCGCTGGCCCCACATGTGTGCACCGCCCGCGCTCAGGAAGTACTCCTTCGACGTCGCATCGTAGGCGGCGGACCCCGCAATCCGGGGAGCGCCGACATCGGCGTGATGCGTGAAGTCGCCGATGGGAGCGGCGGCGTCAGGTGCCTGGCCACGCGCCGTCGTGAGGACGGCGAGCCCGATGAGTGCAGCGCAAGTGACGGTTCGTGGGTCCATCGGCGGCAAGAATATCGCGAACGCCCCTGGGCGGAACCGATGGGTTTCGCGCATGACGCCGGCAGCTGCCATACGGGGTCGTACGACTTTCGGCTTATTGACGGTCACCCCTGCGCACGCCACAGTTGCGGAGGCTCCCCGCCGGAGGTGTCTGCAGGGTGCGATCGGGGGTTTGTGCGGGAGCTCGGCATTGCTCAATGCGCGGCACGCCACTTGTGCTCGCAGTCCTGCTCGTGCTGCCATCGGCGGCGGCCGCCGAACGTCTGCCCATCCGCGTCTACACGACGGCCGACGGTCTCGCGCACAACGCGGTCAACAAGATCGTTCGCGACTCTCGCGGTTTCCTCTGGTTCGCGACCAACGACGGGCTATCGCGCTTCGATGGGTACACGTTCGGCAACTACAGCGTGGAGCAGGGCCTGCCGCACCGCCGGGTGATGGATCTGCTCGAGACGAAGCGCGGCGAGCTGTGGGTGGCGACATTTGGCGGTCTGGTTCGTTTCCATCCAGACGGCGCGCCCGGCGACGATGGAGGACGCTCCAGGGCCTCGACGCGCTCACCGCCCATGTTCTCGGCTGTCGTGCCAGTCAACGCCGGCGGCGACGCGGGCGCCCTGGCGGTGATCTCGCTGTTGGAATCGCGCGACGGCACGATCTGGTGCGGTACGAGAAACGGGCTATACCGGCTCGTGCGCACGGGGGCCCGTTCCACGCTCGAGTCGGTCGATCTGGGGATGCCTGCCGACGCTCCGGAGAGCAGTTACATCAACGATCTGCTGGAAGATGCCGAAGGCGCAGTGTGGGCCGCCACACCGAGCGGACTGTATCGAAGAAGCCCCGACGGCGCCGTCGCGCGGTACACGGAGCATGACGGACTACCCAGCAACTTCCTGCACGATCTCCTGCTCGATCAGGACGGGCGCATCTGGATCGGGAGCCGGTATGCAGGCTTCTTCAGGATCGTTCCCGGCGGCAGGGCCGCGCCGGCGATCGCCGAACACTATCAGCAGGTCGACGGCCTTCCGAGCTCGTGGATCTTCGCCCTGCTAGAGAGTTCCGACCGGCGTTTTTGGGTTGCTACCAATGTCGGCCTCGTCGAATTCTCGACGCAGTCCGTCGCTGGTGGCATGCCCCGCTTCCTCTCCTACACGAGACATCACGGCCTCAGCCATCAGGAAGTCACGACCCTCGGCGAGGACACCGGCGGCAATCTGTGGATCGGAACGGCAACGAGCGGTGGAATGAAGCTCGCGCGAAACGGCTTCGTCACCTACGGCCACTCGGATGGCCTCGCAACGGCCATGGAAGTGTTCGACGATGCGAGCGGCACGGTGTACGTCAACGCCGCTGTATTCGGACGATTGACAGGCGAGCGCGGAGGCACCGTGGCCGCCGACGGTGAATACGTGCTGAACCGGTACGGCCGTTTTACCGGACGCGGCTTCGACTGGTTCGTACCCGCGCCGCCATATTTGCCTGGAGCAGTTCCTGACGGAGCCACGGTCCGGACCCCGACGGGGGAATGGTGGTTGGCGACGGCGACGGGGCCCGCCCGCTACACAGGCCTGCGACGATTCGACGACGCCAAAACCGCACGTCCTCTCAAGACATACACAATGTCCGACGGCCTGCCGGGTCCGCAGGTCTATCGGCAGCTCGCGGATTCGCGCGGCGACGTGTGGTTCTCGCTCATCTCCGCCTCGAGAAACGGCTTCTTCAGGTGGGACGGCGCCACCGCGAAGATGCACGACATGGCCGGAGCACCGGGCTATCCGCCCATTCGGGATTCGCTGCCGCGCGCCTTCGGCGAAGATCGCGGCGGGACGATCTGGGTGGGCTTCGACAACGGCGTCGCGCGCTATCGGAACGGCGTCTTCACGGTGTTCACGAGCAAGGACGGCCTGCCCGCAGGCTCCATTGTCGACATCCACATCGATTCCTCCGGCCGCCTCTGGCTCGCCTCGTCGCGCGGTGGACTGATCAGGGTCGACAATCCGGAGGCGGAGCGGCCGGCGTTCATGCGCTACACGACGGCGGATGGACTCTCGGGCAACAGCATCGAGATCATCGCCGAGGACCGGCATGGACGCATCTACGCCGCGACCGGACGCGCCGTCGATCAACTGGAACCCACGACGGGCCGCATCAGGCAGTTCACCGCAGAGGACGGCCTCGCGCCGGGGACGATGCTGACGGCGTTCCGTGATCGTGATGGAGCGCTGTGGTTCGGCACGCAGAATGGCCTCTCGCGATTCGTGCCTTCGGCGCCGGCGCGCTCAACGGCACCGGTGATTTTCATTACGCGAGTCACCGCCGGGGGCGAGGCGCGCCCCGTGTCGGCGGTGGGAGCGACGAGCCTCTCGCTTCCGGATCTCGCGTCCGGTGGCAACCAACTGCAGATTGAGTTCGCGTCGCTGCGATTCGCGCCCGGCGAGCGCCTGCGCTACCAGTATCGACTCGAAGGCTCGAACCAGGACTGGGGGCCGCCCACCGCGCGGAGCAGCGTCAGTTACGCGAGCCTCGCGCCGGGACGCTATCGCTTCCTGGTGCGGGCTGTAAACGCTGACGGCGTCGCCAGTCCCGAGCCCGCAGTGGTCAGCTTCGCCGTGTTGCCTCCGCTGTGGCAGCGCTGGTGGTTTCTCACGCTGATCGCGGCACTCGGAACAGCCGCCGCCGTTGCGCTGCATCGCTACCGCCTCGCGCGCACGCTGGAGCTCGAGCGCGTGCGTACCCGCATCGCCACGGACCTCCACGACGACGTTGGCGCCAATCTCACGCGGATTGCGATCCTCAGCGAGGTGACGCGGCAGCAGCGGCGCGATGGCTCCCGCAGCCTCGATGCGCCGCTCTCTTCGATTGCGGAGATCGCGCGCGAGTCCGTCGCCACGATGAGCGACATCGTCTGGGCCATCAGCCCGGGCCGCGACACGCTCCGCGATATGGTCCGACGGATGCGCGATCACGCGGAGGAGCTTTTCGAGTCGCGCGACATCGGGCTGATGCTGGACATGCCGGACGCGGTGGAGGCGATGCGGCTGGGCGTGGACGTCCGTCGCGACGTCTATCTCGTCTTCAAGGAGGCGGTGAACAACGCGGCGCGTCACTCCGGCTGCAACGCCGTCGCCGTGGTGCTGCGAGTGGACGGGCCGATGCTGTGGCTCGAGATTGCCGACAATGGAAGCGGGTTCGACACCTCGAGCGGCGGCAGCGGAAACGGCCTGGCGAGCATGCATCGCCGTGCCGAGCGCCTCGGCGCGTCTCTGCACGTCATCTCCGCACCCGGACGCGGCACGAGCGTGCGGCTCAGGATGACGGTTCCGGAGTGGCGGACGTCGCTGTCGCTCCCTACCCGGACGAGTAGGTGACAGCCATCGCGATTGCTCATACGCTCGACGGCGTGCTCGGTGTCGTCATTATCGAAGACGTACGCGACGTCCGCGAGGGGCTGGCGGTGCTCATCGGCGGATCGCCAGGCTTCCGCTGCGCCGGTGCCTATCGCACGATGGAGGACGCGTTGGCGCAGGTCACAGCGGACGGCACGCACGTCGTCCTGACGGACATCGGCCTGCCGGGGATGTCGGGCATCGACGGCATTCGCGTGCTGCGTGAGCGGCTGCCGGAGGTGCCCGTCATCGCGTTGACGGTCTACGACAGCGACGATCAGGTCTTCCGCGCGCTGTGCGCAGGGGCGTCAGGCTATCTGCTGAAGAACACCCCGCCGGCACGTCTGCTCGAGTCGCTGCGCGAAGTCGCCGCGGGAGGCGCGCCGATGTCGCCGGAGGTGGCGCGGCGCGTGCTCCGCCTGTTCCGCGAGTTCAGCCCGCCGGTGCAGGCGAGCTACCGGCTGACGCCGCAGGAGCACGAGCTGCTGAAGCTGCTCGTCGATGGCCATCACAAGAAGACGGCCGCGGCGGCTCTGGGCATCAGCGTCAACACCGTCTCGTTCCACTTGAAGCACGTCTACGAGAAGCTCCAGGTGCACTCCAAGAGCGAGGCGGTCGCCAAGGCGCTGCGCGAGCGCTTGATCTGAACCCCGGTCCCTACCATGTCGTACGCCTACCCCTCTAGGTAGTTACCTGGCGCGTGGACGACGCGCTATAACGACGCCTCCGGTGAAGGAGGAGTCATGCGGCACATCTCACTCACACGTGCCTGCGCCCTGGTGCCGGTGCTCGCGGTCGTGATGGCCGGCTGCAATCAACGTCCGAACCCGATTGAACCACCGCCGGCCGCCGCTGCCGGATCGCTGGCGACGGCCGCACAGTTGAGTCCTGACGATCTCACCAACCGCGGGTGGACGTGTTTCACGCCGCCGGTTCCCAACCGGATCGTCTGCAGCCATCCGAACCAGGGATTTCCGGTCGTCGGCAATCCGCCGCCCGCCGATCGCCCGGCGACGTACCAGTTCTTCCTGTTCGACGGCGCCGGGAATTTCGTCGGTCCGGAGTTTCTGATTCGCACGGATCTCTACAAGGGGCAGATTTGCGAAGCCACGGGCGAGCCATACGTATTCGTGCCGATCATCGGCTACTACGAGTGCGTCCATCCGGCGGCGCGCGGCTGAGGGGAGACCCATGACCAAAGTCACGTATCGCCTTGGGCTGTTCGGCATCATTGCGCTCGCGTCGGCACTGATGCTGAAGGTGAGCACGGCGCCGCTTGTGGCAGGCGCGCCGCAGAAGGGGAGCGGCAACATTCAGTGCGGCTCGCAGCCCTGCGACAGCGTCGCGCGGGGCTTCCGCGCGTTCCACGATCGGGAGCTGGTGGGCCTCGGCGGCAACGGGCGCGCGTGTTCCGACTGCCACATGCCATCCGACAGCTTCCAGCTCTCGCCGGCGAACGTGGAAGCGCGGTTCCAGAAGCTGCTGGCCCGGCGCGTGGAGGATCCGACTGCGGATGACCCGCTGTTCAGGCCGATCGACGCCGACGATTTTCGCGTGAACGGCCAGGCCGCGAGCGACTACAGCACGCTGCGGACGCATGCGCTGATTCGTATCCCGTTCACCCTGCCATCGAAGATCCGGCTGCTCGATCGGCCGGGCGGATCGGTGACGAACGAGACGTCCGTTGACGTGTGGAGGATGGTCCCCACCGTCAACGACGTGCGGATCACGGGCGACGACGGGGAGAACCCGTGGCCGCGCGCTCCCAATCGCACCGGCGGCTATCAGCTCGATGCCCGATTCTTGACGCTGCAGGAGCAGGCGACGGGCGCGCTCCTCAGCCACGCCGAGGTGCAGAGCCTTCCCTCGCAGCAGTTCCTCGATGATCTGGAGGCCTTTCAGTTCACCCTCTTCTCGAACCCCAGGGTACGTGACCTGGCCGATGCACTCGATGCCGGCGTCACCCCGCTGCCAGACCCCGATCCGGAGCTGACCGAACTCGAGCAACAGGGGAAAACCGTCTTCGCGAAATCCTGCGCGCAGTGCCATGGCGGACCGCGGCAGTCGACGACGCCGTTGCCGATCATCCGCTATCACGGCATTCTCACGCAGTGCCCGCGGCCGGTGGATCCGCAGGGACGGTGGGCGTTCAAGGCGTGCCCGCCGAGCCTGGCGCGGAACATCCGCTGGTATCGCGTCGAGCAGGCCAACGGCGTATGGATCGATCTGCCGAGCTCCGATCCCGGCCGCGCCCTGTTGACCGGATTCGTGCTCGGGCCGTCGCCGTTCGACGACTGGAACAAGTTCGACGTTCCGGCTCTGCGCGGCATCAGCCGGACGGCTCCGTACTTTCACAACACCAGCGCTGCGACGCTCGAGGAGGTGGTCGACCATTACATCGAACTCTTCAAGTTCATTCAGGTTCAGGCGACGGCAGCCGGCATCCCGCTGCCGCTGGTGGCGTCAACCGACGGCCAGAATCTGGATCGCATGCCGACGCCGGAGGAGCGTACGGCACTGCTGGCGTACTTGAAGAAGATCTAGGTAAGGCGGTTACAGATCTCGCGCGCAGTGACAACGTTGCTGCACAGCTTGTCGAGCGGCGGTCGAAGCAGCCACAGAACTGAATTCGGTCGCCACTGACGAACTTGTGCGTTGACACTGCGCGCGCGGTCCTTTACCTTGCGTGTGCGGCTTCCCCAGCCGAGGAGCTCTCCTTGGTTGCTGCAACGGCGACCCAGGTCTTCCCAGGTCCCCTTGAAAGCGACGTCACACGTCATGCGGCCATAGCGGAATTCAAGCGAGCGCTCGATCGCGTCAATTTCGCGGGCGCCGCCGTGCCCGCGGCGCTCGGCGTGCCGTTGATTCCGGGACGTCTGCACCTGCGGGAAGATCTTCCGCTGTATCTGCGGCGGCTTGCCGAGCCGACCGCACTCAATACGCTGATCAAGCTGTTCGTACTCGATCAATGGGTCGAGCGCGACGCGGTGCGTGAGGCAGTGACGCCACTGGACATCGGCGACCTTCACGGTCTCGGCCTGGTGGAGTGCGGCGCCGGCGGCGTTCGAGCGCGGGTGCGGCTCTCGGGCTATCGCGACCTCGTCCTCGCTCACGATCGCTACGACGAGGAGGGCGAGGGCCTGAGCCACGACTACGTCCTCGACGTCAATCCGACCACCGTGACGCTCGCCAATCTGCTCGTCGAACGGCGCGCGCGAACGGCACTCGACATCGGCACCGGCTGCGGCGTCCTCGCGCTGCTGCTCGCGCGTCACAGCGAATCGGTCGTCGCCGCCGACACGAATCCGCGGGCGCTGAACTTCACCGCCTTCAATGCGCGGCTCAACGGGCTCGGTCACGTCGAATGCCGCCTCGGCAGCCTGTTCGAGCCGGTCGCCGGCCGGCGCTTCGATCTGATTGCCTGCAATCCTCCCTACGTCATCTCTCCGGAATCGCGCTACATCTTCCGTGACGGCGGCCGCCGCGGCGATGCGCTGTGCGCGGAGATTGCCGGACGTCTCGGCGCGCACCTCGAGGAGGGTGGCTTCGCCTCGATGCTGTGCAACTGGGGCCTGGCGGCGGGGGAGGAAGACTGGTCGGCGCCGCTGCGCCACTGGGTCGCCGGCAACGGGTGCGACGCGTGGCTGCTGCACGGCAGCTCGCAGGATCCGTTGTCGTACGCTGCGCTCTGGAACCGCAGCCGCGATGCGGCGAGCTACGGAGAGGCGCTCGATCGCTGGGTCGCGTACTTCGACGAGCTTGGCATCGATTCGATCGCGCATGGCGCGATCGTGTTGCGCCGTCGTGCCGCCGCGCCGAACTGGATTCGAGCCAACCGTCTGCCTGACGGCCCGCTCGATCTCGGCTCCGAGCAGATTCAGCGCATCTTCGATACCGAGACCCGGCTTTCCTCATGTGCCGATCCTCGGGCGCTGCTCGGATGCGCGTTCAAGGCGATGCCCGACCACCGGCTGCAGCAAACCTGGACGCTGCAGGACGCCGGCTACGTCGTCGAACGCGCCACCGTGGAACTCTCGGGCGGCCTGCGCTTTCACGGCACCGTCGATCCCCACACGACACATCTGCTCTCGCGCTGCGACGGACAGCGAACGCTGGCCGTCATCGCCGCGGAGCTGGCGGAGAAAGGAGGACTCGGACGCGAGCAGGCGGAGGCTGCGTGTGTCGCGGTCGCGCGAAGGCTCGCATCGCTCGGATTTCTGGTTCCCATGGCCTAGAAGGAGGACGTTGGTTCCTTGGTCCTTTGGCCTTTGGTCTTTGCAGGCCGCCATTGTTCAGCGGCCTGTCGAAGGAGGTCCTGATGGAGAAAAGTTCGAAAGGCACCGGCCGCCGCACGTTGCTGCAGCGCGGACTTGCGCTCCTGGCGGGCGGTGCTGCCGTGGCAAGCGGCGCGCGATTGACGCGGGGCACACGCGCCGCCGCCGCCGACGCCCCGCTCGTCGTCTATGCGCGGAGGCGCCCGTTCGCCGGGCCGCCGAACGGGACGCACCACGCGTCCGCGACGAGCGCGGTCCTGGCGTCGGGCGACCTGCTCGACGCGCCGGAGGGCAAGGCCATCGGCTCCTTCCACACCAACTGCTTCTGCCACGGCGCCATCGGCTCGCACCAGGTCGTGAAGCCGAGCCTCGAGTTCCAGGTGCTGCAGTTGAAGGACGGAACGCTCTACGGCATCTTCGCCGGCGAGTCGGCCGACGGCGTGAAGTCGCACGCCATCGTCGGCGGCACCGGCCGGTTCGCCGGCGCGCGTGGGCAATACATGGAACGCATGGCAGCGGGCCAGACGGCCGGGGACGACATCGTGCAGTTCGTCGTGTCGCTGGCGGTGTGAGCCAAGGAGGAATCGATGGCAGTTGACATGTTTCTGAAAATCAGCGGCATCCCCGGCGAATCGACAGACAGCAAGCACAAGGACGAAATCGAGGTCCTCAGCTTCTCCTGGGGGATCAACACCCAGCAGACGGCCGCAGGCCGCGTGGGTCGAACGGGCAAGGTGGCGCTTCAGGACTTCTCATTCGTCAAGTACGTGGACGGCTCGTCGCCGGCATTGTTCGTCTCCGCATGCCAGGGAGAGCACATTCCGGAGGCGCAGTTCGCGCTGGCGCGGCAAACCGCCAAGGGCGAGCAGCAGGAGTACTACAAGGTCACGCTGAAGGACGTGTTGATTTCGAGCGTGCGGCCCGCCGGCTCCGCCGCCGGCACGATGCCGGCGTTCGAGGAGGTCAGCCTCAGCTTCGGTTCCGTGGAAATCGCCGCAGCCGACGCGACCGGCCAGTTCTCATCGCGCACGCTGTGCGGCGGATCCTTCGAAAGCGAGCCCGATCCGCCGGTGCTCGTCGAAGGCAGCAGGAAGTAAGACGCGAGCGGCACAGGATGTGCGTGATCCCCGGCGATCTGCGCTTCTTCTGACGAGGAACCGCCAGATCGCTGGGGAGTGCATATGGATGAAACCAACTACGGACTCCGCATCACCATCCCGCAGCCGTACGAGGCGGCCGTCGATCGCGCCACCGAGGCGCTGAAGCGGCAGGGCTTCGGCGTGCTCACCACCATCGACGTCAAGCAGACGCTCAAAACCAAGCTGGATCGCGACTTCCGGAAATACGTGATTCTCGGCGCGTGCAACCCGCCGCTGGCCGACCGCGCGCTGCACGCGGAGCTCGAGATCGGTCTGCTGCTGCCCTGCAATGTGATCGTCTACGAGGAAGACGCCTCGACGAGCGTCGTTGCGGCCATGGCGCCGATCGCGGCCATGGGTATCGTCGGCGAGAACATGAAGCTGGCGGGCGTGGCGCGAGAGGCGGACCAGCGCCTCAGGGCCGCGCTTGCGGAGCTCGAATCGGCGTAGCCGTCAGCGCGCGGCGTCCCGCCGGCCGGCAGTCGCGCCGTTGGGCCGTGCAAGCTGCGCGACAGCCGACACCAGCGCCGCAGGGTCCATCGGCTTGGCAATGTGCATCTGGAACCCTGCCCTCAGCGCGCGATTCACGTCGTCGGAGGTCGCGTAGCCCGTCACGGCAATCGCCGGGATGCGTCCGTGCTCGGATTCGAGCGCACGGATCCGCCGAATGAGGTCGTAGCCGTCCTGACGCGGCATCCCGATATCCGACACGATGACCTGCGGCAGCCGATCTTCGGGGAGCTCGCGCAGCAGCGCCAGCGCGTCGGAGCTGGACGACACCGCCTGCACGTGCGCGCCGCACTGCTGGAGCGCGGCGAGCGCGAGGTCTCGCGCATCCGATTCGTCCTCGACGAGCAACACCCGGACGTTCGCCAGCGACGCCGCATCCTCGACGCGCAGCGTGCTGTTGTCGGCGTGGCTGCGGCGGATCTCGGGGGAAATCACGGTGGGGAGTTCGATCGTGAAGGTGGCTCCCTTGCCTTCGCCCTCGCTCTGTGCGCGGACGGTGCCGCCGTGCAGCTCCACGAGATCCCGCACCAGCGCGAGCCCGAGACCGAGACCGCCATGCCGCCGGCCGCTCGAGGCATCTGCCTGGCGGAAGCGCTCGAAGACGTGCGGCAGGAACTCCGGGTTGATGCCGTGCCCGGTATCGGCGACGACGATGCGCACGACCTTGCCGGCCGTCTCGAGCCGCACGTCGATCGTGCCGCCCTCGTCCGTGAACTTCAACGCGTTCGACAGCAGGTTCCAGATCACCTGCTGCAGCCGGTCCTGATCGCCGAGGACGCGCGGCGTCCGCGGGTCCAGGCTGGTGCGAACGGCGATCCGCTTCGCCGCAGCCGACGGCATGACGACGTCGACCGCTGCCAGCACGACGCCGAGGACGTCCACCGGCTGTGTCTCCAGCCGAAGCTTCCCGGCGACGATGCGCGCCATGTCGAGCATGTCGTCCATCATCTGCGCCTGGGCCGAGGCATTGCGTTCGATCACCTGCAGCGCGCGAGTGAGCAGCGCGCGATCGACCTCCTCGCGGCTGAGGAGAATGCGCGCCCAGCCGAGGACGGCGTTGAGCGGCGTCCGGATCTCGTGCGACAGCGTCGACAGGAAATCGTCCTTCGCGCGAAGCGCACGCTCGGCGGTCGCGCGCGCGTTCTGGTGCGCCTCGATCTGTTTGCGGAGCTCCGCCTCCGCGGCCAGGCGATCGCCCACGTCCTCGACGGTCGTGACCGTGCCGACGATGTCCGTGCCGTCGCTGAGCGGCCCGATGCGGCCGCTCTGCGGCATTTGCGCGAATCCGGCGGCGGGATCGGTCGGCGGCAGCGGGATCACGTAGCGGTGAAGCGCGTGCGACAGGATGGTGACGCGTCCGTCGAGCGCGCCGTCGTAGTACTCGCGGAGGCCGCGCTTCTCGATGTCCGGGTACAGCGTCAGCAGCGATCGGCCGACGACGTCCGCCGCGCTGCGACCCGAGCGAATCTCCATCCACCGGTTCCACAAGACGACCTTCAGATCGCCGTCAGTCGCGAAGAATCCCTGGTGCGTGTCCTCCGTCACGCACCGCACGATCGAGGTGTCCACTGATGCCATCCGCTGGCTCCCTACCGCTGCTCGCGTTCCCACCGCTCGAGCGCGCGGATGAGCCGCTCGATCGACGCCACGCCGAGGACGATCACCAGGTACCCGGTGAGGCTGCTGTCGCGCAGCCGGAAGGCCGCATGAATGATGAGCGCATAGCGCAGCCCTTCGCGATGCACGGCAATCGAGCCGACGACGCCCTCGAGCGATTCGAGCGACAAATGCGGCACCGAGAACGAGACCTGTACCTTCAGCAGGTTGCCGAACGTGCCGAGGCATGCGTTGAGCAGGATGTTGCCGATCTCGGTGACGACCTCCCGGGCCGATCGATCCAGCTCGAGGGGAAGAGCGGGCTCGTTGGTGAGCAGCTCCTTGAGAATGGAGGCGCTGTGCTGGTCGAGGACCAGCAGCGCGTCCCCGTCGACGGGCCCGGAGAAGATCTGATGGACGCTGGCGACTTCGTCCTGCAGCATCGGCCGCAGGCGATCCGTCATCTCTTCGATGGGACACATCGTCATCTGCGGCACTTCGAGCTGCACCCGGTGGCCGGTCAGCTTCGAGAGGGCGGCAGCCGCGCGGCCGAAGCCGATGTTGATCAACTCGACCAACGCGTCCTGTTGAACCGCGGTGAGATCCACTAGCGTGCTCCCGCCAGAACCGCATCGAGAGTGCCGAGGATCTCCTCTCGATCGAATGGCTTGTTGATGAATGCCTTGGCGCCCGCCCGATCGACGAGCTCATGTGACGACGTCTGAACATCCGCCGACACGACGACGACCTTCGCCGACGGATCCATCTCCCGCAGCTTCTCGAGGACGTCGAGGCCGTACATGCCGCGCATCACGAGATCCAGCAGCACGACGTCCGGCTTCTCGAGAAAGTAGCGCTCCAGCGCGCTGAGCCCGTCCTCGGCCTCGGCCACCTCGCAGCCGGCCGTCTCCAGGATCTGACGCAGCGTCCGCCGCGCCAGCGCCGAGTCGTCGACGATCAGGACCTTTGCGTTCATACCCGTTCCATCACGGCCGCCGTGAGGCGATGCAGCGGCACGGCCGCGTCACTCAGGCCGGCTTCCACCACTGCCCGCGGCATCCCGTAGACGACGCACGTTTCCTCGGCTTCGGTGAGCACCGTACCGCCGCGTGCCTTGATCCACGCCGCACCCTCGCGCCCGTCGGCGCCCATGCCGGTCATGACGATGGCGAGCACGCGCTCGCCGTACGCGTCCGCGGCCGATTGGAACAGCACGTCCACTGACGGACGGTGAGCCGTGTCGAGAGGCCGGACGTCGAGACGCGTGACCACCGCGCCGGCACCGTCCCGGTGGAACGTGAGATGACGGCCCGCTGGCGCGATCATCACGACGCCGGGCCGGACCACCTCGCCGTCGCGAGCCTCGATGACGGTCAGGGCCGAGGCGTCATCGAGCCGGCTCGCGTACGCCTCTGTATAACCGATCGGCATATGGAGAACAACCGCAATTGGCACCGGAAAATCGGCGGGCAGTTGCGGAATCACCGACTTGAGTCCCTGCGGCCCGCCCGTCGACACGCCGATAACGACGATGTCGTAGCGGCCGCGAAAGGCGGTCGTGTGGAGAAGCGGCGCGACTGTGGCAACTTCCCGCACCCGAGCCACGGGCGCGTTCGCCGCCGCGATGACCTTGGAGACGAGCTCCTCGGACACATCGTACACCCGTTCTGTCGCGAGTGCCGTCGGCTTCTGAACGAAGTCGACCGCGCCCGCATCGAGCCCGCTCAGCACGCGCTCGCTCGATTCCGCCGCGATGCTGACGATGACGATCGGGATTGGCCGGATCGCCATCTGCCGCTTGATGAACTCCACGCCGTCGACGCCGGGCATGATCAGGTCGCAGGTGACGACGTCGGGGTTGAGGCGTTCCACCTGCTCGAGCGCTTCGTCGCCGCTGCGCGCGGTGCCGACCACCTCGATTTCTCCGGGACGCGTCAACATCTCCTTGACGACCTTGCGGATGTACGCCGAGTCGTCCACCACCAGCGCGCGGAGCGGTCGAGTCATGATGCCCTTTGCACGCCCGAGACGATGCTCTGCGCCGGGTGTCGGGCCGCACCCTTCACATAGATGAACGCGCCGCCGATCTCCTGCAGCTCGAACGTCGTCGTGCGGCGGAGCAGCGATTCCGACGCGCCGACGCACAAGTACGACGGCGCCGGCATCGCACGCTCGAACACGGAGAGGACGCGGCGAATGCTCCGCTCCGAGAAATAGATGAAGACGTTCCGGCAGAGGACGACAGGCGCGGCCGCATGACGCAGCACCTCCTCCTCGGCAACGAGGTTGACGACGTCGAACGAGACACGCTGGTGCAGCGACGGAATCACGGTCCATCGCTGGCCGGCGGCAACGAAGTACTTGTCCCGCATCGCGACAGGGAGGTTGCGGAACGACCGTTCGCCGTACGAGCCCTGCCGCGCGCGCGCAATCGCCGCGGGACTGGCGTCGCTGGCGAGCAGCCGGATCGGCAGCCGGTCGAACCAGCCCGCTTCCTCGAGCAGCATCGCAATCGTCAGCGGCTCCTCTCCGGACGCGCAGGGGACGCTCCAGATCGTCAGGCCGCGCTCGTGCTGCGCCGCCAGCTCCGGGACGATGCAGGTGACGAGCGCCCGGAGTTGATCGATCTCGCGCCAGAAATAGGTCTCCTGGACGGCGAGCGCGTCCATGACCTTCTGCCACTCGGCGGGATCTTCCGCGTACTTCAGAAAGTAGTAGTAGTCCATGAACGACGCGAGCCCGCGCTCGACGAGCAGCGGAGCGAGGCGATCGGCGACGGCGTCGAACTGCGCCGGCTCGTAGTAGAGGCCGAGACGCTCGTGAATCAGATCGCGGAGGATCAGCGTCACGCTGCCGGTGAGCCCGAGGGAATCGACACGGTACTGCATGGTCTAGTCCTGCGCCACGTCGAAACCGGACTCGCCGCTGCGTGCGGCGGCAAGCATGGCGGCGTGCCGCACCGCGACGTCCGCGTCCTTTCGCGCCAGCGACAGGAGCTTTCGTCGTGCTGACCGCGTGCCGAGCTGTTTCAGCTCCTTCACCGCCGCCAGTCGCACGACCGCCTCCGCATCGTCGAGGGCCGCTTCGAGCGCGCGAGACGCATCCGGGTGCTTCATCCGGCTCAACGCCTCGATGCAGGCGCGACGGACGTCGGGCGAACGGTCGGTGAGACCTGCGGCAACCTCGCCGAGGCGCCGCGGCGGCAGATCGCCGAGCGCCCGGATGACTGCCTCCCGCACCGAGGCTTCACGCGCGAGCGCGGTCAACGCGCGCGTTGCGTCCTGCCCCTGCTGATCCTCGCGCCGCGAAAGAGTGGCGAGGGCCTCGACCGCTGCCGCAGCCACGTGGCGATCGTCATCGGCAGCGGCCGTCCATTGCAGAAGCTGGGCGACTCGCGGCTCGGATCGCGCCGTGGCCGCCATCACGGCAGCGCTTCGCTGCCAGGCCTCCGGGGCCCGCAGAATTTTCTCGACGGCGCCGAGCGCATCGGGGCCGGCGATGTTTCCGAGCGCACGAATGGCTGCGGCGCCGATGTCGCGATCGGACGATTCGGCCAGCGGCAACAGGACCTCCAGCGCTTCGGCCGGACGCAGGCGTCCGAGCACCTCGATCGCCGCGAGCCGTACGTGCGGCGCCGGATCGTTCCGTAGCAGGTCGAGCACCTCGGAGCCCACGCTCGGATCGCCCATCGTGCCGAGCGAGCGGACGGCGAGATACCGCACCCAGGGATCCGCATCGTGCAGCGCGCCGGTCAGCGCTCCCGCGACACCGGCTCCTTCGACGCGTCCGAGCGCTGCCGCGGCGGCGGCGCGCACGGCCGGTGTGTCGCGCTCGAGCGCATCGACGAGCGCCGGGACGACCCGCGCGTGCTCGAAGAACGCCACGCTCTCGATCGCCGTCCGGCGCACCGCCTCGGACGCGTCGTGACAGCAATCGAGGACGCGTTCCAGACACTCGGGGTAGCCGAAGTAGCCGGCGATTCTCAGCGCCGATTCACGCACGAGCGGATCCGGATTCTCGAGTAGCGTCGCGATCCGCGGCGGCATGTCCGGATGGCCGATGGAATTCAACGCGGCCACCGCTGCCTGCCGTGTCGCGGCGTCCGGTGTGCCGAGCAGCTCGAGCAGCGGCTCGAAGGCGGTTCGATCGCCGATGCGCGCGAGGGCGCCGGCGACCGGCACGGCGAGCTCTGCATCGCGGAGCACGCCGACGAGCGCCTGTGTCGCGCGGCGATCGCCGATGCGTCCGAGCGCGACGGCCGCCGCCTGCCGCGTCTCGAGATCCTCCGCGCGAAGCTGTTCGATCAGCAGCGCTACGACGCCGGAGCCGTGCCGCACCAGCGCCTCGACGACCTGCGATCGCACCGCGCCGTGCCCGAGGAGGCGTGTCAGCGCGCGCTGCACGGCGTCCCCTTCGAGCCAGCTCAGGACCTTCGCCAGGCTGGGCAGCCGATCGGCGCCCAGCTCGCGGACGGCGTCCAGGATCCGCTGCGTGCCGGCCGCCCGGATGCCGCGCCGCACGAGGCTGGCGATGTGATCGCCGGCGCCGTAGCGGCTCTCGTAACGCTCGTAGAGCCCGGCCAGCGCGTCGGCGATGACGTCGGCCGGCGCACCCGATGTGTTCAGCAGCTCCAGCAGCGGCCCGACGACGTCTTCGTCTCCCAGCTCACCGAGGATTTCGATCACCGGCGCGCGCAGCAGATCATCGGCCAGCAGCGGTACCAGCCGCGGCGCGATCGACGGGTTGCCAACGCGGCCGAGCGCCTGGATGGCGGGAAAGGCGAGGAAGAAGTCGCGCGCTTCCGCGATGGCGAGCAGCGCCTCGCACGCCTCGGTCGCCTGGAGCGTAGCCAGCGCCTCGATCGCATGGAACTGCACATTCGCGTCCGGATCGTCGAGGCGCGACATGAGCGGACCGATCGCGCGCGGATCGCGGCGCTCGCCGAGGATGAGCGCGGCCTGGATGCGGAGGTTTGCGTCCGGATCCGCGAGGCACGCCACCAGCGGATCGATGACGTCGATGTCGCTGACCGCGAGCAGATCGAGCGCGCTGCTCAGAACCGCGAGGTTTCTGTGCTGCGTCCGCAGCGTGTCCACGAGCGACTCGACGATGGCTTCACCGTGAGAGGCGAGGGTTGTCACGGCGGCGCGGCGCGTGCGCCAGTCCTCGTCGCCGAGCAGCCGCGTCAAGCCGTCGATGTGCGCGGCAAGATGGCGCTCGTCGGCGACGCGGGCCGTCACGTCCTCGATCGTCACCATCAGCCCGACGACACGGCCGTCGTCGCGAAGCGGCCCGATCGTCACGTGCTGCTGCATCTGGCTGAAGCCGTCGACCGGCCGCTGCGGGGCGCAGGCAATGAGGTAGTGGTGCAGCGCCGGCGCCAGGATGGCGACGGTCCCGCGCGACAGCACCGTCTCGAAAATCGGCAGGATGCCCCGGCTCGCGAGGTCCGGGATGATCTCCGTCAGGTGCCGATCGCGAGCCTGATGCGGCGCGATCCCGGTGGCGAGCGCGAGCCAGTCGTCCCAGGCTCGCACGACGAGCCGGTCGTCGGTGGTGAAGATTCCCAGCGGAGCCTGCACCGGGTCAGCGCGCCCGCGGCGCGCGACCGTTCGCGCGACCGCGGCCCGAACGGCCGACGAGAGCCGTCAGCGCCTGTGCTCGCTTGAGGAGATCGTCCGTGCCGCCGCGCGTCTGCTTTACGCCGGTCGCGTTGCGATCCGTGATCTGCCGGATATCGTCGAGCGACCGCAGCAGGTCGGCGGCGACGGTCGAGTGCTCGGCGTTCGCCCTGGCAATCAGCTTGATCTGCTTGCCGGTGCCCTGCGCTGCGGCGGAAATCTCGCGCATCGTCCGCGCCTGTTCCTTGAGTGCGCGCGAGGCGTGTTCCGACTGCGTTCGCATGCCGTCGGCCGCTTTGGCGATGTCGCTAATCGCCTTCGCCTGCTCGTTCATCGCCGTGGCGACGGTGGCGACGGTCCGCTGGAGCTCGAGGGCGCTCCGGGAAATCTGCTCGCCAGCGGTGGCCTGCTCCGACAGCGCGCGGCTGGTCGTGGCGGCTCCCCGGCGCATCGACTCGGCCGCCTTGGTGATTTCCGATGCGGTCTTCGCCTGCTCGCCGGTCGCCTTGCGCACCTGGGTCGCCTGTTCCTTCGTGTTCTGGGCCGCCTTCAGGATGTCGCGCGCGGCACGGCTCTGCTCGCCCATCGCCTTGCGGACCTCCTGCGCCGTCTTGCGGATGTGCGTATTGGCCTGGACCAGCGAGGCCACCGATCGGCTCTGCTCCTCGGTGGCGGTGGCCACCAGCCGCGCCTGTTCCGCCGTCGCGCTGATGGCGGCGACCACCGCCCGCGCGGCGTCGCGCTGTTCGTCGCTCGCCCGCGCGATTTGCGACACCACTTTCGTCG
The DNA here is from genome assembly GCA_048594885.1 of Vicinamibacterales bacterium. Lineage (GTDB taxonomy): Bacteria > Acidobacteriota > Vicinamibacteria > Vicinamibacterales > 2-12-FULL-66-21 > JBMDXB01. The sequence goes on from JBMDXB010000084.1 coordinate 38,477, forward strand.
CGTCGTTGACTCCCTGCAGGATCTTGGCCAGCCCCTTCGCGCCTTCTTCCGCCTGTGCGTTGCTTTGGTCGGCAACCTTGAGGCCGTCGTTGGAGGCGGCGACCGCCTCCTGCGCGACTTCCTGCAGCGCCTTGATGATCGCGGCGATGTCCGACGTCGCCTTCGCGGAACGGTCCGCCAGATTGCGGATTTCTTCGGCAACGACCGCAAAGCCGCGGCCGGCGTCGCCGGCGCGCGCCGCCTCGATCGACGCGTTCAGCGAGAGCAGGTTGGTACGCTCGGCAAGCAGGTTAATCGTGTCGACGATGCTGCTGATGTCGCTGGCACGCCTGCCCATCTCCCGGATTACTGTCGCGGATTGCGACATCGACTCGCGGACGCGGCCGAAACCCTGCATCGATCGCTGGATGCTCGCTCCGCCTTCCTCGGCATCACGGCTGGCACGGCGGGTCATCTCGTCGGCGTCCTTCGCGAGGGCGGCGACCGACTGGCTCGCGCGCTCCAATTGCGACGCGCTTGCGACCGCCGAGCTGGCGGCGTCGCTGATGCGCTGTCCGCTTTGCGCGACGCTCTGGACCGAACGCGCCATCTGCTCGGTCGATGCGCCGTTCTGCTCGATGGTCCCGGCGAGGCTGTCGACCATCGCCGTCACTTCCTCGATCGAGGCCGCGGTCTCGTTGATCGCCGACGACGTCTCCTCGGCCGAGGCCGCGAGATCGTCGGCGTTGGTGGCGACCCCCTGAATCGATCGCGTCATTTCCTCGATCGCGGCCGCGGTCTCGTTGACGGAGGAGGAGAGCGCGTCGTTCTCGGATGTCGTGCCCTTGATCGACGCCGTCATCTCCACCATCGACGATGTGACCTGCTCGACGGCGGTTGCCATCTGGCGTGCCGACGCGGCAACGCCTTGAATCGACGCGTTGCTCTGCTGGATGGAGGCGCCCGTCTGCTGGATGAAGCTCGCGAGCCCGTCGACGTTCGCGGTCACCTGCTCGATCGACGCGGCCACTTCATTGATGCCCGAGACGAGCGAATCGGCCGACGCCGTGATCGACTCGGCCTGGCCCGCTGTCTCCTTCAGCGAGGCGGTCATCTCGTTGAGGCCGCTCAGCGCGCCGTCGAGCGCCCTGACCTGCACGTCGGCGCCCTCCGAGACTTCATCCGTGATCTTCGCGATGCGGGAGACCGCGTCGCTGATAGACGCGGCCTCGTCGCGCACCAGCCGGTAATCCAGCGCGCCGGCGCCGTTTCCCGTCCCGTTCCCGCCTCTGACTGCCATGACCGGTCTCCTTTCAGGCCCGCGCGCCTGAGGTGTTACGCTGCCGTCGGCGTGCTCTCCAGGATCTCGCGAACGTTCAGCAGCAGCACGATGCGCTCGCCGAACGTCGCCACGCCGTCGAGATAATTGCCGCTCAGATTGCCGATGGTGTCGCTCGGCGGCTGAATTGCTGCCGGATCGATGGACACGAACTCGCGCGCGTCGTCCACGAGCAGCCCGACGCGTCGCGTGCCGTCGAGGATCACGAGCAACCGCGACCGCATGTCCACCGCCGCGCGCTCGAAGCCGAACCTCGCCCGCAGGTTGATGACCGGCACCACATGCCCGCGCGAGAAGACGACGCCGTCGACGAACGACGGCGCGTTCGGCACCGCCGTGATGCCGTCGATCATCTCCATGTGCTGCACCTGCTCGCTCGGAATCGCGTAGCTGGTGCCGGCGACGTTGAACAGGATGTAGGTCTGGCGGCTCATGCGGGTACCTGCTCTCGGGGCCGCGGGCGATCCCCCGGCATGCTGGCTAGCGCCGTGGCGTCCAGAATCAGTATCAGACGGCCGTCCCCGAGCTGCGTCGCGCCGGAGACGCCGCGGACGCGAATCAACGGGTCCGTAATCGGCTTGACGACGATCTCGCGGTGGCCGGTAATCCGATCGACGAGCAGGCCGACGGATGCTGCTCCCGCGCCGACGACAATCGCGTGGAGCCTCGAGCGGTCCGCGACCGAAAGCTGGAAGATCCGTGCGATCCGGCGCACTGGCAGCGCGCGGCCTCGATAGGTGAGGAGCTCGTTGTTCTCCATCGAGCGGAGCGCCGACGGATCGACTTCGATCACCTCACGAATCGTTGACTGCGGCACGGCGAACGTCTGATCGCCGACGGTGGCGATGATCGCGTCGATGATGGCAAGCGTCAGCGGCAGCTCGATCGTGAACGTCGTGCCACGGCCCGGCGCCGTGTCAACCGCCAGCGTTCCGCCGAGTTCCTGCACGGTCGAGCGCACGACCGTCATGCCGACGCCACGTCCGCTCGCGCGGTCCGCCTCGTCGCGGGTCGAGAACCCGGACGCGCAGATGATGTCGAGCAGCATGCGGCCGTCCGGCGGCCCTTCGCCAGCCTGCACGCCGCGCCGCGCGGCACGCTCCGCGATGGCCAGCGCGTCGATCCCCGCGCCATCGTCCGCAATCTCGATGACGACGAACTCGCCGGCCGTGGACGCGCTCAGCCGGATTGTCCCTTCGGCCGGCTTGCCGGCAGCCACACGCGCCTCTGGCGTCTCGATCCCGTGGCTGATCGCATTGCGCACGAGATGGAGGACCGGATCCATCATCCGCTCGACGAGGAACTTGTCGATCTCGGTGCTCTGGCCGGCCACTTCGAGCTTGACGCGCTTGCCGCTGTCGCGCGCCAGATCGCGGACGACGTAGGGCATGCGCCGGAAGATCTCGCCGACCTGCACCATGCGGACACGCATGATGCCTTCGCGCAGATCGCGCAACTGCCGCTCCATCTGCGCGTCGTGCTCCTGCAGCGCGCGGAATTCCTGCGATGGAACGAATGGCTCGACGCGCCGGAGCAGATCGTCGAGGCGCGCCCGCGTGACCACGAGATCCCCGACGAGCCGCATCAGATCGTCGAGGCGCGCGAGGTCGACGCGGACGACGTTCGTCGCGGCGCCGGAAGGCAGCTCCCACGACCGCGGCCCGGACGCCGGCAGGCCGGCGCCAGCCGATTCGAGCGCCTCCGCAACACCGGAATCCGCCTCCCCCAGCGACTCGTAGGCGACGCCGTCGCCCGACCAGCTCGCGAGGCTCTTCTCGTCGTCGGTCTGTACGTCGAACTCGAACGAGATGCCACCGCCGGGCCGCACCTTCGGCGCGACCGAGAGAACCTTGCCGATCTGCAGCAGGCGGGTGCGAATCGTGTCGACCTTGATGCCGCGATCGATCAACTGCGGCGATGGAGAGAACCGGACCTTCCATAGCCGGCCGCTCCGCACCTGTGCGCCGGGGCTGACAGGGTCCGGCGGCGGCGCGGGCACCTCGCCGGCGCATGTGGCGAGCGCCTGAAGGACCTTGACGGTCGGCTCGATCGCCGGCAATGGCTTATCGGAACGCCGCGCGACGACGACTTCCTCCAGGGCGTTCGTCGCGGCGAGCAGCGCCTCGATCGCGGCGGCGTCCATCTCCTGATCGCCCTGACGGACGGCGCGCAGGCAACTCTCCATCTGGTGCGCCACGATCTCCGCTTCGTGGAGGTCGACCATCGCCGAGATGCCCTTCAGCGAGTGGCAGTTTCGGAACAACTCCTCGAGCACCGCGGCGGGCGGGGCGTTGCCAAGCGACGTTTCGAGCGCCAGCAGCGATCGTCGCAGCGCGGCGATGTGCTCGTCCGCCTCGGCGAAATAGTCGTCCATGAAGGACGATTCGAACCCCGAATCCCGCTCGGTCATGGTCGATTCCCGGTTACGGCAGTCCGTCGACCGGTGTGTCCAGCAACTGCCGGACGGAGGAGGCCAGCGTCGCCGGAGAAAACGGCTTGGTCATGTACGCGGTGGCGCCGGCCGCGAGCGCGGCTTGCCGGCTCGAATCATCCCCACGCGTCGTCAGCACGACCACGGGGAGCGATCGGTACTGGCCGTGCGAACGGAGGAACTTGAGAACGTCGAGGCCGTGCATGTCCGGCATGTTGAGATCGAGCACCACGATGCGCACCGGATTGGTCGCCAGGGTCTCGATCGCCTGGAGTCCCGAGCCGGCTTCGACGAACGCGACCTGCGGCAGCGTTCCGAGCGCGGCGCGCACCATCTTGCGCATGGTTGGCGAGTCGTCGACGACGAGAATCGTGTGCATGCGCGGGGTCGGCTGCGGTCGCCGGATCTCCGAGTGTATCTCACTGTGGAGCTTGTACATGACGGATAGTGGGGAGGGCGACCGAAGCGGTGCAGATCTGCGAAGCTCAGCTGGCGTCAGAGGTCAGCTATCGGGAGCGGCGCGCCGGTTTGGGCTGGACGTCCTTGATGATGAAGAGCAGCTCTCCGGGGCGGACGAGGCCAAGATCCTTCCGGGCCAGCGCTTCGATGGCTGCAGGGTCCTCGTTCAGCCGGCGGACCTCTTCCCGGAGGAGGGCATTCTCCTGGCGCAACCGCTCCAGCGACGCCTCCGCCTCGCGGTACTGCCGCCCGACCTTCAGCCGTTCGACGAATCCGCGCTCGCCCACGAGCGCGTCGAGCACGAGGACGGCGGTCACGAACACGAGCAGAAGCTGAAACGGCCGTTTGCGGAACACGGAGACCGGGCCGGGCGCCGGCGGCACGTTCTTGCGCCGGAGCGGAGGTGGTTGTGGCATCGTTTCGCTGCGCGCGTCCTTCACCGTACAATACTTTCGTCCCGGCGCATCCCGAAATGTAGACGTCGGGTCACGAAAAGATGACTTCCGAGTACGTCCTGGTCGTCACCACGCTGCCGGCGGATGCCGACGCCGCCGCCTTTGCGCGATCGCTGGTCGAGCAGCGACTGGCCGCATGCGTGAACCTGCTGCCGCTGATGGAGTCGATCTATCGGTGGGAAGGTGACGTGCAACGCGAGAGCGAGCGACAGGTCATCATGAAGACGTCGCGCGAGCGGGTCGTGTCGCTCTGGGAGCGCTTGCGCGAGATGCACCCCTACGACGTCCCCGAATTCATCGTCTTGCCGATCGTTGACGGGAGCGATGCCTACTTGAGGTGGATTGGAGATTCTACGCAGGAGTGACTTCAGGCATCCAAACCGACGGCGTCCTGGATGCGTGAGAGTCCATCCCGTTCGAGCAGCCGGAGCAGCCCGCGGTTGATCCGCGCGACAAGTCCCGGCCCTTCGTAAATCAGCGACGTATAAACCTGCACGAGCGTGGCGCCCGAGCGGATCCGCTGGTAGGCGTCGTCCGCGGTGAAGATCCCTCCGACGCCGACGATCGGCACGCGCTGGCCGGAGCGGCGATAGATCCGCCGGCAGACGGCGTTTGCGCGTTCGCGCAGCGGAGCGCCGCTCAACCCGCCCGTTTCCGCGGCGTTCCCCGAGCGCAGATGCTCGCGCGCCGTGGTGGTGTTCGTCGCGACGATGCCGTCGGCGCCGGCGGCGATGATGGCATCGACCGTCTGATCCATGCTCTCGTCATCCTGATCGGGGGACAGCTTGATCAAAACGGGACGCCGCCGTTCGCTCTCGACCCGCGCGGCGTTCACCGCCGCTGCGACGAGAGCCCGAATGGCCGCCGGCCGCTGCAGATCGCGGAGCCCCGGGGTGTTGGGCGAGCTCACGTTGACGACGAAGTAATTGGCCCATGGGGCGAGCGTCGTGATCGCGCGGCGGTAGTCCTCGGCTGCCGCCTCGTTCGCCGTCTCGCGATTCTTGCCGACGTTGATGCCGATGGGCACGAGACTGCGATGCGCAAGGCGAAGGCGTTCGGCGACAGCATCCGCGCCGACGCTGTTGAATCCCATGCGGTTGATCAGCGCGCGATCCTCAGGCAGCCGGAACAGCCGAGGCCGCGGATTGCCTGGTTGCGGACGCGCTGTGACGGTCCCGATCTCGACGAAGCCGAGACCGATGCGAGGCCAGGCGTCCACGGCCTCGGCGTGCTTGTCGAGACCCGCGGCAAGTCCTACGGGATTTGGAAAGCGCAGGCCGACGACATCGACCAGGAGCCGCGCGTCGTGGACCTGCAGCCAGGGCGCCGCGATGCCGAACGCCGGGCCGGCAATCGCGAGCATGCGCATCGTCCGCACGTGCGCATCCTCCGGATCCATCGAGAAGAGGACGCGGCGGAGGATCTGCTCGTAGAGCACAGACTCAGGATTCGAGCGCCTGGCGCAGATCGTCGACCAGGTCCTCCGGATCCTCGATGCCCGCGGAAATGCGAACGAGGCTGTCCGTGAGGCCAATCGCCGCGCGCCGGTCGGGCGGCACCGACGCGTGCGTCATCGACGCGGGATGGCAGATGAGCGTTTCCACGCCGCCGAGGCTCTCGGCGAGCGCCATCAGGCGGACGCTGTTGCAGACGCGCCGCGCGGCCTCTTCCGTGCCGACGTCGAACGCCAGCATGCCGCCGAAGCCGCGCATCTGCCGCTTCGCGAGATCGTACTGCGGATGCGACGGCAGGCCCGGATAGAACACCTGTTTGACGCGGGGATGACCGGCGAGGAACTCGGCGAGCACCTGTCCGTTGGTGTTGTGCTGCGCCATGCGCACCGCCAGCGTCTTCGTTCCCCGCAGGACGAGCCAGGAATCGAACGGGCTCAGGATGGCGCCCTCCGCGTTCTGCACGAACTGCAGCCACTCGACGTCCTCGTCACGCACGGCGACGACCACACCGCCGACGCTGTCGCTGTGGCCGTTCAGATACTTCGTCGTACTGTGAAGGACGATATCGGCGCCGAACTCGATGGGCCGCTGCAGGCAGGGACTCGCAAACGTGTTGTCGACGACGAGGCGCAGCCGGCGCGCGTGCGCGATGTCGGCCGCGCGCGCGAGGTCCGTCAGCCGCATCACCGGGTTGGTCGGCGTCTCGACGAACAGCATCCTCGTCTGCGGTCGAATCGCCTGCTCGATCAGCTCCGGCCGCGACGTGTCGACGTACGAGAACTGGAGGCCGTAGCGGGTGAGGATCTTGTCGAACAACCGGAACGTGCCACCATACGTATTATCGGTGACGATCACGTGGTCGCCGGACCGCAGCAGCGTGGCGACGGCGCCGATGGCGGCCATGCCGGACGCAAACGCGTACGCGGCGCGCCCGCCTTCGATGGCGGCGATGTTCTGCTCGAGCGCCAGCCGCGTCGGGTTCTGCGTGCGCGCGTACTCGAAGCCCTTGTGCTTGCCGACTGCCTCCTGCACGTACGTCGACGTCTGGAAGATCGGCGTGATGATCGCGCCCGTCGAAGGATCGGGTTGCTGGCCGGCGTGGATGCAGATGGTGGAGAAGCGGAGGGTGCGCGACGTCACGAGCCTGTACCATAGTCTGTTATCATTCGATTTTCAACGCGCATGCCCAGTCCTCGACTCCCGGACATGCGGTCGAAAGGCGGCCGCGGCGCGCTGCTCGCGCCGGGCGCTGCGGTGAGCACACCGAGCTCACTCTCCGCGAGTCAACTCCTGTTGCGCACGTGGCCCGGACGCATCTTCCTTGCGTCCGCGGCGCTGAAGCTGGTGGTCGCCGCGCTGCGCGCCGCGAACATCCTGCCAACCGTCTCGCAGGCGCTCAGTACGCTGGCCACGGTCGGTCTCGTCATCTCGCTCTCGTACTTCATCTGGCGTCTCGTGCTGCTGACGAAGCGGCGGCTGCTGTGGCGCGTGCGGCGAAAGCTGATCCTCTCCTACATCTTCATCGGCGTCGTTCCGGCGCTGCTCATCGTCGCGTTCGCACTCGTCAGCGCAAGCGGCGTGTCGATGAACGTCAGCGCCTACCTGTTTCGCGACGGCTACGACGAGATCGTCGATCGCGCCCGGTTGATCTCGCACGCCGCCGCGGCGGACATCGGGCGCTCGCCGCAATCGGCCAAGGACATCGTCGAGCGTGCGTACCACAATGTGAGGCAGAGCTATCCGTCGGCGTCGGTGCTGTTTCAGCCGGCCGCGGGGCGTCCGGAGTCCGCCGCGCAAGCGGGCCAGTGGCACCACGTCCGGCCGCCCGTGCAGATGCCGGACTGGCTGCGGCCGCGGCCCGACGGCTTTACCGGCGCGGTGGCGGTGCTGCGGGACGCGGGGGCGCCCGAGCCGCAACTGATCGTTCGCAGCGTTGCCCCCGCGCGCGGCGAGTCAGGCGAGGCCGGTCTCGTCATCGTCGACGTGCCCATCGACGACGAGATCCTCGAGGAATTGCGGGAAACGGCGGGCGTGCGCGGCGGCGCGATCTGGCTGACGGCACCGGACGGCGCACCGGCCGACGCGATCCAGATCCGCGCCGACGGTACGGCTGCGGATCGGGGCGGCCTGTTCCGCAGCAGTCGAACGTTCATCGATTGCCGAGTGTGGCAGACGGGGCAGGTGCGCCGGGCCGAGATCGCGCTGTCGTACCGACTGGGCGAGGTCTACCAGAAGGTCGCGTCACGGGCGCAGCCGCTGGCAATTTCCGGGCAGGGGTGGGAATCCGGCGTCGAAGGCTTCCTGCTCCTGCTCGGAGTCGTCGCCGTCCTCTTCCTCATCATCCAGATCGCCGCCCTCGTCATGGGCCTGGCGCTCGCGCGGTCGATCACGAGCTCGATTCATGAGCTCTTCACCGGCACCGAGCGCGTGCGGCAGGGAGACTTCGGCCACCGCATCGACATCTCGACGAAGGATCAGCTCGGCGAGCTGGCCGAATCGTTCAACCAGATGACCGGCAGCATCGAGAACCTGCTGCAGACCGCGGCGGAGAAGAAGCGGCTCGAGGAGGAGCTCCGCATCGCGCGCCAGATCCAGATGTCGCTGCTGCCGCGCGGACCGCTCGACGTGCCGGGGCTCGGCATCACGGCGCTGTGCGTCCCGGCGCGCGAGGTCGGCGGCGACTACTACGATTTCTTCCCGCTCGCGGCCGATCGGCTCGGCGTGCTGATTGCCGACGTGTCCGGCAAGGGCACGTCCGCCGCGCTCTACATGGCGGAGCTGAAAGGACTGGTGCTCGCGCTCAGCCAGCGGTATCAGTCGCCCCGCGAGCTCCTCGTCGAGACCAATCGCATCCTGTCCGAGAACCTCGACAGCCGGAGCTTCATCACGATGACCTACGCGGTCATCGATCTCGGCGCCGGACGCATGACGTTCTGCCGCGCCGGACACACGCCGCTGATTCTCCTGCCGGGCAACGGATCGCCGATCGGCCGCGCGCGCGTGCTGACGCCGAGCGGCATGGTGGTCGGCCTGCGCATCCCTGGCGCGGCCGAGAAGTTCGACGAGCTGCTGGAGGAGGAGCGCGTGCCGCTGACCGGCGGCGACGTGATCGTGCTCTACACCGACGGCATCACGGAAGCGATGAATGCGGCGAACGATCTCTTCGGCGAGTCGCGGCTCAGCCGCATCGTCGAGGAACACGGCCACCTCGACTCCGGCGAGCTGCGCGAGCGGATTCTGCGTGAAATCGAGTCGTTCGTCGGCGGGGCGGATCAACACGACGACATGACGATGATCCTGTTGAAGGTGGAACGTGCTCTTGCTGCTGTCTAGCGTTTTCTGGATCACTGTGATGCCCGGTCAAGCGTGTGTACCCGAAACGATCATCGTCAACGCGAAGATTCACACCGTCGATCCTCACAATTCGGCCGCGCAGGCGATCGCGATCTGCGGTGAGACGATCGCGCACGTCGGCACGAATGAGGACGTGCGGCGGCTGGCGCAGCCGTCGACGCGGGTCATCGACGCGGGCGGACGCCTGGTCGTGCCCGGCTTCAACGACGCGCACGTGCACTTGATCGCCGGCGCCAACGAAATCGTCGGCGTAGATCTGCGTCCGGCGAAGAGCGAGCGGGAGCTCGTCACGCGGCTTCGCGAATACGCGAAAGGGCTGCCGAAAGGCCGGTGGATCCTCGGCGGCTACTGGGATCACGAAGCATGGCCGGGGAAGTCGCTGCCGTCGCGCCAGTCGATCGACGCGGTGACCCCGGACCATCCCGTGTTCGTGCAGCGGCTCGACGGCCACATGGCGCTCGCCAACACGCTGGCGATGAAGCTGGCGGGCGTCACGCGCGAGGCGACCTCGCCGGAGGGCGGCACCATCGTCCGCGACACCTCGGGCGAGCCGACCGGCATCTTCAAGGACAATGCGATGGCGCTCGTCTCGCGAGCGATTCCCGAGCCGACGCTCGAGGAGACGATCGAGAAGGCGCGCGCCGCATTGAAGCACGCGGCGGCACTAGGCGTGACGACGATCCAGGACATGACTGCGTCTCCGACCGTGCTGCGCGCGTATCAGTAGCTCCGCGCGTCCGGGGAGCTGCCGGCGCGAATCTATTCGTTTCGTAATTACGGCGATCGCGTCGGGCCCGGGCTGGCCGGGGCCCGCGGGCTTGCCCGGGCCCAACGCGACGACTGGCTGCGGATCGGCGGCATCAAGTTGTTCGCCGACGGCTCGATGGGCTCGGGCACGGCCGCCTTCTTCGAGCCGTACTCCGACGATCCGAAGACGTCCGGCCTGCTCCTGCAGCCGCCTGCGGACCTCGAGAAAGCGGTGTTCGACGCCGACGCCGCCGGCCTTCAGCCGGTCGTCCACGCGATCGGCGATCGCGCGAACGCGATCGTGCTCGACATCTTCGAGAAACTGCAGCGCGAGCGCGGCCCGCGCGACCGCCGGCCGCGCATCGAGCACGCACAGGTGGTGCGCGACGCCGACAAGAAGCGCTTCCAGCCGCTCGGCGTCATCGCCTCGATTCAGCCGAGCCACTGCATCGACGACATGCGATGGGCCGAGACGCGCATCGGCCGCGATCGCTGCCGGATCGCTTACGCCTTCAAGTCATTCGCCAGCGCCGGCGCGCGCATCGCGTTCGGCACCGACTGGTACGTCGAGCCGCTGAACCCGATGCTCGGCCTCTACGCCGCGGTCACGCGGCAGTTCCCGGACGGAACTCCAGCCGGTGGCTGGTTCCCGGAAGAACGGATCGACATGGCATCGGCGATCGAGTACTACACGGCTGGATCCGCCTACGCCGAGTTCGCCGAGCGCCGCAAGGGCACGCTCACCGCGGGCAAGCTCGCCGACCTGGTCATGCTGTCGCAGGACCTCCTGACGATTCCCCCGCGCGCGATCCTCGAGACGAAACCGGTGCTGACGATGGTCGGCGGACGGATCGTGCACGAACTGCGCTGATGGACCAGCTCGTCGTCGTCTTTCGCACGCGGTCGCCGATTGAAGCGGACGTCGTCCGCGGGCTGCTGGAAACGCACGGCATCGACGCGCTGGTGAGCTCAGACCTCGCGGCGTTCCCGACATCGGTCCACGAAGTGCGCGTCTCGGTGAGCCGCGACGCCGCCGCGCGCGCGCGGCAGATCATCGAGAGCCATCGCGACGAGGACGCGGGGCGGCCGAGCGGTCCCTTCGGTGCCGAGCTCGAGCCGCTGGAGCGGACGATCGGCTACCGCTTCCGCGACCGCGGGCTGCTCGAGCACGCGCTGACGCACCGCTCGCGCGTGCACGAGGACGCCAGCGGCGGCGTCTTCGACAACGAGTCGATGGAGTTTCTGGGCGACTCCATCCTCGGCTTCGTCATCGCCGATCTGCTGTTCCACGAATTTCCGCAGCACTCCGAGGGACAGAAGTCGAAGCTGAAAGCGTCGCTCGTGTCCGCCGCCTCGCTCGGCAGGCTCGGCGAGAAGATCGAGCTGGGGCAGTTCCTCATTCTCGGCCGCGGCGAAGAGAAGACCGGCGGGCGGCGCAAGCTCGCGCTCATCGCCGATTGCTACGAAGCGCTGATCGCCGCGGTTTACCTCGACGGCGGCATCGAGCCGGTGCGTGCGTTCATCGAGCGCCAGTTCCACGCTCTGATCGAGGAAGCGAAGCGCACCGGCGCGCACGCGGCGTTCACCGAGGACTACAAGTCAGCGCTGCAGGAGTGGCTGCAATCACACGATCGTGGCTTGCCCGTCTACCGGCTGGCGGCGGAAGTCGGGCCGGCGCACCGGCGCAGGTTCGCCGTGGAGGTGCTGGTGAGCGGGGAGCCGATCGCTCGCGCCGACGGAAAGAGCAAAAAGGAAGCCGCGCAGCAGGCCGCCAGGTTGGCGCTCGAAATCGTGAGTGGCCAATCGTGAGTGGTCAATCGTGAATGGTCATTCACCACTCACTATTCACCACTGACCATTCACCACTGACCATTGTCAGTCGATCTCGATAATCCCCCAGCTCTTTTCCTCGGCGGTCGCGGGCGTGCCGGCCATGGCGAGCGCGGGCTCGGTGTGCGGCAGCCGCGACATGACGTAGGCGTGCACTTCGCGCGCGATCTCTTCGTCGCTCGGCGGCGCCGGCCGGCAGTGGAGCCGGACCCAGACGCGCAGCAGCGGGTCGGTGAAGCTGTAGCGCTTCTGCCGCGACACGATCAGATCGACGTCCTCGAGCCACGACAGATAGTCCTTGGTCGATCCGGGCGTGCGACGCAGACGGATGGCGATCTCGGTGAGCGTCAGCGGCTCTTCCTCGGCGAGCACTTCGAGGATGGCCTTGAGCGCGCCGTAGCCGCGCGCCCGGTGCAGCCGCAGCTCGTAGCAGAACCGGCAGGCCGCCGACAGCGTGCCGCCGGGCGAGAGCAGCGCGCTCAGCGCGCTCACCGGGTCGAGCGCGCCGCGCGGCGAGAGCGTGGCCGCCGCCTCGGTGATCATCCGCGCGTACGCCGGACGGCCGTCCGACAACGCCTGCACGAGGCGGGCGAGATCGTCGCGAGAACGATCTTCTTCATCGTCCAGCCCTGCGCTGCGGTCCGATGACGGGCCGCCCAGCGTCGCGCGAATGTCTGCCGCGGTGAGCGGCGCCACGTGAATGATCTCGAACTGCGGCGGCGCGTCGCGCAGTAGCCGGTGGGCGCGGGCGATGTAGCGCGTGCTCAGGACGAAGCGGTTTCCGCTGCCGGCGAGCGCGCCGACGAGGTCGCGCAGCACGGTGCGGAGGCCGGGGAAGCTCTCGAACGTCCGCAGCTCGAGGAACTCGTCGAGCAGGAACGTCGCCGGCGCGTCGCCCGGCGCGCGAATCGAATCGAGAAAGGCGAGCGCGGCGTCGAACGCCTCGCGCGCGCCCGGCTCCGCCACGGCTGCCGATCCGTAGGGCGGCGGGAACGGCGACGAGCCGCGCAGCGCCTTGAGGAAGCGCTCCGGCGTGGTGGCGACCCGCTCGACGTCGACGTACTGGCTGTTCGTGCGGCCGATCAGGTCGCGCAACCGCAGCAGCAGTGACGTGCGGCCGCTGCCGCAGCCGCCGAGCACCACCGGAATCCGCGGTCCGCCTCCGGCGGAGCCATCCAGCGCCGCAAGCACGCGGCGTTCGAGCGTCGGGCGCTCTGGAATCATCATGGTCGAGGCCCTCCGGCGCTGGGGAGCGAGGGGAGGTCGATATCGTGCCGCCGCGCCGCGTCGATCGCTGCGGTATAGCCGGCGTCGGCGTGGCGCGCCACGCCAAGTCCCGGATCGCACGTGAGCACGCGCTGCAATTTCTCGTCCGCTTCACGCGTGCCGTCGGCAACGATCACCATGCCGGCGTGCAGCGAATAGCCGATGCCGACGCCGCCGCCGTGGTGGACCGACACCCACGTGGCGCCCGCCGCGGTGTTGAGCAGGGCGTTGAGGATCGGCCAGTCGGCGATGGCGTCGCTGCCGTCGCGCATCGCCTCGGTCTCGCGGTTCGGCGAGGCGACCGACCCCGCGTCGAGATGATCGCGGCCGATCACGATGGGCGCCTTGACGACACCGCGACGGACGAGATCGTTGATGGCGAGCCCGAAGCGCGCGCGTTCCCCGTAGCCAAGCCAGAAAATCCGCGCCGGCAATCCCTGGAACGCGACGCGCTCGCGCGCCATCCGGATCCAGCGGCACAGTGCGGCATCGCCGCCAAACATCTCCAGCGCGAGGTCGTCGGTCGCCGCGATGTCCGCCGGGTCGCCGGAGAGCGCCGCCCAGCGGAACGGCCCCTTGCCCTGGCAGAACAGCGGACGGATGAACTCCGGGACGAACCCCGGGATCTCGAATGCATCGCCGACGCCAGCCTTCTCGGCCTGCGCGCGAATGTTGTTGCCGTAATCGAACGTCACGGCGCCGCGCCGCTTCAGCTCGATCATCGCCCGCACGTGATCGGCCATCGCCGTCATCGACCGCCGGACGTACTCATCGGGGTTCGTGCGGCGCAGCGACACGGCGTCGGCGAGCGGCATGCCGTTGGGCACGTAGCCGTTCAGCGCGTCGTGTGCCGAGGTCTGATCCGTCAGCACGTCGGGCACGACGCCGCGGACGACGAGCTCGGGCAGCACATCGGCGGCGTTGGCTTCGAGCGCAACCGATCGTGCGACCCCTTCACGACAGTACTTCTGAACGCGCGCCACCGCGTCATCGATGCTGGCCGTGCGCTCGTCGACGTAGCGGGTCGCGAGCCGGCGCTCGATCCGCTGACGATCGACCTCGACCACCAGCGCGACCCCCTCGTTCATGGTCACGGCCAGCGGTTGGGCGCCGCCCATGCCGCCGAGGCCGGCGGTCACGACCAGCCGTCCACGCAGCGTGCCGCCGAAGTGGCGCCGCGCGAGCTCCGCCAGCGTTTCGTAGGTCCCCTGCAGGATGCCCTGCGTACCTATATAGATCCAGCTTCCGGCCGTCATCTGGCCGTACATCGTCAGGCCGCGGTCCTCGAGGTCGCGGAACGTGTCCCAGGTGGCCCACGCCGGCACGAGCAGCGCGTTGGCGATGACGACCCGCGGCGACCAGGGATGCGTGCGGAAGACGGCGACGGGCTTGCCGGACTGCACGACCAGGGTTTCGTCGTGCTCGAGGCGACGGAGGGTCGAGATGATGGCGTCGAACGCGCTCCAGCTGCGCGCGGCGCGGCCCGATCCGCCATAGACGATGAGTTCGTCCGGCCGTTCGGCGACGTCCGGATCGAGATTGTTCATGAGCATCCGCAGCGCCGCTTCCTGCGGCCACCCTTTGCAGGAAATCGTCGCGCCTCGCGGCGCGCTGACGTGGCGGCTGAGGGTGCTCATCGTGCTTGCAGCGTTAATGGGTTCGGTTCGGAGCCGCGAGCGTCGATGTCATGAACGCGTCGCGGTGGAGGTAAGCAATCTAGAAACGTACGCGCGCGTTGTCAAATTGAAACTGAAAAATTTCTTACTTGACTTCCGCGCCGCACGAGGATTCGAGCGTGCCGTCGGCGATCAGCTCGGCGATCCGCTCGATGTCGGGCGCCGGCGGACGATCGTCGCGCAGCGGTGCGACCACATCCCGCACCGCCGCATGCGCGCGCTGCAGCGCCGCGGACGTCTGGAGCGGCGACAACAGGTCGATCGCCTGGCACGCGCACAACATCTCGACGGCGATCGCGCGCGTCGCGAGCTCGAGCGCGCGTTCCGCCTTGAGCGCCGCGCCCATGCTCATGCTGACGTGGTCCTCGCGGTTCGCCGATGTGGGTATCGTGTCCACACTGGCGGGGTGCGCGAGTGTTTTGATCTCGGACACCAGGGCCGCCGCCGTGACCTGCGCGAGCATGTAGCCCGACTGCAGCCCGCTGTTCGGCGTCAGGAAGGCCGGAAGGTCGCTGAGCACGGGATTGACGAGCCGATCGGACCGCCGTTCGCTGATGGTCGCGAGCTGCGCCAGCGCCAGCACGATGAGATCCGACGCCAGCGCAACAGGCGCGCCATGGAAGTTGCCGCCGGACACGATGTCGTCATCGTCGGCGAACACCATCGGGTTGTCGGTCGCCGCGTTGGCCTCGATCGTCAGCGTCCTGACCACGAACTCGAGCACGTCGCGCGCAGCGCCGTGCACCTGAGGCGCGCAACGAAGCGAGTAGGCGTCCTGAACGCGGCCGCAGTGCTCGTGTGACTTGTTGATGGCGCTGCCCTCCAGCAGCCGCCGGATGTTCGATGCCGAGACACCCTGCCCGCCGTGCGGGCGCGCCTCGTGGATGCGCGGATCGAACGGACGCGTCGAGCCGCGAAGCGCGTCGATCGACAGCGCCGCGGCGATGTCGGCAGCGCGGGCCAGGCGTTGCGCGCCGGCAGCCGCGAGCGCCGCGATCGCCGTGGACGGTTGCGTCCCGTTGATGAGCGCCAGGCCTTCTTTTGCCGCCAGCGTCACCGGGGCGAGGCCGGCACGGCGCAGCGCCTCGTGCCCGGGATGCATGACCGGATCGTCTCCGACGGTCGCGTCCCCCTCGCCCACGAGTACCAGCGCCAGATGCGACAGCGGCGCGAGATCTCCGCTGGCGCCGACCGACCCGCGGCTTGGGATGCACGGCGTGACGCGCCGGTTCAGCAGATCGAGCAGTCGTTCCAGCGTCTCGACGCGAATGCCGGAGAAGCCTTTCGCCAGGACGTTGCCACGCAGCACCATCGCCGCGCGCACCGATCGCGCCGGCAGCAGCTCGCCGACGCCCGCGGCGTGGCTTCGAATCAGATTGAGTTGCAGCGCCCCGAGGGCGTCGCGCGGGATCGCCGTTTCCGCCAGCGCGCCAAACCCGGTGTTGATGCCGTAGACGGCGGCGTCACCGTGCGCCTTCTCGTCGACGACGCGGCGCGCGTTCTCGATGCGGACGAGGGCGTGCGGCGCGACCGCCACTTCCGCGTTGCCGTCGGCAACGGCGAGCAACTGGTCGATGGAAAGCGATGAGCCGTCGAGCAGAATCTTCACGATGGATCGAATGTAGAATACTCCGGTTATGAACATCGCCGTACTCGGCGCGCAGTGGGGAGACGAGGGCAAGGGGAAGATCGTCGATCTGCTGACGCCGAACTTCTCGATCGTCGCGCGCTACCAGGGCGGACACAACGCCGGCCACACGGTGTATGCGAACGGCCGGAAGTTCGTGCTGCGCCTGCTGCCGTCCGGCATCCTGCACGACGGCATCACGTGCGTCATCGGGAACGGCCTCGTCGTCGATCCGCAGGCGCTGTTTGCCGAGATCGACGAGCTGGCCGCGGCGGGGATCGCTGTCGGCGATCGGCTGGTGATCAGCGACAAAGCCCATCTCATCCTGCCGTACCACCGCGAGCTCGATCTCCTCAGCGAGGCGCGGCGTGGCGAGCGCAAGATCGGCACGACGTCGCGCGGCATCGGCCCGGCCTACGAGGACAAGATCGCGCGCCGCGGCGTGCGCGTCGGTGATCTCGCAAATCGCGAATCGCTCGCCGAAGCCGTGCAGCACAACGTCGCCGCGCGGAATCGCATCATCGGCGATTCGACGATGGACTGGCGGCAGGTGCTCGACGATCTGATGCGCGCGTGGGAGCGCATGGCGCCGTGGGTCGGCGACGTGTCGCTGTTTCTGGCGCGCGCGCGCGCCGCGGGACGCGCCGTCATGTTCGAAGGCGCGCAGGGCACGCTGCTCGACATCGATCACGGGACCTATCCATACGTGACCTCCTCGAACGCGACGATTGGCGGCGTCTGCACCGGGCTTGGCGTCGGCCCGCGCGCCATCGACGGCGTGCTCGGTGTGGCGAAGG
>JBMDXB010000085.1:0-35854 GCA_048594885.1 Vicinamibacterales bacterium
GATCGATTTGGTGCTGGGAGATTGGTTTCGATTCCACTTACCCCTGGCTGCCGGCGCTTTGCGCGGGCGGCAAGGCCAAAGGCCGTCGCGCGCGAAGCGCGCGTAAGCGCGTGGGGGTGGGGCCCCACGCGCACTAAGAGAAGCTGACACAGCCTAGCGAAACAGGCGCAATGATCGAGACCTACGTCATCCCCGTCCTCAAGATTCTCGTCCTGCTGAACGCGGTGCTGCTGGCCGTCACCTACATGGTGCTGCTGGAGCGCAAGGTGATCGCGTGGGTGCAGGTCCGGCTCGGGCCGATGCGCGTCGGGCCCCACGGCGTGCTGCAGCCGATCGCCGACGCCATCAAGCTGGTGCTCAAGGAAGACATCACGCCGGTCCGCGCGGACCGCTGGGTCTTCACGCTTGCGCCGATCCTCTCGATGGTGCCGGCGCTCATCGCCTTCGCGGTGATCCCGTTCGATTCGGAGGTCACCATCTTCGGCTACCGGCTGTCGCTCTACGTCGCCGACATCAACGTCGGCCTGCTCTACATCGTCTCGATCACGTCGATCGGTGTCTACGGCATCATCCTCGCGGGCTACGCGTCGAACAGCAAGTTTCCGCTGCTGGCCGGCCTGCGCGCTTCCGCGCAGCTCATCTCGTACGAGATCGCGGTGACGATGATGCTGGTCAGCGTGGTCGTGACGTCAGGGACGCTGAGCCTCGTCGGCATCACCGAGGCGCAGCGCACGGCCGGCGTGTGGTTCGCCTTCATCCAGCCGGTCGCCTTCGTGATCCTCTTCATTGGCGGCCTGGCCGAGACGAACCGCGCGCCGTTCGATCTGCCGGAAGCGGAGCAGGAGCTGACCGGCGGATTCCACACGGAATACAGCGGCATGCGCTTCGCGCTGTTCTTCCTCGCCGAATACGCCAACATGATCGTCGTCTCCGCCGTGGCGACGACGCTGTTTTTCGGCGGCTACCTGCGGCCGTTCCCGAACGTCGCGGCGCTGTCGTTGCTCGACTACATCCCGGGCTGGATCTGGTTCCTGGTGAAGACGTTCGTGTTCCTCTACGTCTTCATCTGGATCCGCGCGACGCTGCCGCGCTATCGCTACGACCAGTTGATGCGGCTCGGATGGAAGGTGCTGATCCCGCTCGGCATCGCCAATCTCGTCGTCACCGGGATCCTGAAGGTTCTGCTGTGATCGAGTCCATCATCTTCTACACGCTCGCCGCCTGCATCCTCGGCTTCGGTGTGCTGGTCGTGACGGCGCGCAACACGGTGCACAGCGTGCTGTTCCTCGTCGCGAACTTCCTGTGCGTCGCCGTGGTCTACGTGATGCTCGCCGCGGAGTTCCTCGCGGTCATCCAGGTGCTCGTCTACGCCGGCGGCATCGTCGTGCTCTACCTGTTCGTCGTCATGCTCGTGAACCTGAAGCGGCCGCCGGAGGCGCCGCTCGATCGCCGGCGGCGATCGCGGCTCGGGTTCGTGATGGCGGGCGCCGTGCTCGGGGAGATCACCGCGATTCTGGCCTACACGGCCGCGAGGCCTCCGACGGTGGTGCCGGCGTCGCCAGAGGCGCCGGCGGCGGCGGTCGGCAACACGCACGTCGTCGGCATGCTGCTCTACACCGATTACCTGATTCCGTTCGAGGTCGCCTCGATGCTGCTGCTGGTCGC
The DNA here is from genome assembly GCA_048594885.1 of Vicinamibacterales bacterium. Lineage (GTDB taxonomy): Bacteria > Acidobacteriota > Vicinamibacteria > Vicinamibacterales > 2-12-FULL-66-21 > JBMDXB01. The sequence continues at coordinate 1,666 of JBMDXB010000085.1, forward strand.
GATGATTGGCGCGATTCTGCTGGCGAAGAAAGAGATATGACGCCGATTACGCCCTATCACTACCTCGTGCTGTCGGCCGCGCTGTTCATGATCGGCGTGATCGGCGTGATGGTGCGGCGCAACATCATCATCATCTTCATGTCGATCGAGCTGATGCTCAACGCGGTGAACATCAACCTCGCGGCGTTCTCGCATCAGATCCAGAACGCGGCCGGACAGGTCTTCGCGATCTTCGTCATCGCGGTCGCCGCCGCGGAAGCGGCGGTGGGGCTCGGCATCATCCTGGCGTTCTACCGGAACAAGGAAACTTTGAACATCGACGAAATGAATTTGATGCGTTGGTAATGGACTACATCTGGCTCATTCCGCTTCTGCCCGCGGCCGGCGCCGCGATCAACGGCCTCCTCGGCATCCGCTGGTTCAGCCGTACCGTCTCCGGCGTGCTTGCGTGCCTGACGATGGCGGGTGCGCTGGGACTGTCGCTGTGGGCGTTCTTCGCGCTGCTGTCGCTGCCTGCCGGCGAGCGCGTTCGCGACGTCGTGCTCGCGCAGTGGATCCCGGCAATCCCGCTCATGACGTCCGACGGCGCGATCCGCATGTTCGAGGCCGCATGGGCGTTCCGGCTCGATCCGCTCTCCGCGCTGATGATCCTCGTCGTCACGGGCGTTGGCTTCCTGATCCACGTCTATTCGACGGCGTACATGAAGGACGAGCCAAGCGGCGCCTACGCCCGGTTCTTCAGCTACCTGAACCTGTTCTGCTTCTTCATGCTGACGCTCGTCCTTGGCGCGAACTTCCTCGTGATGTTCGTCGGCTGGGAGGGCGTGGGGCTCTGTTCGTACCTTCTCATCGGCTTCTGGTACGAGAAGAAGAGCGCGTCGGACGCCGGCAAGAAGGCGTTCATCGCGAACCGGGTCGGCGACTGGGGATTCCTCCTCGGCATGTTCCTCGTCTTCTTCACGTTCGGCTCGCTCGACTTCCGCGCCGTCGCGTCGGCCGCTGCGGCGATGCCGGTCGAGGCCGCCGGCTTCGGCGTCATCTCCGCGATCTGCCTGCTGCTGTTCGTCGGCGCCACCGGCAAGAGCGCGCAGATTCCGCTCTACGTCTGGCTGCCGGACGCGATGGAGGGGCCGACGCCGGTCTCCGCGCTGATTCATGCCGCGACGATGGTGACGGCGGGCGTCTACATGGTCGCGCGCACGGCCGTACTGTTCGAGCACGCGCCGATGGTGATGCTGATCGTCGCGATCGTCGGCGGGCTGACGGCGCTGATGGCGGCGACCATCGGCCTCGTGCAGAACGACATCAAGCGTGTGCTGGCGTACTCGACGGTGTCGCAGCTCGGATACATGTTCCTCGCCACCGGCGTCGGCGCGTTCGCCGCCGGCATCTTCCACCTGATGACGCACGCGTTCTTCAAGGCGCTGCTGTTCCTCGGCAGCGGATCCGTCATCCACGCGATGGCGGGCGAGCAGGACCTGCAGAAGATGGGCGCGCTGAAGAAGTACATGCCCGTCACCTTCATCACCATGGCGATCGGCACGCTGGCGATCGCCGGCATTCCTCCGCTCGCCGGCTTCTTCAGCAAGGATGAGATCCTCTTCAGGACGTTCCTCGGCAACAAGCCGTTGTGGGGGCTCGCCGTCGTCACGGCGGGGCTCACCGCGTTCTACATGTCGCGGCTGATGGCGCTGACGTTCTTCGGCGCGTATCGCGGCCCGGCGTGGGAGCGGCACGCGTCGCATGCCGCGGTGCACGAGGCGTCCGCGCACGGCGTGCGGCACCCGGACGACCCGCACGCGCACGGCCAGGCGCAGAAGGACGACCACGAAGTCAGCCACGGCGTCGCCGACGTCGTGACGCATGCGCACGGGTGGCACGGGCCGCACGAGTCGCCGCGTGCCATGACCGTGCCGCTGATGGCGCTCGCCGTCGGCGCGATGGTGGCCGGGTTCGTCGGCATTCCCGCGGCGCTCGGCGGCAACAACGCCATCGAGCATTTCCTCGAGCCGAGCTTCACAGCCGTGGGCCGGGCAAGCCCGGCCCCTACGGATCACGCCGCTACGGATCCAGCCGCCTTCGCCGAGGCTCCGGCGCCCGGGAGCCCGGCCCCTACGGATCACGACACGGACGCGCCGCATATGTCGAACGCGGGGGAGCTGGGCCTGATGCTGTTCTCCGTGCTCGTGGCCATCGCCGGGGTTTCCGTCGCGCGCCATTTCTATCTGGCGCGTCCGGGGATCGCCGACAGCCTGGCGGCGCGCTGGCGCGGCGCCTACACGCTGCTGTTCAACAAGTACTTCGTCGACGAGCTGTACGACGCGACGGCGATCCGCGGCACGATGGCGAGCGCGCGCGGCTTGTGGACCGTCGATCGCAACGTTGTCGACGGCGCGGTCAACGGGTCCGGACTGGTCACGCGCCTGACCTCGTGGTTCTCCCATCTCGCCGACAAGTACGTCGTCGACGGCGCGGTGAACCTCTTGGGGTGGACGGCGGGCGAGGGCAGCCTGTTCTTCCGCCGGCTTCAGACCGGGCTCGTGCAGAACTACGCGCTGCTCATGGTGTTCGGCGTGTTCGTGTTTCTCACCGTGTATCTGATTGCTCGATAGCTGACATATGGCCTTTTACAACAGCCACCTGCTCTCGGTGATCCTCTTCACGCCGCTCGTCGGCGCGCTGATCCTGCTGTTCGTCAACAAACGGCAGGAAGACGCCATTCGGTGGATCGGCAACGTCTTCGGCGTGCTCGGCTTTCTGGTCTCGGTGCCGCTCTGGTGGCGATACGACCCGAAGGGCGCGGCGTGGCAGTTCGTCGAGCAAGCGGAGTGGATCCCGTCGATCGGCGCGTCGTACTACCTGGGCGTCGACGGTTTCAGCGTCCTGCTGATCCTGCTGACGACGCTGATGGGGCTGATCGCGATCCTGTCGTCGTGGACGGCGATCACCGAGCGGGTGAAGGAGTACTACATCTTCATGCTCGTCCTGCAGACGGGCATGCTCGGCGCGTTCGTGTCGCTCGACTTCCTGCTCTTCTTCCTCTTCTGGGAAGTCATGCTCGTGCCGATGTACTTCCTCATCGGCATCTGGGGCGGCGGCCGCCGGCTCTACTCGGCCATCAAGTTCTTCCTCTACACCCTGGTCGGCAGCGTCGTCATGCTGCTCGGCATCCTCGCGCTGTACTTCCAGAACGGGAACTCGTTCGACGTCACGCAGATGATGGCGATGAACGCGCCGTTCGAGCTGCAGAAGTGGGTGTTCCTCGCGTTCTTCCTCGGGTTCGCCATCAAGGTGCCGATGTTCCCGTTCCACACCTGGCTGCCCGACGCGCACACCGACGCGCCGACGGCGGGCTCGGTCATCCTGGCGGCCGTCCTCCTGAAGATGGGGACGTACGGCTTCCTGCGCTTCAGCCTGCCGATCCTGCCGGACGCGTCGCGCTACTTCGTGCCGCTCGTCATCGGGCTGTCGATCATCGGCATCGTCTACGGCGCGCTCGTCGCGCTGGCGCAGACCGACTGGAAGCGGCTCGTCGCCTACTCGAGCGTCAGCCACATGGCGATGGTGATGCTCGGCATGTTCGCGCTGACGCCGGTCGGCATCACCGGCAGCATCGTCCAGCAGATCAACCACGGTATCTCGACCGGCGCGCTCTTCCTCATCGTCGGCATCGTCTACGAGCGGCGGCACACGCGTGACATCGCCGAGTACGGCGGGCTCTCGAAGGTGATGCCGGTGTTCGCCGCGGTGTTTCTGGTCATGACGATGTCGTCGATCGGGCTGCCGGCGCTGAACGGCTTCATCGGCGAAGTGCTGATTCTGCAGGGCGTCTACGTCGTCAACAAGATCTGGGCGGCAGTCGCGGCCAGTGGCATCGTGCTCGGCGCGGCCTACATGCTGTGGTTGTATCAGCGGACGATGTTTGGGAAGGTCGAGAACCCGGCGAATGCGGGACTGAAGGACCTGAGCGGCCGCGAGCTGGCGACGTTCGTTCCGCTGATCGCGCTGGCGGTGTGGATCGGCCTGTATCCGTCGCCGTTCCTGCGCCGCCTCGAATCATCGGTCTCGCGCGTGATGGCGCGCGTGAACACCGCGTATCCGGTGAACGCGAACGCGCCTTGCCAGAGTGGCGCCACGATCACCGGACCGGCGACGCAGGGGCTGCCCGGCGGGATGACCGTCGAGGCGCCGTGCCCGGCTGATCAGCAGCAGCCGGCACAGCCGCAGCCGCAGCCGCACAAGGAAGGCAGCAACTGATGCCGCCGGGATTCACATCGAGCGATTTCTACTATCTCGCGCCGGAGCTGGTGCTGACGGCCGGGGCGCTGCTGCTCCTCATCGTCGACGTCGTGGTGCCGCGCGCGTGGGATCGCGTTCTGTCGTGGCTCACACTCGCGATCCTGGTGGCGGGCGGCGTGGCCGCCGTCGTCACCGGCCAGGACACGACGACGATCGCGCGCGGGACGATGGCGGTTGACGGCTTTGGCCTGTTCTTCAAGATCCTCTTCCTGCTCGCGGCGGGCATCACCGTACTGATGTCGGATCGGTATCTGAACGTCGAAGGCGTGCGGCCGGGCGAGTACTACTTCCTCGTCCTCTGCGCCGCGCTCGGCATGATGTTCATGGCGGGCGGCATCGATCTCATCACCATCTTCATCGGCCTCGAGACGATGGCGGTGTCGTTCTACGTGCTCGCCGGGTTCATCCGGCCGAACCGCCGGTCGAACGAGGCGGCGGTCAAGTACTTCCTGCTCGGCGCGTTCTCGCTCGGCCTCCTGCTCTACGGCATGTCGCTCCTTTACGGGCTGACGGGGACGACGCAGCTGCGGACGATCGCGACGTCGCTCGTCTCCGGCGACGCCGGGCTGCTGCTGCCGCTCGCCGTGATGCTGCTCGTGGCCGGCGTCGGCTTCAAGATCGCGGCGGTGCCGTTCCATATGTGGGCGCCGGACGTGTACGAGGGCGCACCGACGCCGATCACCGCGTTCCTGTCGGTCGGCTCGAAGGCCGCCTCTTTTGCGATGCTGCTGCGCATCTTCGTCGAGGGGCTTCCCGCGTTCCGCGTCGAGGGCCTTGGCGTTGTCTGGGGGCAACCGCTCGGATGGAGCGGGTTCTTCTACGTGCTCGCGATCGTGTCGATGACGGTCGGGAACGTCGCGGCACTGACACAGAACAACATCAAGCGCCTGCTCGCGTACTCGTCGATCGCGCACGCCGGCTACGTGCTGATCGGGATCGTCGCCGGGACGCCGCGCGGCATCACATCGGCGCTGATCTACCTGACGGTCTACGCGTTCATGAACCTCGGCGCCTTCGCCGTCGTCGTCATGCTGCGGCGCAAGGACGTGATCGGCGATCAGTTGAAGGATCTGGCGGGCCTGATCACGACGCATCCAGCCGCTGCTGTCGCGATGCTCGTGTTCATGCTGTCGCTCGGCGGCATACCACCGACCGCGGGATTCATGGGCAAGCTGTGGGTGTTCGGCGCCGCGATCGACGCCGGCTACATCTGGCTCGCCGTCATCGGCGTCATCAACAGCGCGATCTCGCTCTACTACTACGTCCGCGTCGTCGTCTTCATGTGGATCACCGTGCCGGACGAAGAACCGGTGCCGTTCTCCATCTCGCCCGCGGTCGCGACCGTACTCGTCATTGCCGTCGCCGGCACGATCGTGCTCGGCGTTTACCCGCAGCAGTTGTTCGAATTTGCGCAGCAGTCCGCCGAGTCCCTCGGCGCCGCCCCCGCCGCGCTCGCCGATACGCTGTCACGCTGAAACGGACTGACGGTCGTCGCTTCGCTCACCACGACGACACGACGACACGACGACACGACACGCAAACCAAAGAGGCGTCGTGCCGTCGCGCCGTCGCGTCGCCGTGAATGGCCGCAGGCACTCTGTTACAGCCGTGACGCTGGCTGTGTACCATCCACGCCGCTATCGAGCGGCTGGAGTAAGCTGTCAGGCATGGAGCCCGAGGGGCCGAAGAAGGGCAGCCTCGCCGACTCGGTGCGGACGATCGGCGCGCTCAGCACGGTCGGGTTCTCGTTCGTGCTCGCCGTCGTCATCGGCGCGGGCATCGGCATCTGGCTGATGCGGCAGTTCGGCCTCGGGAGCTGGGTCTTCTTTCTCTTCTTCGTCTTCGGCCTCGCCGCTGGCGTGCTGAACGTCTACCGGACGGCGGGCAAGTTCCTCAAGTAGGTGCATCCGGATCCGCTCTTGCGGCGCGTCGAGCGTACAGCAGCGGTCGCGAGCGTCGTCATGGCTGCGATTGCGCTCATCGTCGCGCGCGGGCGGCCGGGGCCGGCCGCGGCCGTCATCGGCGGTTGGATTCTGATCGAACTCGGCTATCGATCGATCGTGTCGGGCGTCGACACGATGCTGGCGATGATCACCGGCTCCGGTGGGCCGCCGGCCGCGGCGAATCGCCGTCGCGCGGTCGCCGCAGCCGCCTTCAAGCTCACGGGACGCTACGCTTTACTGGCGTTTTTGGCGTACGTTATGATTGCTCGTTTGCGCCTGCACCCGTTGGGGCTCATAGCGGGTGCATCCTCGGCCGTGGTGGCGGTTTCGATCGAAGCCATCCGCCTCCTGGTGAAGCAGAAGTGACAGAGATCCCACGGATCCAGGCGCGCCACAGGCGCGCCTCGCCGAAGCGGAGCGGGGCACGGGGCCCCCGCGAGCGACGGCGCAGGGGGGTCCGGCGGGGCGAAGCCCCCCGGTAAAGTATGCCGCATGCGCAGTTGTGGATTGTGGATCTGGTCAACGCGATCCTCGGTCCGCCAGTCGTCGCGATCCTCGAAGCGCTAGGATTCCATCCCGACCACCATCACCCGATCCCGGACTATCTCGTCATGGTGATGCTGATCGTCGCGCTGCTGACGGTCGTGTCGCTGATTGTGAAGTCACGGCTCAGCGTCGAGAACCCGAGCAAGCTGCAGATCCTGATGGAGGACGCGGTCAAGGCGATCGTGGGGCTGCTCGAGGAGTGGATCGGGCCGAAGGGCCGTAACTTCCTGCCGCTCATCGGCACCTTCGGCTTCTTCATCCTGCTCGGCAACTACATGGGGCTGGTGCCGGGACTGATGGCGCCGACCAGCAACATCAACGTCACGCTCGGCTGCGCTCTGACGACGTGGGTCTACTACCACCTGCAGGGCGTGAAGGCGCAGGGGCTCGTCGCCTATCTGAAGCACTTCGCCGTGCCGCCAGGCGCGCCGGTGTGGATGGCGCCCATCATGCTCGTCATCGAGGTGATCAGCCATCTCTCGCGGGTGATGTCGCTGTCGCTGCGCCTGTTCGGCAACATCTTCGGCGAAGAGCTCGTCATCATCATCCTGTTCAGCATCATTCCGTTCCTGATTCCGCTGCCGATGATGTTCCTCGGGCTCATCACCGGCGGCCTGCAGGCGATCATCTTCGTGCTGTTGTCGATCATCTACCTGCAGGGCGCGGTGGCGGTGGAGCATCACGAGGACGAGCACGGGCACGACGCGCCGAGCGGCCACCATGCGCCTGCAGCGGCGTAGCGACGTTCAGCATTTCGTGATTCGGCATTTTCAGCATTTGGCATTCAGCATTCAGCATTGACAGGAGGCTTGGGTCGTGAGTAAACGCTTCGTTCTGACATTCGCTCTCGTGCTGGCGGCGGGCGCGTTCGCACCGGTATTCGCACAGCCGGAGACCGCGCAGGCTGCGGCGGGCGGGTCCGACATGGTCCGCTGGTCGATCATCACCGCCGGCTTCGCACTGGCGTTCGCCGCCGGCCTCGGCGCCCTCGGCCAGGGCCGCGCGATCAGCGCCGCGTCCGAAGCCATCGCCCGCAACCCCGGCGCGGCCGGCGACATCCGCGGCGCCTTGATCCTGGGCCTCGTCCTCATCGAGTCGCTCGTCATCTACGTCCTGCTGATCTCGCTCATCCTCTTCTTCATCAAGCCATTTGCCGGATAGCGCAGATCGATTGTGGATTGCCGATCGTCGATTGCGGATTGACGGGATTGACGATTGACGATTGGGATTGGCGATTGAGGATTGGAATGGGGATTGTGGATTGGCGATTGGATTGACGGATTGTTGATTGCGGGTTGTTGGCGATTGTCGAATCCGCCAATCCGCCAATCCGCCAATCCGCCAATCCGCAATCTCAATCCGCAATCCGCCAATCCGCAATCTCAATCCGCAATCCGCCAATCCGCAATCTCAATCCGCAATCCGCAATCTCAGTCCGCAATCGGCCATCGACAATCCAATCGTCAATCACCAATCCCAATCGTCAATCGCCGATCCCGTCAATCCGCAATCGACGATCGGCAATCCGCAATGAGTCGTATCGACCTCCTGCTGCTCCTGATGATCCTGATCTGGGGGACGAACTATTCAATCGTCAAGCATGCGTTCCGTGAGATAGACCCGCAGGCGTTCAACGCGGCGCGGATGATGATCGCGTCGCTCGTGTTTCTTGCGCTCATCGTCGGCCTCCGCCGGGTCGGCACGCGCGCCGACAACGGACGGGGAAGCGGGGAAGCGCGGATCGCGAGTATCTTCTACACGCCCGAGCGGGTGACGGCGATCGACTGGTTCTGGCTCGCCGTCCTCGGCATCGTCGGGCACTTTCTCTACCAGTACTTCTTCATCGGCGGGCTGGCGCGCACCAGCGTCGCGAACAGCTCGCTGCTGCTCGCGGCGACGCCGGTGGTCATCACGCTGGTCACCGCGCTCATGGGGCAGGATCGCGTCGGTCCGATGCACTGGGCCGGAGCGGTCTTGTCGATGGCGGGCATCTACATGGTCGTCGGCCCGGGCGCGGCGTTGAGCGGTGACCACCTCACCGGCGACCTGATGATGCTCGGCGCCGTGGCGTGCTGGGCGATCTACACGATAGCCGCGCGACAGTTGATCTCGCGTCATTCACCGGTGGGCGTGACGGGCGTCTCCATGATGCTGGGTACGATCCTGTACGTCCCCGCGGTCAGCTCGCACATTCGCGCCACCGACTGGGCGGCCGTGAGCATCATGACGTGGACAGCCCTCGTCTACTCCGCACTCTTCGCGCTGTGCGTCGCCTACACGATCTGGTACGCCGCCGTCCGCGAGCTCGGCACGACGCGAACGGCCGCCTACGCGAACCTCGTCCCGATCGTGGCCATGGTGACGGCGATTGCGTTTCTTGGCGAACCGCTGAGCGGACTGAAGATCGCCGGCGCCGCCGCTGTCCTGGCCGGCGTCGCCCTCACCCGAGTGGGAAAGCAGCAAATCGCCATCCCGGCCGAGGAATAGGGGCGGGGCCGGCCGCCTGCTACAATTTCATTCAGGCCTGCAGTGAAGACCCATTACTACTCGCAGCACGCCGCCGGTCTACGTGCTGAGCTCGGCGCGGCGATTTCGCGGCCACAGATGCGGGAATTTCACAGGAAATCCGCCTGGCGGCACATGCTCGTCGCGGCGCGGCAGTTCGCGATTCTCGGGCTCGCGACGTGGGGGTTGATTCGGTTCGAGCACCCGCTGGTGTGGGTTCCGCTGGCGTTCGTCCAGGGCTTCACGATCTTCAACTTCACCGTCCTGCTGCATGAGGTCGTGCACCACACGGTGTTCGCGCGCAGACGGCCGGCCGCCGAGCGGCTCCTGAGCCTGCTGTACGCCACGCCGAGCGGCATCTCCGCGAGCCAGTTCACGCGCTGGCACCTCGATCATCACGCGGAGCTCGGCTCGGACGAGGACGATCCGAAGCGTCATCACCTCTCGCCGAAAGTGAACAAGCGCTGGTTCAAGCTGCTGTATTGCACGCCGGCCCTGTTTCCGATCTACTTCCGCGCGGCGCGCCGCGAGGCAGCGACGTATCCGATCGAGCTGCAGCGCACGATTGCCTGGGAGCGGAAGCTGTCGCTCGCCACGCATCTCGCGGCGATCGCGCTGCTCTGGTACATCTTCGGCTTCTATACGGCGCTCCGCGCCAGCATCATCCCGGTGTTCTTCATCTTCCCGATCGCGTTCACGCTGAACCGCATCGGCCAGCACTACGACATCGACCCGGACGACCCGGCGAAGTGGGGCACGCTGATGAAGGGAAGCTGGTTCTGGGACTTCGCTTACCTGAATTCCAACTATCACCTCGAGCACCACTACTTTCCCGGCGTGCCGTTCTATCGCCTGCCGGCGCTGCAGCGCGCGCTGGTGCCGTTCTACCAGCACAAGAACATGCGCTGGCAGACGTACGGGCGGCTCGTCTACGGCTGGATCGTCGAGAACCGCGCGCCGCACACCGACTGGAGCCGCGACGACGCGTCGCGGCCATCGCCGGCCACCGTCGAGACGCGGTGACCGTGCGCACGGCGGGCCCCCCGGCGCCGCCTTGACGACGCCATGGCCCAAATCGTGCACCGTCAGTACCCCGGCCATGACGCTGGGGCGAATCCTCACCGATCGGCAGGATGAGCTGCTCCGCGAGGAGCGAAAAGTCCTCAGCCGTCTCCAGGCCGCGATGGCCCGTTTCGAGGCTGCGCCCGAGCATCAGAACGCCCTCGCCCGATCGATCGAACAGCTCGATGAGCTCTTCCTCCTCGTCATCGTCGGCGAGTTCAACTCGGGCAAGAGCGCGTTCATCAACGCGCTCGTCGGCGGCAAGGTCGTCGAGGAGGGTGTGACGCCGACCACGGCGCAGATCAACATCCTGCAGCACGGCGAGCACGCGGGCCGTCACGACTCGCCGTCGGGCATCCGCACGATCACCGCACCCGTTCCCATCCTGCGCGAGATTCGCATCGTCGACACGCCGGGAACGAACGCGATCGTGCGCGAGCACGAAGCCATCACGCGCGAGTTCGTCCCGCGCTCCGACATGGTCCTCTTCATCACGTCCGCGGACCGGCCGTTCACTGAGACCGAGCGCGACTTCATGGAGGGGATTCGCGGCTGGGGCAAGAAGATCCTGATCGTCATCAACAAGATCGACATCCTGGAGGGGCCGCGCGAGGTGGCGGAGGTCCAGCGCTTCGTCGCGGACAGCGCGAAGACGCTGCTCGGCTTCAGTCCCGAGATCTTTCCGGTCAGCGCGCGGCAGGCGCTGCGCGCCAAACAGGGTGAGCCGGCGTTGTGGCAACCCAGCGGATTCGATCGGCTCGAGCGGCACATCCGAGCCACGCTCGACGCCCCGGGCCGGGTGCATCTGAAGTTGATGAACCCGATCGGCGTGGCGACTGCCGTCGCCGATCGCCATGCGGCGATCGCGAGGGATCGCGTGGCGCTGCTCAAAGAGGACTACGCGACGCTCGACGACATCGAGCGGCAGCTCGCCGTCTACCACCAGGACCTCGCGCGCGACTTCGAGTTCCGCATGTCGGACATCGATGCGATCTTCCTGTCGATGGAGAAGCGCGGTCACGAGTTCTTCGACGACATCATGCGGATCGGCCGCGTCATGGATCTGCTCAATCGCAGCCGCGTCCAGCAGGGGTTCGAGCACCAGGTCGTCGCCGACGCGCCTCAGGAGATCGAGCGGAAGGTCTCGGAGCTGGTCGACTGGATGGTCGACGCGGACATCCGTCAGTGGCAGGCGGTGTCGAAACATCTCGCGGACCGCCGCCAGCAGCACAAGGGACGAATCATCGGCGACGACGACCCCGGGCGGTTCCACTTCGATCGCAACCGGCTGCTCGAATCCGTCAGGCGCGAAGCGCAGCGCGTCGTCGATACCTACGATCGCCGCAAGGAGGCGCGGGAGCTCGCCGATGCCGCGCGCAACGCCGTTGCCACCGCGGCGGCGGTCGGCGCCGGAGCCGTCGGTCTTGGAACGATCGTCACGATTGCCGCGACGACGGCGGCCGCCGACGTCACCGGCATCCTGATGGCGTCGGTGATGGCGGCGATCGGCTTCTTCATCATCCCGGCGAAGCGCCAGCAGGCGAAGGAGCAGATGCGACAGAAGGTCGCCGACGTGCGGGAGCGGCTCGCCGGCGCGCTGCGCAATCAATTCGCCAAGGAGATTGCCCGCAGCATCAACCGCATCCGCGAGGGCATCGCGCCGTACAGCCGCTTCGTCCGCGCCGAAGGGGAGGAGCTCCAGGAGATGGAGCGCGAGCTCCGCGAGATCCTCGAGGCTCTGTCCGCCCTTCGGTCGCGGCTCGAGCGCGCCGCAGCCTGAGTTATCCTGCCCGCGTTCGTGTCTCGAATTCCTGACAATGTCGCGGCTCGCTCGTCCCTGCGACCAGACGAGCGCGTCGCGCTGCTCGTCGCCAGCCTCGCGTCGTTCCTCACGCCCTTCATGGGCGCCGCAACGAACGTGGCGCTTCCCGCCATCGGCCGCGAGTTCGACGCGGATGCCACGCTCCTGACCTGGGTGCCGGCGGCGTATTTGCTCGCGGCGGCGGTGCTGCTGGTTCCGGCCGGCCGGTTCGCGGACCTGCATGGACGCAAGCGCGTGTTTGGCGCCGGGCTGCTGGCATACGCAGTGACATCCTGGCTGTGCACCCGCGCGTTCTCGATCGAGTCGCTCATCGCCGCCCGCGTGCTGCAAGGCCTCGCGGGCGCAATGATCTTCGGCACCAACACCGCCATCATCACGTCCGTGTTCGCGCCGGAGCGGCGTGGCGCGGCGCTCGGCTGGAACGTCGCAGCCGTTTACCTCGGCCTCTCGCTCGGACCCTTTCTTGGCGGCGTTCTCTCTGACTGGTACGGATGGCGCAGCATCTTCGTCGTCAACGCGGTCCTCGGCGGCGTCGCGGTCGCGGTGACGCTGTGGAAGCTCGCCGGAGAATGGGCGAGCGGTGCCGACGAGCAGTTCGACGTCGCGGGCGCCGTGCTCTACGGTGCGGCACTCGTCGCGTTGATGTACGGCGCCTCGCACTTACCGGCGCGCGGCGGAGCTGCGGTCGTCATGGTGGGCGTTCTGCTGCTCGCCGCGTTCGTTTGGTGGGAGATGCGGTCTGCCTCGCCGCTCGTGGACGTCGCAATGTTCACGACGAACCGGGTATTCGCGATGGGCAACCTCGCGGCGCTGATCAACTACAGCGCGACATTCGCGGTTGGCTTCCTGCTGAGTCTCTATCTGCAGTTCGCGCGCGGCCTCGGCCCGGCGGCCGCGGGGATGATCCTCGCCTCTCAGCCCGTCGTGATGACAATCGTCTCGCCGATTGCCGGCAGGCTGTCCGATCGCATGGCCGCGCGCGTGCTCGCGACGGCGGGAATGGTGACCGTCGCCGCGGGCCTGTTCATGCTCGCCGCGGTCGGGACGCGGACGCCGATGCCGTGGATCTTCGCGTCGCTTGCCGTCCTCGGATGCGGGTTCGGGCTGTTCTCGTCGCCCAACACGAATGCCGTCATGGGATCCGTCCGGCCCGCTCGGTACGGCGTTGCCTCAGCGATGCTTGCGACGATGCGGCTGACCGGCCAGATGCTGAGCATGGGAGGCGCGATGCTGATCCTGGCGCTCTTCATCGGCCGGCAGCCTATCGGCACGGCGAATCAGGCGTCGTTCCTGCTGGCGATCCGCGTCGCGTTCGTCACGTTTGGCGTTCTGTGCGTGGCCGGCGCGTTCGCATCGCTCGCGCGCGGCGACGAGGCGCGAGGGGCGACGGCGAAGTAAACGACCGCCGCGACGCCGAAGCCGACGAACCACGAGTAGTCGTAGAGCGGTCTCAGCGCCGGCACGACCAGACCCACCAGCGCAAGGCCGATGCCGGCGCCCAGGGCGATCATTGCTGGCCAGTTCACCAGCGGATATTCCCCTCCATCGACGTAGAGGTCGTGCACGTTCAATTGGCGCCGCCGGAGGATCCAGTAGTCCACGATGAGGATGCCGGCGACCGGGCCGAGCAGCCCCGAGTAGCCGACCAGCCAGCCGAAGATGTACGCCTGAAAGTCGGAGAGCAGCTTCCACGGCATCATGACGATGCCGATGACGCCGGTGATGAGCCCGCCCGAGACGAAGGAGATCCGGCGCGGCCACAGGTTGGCGAACGCGTTGGCCGGCGGCACCACGTTGGCGGCGATGTTCGTCGTCAGTGTGGCGACCGCGAGCGCGAACACGCAGAGCAGCACGACGAACGGGTTGTCGAACTTCGCGCAAAGCGCGACCGGATCCCAGATGGTCTCGCCGAAGATCAGCATCGACGCGGACGCCACAGCTACGCCGATGAACGAGAACAGCGCCATCGTCGGCGGCAGGCCGATCGCCTGGCCGAGCACCTGAGCGCGCTGAGACGTCGCGTAGCGCGTGAAGTCGGGGATGCTGAGCGACAGCGTCGCCCAGAAGCCGATCATGCCCGTAAGGCTGGGCGCGAAGAACTGCAGGAATTCGCCGGTCGTCGCGAACTTCGAGGGCTGCGAGAAGATCGGACCGAGGCCGACGCGGACGACCGCCCAGACGAGCAGGGCGACGCCCATCACGAGGAGGACCGGCGCCGCCCACGCCTCGAAGAACTTGATCGATTCAGTGCCTCTGACGATGAAGTAGATGTTGAGCAGCCAGAACAGGCCGAAGCTGACCCACGCGTGCGCCGGCACGCTCGTCCAGAATGGCAGTGCGATGCCGAAGAGCGTGTCGATCGCGGCGCCGCCGATCCACGTCTGAATACCGAACCAGCCGCAGGCGACGCCGGCTCTCAGCAACGCGACGACGTGCGATCCGGCGAGGCCGAATGAGGCGCGCGCGAGCACCGGGAATGGGATGCCGTACGCCGTGCCGGCGTGGCCGGTCAGCGTCATCGGCACGAGAACGATCGCGTTTCCGAGCGCGATCGTGGCGACCGCCTGCCACCAGCTCATGCCTCCGGCGACGAGGCCCGCCGCGAGCATGTAGGTGGGGATACACACGGCCATGCCGATCCACAGCGCGGCAATGTCGTAGGTGCCCCACGTGCGCGCGGCTGGCGCCACGGGCGCCAGGTCGGCGTTGTAACGCGGGCTGTCTTCGATGGCGGCGCGGCCCGTAGCGTCGAGGGTTGGCATGGCGCGCCATTGTATAGCCGGCTTCCGCCCGCCACCAGGAACGGTGTGCGGGCGGGAGCCGGGTATGACGCGTCCCTTCTACCCGGCGCTGACGGGTACCCACCCGCCGTTTATGCAGACTCCCCGCAGGCCGGGAATGCCGATGAACGGATCAGGACCGATGCAGCCGGTCGGCGATGGCGCCGGAGGCGGAGGTTGACTCGATGGTGTCGGCACCGCGCACGACATCCCGGGCGGCAGCCAGCCGCCGTTGCAGCAGGTTCCGCCGCCGAGCGCGACGAAGGGATCGGAACCGATGCAGCCTGTTGGCGATGGCGCCGGCGACGGGGACGGAGGCGGACTCGATGGTGCTGGCGCGGCGCACGACATGCCGGGCGGCAGCCAGCCGCCGTTGCAGCAGGTTCCGCCGCCGAGCGCGACGAAGGGATCGGAACCGATGCAGCTCGTCGGGGATGGCGCTGGCGACGGGGACGGCGGTGGCGGACTCGAGGGTGCCGGCGCCGCACACGACATGCCGGGCGGCAGCCAGCCGCCGTTGCAGCAGGTTCCGCCGCCGAGCGCAACGAAGGGATCGGAACCGATGCAACCCGTCGGGGATGGCGCTGGCGACGGGGACGGCGGTGGCGGACTCGAGGGTGCCGGCGCCGCACACGACATGCCGGGCGGCAGCCAGTCGCCGTTGCAGCAGGTCCCGCCACCGAGCGCGACGAAGGGGTCGGGTGTCGCGCACGACGACGATGGTGGCGGCAGGGATGACGTCGATCCGATCGTTGCCGAGACTTCGTTCGACGGATCCGAGGTTACGCCGTCGGCGTCGTAGGCCACCACGACGAAGTAGTACGTCCCGTTCACGAGCGAACTGACCGTGTAGCTGGTGCCGCCTCCGACGTCGATGCTCTGCGAGTACTGGCCGGGCGCGGTGCCGTACAACAACCTGTAGCCGACGGCCGGCGGCGGACTCGTATCCCAGGCGAACGTCAAGGACTCCGCTCCGGCCTGCGGCGCGAAGAGGAGGCTCATGAGACAGACGACAGTCCGAACCCACAGCCTGGAACCTCGCATGCCGGCTGCGCTGGGCAAAGAACATGCCCTGCCTTTCCGCTTCGCCATTTCGCGAAGATGTGTGCATTTTTTCGCGAGACGACTGGCCGCGCGCGCCGAGAGGGCAGCGGCCTCGTTACGAAGCTCGCTTCAATCTGTCAGATTTGTCGCGACGGAATTTCACGGTTACACGATCGCGAGGTGGTGGAACGGCGCGGCGTCGTATAATTGCCCTCCTCTCTGCGACAACGAACGGACCTCATCAGGAGCCGTCACATGACGCTTCCGCCACGTCAGCGTCTCGTGCTCTTCGGCGCTGCAGCGCTCGTCATCTTCTTCGCGCCCGAGATACGCTCCCAGCAGGCGCTGGCGACGCCTTCGAGTGCCGCGACGGCGGCGCTCGACGATCGTGTACCGCTCGACACGGCAATCACGACCGGGACGCTCACGAACGGCCTGCGCTACTTCATTCGCGCCACGAAGAAGCCGGAGAAGCGCGCCGAACTGCGGCTGGTGGTCAACGCCGGCTCGATCCTCGAGGACGACGACCAGCGCGGGCTGGCGCACTTTGTCGAGCACATGGCCTTCAACGGCACGAAGGCCTTTCCGAAGCAGGAGACCGTCGCGTTTCTCGAGTCGCTCGGCATGCGGTTCGGGCCGAGCATCAACGCCTACACGAGCTTCGACGAGACGGTCTACATGCTGCAATTGCCGACGGAAAAGCCCGCGGTGATCGATCGTGCGCTCCTCATCCTCGAGAACTGGGCACACCGCGTGACGTTCGATCCCGTCGAGATCGACAAGGAGCGAGGCGTCATCAAAGAAGAGTGGCGCGTCCGCCGCGGCGCCGCCGCGCGCATGCAGGACAAGCAGTTCCCGGTGATGTTGAAGGGCTCGCGTTATGCCGAGCGCCTGCCGATCGGGTTGATGGACGTGATCGACCACTTCAAGCACGAGCGGCTGAAGAAGTTCTATGAGGACTGGTACCGGCCCGATCTGATGACCGTGATCGCCGCGGGCGACTTCGACGTCGCGGCGATCGAGCAGATGATCAGGGCGCACTTCGCGTCGATCCCAGCGGCGGCGAAGCCGCGGCCGCGGCCTGTCTATCCCGTGCCGGATCACCCGGGCACGCTCTACGCCATTGCGACCGACAGAGAGGCGACGACCGCGTCTGTCGGCGTGCTGCGCAAGATCGATCTGCGCGACCATCGCACCGTCGGCTCGTACCGGCAGCGCATCCTCGAACGGCTGTTCGGCAGCATGATGGGCGCGCGGTTCTCGGACCTCGCGCAGAAGCCGGGTTCGCCGATCATGGGCGCCGGTGCCGGCCGCGGGCTCTTCATGCGCACCAAGGAGGCGTCGTCCTTGAACGCGCTCGTCAGGGGAGACGCGATTGACCGTGCGCTCGACGTCCTGTTCATCGAGGCCGAGCGAGTCGCGCGGCACGGGTTCACGCCGGGCGAGCTGCAGCGCGCGAAGACCAACGTCATGACGGGCATGGAGCGCGCCGTCACGGAGAGGGAGAACACGACGGCGGCGGCGATTGCCGGCGAGCTGGTGCGCCACGTGACCGACCGCGAGGTGGTCCCCGGGATCGCCTACGAGTTCGAGCTGTACAAGCGGTTCGTGCCGGAGATCACGCTCGCGGAAGTGAATGCGCTCGCCAGGACGTGGGCGCCGGACGGTAATCGAGTCATCACCGTGAACGCACCGGAGAAGACCGGCTTCGCGGTGCCGGACCAGACGAAGCTCGAGGCCGTTCTTGCCTCGATCGGCGCCAAGGAGATCACGCCGTATGTCGACACCGTCGACGATGCGCCGCTGCTCGAGACGCACTTGATGCCGGCGCCTGGCGCGATCGTCTCGACGACTGTCAAGGAGGAGTTCGGTATCACGGAATGGCAGCTCACGAATGGCGTCAGAGTGGTGCTCAAGCCGACGAACTTCCGGGAGGACGAGATCCTCGTCCGGGGCAGCAGCTACGGCGGCGCGTCGCTGGCGACCGACGCCGACTACGTTGCGGCGAGCAGTTCATCCGCGGTGGTCGCTGTCGGCGGCCTCGGGCGGTTCTCGTCTGCCGAACTGCGGAAGAAGATGACCGGCAAGACCGCGTCGGCCACCGCGTTCATCAGCGAGTACGAAGAGGGCGTGGCCGGATTCGGCTCGAAGAAGGACATCGAGACGCTGTTCCAGTTGATCTACCTGCGCTTCACCTGGCCGCGTCCGGATCCGTTGGCCTTCAGCGTCTTCAGAGACAACATCCGATCGAACCTCGCGAACCAGCGCTCGAATCCGGCGTTCCTGTTCAACGAGGCGCTGAGCACGACCGCACGGCAAAACCATCCGCGTGCGCGTCCGGTGACTGTCGAGACGCTCGCGGAGCTGAATCTCGACAAGTCGTTGACCTTCTACAAGGACCGTTTCGCGGATGCGAGCGACTTCACGTTCGTGTTCGTCGGCAGTTTCGATCCGGCCGGCATCAAGCCGTTGGTCGAGCGCTACCTCGGCGGACTGCCGGCGACGCGCCGTAAGGAGACCTGGAGAGATGTTGGCATCCGCTACGCGAGGGGCGTGATTGAGAAGCGCGTCGAGAAAGGTATCGAGCCGAAGAGCCGGACGGTGACGATGTTTACCGGAACGTTCGACCATTCCCAGACACAGCGGGTCGCGCTGCGGGCGCTCGGTGACGTCCTGACGACGCGCCTCCGCGAGACGCTGCGCGAAGCGCTGGGCGGCACCTACGGCGTCAGCGTCGGGGTGAGCTACGCGAGGATCCCGGTCAACGAGTACGCGATCCGCATCGACTTCGAGAGCGCGCCCGAGCGGGCGGAGGAGCTGTTGAGAGCGGCGTTGCAGCAGGTCGAGCTGCTGAAGGCGAGCGGCCCCACGGAGCAGGAGGTCGCCGACGCGCGGGCGAAGGCGATCCGCGACAACGAGACGAGCACCAGGCAGAACGGCTACTGGGTGTCGCAGCTGTCGTTGAGCTATCGGTCAGGCGAGGATCTCGCGCCGCTGTTCCGGATGCCCGAGTACTACAAGGCGCTGACGCCGGCGATGATCCAGCAGGCCGCGAGGCAGTACCTCGACCCGGTCAACCGCGTCACGGTCACGCTGATGCCGGAGAGGAAGACGAAGCCGTCGTCGTAGCCGGCCGGCTGAGACCTCCCGTCACGACGATCAGCGCGGCAAGAACGCCTTCCGCCGCCAGAAAAACGCTCAACGCGTGCGCTTCGGCGGCGAATCCGCCACAGACTTTGGCGAGGAGGTGAACCAGGATCGCCAGCAACAGGTTGGCGTCGGTGCGCAGGTACAGCAGCGTAGCGAAGATCGAGATCGACGCGACGCCGACCGTGAACAGCGGCAACGAAACGGCGGCCTGCGACCGCGCCGAGCACCGCAGATGCGGTCGGCGTGACGAGCGCTGCGGGGCCGTACCAGGCCGCTGCCCACAACGCGGTCGACGTGATTGCCGCGTGGGAGAGGACAACCACAAGCAGCCAGCCTGCGGACGATCTGTTCGGCATCAGCCCGGCGGCCAAGATCGCGCAGACCATCCCGCCCGCCGTACCGCGCGGTGAGCCCGACACCGGTGAGGCTGACGGCGTAGGCCGCCAGGTGGTAGAGCGGGTCTGACGTCGAGAGCGGACCGTACGCCTGTGTCCAGGCGCCAAGCGCGAGCCCGATACCGCCGATCGTCCATGTCAGCGCGAACGCGAGAACGAAGAACACGCGGACTGGCGCGACCATCGTGTGATTTCTCCGCGCTGATTGTGGCTTACGCCGTTGTCGGCAGCTTGAAATGCGGGTTCTCGAGCAGGCCGATCAGGTTGCCGAACGGGTCGGCGATCGTGGCGACCTTGATGCCCTCGCCAACATCCTGCGCCGCGGCCACGACGCTCGCACCTGACGCAACGAAGTGCCGGACTGCGGCCTCGATTTCAGCGACGCGCCAGTAGGCGACGCTTCCGCCGGGGCCAGCCTGTCCGTCCGACTGCTCCGGCTGCAGTCCAAGCTCGTACCCCTCGATGTTGAAGCCGACGTAGAACGGCTCGTCGAAGTACGGCTGCTGTCCAAACGCCGCTGCATACCAGGCCTTTGCCCGGGCTAGATCCGGAACGTGGTAGATGACCGTGCCGAGTCCTTTCACCATCTCAAACCTCCAACGCACCCAAGACCCCGGACTCTGGACTCGGGACCGGACTCGGGACCAGGGACCAGGGACCAGTGACCCTGGTGGCAGTCGATTCGAACGCGCTGACCTACCTGATCGAGGCCACTGAGCCCGGCTACGATCCTGCACGTGACGATCCAACACTGGCGCGCGAGCGGGTCTCGATGCTTCGAATCTTCTTCTACGCAGACTGCGACATGTGGGTCTCGCCAACCGTGAAACACGAGATCCGGATGATTGCCGATTGGTACCGAAATGCCCGTCACGACCGATTCGTTGGCTTTCTGCTTCTCGATCAGCCCGTCCATGCCGACCCTGAGCGCATCGACGCTCGAGTGCAGCTGCTGCTGACGTTTCATCCGAAAAAGTTGGACTGCCGAATCCTCGCTGAAGCCGAATCAATGGATCTTGATGCACTGCTGTCGTTCGACCCGCAGTTTGTTCGTCGTGTGAGACACAATAGCCGGGTTCGAGTTGTTCGCCCGTCGGAGTTCTGGTCGTCTCTTGGGATAGCGCCCGGCGCGAGACCCGTGCGGAAACCAGCTGCGGCCAATCCCTTGTCAAGGGTCGACTGGTGGAGGATGTAGCTGCGATTCGACTGCGAAGGCGCTGGAGCCGAGGGCGCCATGATGGAGAGCGCCGCGGCTCAGTGCGAACGTTAGGCGTTCATGCGTTCGGGCGTTCAAGGAAAACGGCTATCTGGTCCGTGCGGGCACATACGGAATCGCTCAGGGTAAGGGGCAGGAGTACCGACAATGTTCAGACAGTCAACCCGCCGCGCGGCGTGCAGTGCGCTGGCGCTCGTGCTGGCGGCAACTCCAACCATCGCCCTCGCTGACGGCCGATTCTCGAAGGCTCGATTGGTAGTGCCGAAAGATAACGGCAAAGCGCAGGAAGTCGAAGGCACGTTCATTTCGGACACAAAGGCTAGACAACTGTGCTTCGAGACAGGTGGCCGTGTCGCGCTCGAAGGACCCTTCGACAGAATCAAGTCCATCCTCTATGAGAAGGCGGCAAAACCGCGTTACGGTGCCGGTCTCTACTGGCGTGGCCTCTGCTCTTCACGAAGTCGAAAAAGCACTTCGTCACGATCCAGTACAGCGACGCGTCGGGTCAGGGGAAGTTCGAAATCAAGCGGCTGGACAAGGGCAATTTCACGATCGCTTTGGCAACGCTGGAGGCCGATACGGGCATCAAGGTTGAACGCACTGAGGAACGGTAACAACCGGATTGACGCCTACCCGCGGCTGCACCCGACGCCCGCTGGTGACGAGGCTGAGCGGCCGCGGGTGAGCCGCAGACGTTGATATGGCTGTCATCTGGGGTCGAATCCCTCACGATTTAAGTCATACGCCATTGGCGTATAATCGGTCATGCGGTTCGTGGAGACGCCGATATTCACCAGGGTTATCACGGCGCTGCTCGACGACGAATCGTATCGCCACCTGCAGTCCGCTTTGATGCGCCGGCCCGAACAAGGGACGACCATCGGCGGCACCCGCGGAGCCCGCAAGGTGCGCTGGGCGCTGCCTGGGGGCGGCAAGCGCGCGGGAGTTTGGGTGACCTATTACTGGGCCGCTCGCGACGCGGCGTTCTTCATGTTGTACGCGTACGCGAAGAACGAGCAGGCTGACCTGACGCCCAAGCAGGCGCAGGTGTTGGCCGCGCTCATTCGGGAGGAGTTCAAGTGAAGGCCGAAGCGTTTCAGGAGCTCGTCGCCAGCGTCCGCCAGGCCGGTCGGATTCGTCGTGGCGCGATGCGTGCGTCCCGGGTCACCGCGTTCAAGCCGGCCGACATCAAGGCGGTTCGAAGGAAGCTGCGCGCTTCGCAGAGCGAATTCGCTCTCATGATCGGGGTCAACGTCTCAACCCTCCGAAACTGGGAGCAGGGTCGCCGCGTTCCCGATGGCCCCGCGCTTGCGCTTCTGCGTGTCGCGTCGAAGAACCCCGCTGCCGTGGCCGAGGCTCTCCACGGCTGGCGCGGCGCGGCCTAACCACTATCAGGCCGCTGCAGCCGACGAGCGGCGGATGCAGTCACTATTCGTGTGTGACCGTTCCCGCCGCTCGCGGCTGAGCGGCGCAACGTGAGACCGACAACACCAATGCGTGACGGATGTTAAACAACATTATCCTGGCGGTCGTCGGATTCGCGCTGACCACCGTTGCGGGCGGGATGCTCGGACACTACCTTCAGGCCAGGAGCTGGCGTGAACAAGATAGATCAAGACGTTCCGAATCGGACCGCCACACGGCTCAGCCCAAGCGTTAGGCAGCCTCGACAACCAGCGTGGCATATCAACCTGATCTCTATGATGTCGTAACGCCTCAAGCACTTGAGGGCGACGTCGCGTGGTACTGCAGCAAGGCTCGAGAGTCGGGCGGTCCTGTCCTCGAACTTGGGGCGGGCACGGGGCGCGTCACGTTGGCTATCGCCGCGGCGGGCATCCCGATTCACGCGCTGGACGCCGATGCGGGGATGCTCGAGGCGCTCCGGTCCAAGTTGTCGTTACTGCCGTCCGAGGTCCAGCAACGGACGACGGTGGTGTCGGGCGACATGCGCACGTTCGAGCTATCGGAGCGGTTTGCCCTAGTCATCTGCCCCTTTCGGGCGTTCTTGCACAACGTAGCCGAAGCGGACCAGCTCGCGTGCCTCGCGCGCATTCGACAGCACCTGCGACCGGGCGGTCGATTCGCCTTTAACGTGTTCCATCCGTCGCTTGCATTCATGGCGCAGAATGCCGGCCCTCTCGCCGGGGTGTGGCGGTGGGGTGCTACCTACGAGCTCTCGACGGGTGGTTGGGTGGTTCAGTCAGAAGCCAACCGGTACGACACCGTCGCCCAAGCTGTCCATTCGTTGCATCGTTACGACGTATTTCGAGCCGATGGCACCCTCGACCGAACCTCGATGCTGCGTCTTCATCTCGCGTACCTTTACCCAACGGACATTCGGCGGCTGCTCGCATCGGCGGGGTTCAGCGAGGTCACGATCAAGGGTGGGTTCGACGGGCGGGAGTTCACACGCGACGGCGAGGAACTTGTCGTCGAGGCAACGTGAGACGCCTAACAACCAGCGGCTGCACCGACGGCGGCCGTTGTGGCGATCGGCCTCAAGGAAAGCAGAGGACGATGGGCCGCCGCGGGTGAGCCGCCATCCGTTAGACGGACAAGACCGAATGGGCAGTCTGGGTTCCGGAAATGCCGCTCATTTCAGATAACCGCACGTCCGCGGCGCCTCAGAGTCCCGCCGGCGCCTGGCTGGGGCCGCGGCTCAGGAAGCGGCCGGCGCCCTTCTTCCCAACGAACGTGTCTCCGTCGACGATCACTCGCCCGTTGGAGATCACCGCGGACGGCGAGCCCTGCACGGTCGTGCCTTCGTACGGGTTGTAGTCCACGTTCATGTGCAGCGTCTTCGCGCTCAGCGTCGCTGGGCGGTACGGATCGAAGATGACGATGTCCGAGTCGCTGCCGACGGCAATGGTGCCCTTGCGCGGGAACAGGCCGAACATCTTGGCGGGTGTTGTCGAGCACAGCTCGACGAAACGATTCAGGGTGATCCGGCCTTGGCGCACCCCGCCGTTGTGCACGAGCGTGAGCCGCGTCTCGATGCCTGGCGCGCCGTTCGGGATCTTGCTGAAGTCGTCTTTCCCCAGCACTTTCTGCTCGGCCATGCAGAACGGGCAGTGGTCGGTGGAGATCACCTGGAGATCGTTCTTTGCGAGCCCCTTCCACAGCACGTCCTGGTGCCACTTCTCGCGCAGCGGCGGCGACATGACGTACTTCGCGCCGTCGAATCCCGGCTCCTCGTAATTGTCGTACGAGAGGAACAGATACTGCGGACAGGTTTCGGCGTAGGCGGGCAGTCCCATGTCGCGCGCCTGCTTGACCTGCTCGAGCGCGTGCGCGGCCGACAGATGAACGATGTAGATCGGCACTCCCGCCATTTCCGACAGCGCGATGGCTCGCCGAGTCGCCTCGCCCTCCGCTGTGGGCGGACGGGTCAGCGCGTGATACTTCGGTGCCGTGTTCCCCTTGCGCAGGGCCTCCTTCACGAGCTCGTCGATGACGCCGCCGTTCTCCGCGTGCATGCACACGAGCCCGCCGTTCTCGCCCGTGCGCCGCAGCGCGCGGAAAATCGTCGCATCGTCGACCATGAAGACGCCGGGATACGCCATGAACAGCTTGAAGCTGGTGATCCCCTCGTCGCGAACCATGCGGTCCATCTCAGTCAGGCCGGCATCTTCGAGCTCCGTGACGATCATGTGGAAGCCGTAGTCGATGACGGCCTTGCCGTCCGCGCGCTTCATCCAGTCGTCGAGGGCGTGCCTCATCGTCTGGCCGCGGTACTGGATCGCGAAGTCGACGATGCTGGTCGTGCCGCCGAACGCCGCCGCGATCGTGCCCGTCTCGAAATCGTCCGCCGACGTCGTTCCGCCAAAGGGCATGTTCAGATGGGTATGGACGTCGATGCCACCCGGCATCACGTACTTGCCCGACGCGTCGATGGTCCGGTCCGCCTGGTAGCGGTGCGACGGCAGGTCCTTTCCGATCGCCGTAATGGTCCCGTTCTCGCAGTAAACGTCGGCGACGTAATCGTCTGTCGCGGTGATGATCCGACCATTTGTGATCAGCAAGGACATGTTTCCAACTCCCAGCTCCCCGACCCTGTGACTATTCTGTCTGCTTTCTCAATGCGCGTGGGGCCCCCACCCCCACGCGCTTACGGCGCCTGCGGCGCCGGGCGCGCTTCGCGCTTGCCGTCTCGCTTCGCTCGGCGGAGCCAGCCCCCCAAGCGTCGCTAGTACAAGTTGCCCTTGCGGCCACCGCCCGTGTAATCGACGTAGACGACCTTGAGCTCCGTGTAGAAGTCGATCGCCACGCGTCCCATTTCGCGGAGACCGACGCCGGTGGCCTTCATGCCGCCGAACGGAATGTGCGCCTCGCCGCCGACGGTGGGCGAGTTCACGTGGATGATGCCGGCCTCCAGCCGATCGACGAACCGGTACATCGACGCGACGTCGTTGGTGTAGATCGACGCCGAGAGGCCGAACTTGACATCGTTCGCGACGCGCAGCGCCGACTCGACATCGGGCACGCGGATCAGCGAGACCACCGGTCCGAAGATCTCTTCCTGCGCGATGCGCATGCCCGGCTCGACGTGGTCGAACACCGCCGGCGCGACGAAGAACCCGCGCTCCCGCGCGTCATCTTTGAGCCGCGTGCCTCCGCCCAGCAGGCGCGCGCCTTCCTGGCGGCCGACCTCGACGTAGCTCAACACCGTCTCGAGCTGCTTCTCGTCGACCGACGGTCCGACGTTCGTCTTCGGATCGAGGCCGTTGCCGACGACGAGCGACGCCGCGCGGGCGGAGAGCCGCTCGGCGAACTCGTTCGCGATGCTCTCGACGACGACGGCGCGGCTCGTTGCGGTGCAGCGCTGACCGGTCGATCCGAATCCGCCCTGGACGGTGCTTTCGACCGCGAGGTCCAGATCGGCGTCTCCGAGAACGACAATCGGGTTCTTGCCGCCCATCTCGCACTGGCATTTGATGCCGCGCGCGGCGGCGGCGGCGTAGAGGCCGACGCCGACGTCGTTGGAGCCGGTGAACGAGACCGCCTGGATGGCGGGATGCCTGACGATCGTCTCGCCGACTTCGCGTCCACTGCCGTAGACGAGATTGAGCACGCCAGGCGGCAGTCCGCACTCGGCGAACGTCTCGACGATGATGGCCGCCGTCAGCGGCGTCAACGACGCCGGCTTGAAGACGACGGTGTTGCCGGAAACCAGGGCGGGCGCGATCTTCCAGATGGGGATCGCGATCGGGAAGTTCCACGGGGTGATCACGGCGACCGGGCCGACGGGCTCCTTCACCGTGTAGCAGAAGTTGTTCGGTAGCTCCGACGGGATGGTCTCGCCGGTGATGCGGCGCGCCTCGCCTGCGAAGAACTCGACGACGTTGATCGCGCGCTGGATCTCGCCGCGAGACTCCGAGAGCGTCTTGCCCTCCTCGCGCGTCAGCGCTTCGGCGAGCTCCTGACGCCGTTCTTCGAGCCGCCGCTGGACCTTGAACAACAATTGGCCGCGCACGGGCGCCGGCGTGTTGCGCCAACCCTCGAACGCGCGTGCGGCCGCGTCGCACGCCTCGGTCGCCTCCGCCGCGGTCGAGGACGGCGCTTCGGCGATGACCTCGCTCGTGTCGGCTGGATTCAGATCGAGCGTGCGGCCGCCCTTCGACTCGCGCCACTCGCCGTTCACGAAATTCTTCAGTACTCTCATTCGACCAACGGGGGTTCAACAGGAGAACGGGAGAAAGGGAGCCATTCTTCTTTTCTTTTCAAAAGAGTCTCCCCTCCTCCCCTTCTCCTGTGATCCCCCGTCCCTCAGATGGCGGTGATCGCGCCGTAGGTTTCCGGCCGCCGGTCGCGGAAGAACTGCCACGTGTTGCGCACCTGCTGGATCATGCCCAGATCGAGATCCGCGACGACGAGCTCGTCTCTGTCGCGGCTGGCGACGGCGAGGAACTGGCCGCGCGGATCGCAGAAGTAGCTCTGACCGTAGAACTCGCCGATGTTCCACGGCGCCTCCACGCCGACGCGATTGATCGCACCGACGAAGTACCCGTTGGCGACGGCGTGGGCCGGCTGTTCGAGCCTCCATAGATATTCGGAGAGTCCCGCGACCGTCGCCGAGGGATTGAGCACGATCTCGGCGCCGTTCAACCCGAGAATTCGCGCGCCTTCCGGGAAGTGCCGGTCGTAGCAGATGTAGACGCCAACCTTGCCCGCCGCCGTGTTGAACACCGGGTACCCGGTGTTGCCCGGACGGAAATAGAACTTCTCCCAGAATCCGGGGCCGACGTGCGGGATGTGGTGCTTGCGGTACTTGCCGAGGTACGTGCCGTCTGCATCGATCACTGCAGCCGAGTTGTAGTAGACGCCGGTGATCTCCACTTCATAGATCGGCACGACCATCACCATGCCGTGCTTTTGCGCCAGCCCCTGCATGAACCGGATCGTCGGGCCATCGGGGATCGGCTCGACCATGTCGTACCACCGCGTCTGCTGCTCGGCGCAGAAGTACGGACCGTTGAACAGTTCCTGCAGGCAGAGGAGCTGGACCCCTCTGCGTGCGGCCTCCTCGATGAGCGGCACGTGCTTGTCGATCATGCGTTGCTTGATGTCGTCGGCACTGCCCTCGAGCGAGATGTCGGCTTTGACCTGTATCAATCCGCTCTTGACGATGCGGCTCATGGAGGTCTCCTGATTGGAAACCGGAACATTAGCACATATAATCGGCCTCTTTCCTCAGCCGACGCGAGCACGCGGCGCGCAGTCGCCGCGAAGCGGCGATCCGCGAGCGCCAAAAGGAGAGTCATGGCCGTCGATCTGTCGGTGAGCTTCACCGGGTTGCGGTTCGAAAACCCGTTCCTGCTCTCCTCCGCGCCGCCGACGGAATCCGACAGCAACATCATGCGTGCCTTCGACGCCGGCTGGGGCGGCGTGGTGACGAAGACCATCGGCCTGCATCCGGTGACGAACGTCAAGGGTCCGAAGACAAAGTTCATTCGCGCCGATCCGGATTCGTATCACCTCTCGATGCAGAAGCGTCCGGGCACGGCGCTGCACTCGTCGTGGAACTGGGAACTCATCTCCGACAAGCCGCTCGACTGGTGGCTGCCGCGGCTCGACCGTATCAAGCGGGCGTATCCGACGCGTATGCTCGTCGCGTCGATCATGGCCGGCTCCGGCAGCGACAAGGAGCTGCGCGCCTGGCAGACCCTGGCGACCGCCTGCCAGGACGCCGGTGTCGACGCCTTCGAGCTGAACCTTTCGTGCCCCCACATGGACCGGCAGGACATGGGCTCGAACATCGGCAAGGACGAAGGGCAGATCTCGATCGTCACGCAGGCCGTCAAGGAGGTCGCGGCGGTGCCGGTCTGGTGCAAGCTGACGCCGTCGACGACCGACATCGTCGCCGAGGCGCGCGCGTCGTTCCCCGCCGGCGCCGACGCGATCGTGTCGTCGAATAAGTTCCCCTCCATGCCGCTGATCCATCCGGTGTCGCTCGACTTCGAAGTCAACGTCGAAGGTCTCGTCTCGAGCGGCGGCCTCGGCGGACCCGCGATCCTGCCGCTGTCGCTCGCCAAGATGTCGCAGATGACGCAGGCGTTTCCCGACCGCGCCTTCTCGGGCATCGGCGGCATCGGCGAATTCGCGCACGCCTTGAGTTACTTCCTGCTTGGCTGCGGCACCGTGCAGGTCTGTACGGCGGCGATGCTCGACCACGCCGTCGGCCCCAACGTGATCCGCGGTCTCATCGGCGGCATGACGCGCTTCATCGAGAAGAACGCCGGCAAGGGCTGGACCTGTCTCGAAGACTTCCGTGGCCTGCGGCGCGCGAACGTCGTCGCGCACTCGCAGATCAAGCGGCCGGACTCGAAGGAATACCACGGTGGCCACGAAGCCCCCGAAGGTTATGCGGCCCCGATGGACGCGCAGGTGAAGCAGACCTAGACAGCCGTGGGGCGCAACTTCAGTTGCGCCGGGTACCAATCATGACGATCACGACCAACGGAACGATGACCGGCGCGGACATGGTGGAGCTGTGCAAGCGGCACACGATGTTCGAGTGGTCCGCACAGGCCGCGGTCGACCCGATTCCCGTCGCGCGCGCCAAGGGCGTGTATTTCTGGACGCCGGAAGGCAAGCGCTATATCGACTTCAACAGCCAGTTGATGTGCGTGAACATCGGCCACGGCGACGAGCGGGTGATCCGCGCGATGGCTGAGCAGATGGCGTCGCTGCCGTACGCGAACCCGTTCATGGCGACCGAGGCGCGCGCGCGGCTCGGCGCGAAGCTCGCCGAGCTGACGCCGGGCGACATCGACGTTTTCTTCTTCACGAACGGCGGCGCCGATGCGAACGAGAACGCCATCAAGATCGCGCGCGCCTACACCGGCCGTCACAAGATCCTCGCGCGCTATCGCTCGTACCATGGCGGCACCTCCGGCGCGATGGCGCTGACCGGCGATCCGCGGCGGTGGAGCACCGAGCCCGGCATGCCGGGGGTCGTCCACGTGCTCGACCCGTATCACGGTATCGAGCGCGGCTGGGACTCCGCGGCGGAGTCGCTGGCGATGCTGGACGAGGTCATCCAGCTCGAGGGGCCGCAGACGATCGCCGCGTTCTTCCTCGAGACGGTGAGCGGAACCAACGGCATCCTCGTGCCGCCCCCCGGCTACATCGAGGGCATCCGCGAGCTGTGCACGCGACACGGCATCCTGATGGTCTGCGACGAGGTGATGGCCGGCTTCGGCCGGACCGGCGAATGGTTCGCCATCAACCACTGGAACGTCGTCCCCGACATCATGACGATGGCGAAAGGGTTGACGAGCGCGTACGTGCCGATGGGCGCCGTCGGCATGCGGCGGCCGATCGCCGATCACTTCCGCGACCGCGCGTTCATGGGCGGCCTGACGTACAACAGTCACCCTCTCGCCTGTGCCGCCGCGCTGGCAACGCTGCAGATCTACGAAGACGATGGGCTGATCGCCAACGCGAGGCGGCAGGGACGTGTGATGGGCGACCTGTTGTCAGAGCTCACCGCGCGCCACCCCTCGGTCGGCGCGCACCGGAATATCGGCCTGTTCGGAATCGTGGAACTGGTCAGGGATCGGCAGACGAAGACGCCGCTCGCGCCATTCGGCGGTACGTCGGAGGAGATGAAGGCGCTCGGAAAGATCTTCCGGGAGGAGGGGCTCTATACCTTCGTGCGATGGCACACGTTCTTCACGAACCCGCCGCTGTGCATCAGCGAGGCGGAGCTTCGTGAGGGCTTCGACATTCTCGATCGCGCCCTCACGAAGCTGGAGTCAATGCTGAATGCCAAATGCTGAATGCTGAAACCGGGTGCGCTTCGACCGTTCGTCATTCCCGATATTTTCAGCATTTGGCATTCAGCATTTGGCATTCAGCATTCAGCATTGACGTCTACTTGATTCTCCACAAGTACACGCTCCGGCCATCGACCGTGATCGTCTCGTCCGGCTCCCACTGGCCCATCATGTCGAAGCTCTGGGACACGATCCGCGCGCCGGGCTTCAGCTCCGCCTTCAGCTTGGGCATCAGCTTTACATTCAGCGTCGGCAGCAGGTAGAGCGTCACCACCGTCGCCTCGCTGATGTTCTGCTCGAACAGATCGCCGAGGATGAACTGCACCTTGTCGCCGACGCCGGACACCTTGTGATTCTCGTTGGCTTCCTTGATGCGCTCCGGGTTGATGTCGACGCCGACCGCCTTCTTCGCCTTGAACTTCTGGACCGCGGCGATCGGGATGCGCCCGTCGCCCGATCCGAGGTCGTAGACGACGTCGTTCGGGCCGACCTTCGCGAGTTTCAGCATGCCCTCGACGACTTCGTGCGGCGTCGGGACGTAGATCACGTCCGGCCCGCGCAGGGCGGGCTTCTCCTGGGTGGCGGTCTGCGCCACGGCGGAACCAACGAACAGTGTGGAAATCAGTGCTGCCAGTACGACACGTCGCATCGAGAGATCTCCTTTATCAGTGCGCGTGGGGCCCCACCCCCACGCGCTCGCACTCGGTCGTGCCGCTCCGGGGTCCCCAACGCGCCCGCCTGCGCGTTGGGGTGGGCATCGCGGCACTTCGCTCCGCCCGCCTCGCGGGCCGCAGGCGCGGTCACCGTAACGATAGCTCAATAGCCCATTTCTCGCTGAATGCCGCGAACGATACGGTCCAGCTCGTCCACCAGCGGGCCGCCGCCTGCTTCGCGATACGCGCGCACGAGCGTTTCGTAATACACCACCACGTCGTCGGGCGCTGCGCTGAAGCGCGACCACACCGCTTCGCCTGAATTCCGCAGATCGCGGAGGATTGCGTAGCCGTTGTGGACCTTGTCCGCGGCCGACACGCGCAGGCTCGACGGCGACAGCGTGCGCGCGTGCTCGATGTAGGCGCGCTTCCGCTCCGCCCACGGACGCTTCGGCGTCTCCCACGAATCGGTACAGTCCTCGACGATGCGCGCGACGGCGTCGCCGAATCGCGAGCGAATCTCTTCGAGCACCGCGCGGCCCCCATGATCCTCCGCCGCGTCGTGCAACAGCGCGCCGATGGCTTCGTCCTCGCTGCCGCCGTCGTCCAGGACCATGGAGGCGACGCCCATCAGATGCCCGATGTAGGGCGAGCTGGTGCCCTTGCGTGTCTGTGCCGCGTGGATGCGGTGTGCGAACTGGAAGGCCTCGTCGAACCGCGCCGTCAGCATTGGAGTAGGATACACGCGACGGCGGGATGGACGAGAAACAGCAGCGCGTGTACGACGTGCTCGACGGCCTGGGGATCGCGTACGAGCGGTACGAGCACCCGCCGGTGTTCACGGCGGAGGAAGCGGCGCAGCACTGGACGGACATCCCGGCCACGCACGTCAAGAACCTGTTCCTGCGCAACAAGAAGGGCGATCGCCACTACCTCGTCATTCTCGAGGTTCACAAGCAGGCGGACCTGCGCAGTCTGGTGAAGGTCATCGGCGACGATCGACTGAGCTTCGGATCGCCCGAGCGGCTCGAGGCGCGCCTCGGCCTGACGCCGGGGTCGGTCTCACCGTTCGGTTTGATCAACGACGAATCGCGGAGTGTGATCGTGATCGTCGATGAAGACCTGAAGCACGCCGAGCGGCTGGTCTTTCATCCCAACATCAACACGGCCAGCGTCGCGATCAGCGGCGCCGACTTCCAGCGTTTCCTCGGGTCGCGGGGAAACGTCGTTCGTCATATCCGCGTGTAGTGCAGCCCTTCAGGGCTGCTCGGCTGACCGCTTCGGCCGCATGTTCGCGGCCAGCACGCGCTTGCGCAGTCGGATACTGTGCGGCGTCACCTCGACGAGCTCGTCGTCGTTGATGAACTCGATTGCCTGCTCGAGACCCAGTTTGCGCGGAGGAATCAGGCGGACAGCTTCGTCGGCGGTCGACGCGCGCATGTTCGTCTGCTTCTTTTCCTTCGTCACGTTGACGTCCATGTCGCTCGCGCGGGCGTTCTCGCCGATGATCATCCCTTCGTAGACCAGCTCCCCAGGCTCGATGAAGATTTCGCCGCGTTCCTGGAGGTTCGAGATCGCGTAGGCCGTGGCCGTGCCGGGGCGATCGGCGACCAGCGCACCGGTCGCGCGCGACGGAATCGCGCCATGCCACGGCTCCCATCCGGCGAAGATGTGGTTCATGATGCCGGTGCCCTTGGTGTCGGTCAGGAACTGCGAGCGGAATCCGATCAGGCCGCGCGCCGGAATCCGGAATTCCAGTCGAACGCGGCCGCTGCCGTGGTTCACCATCTTCGTCATCGTGCCCTTGCGCGTTCCGGTCATCGCGATGACGACGCCCTGGTATTCCTCGGCCACGTCGATGACGAGATCCTCGACCGGTTCCACGATCTGTCCACCGGCCTGCTTCGTGACAATGTCCGGGCGGGACACCTGGAGCTCGTAACCTTCGCGCCGCATCATCTCGATGAGGATCGACAGCTGGAGCTCGCCGCGCCCCAGGACGTTCATCTGCTCCGGTGTGTCGGTCGGTTCGACGCGAATCGAGACGTTGCCGAGCAGCTCGCGGTCGAGACGATCCTTGATCTGTCGCGACGTGACGAACTGGCCGTCGCGCCCGGCCATCGGCGAGGTGTTGACGCCGAAGATCATCGACACCGTCGGCTCGTCGACGGCGATCGGCGGCAGCGGGATGGGATTGTCCGCCGAGGCGATCGTCTCCCCGATGGTGATGTCCTCGATGCCGGCAAGGCAGACGATGTCGCCGGCGGCGGCTTCCGTGATGTCGACGCGCTTGAGGCCTTCGAAGGCGAACAGCTTCGTGACTTTCGTCCGCTGGATCGAACCATCGAGCTTGCAGACCGCAATCGGATCGCCAACCTTCACCTGCCCGAAGAAGACGCGGCCGATCGCGATCCGTCCGAGATAGTCGCTCGAGTCGAGATTCGCGACGAGCATCTGCAGCGGCTCGCCGGCGTCGCCGCGCGGCGGCGGCACGCGCTCGATGATGGCGTCGAAGAGCGGACGCAGGTCGGAGCCCGCTTCTCCCATCGAGCTGGTTGCCGTGCCCGCCCTCGCGCTCGTGTAGAGAACGGGAAAGTCGAGCTGCTCCTCGGTCGCGTCGAGGTCGATGAACAGGTCGTAGACCTCGTTCAGCACTTCCTGGATGCGAGCGTCCGGCCGGTCGATCTTGTTGATGACGAGGATCGGCGTGAGGCGTTTCTCGAGCGCCTTGCGCAGCACGAACCGCGTCTGCGGCAGCGGCCCCTCGGAGGCGTCGACGAGCAGCAGTACGCCGTCGACCATCGCCAGGGTCCGCTCGACCTCGCCCCCGAAGTCGGCGTGGCCCGGCGTGTCGACGATGTTGATGAGGACGTCGCGATAATGCACCGCGGTGTTCTTCGCCAGGATCGTGATGCCGCGCTCGCGCTCGAGGTCGATGTTGTCCATCGCACGCTCGACCACGCGCTCGTTCGCGCGGAAGATCCCGCTCTGATGGAGCAGGGCGTCGACCAGCGTCGTCTTGCCGTGGTCGACGTGCGCGATGATGGCGACGTTGCGCCTGAGCGCGTTGGCGATAGTAGAGGAGCTCTTCGGGTGCGCGAGCATCCTTTCAGTGTAGCCCGTCAATGCTGGATGCCGAATGCTGAAAATGCCGCAATGCTGGAATGGATAAAGCAGCACCCCATTCAGCATTTGGCATTCAGCATTCAGCATTACCGGCGCAGCACGAAGGTCACGCCGCCGTACAGCCGCCAGTAGTCCGGCGCGGTGTCGTTCGCCTGGAAGCGCCGCAGGTCCGCGCGTGCGAGGAGCGACTCCCCGATCTTGTACTTGATGCCACCCCCGAAGTTGACGGCGATCTCCGTGGCGGAGGCCTCCGGCCCGATCGGCGGGCACCCGGCGGGCCGGCCGTCAGGAGCGTCGATTTGCGAGCGCTCCCCCCCCAGGCCGAGTGTCGCGTACGGCGTCACGCGGAGGACGTCGAAGTGGTAGATCG
>JBMDXB010000086.1:0-7797 GCA_048594885.1 Vicinamibacterales bacterium
GACCACGAACGTAAGCACGCCATGCGTTCGTTCCGTGCTTACGTTCGCGGTCCCTCGCGATCGCACCACGCCGGCCAGCGGCCCGCGCCCAGCGGGCTGGTGACTTCTGGTTAGCTTGGTCCCTCGGCGACCTCGGCGATCTCTGCTCCCTCGGCGTTTTCCCTTTGTCGCGAGTTACGTGCGCGTTAGCGACTGGGACGCTTGGTTCGAGCGGTGGGGACGGCCGTCCAGGGATCTTCGGGCCAGGGGTGCTTCGGGTAGCGGCCTCGCAATTCTCTGCGGACTTCGGGGTACGTCTTCTCCCAGAAACTCCGCAAGTCGCGCGTCAGTTGCACGGGACGGCCGTTGGGGGCGAGCAACGACAACAGCACCGGCTCCTGGCGCGCGCCGATGCGGGGCGTCTCGGCCAGCCCGAACAGCTCTTGCAGCTTGACGGCCGCCGTGACCGTGCCATCCGCCTCGTAGCGGAGCGGATGCGATCGGCCGCTCGGCACGGCGAGTCGCTCGGGCGCGAGGCGATCGAGATCGCGCTTCCTCTCCCACGCCAGGCTCTGCGCAAGATCGACGTCGGCGAGCGAGCGACAGCCGAACGCCGCGCGCGCGACCAGCTCTGCGACGTCGACGTTCTGCCCGGCGAACCGCAACCGCCGCACGAGCTGCTCGTCGCCATCCGAGAGCCCACGCGCGAGGTATGCGTCGGCGAGCAGCGCCGCTGCCCGCTCGGGATCCGGATCGACGAAGCGCTCCGCAAGGACAATCGCGCCGTAGTACTCGCGCCGCAGCGCCCTCACGACACCGCTCGCATCGATCTCGTGATCGATGCGCACGTCGGTCGGCGTGAGCCACTCGCGCTGAACGAGACTGGCCATGCGGATGCGCGCCTCGGCAACCTCTCCCCGCCGGCCGGACCGCACATCGACGGCGACGAGGAACTCCCCTTCCCGCACGCCGCTCTCCGCCTCGAGGATCCCGCCGTGACCTGACGCGAGCAGCACCCGCGGCGAGCCGGGACTGCGGCGCCGCGCGACGCGATCCGGATAGCCATCGAAGACGGCACGAAGCAGATCTGCGCGCGTCATTCGGGAGTCGTCCAGCCCTTTAGGGCTGCCGGCGATCCGCCGCAGCTCGCTCGCGATGTGCGTGACGTGCGGCGGCAGCCCGCGCACGTTCTCGATCGCCGTCAGCAGATCGCTCGTCGTCGTCGGCGTCATGCCCGGCGGCATGAAGTGACGCTCGGACAGCAGCGCGCAGGCGAGCGCCGCCTCGCGGCTGCCGCCGGCGCTCACGAGAATGCGCGCGAGACGCGGATGCAGGGGCAGGCGCTGCATGCGGCGGCCGATCTCCGTCAGGCGGCCGGCGTCGATCGCACCCAGCCGCTCGAGCAACTCCAGTGCCGCGTCGATCGCATCGGTTCGGGGCGGATCGAACCACTCGACCGCGCGCGGGTCGCCGCCCCATGCCATGACGTCGAGCAGCGGTCCCGAGAGATCGATGCGATGAATGTCAGGCTCGCGATGCGGACGCAGTCGATCCTGCTCGCTCCACATCCGCCGGACGATTCCGGGACCGAGGCGTGCGGCGCGGCCGGCCCGCTGATCCGCCGAGTCGAGCGAGATGCGCTCCGTCTCCAGGCTGTCGATCGCGCGATCCGGATCGTAGCGCGCGACCTTGTGCAGTCCCGTATCGACGACAGCGGACACACCAGGGACGGTGAGCGACGTCTCGGCGATGTTCGTCGCCAGGATCACGCGCCGGTGCGGAACCGGTGCGATCGCCCGATCCTGTGCCGCTGCGTCGAGCCCGCCGTGCAGCGGCACGATGTCAGCGTCCGTCGTACGCAAGGCCGCACGGACGTCACCCATCGCGCGCTGAATCTCCGGGGCGCCGGGCAGGAAGCAGAGCACCTGCCCGCTCGTTGCCGCAATCGCCTCGCGCACGCCGTCGGCGACGGTGCGGTTCGGCAGATATCGAATATCCAGCGGATGCAGCAGGCCGGGCACGTCGACGATCGGACAGTCGTCGAGGAACGCTGCGATCGGCTCCGCCGCGATTGTCGCGGACATCACCACCAGGCGCAGGTCGTCTCGCGCACGCCACGCCTGCTTCGCGAGTGCGAGCCCGAGGTCGGCGTGGATACTGCGCTCGTGGAATTCGTCGAGGACGATGGTCTTGAAATCGGAGAGGAGCGGATCGCGCTGCAGTCGAGCGGTCAGGATGCCTTCGGTTGCGAGCAGCACGCGCGTGTCCGGCCCGAAACGCTGCTCGAAGCGCACGTGCCAGCCGACCTCGCGGCCGAGCGTCCATCCCTGTTCGCCGGCGATGCGCCGCGCGATGCTGCGAGCCGCCACACGGCGAGGCTGCAGCACGATGACCGGTCCGTCGGCCGCCAGCGCGGGCGGCACTCTCGTCGTTTTGCCGGCGCCTGGCGCCGCGGTGACGATCGCCGCGCGCGACTCCCGCACACGCGCGACAATCTCAGGAACGAACGGATCGACCGGCAGAAAAACCGTGACACTCACCGTTTGCAGTTTCTGCCACAGGACACTGTTCCATTTTAGGAAACGGTGAGTGTCACGGTTTTACGTTTTTCGAAAAACGGTGAGTGTCACGGTTTTCGGAGGGCCGCGACGGGGGACAGGCGCAGTACCCGCAGCGCGGGCACGAACGTCGACGCGACCGCAACGAGCATCAGGACGACGGGGACGGCAACAAACGTCGCGGCATCGAGCGTGCTGACGCCCCAGACGAACCCCCGCAGCAGCTTCGACAGCCAGACACCCGCGAGGACGCCAATCGTCGTGCCGACGACCGCCAGCAGCGTGCCGCTCCAGAGCACCGACCCCAGGATCGACTGCCGCGTGGCGCCGAGCGCCATCCGGATGCCGAGCTCGCGCGTGCGCTGCGCAACGGTGTAGGCGACGAGCCCGTAGATACCGGCCGCCGCAAGCAGCAGCCCCACCGACCCGAACACCGTCAGCAGCGTCATCTGGAATCGCTCGACGGCCACGCTCGCGCTCTTCACCTGCTCCATCGTCCGCAAGGTCGAGAACGGCTGGCGCGGGTCGATCTTGCGAATCTCCTCCGCGATCTGCTGCGCCAGAAACGGACCGGGGTTGTCCGCCCGCACGACCCAGTTCACCTGGAAGTAACTGTGCGTCGTTCCCGCCGCTGCCGCGTGAAGCTGCGCGGCCGGCACGTACATCACGGGCTGGGGTGGCCGCTTCAAGCCGCTCTCCTTCAGGTCCTTGACGACCCCGACGATCTCCATGGCGCCGTCGGCGTTCCAGATGCGAACGTGACGGCCGAGCGCACTGCCGCTCTTGAAGAACTCCCGCTCGAACTCCTCGCTGACGACGGTGACAGGCGGCGCGCCGGCGCGATCGGCTTCGTTGAACCCGCGGCCGGAGACCACGCGAATTCGCATGGTGTCGAAGTAATTCAAGGTGACGTAGCGCCAGTCGGTGAGCAGGTTCTCGCGCTCCTGGATCTCCGGCGGCGCGTCGAGCAGATCGACGTTCAGGTTGAGCGCGACGTCGATCGGAATGCCGCTGGCCACCGCAGCCGATCTCACGCCCGGGATGCTGCGGATGCGATCGAGGCCGTCGGAGTAGAAGCGATTGAGCGTCGCGGGATCCGAGTATCGCTCGCCGCGCATCGACATCTGCGCCGCGAGCACGCCGCGCGTGTCGAAGCCAGGATCGACGCTACGCACGTTGATGAACGTGCGGATGAGCAGGCCGGCGCCGAGCATCAAGAGCGTGCAGAGCGCGACCTCGCTCACCACGAGCGCCTTCCTCATCACACCGGCCCGCCGGCCGGTGGAGGCGCGCGCGCCCTCGTCCTTGAACGCGTCGACCAGGTTGTCGCGCGACAGGCTCAGCGCGGGCGCCATGCCGAAAACGAGCCCTGTCCCCACGGCCAGCGTCAACGTGACCAGCAAGACGGTCGTGTCGAGATGCACGTTGCGGTTCGGCATGTACGACGCCGGCGCGAGCGCGAGGAGCGCCGGAACCGACCAGTACGCCAGCAGCAACCCGAGCAGCCCGCCTGCAAGCGCGAGCATGACGCTCTCCGTCAGCAGTTGTCGAACGATGCGGCCGCGCGCCGCGCCCAGCGCCGCGCGCACGGCGATCTCGCGGCCGCGACCGGATGCCCGCGCCAGCAGCAGATTCGCGGTGTTCGCGCAGGCGATGAGGAGCAGCACGCCGACGGCCGCGAGCATCATCAGCAACGCCGGCTTCACGGAACGAGTCTGGCTCTCCTGTAACGCGACGAATCCCGAGGGGATTTCGCTCGACGGCTGTCCGTTCGGGCGGACGAACGCCTGCGGGTTCTGCTGCTTGAACGTGTGCCACGCCGCGCCCGCTTCGGCGCCTGCGCTCTCGACCGATTCGCCGTCGCGCACCCGGCCGACGACCGTGTAGTTGAAGCCGCCGCCGCGGCCCGTGAGGCCGGGACGGAGCGGCAGGAGCACGTCGATCTTCCTGCCAGGATCGTACGACGCAGGCATCACGCCGATGACAGTGTGGGACTTCTCGCCGAGCAGGATCGAGCGGCCGATGGCGTCGGGCTGGCCGCCGAAGTACCGCTGCCACAGCCCGTAACTGACGATCGCGACATCCGGCCCACCCGTGACGTCGTGCTCCTGGGTGAAGCGGCCGCCAAGTCCGGGGAAGATGCCAAACGTGTCGAAGTATTCCTTGGACACGCCAAGCGCGCTGATGTACTCGGACCGATCCCCGATGACGAGATTGAACGAACCCATCCCGCTGTAGGCCGCCAGCGACTCCAGGGTCCGCAGGGTGTCGCGGAAGAACAGATAGCGACGGCCGTCCTGGCCGGAGCCGAAACCGCCCGGATACCGACGCTCGAGCTGCACCAGCCGGTCGGCACGCGGAAACGGAAGCGGTTGCAGCAGAACCGCGTTGATGACGCTGAAAATGGCGCTGTTCGCGCCGATGCCGAGCGCGAGCGTCAGGATCGCCGCGAGCGTGAAGCCGGGCGTGCGGGCGAGGGTCCTGACGCCGTAGCGTGCGTCTTGAACAAAGGTCTCGATGCTCGACTGCATGACGACCGTTGGACGACGGAAAGCGCCGAGAAGTTGCTACCATCGACAGCGACGATGGCGATTGAAACGGTTTTTCTCGACGCTGGCGGCGTGCTCGTCTGCCCCAACTGGACGCGCGTCAGCAATACGCTCGCGCGGCACGGGGTCACGGCGCCCGCCGATGCGCTCGCGTCCGCGGACCCTCACGCGCGGCATCAGCTCGACGAGGGGGCGACGATCACCGCGACCAACGACACCGGACGCGGCTGGATGTATTTCAACCTCGTGCTCACGGCTGCCGGCGTGCCGCTCAGCACGGCGACGGAAGCGGCGCTGCAGGAGTTGCACGCCTATCACCAGCAATCGAACCTGTGGGAGCACGTCTACGAAGACGTCGTGCCCGCGCTGGATGCGCTCCGCTCCGCCGGCTTACGCCTCGTCGTGGTCTCGAACGCGAACGGCACGCTGTGCGCGCACTTCGATCGCCTCGGCCTGACCGGGCTTGTCGATTGCGTGCTCGATTCGCAGGACTTCGGCGTGGAGAAGCCCGACCCACGTCTCTTCCGGATCGCGCTCGAGCGGAGCGGCGCGCTGCCGGAGACGACGGTTCATGTCGGCGACCTGTATCACGTGGACGTGCTCGGCGCACGCGCCGCCGGCCTCCAGGCCGTGCTGTTCGATCGCGCCGGGCTGTACGACGACGTGGACTGTTTGAGGGTGAAGTCGTTCGGCGAGCTGCTCGCGCAGCTCACGTAGTGCGCGCAGCGATCTTCGCCCAGGTGTCCTTCAGCGTGACCGTGCGGTTGAACACGAGCGCGCCGGGCTTCGAGTCCGGATCGACGCAGAAGTAGCCGAGCCGCTCGAACTGGAA
Source organism: Vicinamibacterales bacterium (assembly GCA_048594885.1). Classification (GTDB taxonomy): domain Bacteria; phylum Acidobacteriota; class Vicinamibacteria; order Vicinamibacterales; family 2-12-FULL-66-21; genus JBMDXB01. The sequence continues at coordinate 5,919 of JBMDXB010000086.1, forward strand.
GCGCGACCCGGGCACTGCGTCCCGCGCGCTCGGTTCCAGCTTGCACGCCTTCAGCACGTCCAGCGAATGCGGGTTGAGATGCTCGAGGTAGTTGTCTTCCGCTCCGGGGTTGTCGCTCGTGAACAGGCGATCGTAGAGCCGCACCTCGACGTCGACGGCGTGCGCCGCGGAAACCCAGTGCAGCGTCGCCTTCACCTTGCGGCCATCCGGGGCATCCCCGCCGCGCGTCGCCGGATCGTAGGTGCAGCGCAGCTCCACGATCGCGCCGGTTGCGTCCTTGACGGCCTCCTTGCAGATGATGAAGTAGGCGCCACGCAGGCGGACCTCGCGTCCCGGCGAGAGCCGGAAGAACTTTTTCGGCGGATCCTCCATGAAGTCGTCGCGCTCGATGTACAGCACGCGTGAGAACGGCACCTTGCGCGTGCCGGCGGACGCGTCTTCGGGGTTGTTGACGACTTCGAACTCCTCGACCCGATCCTCCGGGTAGTTTTCGATGACGACACGCAGGGGATTGAGCACGCCCATCACGCGCGGCGCGCGCTTGTTGAGATCATCGCGCACCGCGTGCTCCAGCAGCGCGACGTCGACGATGTTCTCGCGCTTGGCGACGCCGATGACGTCACAGAACGCGCGGATCGCCTCCGGCGTGTACCCGCGCCGGCGCATGGCGACGATCGTAGGCATCCGCGGATCGTCCCAGCCGTTCACATGTCGCTGTTCGACCAGTTCGATGAACTTCCGCTTGCTCATCACCGTGTAGGTGAGATTGAGGCGCGCGAACTCGATCTGCTGCGGCTTGGCGGGGACCGGCAGGTTGTCGATCAGCCAGTCATACAGCGGACGATGGTCCTCGAACTCGAGGGTGCAGAGCGAGTGCGTGATGTGCTCGATCGCGTCCGACGGCGGGTGCGCGAAGTCGTACATCGGGTAGATGCACCACGCGTCGCCCGTGCGGTGATGGTGCGCGCGACGGATCCGGTAGAGGACGGGATCGCGCATGTTGATGTTGGGCGACGACATGTCGATCTTCGCGCGCAGCACGTGCGCGCCGTCCTCGAACTCGCCCGCGCGCATGCGGCGGAACATGTCGAGGTTCTCCTCGACGCTGCGGTTGCGATAGCGGCTCTCCCGCCCGGATTCCGTCAGCGTGCCACGGTGCTCGCGGATCTCCTCGGGCGTGAGGCTGTCCACGTACGCCTTGCCCTCGCGAATGAGGTGCTCGGCATATTCGTAGAGCTGCTCGAAGTAGTCGGACGCGTAGCGCGGCTCGCCGTTCCACTCGAACCCGAGCCAGCGGACGTCTTCCTCGATCGACTCGACGTACTCGACGTCCTCTTTCGTCGGGTTGGTGTCGTCGAAGCGCAGGTTGCAGGTGCCGCCGAACTCCGCGGCGACGCCGAAGTTGAGGCAGATCGACTTCGCATGGCCGATGTGCAGGTAGCCGTTCGGCTCCGGCGGAAACCGTGTCGCGACACGGCCGCCGTTCTTCCCCGCCCGCACATCGTCGTCGACGATCGTACGGATGAAGTCGCGGGGTGCCGTCGTCGTGGGGGAGTCATTCGGGTCGGCGGCCATGGCGATAAACGTCCATTATACGAGTGCGAGGGCGCGGGGGTGTTCGCTTCGAGGCCACTCGGTGTTCGGCGGGCGACCTCGATCGTTCCCGATTCGACACGCGTAGCCCACCCGCTCCAGGAACAACGCAGAGGTCGCAGAGGCGCCGAGATCGCCGAGGGACCAAGCGGACTTGAAGACTCAGAGCCCGCCTGGCGCCGGCCTTTAGGCCGGCGTAGTGGGAGGGCGCGGGGGGTGCGTTGTTATAAACCCCCCCCCCCCACGGGGGTTTACTAAGCCCCCCCCACCCCGCAAAAAACACCCC
>JBMDXB010000087.1:0-3575 GCA_048594885.1 Vicinamibacterales bacterium
TCATCGTCGTTGCCGCTCAGCCGATCAGCTGACTGGATCCCAACAGCGTGCACGCCCGGATGGCCTCATAAGCCGGGCGTGCACTTGGAGTGCTATCGAACAACCGTTTCTCTTGACACCGGTCTTTCCATATCAGTTCGCGCCGGCCTTCGTCATGACCGCGCGTGTCGCCTCGATCGCGACGCAACGTACAATTATGGTTTCAGCCAAACTGAGCTGAAGCGCATCGCTCGCGTCGTTCTGGAGAACGAGTCGGCCCTCATCAAGGCTTGGCATGACTACTTTGATCTCGACGGAGACTCCGGCGCTGGCCATTGACGTTCGCGTCACTGACGACGCGTTGGTGGTGGAACTACGGGATGGTCGGGTCGTCTCCGTTCCGCTGTCGTGGTATCCGCGACTCGAGGAGGGGTCACGGGCTGAGCGAAATCGCTGGGAATTGATTGGGCCGGGTATCGGCATTCACTGGCCAGCCCTCGATGAGGACATCTCTGTCGCAGGACTGTTACAAGGGTTCCCGTCTGGCGAAAGCGCCGCATCGCTGAACCGATGGCGGGCAGCTAGAACGCGGAACGCCAAGGCCCAACAGCCACGGCCGAAGTCGCGACGCCCGTCACGGCGAAAGACGACCAAGGCGAGGCGCCTCGGCGGCTAGAGTTCCCCCCTATACGCCAGCCTTCGCCATGACCGCGCGGGTCGCCTCGAGCGCCAGGCGCGCGCTTTCCTCGGGCGCCATCGTGTCCGGAATACGCGGCCCGATCGTCTCGGGGGCGACGCCGCCGGCATAACCGGTCTTCGCCAGCGCGCGGAGGAAGCCGACGAGATCGATCACGCCCTCGCCGGGCAGCAGGCGCATGTTGTCCTGCACCTCCTCGGGGGGCATCTCGCGCGCGTCCGACACGTGCACGTGGACGATGCGCGATTTACCGGCGGCGAGGATGTCGGCGACGGTGCCCTTCGAGTGATACCAGTGCCACGCGTCGAGTGTGACGCCGACGTTCGGCGCGCTGTCCATCGCGAGCTTCACGGCTTCATTGAGGGTGAACACGAACGGCGTGCCGCCGCCGCGCGTGCGGAACAGCAGCGGCCCGAGGAACTCGATGCCGAGCCGGACGTCGTGCTTCGCCAGCACGCCGGCAATCGCCGAGAGCCGATCGCGGACGAACTTCCACCGTTCGTCCTTCGACTGCCCCGAGGGCGTCGATGCGGGCAGCACGAGCTGAAAGCTCCGGCATCCGATCGCCGCCGAAAACGCCGCATCGTCAGCAAGTTGCGGCAACTGCGACGTGAACGCGGCGTCATCGCCGGCAAGCGCCGCCTTCATCGGCAGGTTGGTGATGGTCGGACGGATCTTCAGCTCGGCGAAGAGTGCGCGCGTAGCCTCGACGCCGGCCTGCTTCGCCGGGCCGAATGCCCAGTCGATGCCGCCATAGCCGACACGCGCGGCAAGCCGCGCCTGCTCGGGCCAGCCGACGTTGCGTGCCACGGCCCAGGGCGGCAGCGAGATGAACATGCCGGACTGCGCAAAAGCCGTAGCAGGGGGGAGAAGCGCGAGCGTAGCCGTCCCACGAGCCGCGCCGTGCAGGAATTCCCGGCGTGTCATTTCGGCAAGCATACGCGCGGAGTGTATACGAGGCGCGTGCGCGTACGCGTCCCTGGTCCCTGGTCCCGGGTCCCGGGTCCCTGGTCCCTGGTCCCGGTCCCGAGTTCTACTCGACCCGCAGAGCCGTCGTCGGTTCGATGCGAGTGGCGGCCCGTGCCGGCCAGTATGTGGCGAAAAGGCCGAGCAACAGCAGCGCGGTGGCGGCCGTCACCAGCGTCCAGCGGTCCGTCGGTTCGACCTGGAACAGCACGGTTTCCGCCAAGCTCGTGGTGGCGAGGGCGAGCGGGACTCCGGCGGCGACACCGGCGGCGACGAGAACGGCTGCTTCTCTGAGAAACATGCCGAGCACGTCCCCGCGAGTCGCGCCGAGGGCCATCCGCACGCCGATCTCGTTCGTGCGGCGCGCAACGCCGTAAGCGATGACACCGTACAGGCCGAGCACGGCAAGCAGCGCGGCCACCGCGGCGAAGAAGTTGGCGAGCAGCGCGAGCAACCGCTCGCGCACGATTGTGTCTGCAATCTGCCGTTCGAACGAACGGAACGCCAGGCTGATGCGCGGATCCAGATCCGTCAGGGCTCGCGTCACCGCCGGTGCCAGCGCCGCGAGCGGCGTGTCGGAATAAATCAGCACTCGCAAGCCCGGGAACGGCCGCGGCGCCTGCGCCGCGGCGACGAACACGGTCGGATAGGGCGCTTCGCGAAGATCCTCGTACACCGAGGCTCTCACCATACCGACGATCTGGTACGCGGTCTCGGGCGTCGACGAGGTCGCCTCCACGCGAATCGTTCGGCCGACGGGACTCGCGCCACTCGTGACCGTGTTGGCAAACGTCTCGTCGACGATCGCGACGCGTGGTGCCGCCAGCGTGTCGCCGTCGTCGAAGTCGCGTCCGGCGGTCATCGCGATCGCGAGCGTCCGGAAGAAGCCCGGGCTGACGCGATTGATCCGCACGTTCACGGCGGCCGTCGTTCCCTCGAGAAGGATGTCGTTACCCGACGAACTGCCGCTGACGGGGATGACGCTCGCGCTCGCCGCCGCGCGAACGCCCGGGATCGCGCGGATGCGGTCGAGGATTTCGCGCTGCTTGTCGATCAGCTGGTTCACGGGGATCTCGAGCCGCCGCAAATCGACGCCGGCCAGCAGGACGCCGGAGCGGCGGAACCCGGTGTCGAGTTGCCGCAGGTTCGACAACGTCCGCGCGAACAGGATGCCGCCGGTGATCAGCACGAGCGCAAGGGCAACTTGTGCGGCAACCAGCGATCGCCGCAACCCTGCCCGGTCGGCGCCGACCAGGCCGCGGCCGGCGATCTTGAGGCCCGCCGACACCCGTCCGCGCGTCGCGCGAAACGCCGGCGCGAGGCCGAACAGCAGACAGGTCACCGCCGCGAGCGCCGACGCGAACCCCAGCACGCGCGCATCCGTCTCGAGGACGAGCACGACAGAGTCCGTGTCGGTGCTGAAGCACGACACCAGCGCATCGCTCATGACGCTCGCGAGCAGGATTCCGCCAGCCGCTCCCAGGATGGCGAGCAGCGCGCTCTCGGTCAGCAACTGGCGCACGATCCGCGCACGCGAGGCGCCGAGGCCGAGACGGATGGCGAATTCCCGCTCTCGCGCCGTGGCGCGCGCGAGTAGCAGGTTCGCCACGTTGGCGCACGCGATGAGCAGCACCACAGCGGCGGCGGCCGCGAGAATCCACAGCGGCATTTCGTATTGTCTCCGAAGCTGAGAGTCGCCCGCGTCACTCTCGACCGCCTGCAGGCGGAACTCGCGGTACCGCTTCACGCTGGCGGCCGGATATGACGGCGGCAGCGTCGAGTCGAAGAGGACCGGCGAGGCCGCGCGCAAATGCGCGGTCGCGCGCTCGGCGGTCCCGCCCGGCGTCAGGCGGCCGGGCGCGAACAGCCACCAGTCCGTTCCCGACCCGCGGCGGTTGCCCCCCGACCCCCGTGGGGCCGCGCCGAGCGGTAC
>JBMDXB010000088.1:0-22541 GCA_048594885.1 Vicinamibacterales bacterium
TGATGCCACTTGCCGTGCCCCTCCAGCATCGAGACACCCTTCCCCTTGGTCGTGCGCGCGACGATCATCGATGGGACGCCGGTGGTGGCAAACGGCACGGCGGCGATTGCCGCGCGCAGCGCCTCCTCGTCATGTCCGTCCACGACTTGGGTATTCCAACCGAACGCCCTCCATTTGTCCGGCAGGTCGTCGTGCGGCAGCAGCTGCATGCCCGACTGGTTCCAGTCGACGAGCCCACAGACGTTACCGAGGCGCATGTTGCGTGCGAGGTGTGCTGCTTCCCACACTGTACCTTCGTGACACTCGCCGTCGCCAAGCAGCACGAACACGCGATTAGACCTGCTCTGAATCTTCAGGCCGAGTGCGATACCGACGGCGAAGCTCAGACCGTGGCCGAGCGACCCGGTCGATGCCTCGGCGCCGGGGACCTTCGTGAAGTCCGGATGTTCGCCGAGAATCCCGCCCGGTTTGCAGAACTGACGCAGATCCTCGTCGGTGATGAAGCCGTGTCGGTGGAGATTCACGTATAGCGCCAGGCAGCCGTGCCCCTTGCTGAGAATGAAGTAGTCCCTTTCGTTCCACGCAGGGTTCTTCGGATCGAGGCGCAACACATCGCGGTATAGCACCGTGACGATTTCGAGCAGGGAAAAGGCACTCGGGATGTGTCCGTCGCGGCCCTCCATCACCATGTCGACGATCAACCGTCGCAGATCCGCATTCACAACCGGCATGTGGCAATCACTCCTGTCACCTGATCACTGTCCAAAGTAGCCGCGGCCCTGCCCGCCGTCGACCGGCACGATGGTGCCGGTGCCGAAGGATGCGAGCTCCGAGCACAGGTACGTCGCCCAGTGGCCGATCTCCTCGGGCCGCCCGAACCGACCGATGCGCTGTCGCTCGGTCAGGAACTTATGGACGTGCTCCGGGCGTTCGCGCGACGCGTCATCCCAATACCCTCCCTCGGTGAACACCGCGCCAGGCAGCAGAGCCGACATGACCACACCGTCTGGAGCGACAACGCCGCCGAAGCTCCGGGTGTAGGCGACAAGCGCCGCCTTCATGGCGCAGTAGGTTACAGGGCCATGGTTCTCCATCGCCGCAATCGACGCGATGTGGACCACTCGGCCCCAGCGCCGCCGCTGCATTTCCGGCACGAGCTGCAGATTCAGCTCGAGAGCGACCTCGAGGTTCGCGCGATAGACGCGCTGCCAGTCTGCCAGTGAGCAGAATGGATCGGAAATGCCCAGCGTGCCGCCGAGATTGTGGACGACGATGTCGATCGGGTTGAAGCCGCGCGCGCCGAGCTCCATCAGCAGTGCCGTAGGCGCGCCGGTCGCAGTGAGATCAGAGCGAATGGTGACGTGACCACGTTCCGGGCCGAGTTCCGCAGCGAGTGACTCCAAGTCAGCCTGCGTGCGCGACACTCCAGCAATGACGACACCCTCACGCGCCAGGCAGGTCGCGATGGAGCGGCCGAGGCCTCGCCCTGCGCCCGTGACGAGGGCCCTGCGACCGTGAATACCCAGATTCATTCAGGTGACCTTTTGTCGAAGGCCGAGACAGCGTTGAACCGGCGCTAGATCAAACGGAAAGGCGTCACGATGTGTTTCGGACGATCCTGCAGAAGACGGCGAAGAATGGGAGCGGCATTGTCGGCCGCGGTGATCAGCACTGTCGCGTCCGACAAATCGATCGCTGGCGACCGCTGGGCAATCCTGACAGGCAGATTCCAGTACCCCATCCCGTCCTTCGACGGATCATCATCGATGATCGCCTCAAGAAATGAAAAATCGGTGCGCATGTGATAGCCGAGCACCGGCAGCATCTGCGCGGCACCGTAGCCGTAAATCGGTCCACCCAAGCTGATGACGAAAGGCTCGACGTCCGCAATGTCGTCGCGGAATCGGCGGAATCCATCGATGATCGCACGGACGGATGGCGCCGGTCGCGGCGCGGGGGCAGGACGACCCGCCGCGCGACGCATCGCCACGAGCATGGCTCCCCAGTTGTGGTAGTTCTCAGCCGTCGCGGCGACCTCGCCGCCGCACTCGTGAACGAGCTGCGTGAGCGAGCTGCGTGAGTAGTACTGGACGTGCTGGTGGAAGACCTGATCGTAGCGCCGCCGGCGCACCAGTGTATCGAAACCGGGCACCTCGATGATTATCAGCACGTCCGGTGAAGAATGTGCCAGCAACAGGCGGATAGTATCGACCGGACGATGAATGTGCTCCATCGTGTGTCTTGCCACGATGAGATCGGCCGGCACCGGCAGGAGCGTTGCGAGATTTGCCTGCTCCGCGAGCGCTCCGCACACGATGATGTGGGAGTCCGGACACTGATCCTCACGACCCGCCCAGATCGGATCGATCCCGACCCCGTGCCGCGTGCGGTCCTTCAAACGTCGGAGCAGGTGGAGATCATTGCACCCGACGTCGAGCGCGCACTGGAACTGCCGACCGGCGGCCACCTGATCGAGAAAGTCGAGGAAGAAATCGGTGCCGGCACTGGCAGTCTGGCTAGCCGCCGTGCGGAAGGAGTACTCAGCTGTATAGAGGCCGTCGGGCGGCACGATCGTCGCCAGCTGCCCATGTCCGCACTCCGGACAGGACAGCAGTTGCTGATCGATGCCTGATGCCGGCGCCTGGACCCGCTTCTGGCCGAACACACCATAGGTATCGGTGAGCGGCAGTGACGGTAGATCGATTGCAGGCTCACAGGGCGTCCCACAGACAAAACATTCGTGCATAGAAGTTCGGTGGACTCAGAACGGGCCGGTGAACCAATCGCCTGGAACGTCATGCGGGTACGCACGCGCCGCCTTGGCGCTGGCGCAGCGGCGTTCGACGAGCAGCCCGACCTCCCGGACGATATCGTCAGATGTCGGGTAGTACGCGCGCGTCAGCGCCGGACTCGTCGGCACCGGCACGTCGGGCAATGTGAGCTGACGCGGCGCCGCTCGCAGCGAGGAGAACCGCTCGCGCGCAACCCGCGCGACGATCTCGCTCGCCATCGAACACGTCGGATTCGCCGTGTCCACGACTAGCACGCGCCCGGTCCGTTCGACCGACGCGTAGACAGCGTCCCAGTCGAGCGGCCGGATCGTGCGAAGGTCGATCACGTCGCAGCTGATCCCTTCCGCGTCCAGTACTTCGACCGCGTGCAACACCTCGACGGTCCCGTAGGAATGGCAGAGGATCGTGACGTCGCTGCCGTTGCGCACGTGCCGGGCTTCGCCGATCGGCACGCGCACGTCACCGCGCGGCACCTCGCCGCGGAGGTTGTGCAACCAGCGCTGCTCGAGGAACACCACGGGATCGGGATCGAATATCGACGACAGCAGCAGCCCCTTGGCATCGGCGGGCGTTGTCGGCATCACCACCTTGAGGCCGGGTACGTGGGCAAACCAGGCCTGCAGATTCTGGGCGTGCGTAGGCCCCTGCCCCCACCCGCGACCGAGAATGAGTCGGATCGTAATCGGCACGGACGCCTGGCCGCCGAACATGTATCTCCATTTCGCAGCATTGTTGACCAGTTGGTCCATCGCGAGCAGAAAGAAGTCCAGACGCTGATGGGTCATGACCGGACGGATGCCGTTCAACGCTGCGCCAATCGCCACGCCGGTCATCGCGTTCTCCGACGTCGGGATGTCGAAGACGCGCGCCGCTCCGAAGCGCGCCTGCAAGCCGACCGTCGTGCCGAAGACGCCCTTGGGGTCGTCGGCGCCCAGGCCGTAGCAGATCACGAGCGGGTCGAGTTCCATCGCCACCATCAGCGCTTCCCTGATGGCGGCACCGTAGGTGAGTTCACGCGTTTCGGTGCCCGACGCGAGCGGTGTGAGCGTCTCGGTCATCATGAGAGTGTCCTACGAGCCGGCCAGCACCGATTCAGCCGAATAGACATCCTCGAACATCTCCTCGGGCGCGGGAAACGGCGAGGCCTCGGCGAACGCGAAGGCGTCCTCTATCTCCTCGCGGACTTTTAGCATCAGGCTGTCGAACGCGACTGTCGACGTATCGCCGCCCGCATCCGACGCGATCAACCGGACGATCGGATCGCGCTCCTTCCATTGCAGGAATTCCTCCTCGGAGCGGTAGCCGATCTGATTGTCGAAGTTCGGGCCGCAGTGTTCCCGCCACCGGTACGTCGAAAACTCCAGGAACACCGGCCGACGATCGCGGCGGATCGTGTCGAGCGTTCTCGTGGTGAGGTCGTAGACGCCCAGGGCGTCGTTGCCGTCCGCGGCGTGCGTCTCGACGCCGACCCCGGCGACCATGCGGTGGATCTCCCGGCCGCCGGGCTGACGGACACGCAGATGAGAGTAGACGGAATACAGGTTGTTCTCGCACACGAACAGTACCGGCAGCCGGCGAAGGACGGCGAAATTCAGCGACTCGAAGAACACGCCCTCCTCGACGACGGCGTCGCCAAGGAACACGCAGCTAACCTGATCGGTGCCGGTGAGTTCGATGGACAACCCCAGCCCGACGCCGACCGGAACGGTATTGCCCACAATCGCGGTACTGCCCATGAAGCAGACACTGCGATCGACCAGGTGCATCGAGCCGCCCTTCCCCGCCGAGCAGCCGGTGCGCTTGCCGTGGATCTCCGCGATCATCCGCCGAAGATTCCCGCCCTTGCCGAGGTAGTGACCGTGAGACCGGTGTGTGCTCACCGCGAAATCGTCCCGTCGCAAGGCGAGGCCAACGCCTGCCGATACGGCCTCCTGGCCGATCGACAGGTGTGTTGGGCACCGCATCTTCCCTTCGGCATAGCGCTCCGCGATCGTCTCCTCCGTGTGACGGATTTTGAGCATCGAGTAGAGCAGAGCCGGGCCGACATCAACATTCGCCATCGTCTGTCGTCTCAGGGTACGAACCAGTAGTAGTCACCGGTGTAACCGGCGTCACGGAACAACACCTTCCACTCGTCGACGTGGAGAATCGTCTTCGCCGTGAGGTTCCAGGCGAACATCGCCTGGCGCTCGTCTTCGTTCCGGTAGGCGTCGACCGTGACGAACGCGCCGTACCGGGCGACGCGCTCGATCTCGCGCAGAGCGCCGGCGCATTCGGCGACATCGAGGTTGTGCACGGTGTTGATCGAGATCACGACGTCGAAGGAATTGTCCGGGAACGGCAGGGCGCGCGCATCCGCTACCTCAACGTGCTCTCGCATTTCCTCGATGGCATGCTCGATCGCGTACTCGCTGACGTCAACGCCGCGTACCGAGATCCCGGGAATCGCGGCCGCCAGATCGTGCAACATGAATCCCTTCGCACACCCGACGTCCAGCAGCGAGCTTGCAGCGGTCAGGCCAAAATGCCGCTGCAGCGCAGGCACGACCGGCCGCCAGAATCGAGGGTCGTACGAGAACCCACCGTAGCCATGGCGGCGCTCGCCGTCGAAAAACTCCCTGTCGAACCGCCGCGCGATCGCGCGGTCCTCCTCCGTCTTGTTGGCGCCGCGCTCCTTGACGTTCCGCGGACTCCGCGGATAGTCAGCGAGCAGATCGATCTCTTGGCCCATCGGTGCCGCCTTCGAGAACACGCTTCATCCATTTCAAGTTGTAGTACCGCTCTTCATCCTGCAGCCGGCCGTCAGACACCGCTCCTGCGATCTCCCGGATGGCGTCGCCGACATTGAACCGCGGCCTGAAACCTGTCGCGAGTAGCTTGTCGGAATTGAGCCGATACGAACGTGGATCGCTCGAACCCGTGACTACGACCTCGGACGGAAACTCGTCGGACACCATACCCGCTATCGATAGCAGGCTCAGGTTCTCGAATCCCGCGTTGTAGCACCCCGACGGCACGTCCGCGTCGAGCAGATGAAGGTAGGCGGCGACCAGATCCTGAATGTGGATATTGGGCCGAACCTGCCGTCCGCCGAACACGGTGATCTTTCCCGCCGACAGCGCCTGCATCGTCAACATGTTGACGGACAGGTCGAGTCGCATGCGCGGCGAGTACCCGCAGACCGTGGCCGGGCGTACGCAATGGACGTTCATGGCGTCGGCGTAGCTGAGGACAACACGCTCCGCGACCATCTTCGTCTTGTTGTAGACGGAAATCGGCACCAGCGTGAGGCCCTCGGTAACCTGCGGATCCTCCTTGACGCCGTAGACACTACCCGAGCTCGCGAAGATGAATTGCCCGACGCCGGCGCGGGCCGCGGTGTCGGCCAGCTCCATCGTGGCGAGCACGTTCACCTCCCACGAAAGCACCGGATCGAGCTCGACGCTGGGATCGTTCGCGATATTCGCGAGGTGGATAATCGCCTCGACCCCGTCGAGCGGCACGCCCCCTGCATCACGCACGTCCGCCTGGACAACCGTCAGCCGAGGATGCGGCTGGAGGAAATTGCCGAACCACATGGTGTCGACGACGGTGACATCGTGCCCCGCCTCGATCAGAGCCGGCGTCAGCATGCTGCCGACGTAGCCGCAGCCGCCTGTAACTAGTACTTTCATCAACGCATCCAATCAGGGTTTGTGAACGTATTCGAGCGGCTGCGACTGGAGGACGTCGAGATGCCGATCCACCCAGTTCAACGTCTGTTCGATGCCGTCGCTGAGGCTCACGCGCGCCGACCAGCCGAGGCGAGTCTCGGCGCGGTGCGTATCCAGCAGGTACGCCGAGTCCTTCCCAGGCCGCTCGCCGACCGTTTCTACCGCCTCCTCGAAGCGCGCGTCCATCCGGTGACAGATTCGCTCGACCAGCTCTCTGATCGAAACCGTCTCTCGCGTGGCGAGATGGAAGCATTCCCCGGGCTGGCCGTGGAGGGCGGCGCGGTACGTGCCCTCGACGACATCGACAATATGGATGAACGACCGTCGTGACGCGCCGCCGCCGTGCAGCGGCACCTTCTTGCCGAGCCGAAGCGACAGAATGGTCTTCGGGATGATCCGGTAGAGTTGCTGGCCGGGGCCGTATACGTTCGCGGCCCGCGTGGTGACCGCCGGAAAGCCATAGTTCTGCACGAACGTTCGAAGGCTCAAGTCGCACGCCGCGCGCGAGACGGCGTACGGGGTGCTGGGCTGGAACGTATGGTCCTCCGAGACGTGTCCTTCGCAGCTGCCGTAGACCTCGGGAGTACTGACGTGCACGTAGCGGCGCAGGAACGGCAGTCTCCGGAGGCGCTCGTGCAACAAGACCTGGGACGTCACGTTCGTCTGAAACCAGTGCTCCGGATGCTGCCAGCTCTCGGCCACCATGCTCTGGGCCGCGAAATTTACGAAGTAGGCAGGACGAAACGTCTCCGTAAGCTCGACAATCCGGGCGAGGTCGTGGTTGATGTCCGCCCGTTCGAAGTGGAACCGGTCCTCTCGGCCGTTCCAGCGATACGGAAGGTACGCAGAGTGTGGCTCTTCCGAACGGCTGATCCCGAGCACTTCCGCCCCGCGTTCGAGCAGGTGGTGTACGAAATGCGATCCGGAGAAGCAGTTGCTACCGAGAACGAGGTAGCGGTCGCTCACGCCGTAACCTCCGCGGAGCTCCGGTGCTGCGCCTGCACCACCCACTGCATGCAGATGTGGCCGACTATCATCTGCAGATCTTCGGCGACCTGCATGTCATCCACAGCGAAATGAATCGGCACCTGCGCGAGTTCGCGGCACCGGCCGCCGGTGTAGCCGAGGATCGCAAAACTCCTCATACCGATGGCATTTGCTCTCTCCAGTGCACGCACGATGTTTTGCGAGTTCCCGCTTCCGGAGAGTGCGAGCAGCAAGTCGCCAGGCGTGCCCTTGATCCGGAGCTGTTCCGCGAATACGTCCTCGTAGGACATGTCGTTGGCTAGACACGTCAGCACCGACGGATTCGCCGGCAGCGCCTCGACGCGGAGACCGCGACCGCCCGACTTTGCCATTCCGTAGAGAAAGTCGTTCGCCAGATGCATCGCGTTCGCCGCACTTCCACCGTTGCCCGCCAAAAAGACCTGAACACGAGTTCGGGACGCGTCGAACAGAGCTTCGGCGAGCTCACGGACGCCCCCCAGCGGCCCACGCTGAAACGCGTCGGACAGGCGGCCGCCGTACGCGCGACAGTAGTCCTCAGTTGAAACGTTCATTGAATCTCCGCATGCTGAACGGCGAGCAACCACGCGTCGGACGGCGTGACGCAGGAACCGTCAACGCGGCGACGCCAAAGACCTCTTGCCTACAGAGGGCCTCCCTGCGCACTGCGGCCCCGACCTTGGATGCCGGCTCAGTAGGCACCCCGGCCAAACGCCGCCGGGACCGTGCGGATGAGGATTGTCAAATCCAGAAAGACCGACCAGTCTCTGATGTACTCGTGGTCTAACCTCACGACCTCTTCGAAGTCAACGACATCACTGCGGCCGCTGATTTGCCACAATCCCGTGATCCCAGGCAGAACGTGAAGGCGCTCAAAGTGGTGAGCCTGGTACGCCTCCAGGTCGCTGCGAAAAAAAGGCCGGGGGCCTACCAGGCTCATTTCGCCTCTCAGGACATTGAACACTTGTGGCAGCTCGTCGAGCGACGCGCGCCTGAGGAACCGCCCAACTCGAGTAATCCGCGGATCGTTCGGGATCTTGAACAGGCGGGAATCCCCCGACGCATTCAGGTGGGCGAGCTGTCCTTTCAGAGCGTCCGCTCCGACGTGCATCGTCCGGAACTTCAGCATCCTGAATGGACGACCACCTACGCCGACGCGTTCCTGCCGGAAAAAGACGGGGCCCGGCGTGTCGAGCTTGATCGCCGCAGCGACGAGCAGGAACAAAGGCCAAGATAACAACAGACTTATGGACGTCAGGACTATGTCCATCGAACGCTTCACCGCAAGCTGCGGCAGACCGAATCGAAGTGGTAACACCTGCAGCAGGAGTCCTGCTCCACTTTCGCGCAGCTCGAAGTAGAACGATCCGAGCTCTTGGAGCCCTTTCGGCAGGAGCGACACGCTGACACCGCTTCTGACGCACCGGCCGATCACCTGCTCGAGTAGTCCGAACGGCAGATTTGCGGCGATGATCACACCATGCGCGCCGCAATGGCGCACCACGTTCTCTAAACTCTGACGGTCACTTTCAATCGCGTCAGGACTCAGCGCGCCGACAATCCGCACATCGGATGCGGCGGATTTGTCGATCTTTCTTTGGATGTGCTCGACGTCTGCACGATGCCCGATTACCAGGGCCCGCCGCTGCAGCACTCCGGCCCGAAATCCGAGTTTGATCAGAGCGTCAAAGCCAACGCGCCAGATCCAGATCGCGAGCGTAAGAATGACGGCCAAATAGAGATAGGCAGCCTTGTTCGGCAGTGTTGGTGTGGCCTGACCGAACAATCGCGCCTGCACCCAACCGGCGGTTGCCGCGATCGCGAGCGCACCAGCAATCCTTCCAACATCGGCGCGTGTCTTGCCACCACCGTAGGCACCCGTTATCCGAAGCGCCAGGGGCATTATGCAGAAGACCATCGCGACGAGCGGAATCGCTTCCGGAAGCGGCCGAAGGCCCTCACTTGAGACCACGAACCATGTACGTAGGACCACGTAGACGCCGAGGAGACCGGCGATAAGGTCACCGACGAGTAACAGCGCAATGCGAAGCGCCCGTCGGGTGTGCTCAGTCCAGCCACGCCGAACCGCCTCATCCAGTGCGCGGCGGATATCCGAATCGGGCAGCGTAATCACCGCCTGCACCTGGGCGCCGGTAACGAGGGATCTGTGAAGGAAGCGTTCCCTTGACATGATTGCGCGGCTCTTACGGGTGGGTGCCGGTCTTGTCGTAGTACCTCGAGTACTCCTTCCGATAGTACTGCGAGTAGTAATAGGCGTTTCTTTCAATGTCCACGCGGTTGAGCAGACCGCCGACAAACTTCGCGCGCGCGGCCTCGAGCTGGTCGAGCGCATGTTTTGCCGCATGGCGGCTGGTCATCTCGGCGCCGACCACGAAGACCACGCCAGTTGTGCGGTGGGCAATTATGGCCGCGTCAGCCACGGCCAGCACCGGAGGCGAGTCGATCACGATCCACTCGAAATGCTCCTGCAGCGACTGAAGGAAATCTCGGAAACGCGTCGAGCCGAGAAGTTCGGCCGGGTTCGGCGGGAGCTTGCCCGCGGGAAGCAGCCACAGTCCGGCGACGCCGGACTTGCGCACTGATTCGCTGGCTCTCACGTTGCCCACGAGCAAGTTCGAGAGGCCGGGCTCCGCCATGACCCCAAAAGCCGCTTCGAGTTTTGGCTTGCGCATGTCGGCGTCAATCAGCAACACCCGCTGCCCTGTCTGCGCCAGCGAGATCGCCAGGTTGCACGACACCGCCGTCTTCCCTTCCCCGGGTCCCGTGCTCGTCACGAGGACCGATCGCGACCCCTCCTGCGCCGATGAAAAGATCACGTTCGTCCGGACGGCGCGGAACGCCTCTGCAAAATTGGGCGGCACCCCGTTGCTAACGAGTGGATACAGGCCGTTCAGCGACTTCTCGCTCAGCGACGGCAGCATGCCGAGCGAGGGCAGCCCCAGGTGATTCTTGATGTCGTCCGGCGTCTTGATCCGGTTATCCAAGTACTCGAAGAAAAACGCCAAGCCGATCCCGAGGACCCCGCCGCCGAATAGCGCGAGCAGCATGTTCAGCGCACGCCGGGGACTCGCGGGCTTCCGCGGCCTTTCGGCCGCGTCCACCACTCGGATGTTGCTCGTTTTCAGTTCCGCCGACACGCCGGTCTCCTTTGCGCGCTGGAGCAGGCTGTCGTAAATCTGCCGGCTGCTTTCCACCTCGCGCTGAAGGACGCCGTATTCAATGCCCTTCCGGTTCATCGCGAGTGCGTCGCGTTTCTGCGACTCGAGCGCGCCGATGAGGCTATTCTCCTGCGTTTGAGCCGCCAGGTACTGGTTGCGCACAGACTGTACGACCTTCCCGATCTCCCCCTGTAGCTTCGTCTCCGCGTTCTGCAGCGCCAGGCGGACCTTGACGAAGTCCGGGTGCTTTTCACCTAATCGCTCGGACATGGACGCGAGCTGACGCTGGAGATCCGCCACCTCTGCTTTCTGCTGCTGGATGAACGCGTTCGAGAGAATCGCGGGAAACGTGTCGAGTGCCACGCTGTTGTTCTGAATGCCTCTCAGCTGGTTGTAGAGCGCTTCCTTCTCGAGCCGCTCCGTCTTCGCCTTCGTGACGGCGGAGTTCAGGTCGGAGAGCTTCTGGACGTAGATGTTCTGTCGGTCCTCGAGCGAGATTGCGTCGTTCGCTTCCTTGTACCGCTGCAGCGCCGCTTCCGACTGCTCGACTTGCTTTCGCTGGTCCGCCAGCCGTTCGGCAAGCCAGTCACTCGCCTCCTTGCTCGACATGAACTTGTACTCGAGGTTCTGCTCGATGTACCCCCGCGCGAGCGTGTTCACGACGGTCGCCGCAAGCGCCGCGTCTCTGGAGCGGAACTTCACGTCCACGATACGGCTGTTGCGGACGGGAGCGACGCTCAACTGCTTCATGAACTCGTCGATCACACGCGATTGGGAAGATGTTTCATCGCGCCCGGCGAGCGTGCTTTCTCCAGTTGTGCTCGCAGAAGCCGTGAATGGCTGGGAGACGAATGCCGCAACGGCTTCGACCACCCCGGCCAGGGTAAACTTCGCGTCCTTCGGCCGGGCGCCGAACTCTTCGTGATCCCAGAGCTTCAGGTGGTCGATGGTCCGGCGCGCCAACGTCCGGCTCTGGAGGATGTTGTACTGGGTCTGGTAGTAATCGGTCTTCGCGACCTGCTCGTCGATGACCTCCTTGAAGCTGACGATGTTCGGGTCGTCCGCTTCGATGAGAAGCTTCGTCGTCGCCTCGTAGATCGGCGTGGCTGTAAATGAGTAGACCGCGACGAGCAGGAACACGACGGTGAAGGCGGTGCCCGCAACCCATCGCCGCTTGGAGAGGACGCGCACGTAGTCGAGCAGGTGTGGCTCGCCCGCACCGACAGCCTGGGCGCCGAGGTCGGAGTACCCCGGATATCCTTCACGACCGGCTCCGTGCCGCGCCCCGAGCAGGGCGGGGTTCTCGCCCGGGTGTTCGTCGAACTGGATCCGCGGTATCGCGTCGGGATTCTTGTTGTCGCTCATTAGAAGTACCGCTCCGGAACCTTGATCGTGTCGCCCGGCTGGACAATGTCCGTGAGCTTCGCCCTCAGCTCCTTCGTCTCGCCGCCGACGATCCGAATGATCTTGATGCGGCCCATCGCCCCGTTCGGCGTGACGCCGCCCGCGAGCGAGAGCGCCTGGAGAACGGTCATGTCCTTCTGGATGCCGTACGACCCGGGCTTGTTCACCTGGCCGAAGACGTAGACCAGCTCGGCGCGCGGCACGAAGATTTGATCCCCGTCCTGCAGCTCGATGTTCTGCTTCAGCGCGCCGCTTTCGAGATCGCGAATGCTGGCCCGGAACATCTCCGCGGTCTTGGTCCCGTTCGTGCCTGCATGACCCTGCGGGGGCCTGACTACAGCGACCTCGCCGGAGGCCGTCGGCAGCGTCGAACCAGCTCGCGCGAGCGCTTCGATCAGCGTCATGCCGCCCGTGAGAGGTACGGGACCGGGCGTGCGCACCTCGCCATTTACGAACACGCGCTGGCTGCGGTACGTCTCGACGGCCACTGTGACCTGGGGGTTCCTGAAGTAGCCGTCAGCCAGCTTGTTCTTCAGCTCCACCTCGAAGTCACGCAGCGTCAACCCCCCGGCTTTCACGCGGCCGATGAGCGGGAAGCTGAACGTACCGTCTGCTTCGACGGTGTACTTGCCGCCGAGATCCGGCTGGTCGAAGACCTGGATAGTCAGGACGTCGAGCGGGCCGATGGTGTAGTCGGCGGCCGATTGCGCGGAGGCTCTCGCGCCGGCGAGCATGACGAACGCGGCTATGACGACGGCGGCACCAAAGTGCCGCCCCACGACCGAGGCTCTCTGCTTGCTCATGACTAAAACCCGTAGGTTGCGTTGGTGCCGATACGCAGGCCGTTGTAGTCGCGGAAAGCCACCGTGGTCGATTCCCGGCTCCAGTAAGAGACGGCGAAGCCGATGCGCCGATTGGCGCCCAGCCTGTAGCCAACCCCAACCCCGTAGCTCCACGTGTCGTCGATGCGTGGAGGCACGGGAATCGGTGCTGCGACCGCCGTATCCAGCGTTTCCTGGTACTCGTACTTGTGCCGGTCTACGAACACGATCGCGTCAAACCGCGAACCCAGCGCGCGACGCGCCGTGACGCCAACGGAGTTGTCCACGAAAAACGGCTGCGCATCCTCGTAGGAGTAGGTCAGGTCTCGACGGTATCGCACGCCGAAGTTGGTTGCTCCCAGGAGCGTATAGGACAGATCGATCTCCGCCACTAGGCCGCTGAACTTCGGCAGGACTTCCGGCTGCAGCGGCGTGAAGCGCCGATATCCTAAATACGCACGCCCGCTGATCAACGCCCGCGGATTAAGTTCGACGCCGGGCATCACACGCGTGCTCCTCGACTCACGGGAGGGCGAGAACTCGAATCTGTCCAGGAGGTTATCGTATCGGACCGCGATCGTGGTCAGCGGCGTGAGCCGATCGCGAAGCGTCGCCTGCAGTCCTGTCGTCGTGCGGTTCAGCGTCTTCTGCAGGTACGTGTTGCCTACCTGCGCGTCCTGATCGTACTGAGTATCGAAACGCCGCCCCGCTGCCTCGAACGAAACCTTCGGCGTCAGGCGGAGATCGAACCCACCGAGGAAGTTGTTCTCGAAGTGCCGGGACCGCAGATCGATCTCGAAGTTCGGGCGCTGCCGCGTGTTCAGGTACGCGTTTTCCGCGAACACCGTGAGGCGGCTGACGTAGCCCTCTGCTCGCGTGCTGAACTGCGGGTCTACCGAGCGCTCGCTCTTGTACTGCGCGTACCATACGAGATCGGTTCCCACCGTGGTGCGGAACAACGCCCGCCGAGCGATCGGCACCCATACGTCCGCTTTCGGCGCGAGGTTGAACGTGAAGTCGGCCTTCTGGTCGCCAGCGCTGTTGAAGACGTTCGAGTCGATTCCCAGCTCCTTCAACTGAACTGAAGGAGTGATGTAGAAGGGGCCGACGTGCGAGCGCGCGTTTTTGCGCACTTGGTCGATGTCCATCGCCTGCGCGAACGCGGGCGTGGCAGTGAGTACTGCGATTAAGACGAGTGAGGAAAGCTTCAAGGAATTCCAGACAGCAACCATCATGATTGCGGTTTGACGGCCCGTGAAAGGCCGGCCTGCATATGGGCTATGCGGAGACCCCGAAGGATATCACCGGACAAGCTACCGCCCTCTCACTTACATCGGACTCTCTCCGATGCAACGCAGGCAAACTGCACGCACGGCATCGTAACGGCACACCCCACACAAGACACGCACTGGCGCGTCCTGAGAGGGCGCTCTCCGTTCAGCGGTGCCAAAGCGCCGTCAGTTGTGTTGATCGAAGGTGTGGAAAGCGCCGCAGCGCGGCGAACATTCCCGTTCTTCACTCCCCCACCGTGCGCGGACGCTACTTATACCGTCATCGCATACCAGCCTCAAATGCGGCCGGAACGTAATTGTCCTGACGACGAAGGCGTTCATGCCCGCGCGGCTCTGTATTCCAGATGAAGGATGGTGAATTCTAACTTTTCGGAAACTTTAGTCAACCGTTTGGAGTACTACCAGACCATTTTGTGTATCAACGATGCAACATCTCGATTCGAAAACGTTACAGATACCTTCTAGTCTGCCAGCGTCCATCTGATATTGAGTTGCCGGATCTTCCTGTAAAGATTCGTCCTTTCGATTCCTAGCTCGCGCGCGGCGATTCCCATTCGGCCCTTGTGATGCTGAAGCACCGACGTCACGTAATCGCGCTCGAAGCGTTCGCGTGCATCCTTCAACGATTCCCGCGGCCGGCCCATCGCCTCGGCCCCGTCAAGCCTGACGTTGCCGAGCACGTCCTCCAGTAGCACCACACCGCGCGGAATGAGCACCGCGAGACGCTCGGCGAGCGACCGCAACTCCGCGGCGTTGCCCGGCCATGGCAACGCAGAGAGCAGCGTCTGCGCACTTCGCGAAAAGGTCTTTGCCGGAATATCGTTGCTGCGGCACGCCTCCTTCAGAAAGTGCGTGGCAAGCAGCGGAATGTCCTGCGACCGTTGCCGCAGCGACGGGAGATCGACCCGCACCACTGCGAGCGCTTCCACGAGCGTCCTGCGCATCTGGCCGCGATCCATGTAGTCGTTGACGCGCGGCAGCGCGCCGGCGACGAACCGCGGCTCGACTTCGCGCTCCGACGGACGCCAGGGAGCGGGAGTCAGATCCGGGGTGCTCGGCGTACTCGGGATGCTCTGGGTGCTCAGGGCGCTCGGGGCGCTCCGATCGCTGCCTGGGCGCACTCGGGCCTCCAGCCGGAGCTGAAGTTCGTGTGATAGCTCGCCGATGTCCTCGAGATACACGGTCGCGCCCGCGGGGGCGCCGGTGGTGAGCAGCTTGTCGAGCTCCGGCGACAGCGCTTCGCCGCACAGGATCTTCACGAACGGCCGATCGCGGCGCGGGCCGTGGGCGTGAATCGTTCGCGCGATCATCTCGCGGCCGGTGCCGCGCTCGCCGACGAGCAGCACGCCGCAGCGGCTGTGCGCCACTCGCCGGACGACGCCGAGGATGTCGCGCATGGCCGGCGACGCGCCGAAGACGCCTTCGTCCGAATCGCAGATTTCCGGAATTGGCTCCGCGCGCTGAATCAAGCGCCGCATCTCGACGGCGTTCGCGATCGCCGCAAGCAGGTCGTCTGCGCGCATCGGCCGGGCGACGATGTCGGCGATGCCGAGCCGAAGCGCCTCGGAGGACAGCTCCGGCTGCCGCCGATCGGCGACGCACACGACGCCGGCACGATCGCGGCTGGACGCATACTTCCGCAGGAACTTCAACGCGTCCGCGCAGGTGAGATCGACGAGCGTCAGCTCGACCTCCGGCAGCTTCGCTCCGCCCTGCACCGGGCAATCGACCGCCACGACCTCGTGGCCCGCGTTGCTGACGATGGCCGCTAGGGAGTTGCGATCGGCGCCCGACGGCGCGTAGAGCAGAACGTTCACTGCGCGACCGCCTTGCGCTTCGTGAAGTTGCCGGCGGCATCCGGCTCCGTCTCGACGAGCACGGGATTGGGCCCCTTGTAGGTCCAGCGGCGGTCAGCCTTCCCGTCACGGTCGTCGTCGAACGCCGTCGTCTTCAGCACGCCGCTCTCGTAGGTGCTCCACTGGTCGACCACGCCGTCGCCGTTGGTGTCGTCCTCGCCGCGGGCGAGCACGTTGGCGGAGTAGTACTCCCAGCGATCGAGCGTGCCGTCCTCGTTGACGTCCGTCTTCGAAAGCACCGGCAGCGCGCCGTTCATCTCGACCCAGGTGTCGATCCTGCCGTTCTTGTTGTGGTCGGACGTCAGCTCGATCAGCTTACCGGTCTGCTGGTCGTAGCTCGGCTTGGTCGTCGCCCTTATGCGCTCCTTTTCCGGATCGGCACACGCGGACGCACAGCACACCACAAGTGCGGCGAGAAACAGTTTTGGCACTGGAAGAGCTGGCATTGTAGAGCTTGGGGTTGCACGCGTCAAGGAGAGCGGGTGGTGCAGGGGACAGGGCGGCAAGAACCGATCGGGAACGGCGCCTGCGGCGATGGCAGGATTTGCCACGCGTCGGGCGTCTTCGAACGGAAATGCGCGGAAAAGACGACGGTCGCGGCTGGGCACCGCCGTTGCGACGTCGTCCGCGACGCGATGACGACGATGCTAGGATTGAACGAGCGTCAGCGGACGCTGCTGGCCGAGAAAGCCTGCGACACGGCGAACCTGGCCGTGGGTGTCCTGGTTTTCGGCCAGTTGCTCGGCGACGGCGTCTCGGCTCCGCTCGCGGCCGCCGGCGGCCTCCTGGGCGTCATCCCGGTGCTCGTTGCCGTCTGGCTCATGAGGGAGAGGCGTCAATGACCGGCGCGCTCATCACACTCGGAACGATGGTCGTGTTCTTCTTGATCATCGTGGTTCTCGATGAAATCGGATGGAGGCGTGAGCGCAGCTCTCACAAGTAAGTGAGCGGCGGCGGAAACCGCCGCCACCTTCCTACGTCCGCGCGATCTCGTCGTAGAGGAACGCCGATGCAATGACCCCCCCATGGAAGTTCCCAAGATCGAGCTTTTCGTTAGGGGCGTGAGCGTTCTCGTCCGGCAGGCCGACGCCGAACAGCACTGACGGCAGGCCGAGGATCTCCTGGAACGTCGCGACGACGGGGATCGATCCACCTTCGCGGTTGAACACCGGCGTCTTGCCGAAGCCTTTCTCGATCGCGCGGCCGGCGGCCTGGACGAACTTGTTGTCGAAGTCGGTCATCCACGCCTTGCCGCCGTGCATGCGGGTCACCTTCAGCTCCACGGTCTTCGGCGCCACCTTCTTCATGTACGCCTCGAACAGCTCCGCGATCTTGTCCGGATCCTGATCGGGAACGAGCCGCATGCTCACCTTGGCCATCGCCACGGCGGGGATGACGGTCTTCGCGCCCTCGCCGGTGAAGCCCGCGAGGATGCCGTTCACCTCGAAGGTCGGCCGCGCCCACGTACGCTCGAGCGTCGTGTAGCCACTCTCGCCGAACAGCTTCGGCGCGCCCAGCTCCTTGCGGTAGCGCGTCTCGTTGAACGGCAGCTTCTTGAACTCCGCCCGCTCCTCATCGCGCAGCGCCCGCACGTCGTCATAAAAGCCAGGAATCTTGATGCGACCACCGCGGTCCTTCATCTGCGCGAGGATCTGCGCGAGGACCATCGCCGGATTCGCGACGGCGCCGCCAAACGATCCGGAATGCAGGTCGCTCTTCGTGCCGCGCAGATCGATCTGGAAGTAGACGAGCCCGCGCAGCCCGTAGCAGATCGACGGAATGCCGCGGTCGAACATCGGCGAGTCAGAAATGACGACGACGTCGGCGGATAGTTCGTCCTTGTGGTCCTTGATGAAGTTGTCGAGGTTCGCGGAGACGACCTCCTCCTCGCCCTCGAGGATGATCTTCATGTTCACCGGCAGGCGGCCGTTCTGCTTCATGTGCGCTTCGATGGCCTTGAAGTGCATGAAGACCTGCCCCTTGTCGTCGGCCGCGCCGCGCGCGTAGATCTCGCCATCACGGACCGTCGCCTCGAAGGGCGGCGACTCCCAGAGGTCGACGGGATCGACGGGCTGCACGTCATAGTGGCCGTAGAAGAGGATCGTCGGCTCGCCCTCCGCATGCAGCCAGTCGCCGTAGACGACGGGGAATCCCGGCGTGTCGATCAGCTTGACGTTCTCGAGGCCGACGCGACGCATCTCGTCGGCCGTCCACTCAGCGCATCGCCGCACATCGTCCTTGTGCTCCGGCAGCGCGCTGATGCTGGGAATGGCGAGGTATTCCTTCAGTTCGTCGATGTAGCGGTCGCGATGGGTGTTGATGAAATCGATGACGTTATTCATGTGTGATGCTCAATTCCTCTTCGGCACTTCCACGGGCAGATCGATGCGATCGCCCCACTCCTTCCACGATCCGACGTAGTTCCGCACGCGTGGGTAGCCGAGCAGGCGCAGCGCGAGATACGAGTGCGCGGCGCGGTAGCCGCCCTGGCAATAGGTCACGACCTCCCGGTCCGGCGTGACGCCGGCGTCGGCGTACATCTTCGTCAATTCCTCCGCGCACTTGAACTTGCCGTCCGGCGCGAGGTTCCGCGTCCACTCGATGTGCACGGCGCCGGGAATCGCGCCGCCGCGTTTCGCGCGCGCCACCGATCCGTAGTACTCGGCGTCGCTGCGCGTGTCGAGGAGGACGACGTCCCCGCGGCCGAGCGCGTGACGCACGTTCTTCCACGTCGCCAGCGTGTGCTCCAGGCGCGTGCCGGTCCACTCGCTCTTCGGCGGCGGCTCCGCGTCGCGCGTGACGTCGAGGCCCGCCGCCGACCACGCGGTGAAGCCGCCGTCGAGCACACGCACGTTCGGATGGCCGAAGTACTCGAGAAACCAGAACGCGCGCGCCGCCCGAACGCCCGACTGGTCGTCGTAGATGACGACCGGCCGCGTCGCGTCGACGCCGTGCACCTGCAGGACGTGCTCGATCATCCACATGAACGCCTTCAACGGCGCCGGATCGGTGTCGATGAGACTCACGCCCCACAAATCGAGATGAACTGCACCGGGAATGTGCCCGGCTGTGTAGGCTTCCGGAGGACGAAGATCGAGGATCAACGGCCGTTTCGAACCCGCTCCCTCGATCATCCCCGCAAGCTCTTGCGCGGAGACCAACAGGTGCGCGTTCGCGAACGACTTCATAACCCTCCAATCGTAAGTCAGGGTGCGCTGGGGGCTCAAGGTGCGGGTGCCAGGGACGGGCAACAGGAGAAAAGGAGAACGGGGGCCGGCCGAGCCCCTATCGAAGCGCGATGTATCGGACGACGAAGGCCGTCGCGAAGACGTAGACGAGCGGATGCGCCTCGCGGGCCCGGCCGGTCACCAGCTTCAGGACCGCAAACGCGATGAACCCGAACGCAATGCCGTCGGTGATGCTGACCGTGAGCGGCATGATGACGATCGTCAGGAACGCCGGAATCGCCTCCGTCGCATCGTCCCACGCGATCGTGCGCACGCCGGCCATCATCAGCGTGCCGACGAGCAGGAGCGCGGGAGCGACGACGGGATAGAGCACGAGTCCACCACTCGCTGCATAGCCGCCGCCGATCATCTTCACCAGCGGAAAGAAGAACAATGAGAGAAAGAACAGCGTCGCGGTGACGACGTTGGCGAGGCCGGTGCGGCCGCCGGCGGCGACGCCGGTGGAGCTTTCGATGTAGGCCGTCACGGTCGACGTGCCGAGACCGGCACCGATGACGGTGCCGACGGCGTCCGCGAGCAGTGCCTGCCGCGCGCGCGGCAGCGTGCCATCGCGCATCAGGCCCGCCTGGCTGGCAACGCCCACCAGCGTACCGACGGAGTCGAACAGCGCGAGAAAGAAGAAAACGAAGATGACCGACACCATCGCCGGCTTGAACGCGCCGATGACGTCGAGCTGCACGAACGTCGGCGCGAGCGACGGCGGCGCGCTGACGAGGCCCTGATACTGCACGATGCCGGTCGGGAGCCCGACGACGGTCGATGCGAGGATGCCGATCAGCATCGCGCCGCGCACGCGACGCGCGAGCAATACCGCCATCGTCAACAACCCGAACAGCGTGAGCAGCGTCGGAGGCGATTTCAGATTCCCAAGCGTTACGAGCGTACCCGGCGAGTCGACGACGATCCCGCCCCACTCGAGACCGATGAGGGCGATGAGCAGGCCGATGCCGACGGCGATCGCGTGCTTGAGCGAGTCCGGGATCGCCTTGATCAGATGCTCGCGCAGCCCGACGCCCGCCGTCAGGATGAACACCGCGCCGGCAATCGCAACGGCGCCCAGCGCGACCTGCCACGGCACGCCGCCGGCGACGACGACGGTGAAGGCGAAGAAGAAGTTGTGGCCCATCGCCGGCGCGACGGCGATCGGGTAGTTCGCGAGGAACGCCATCAGCAGCGTCGCGATGCCGCTCGCCACGCAGGTCGCGACGAGCACGGCGCCGAAGTCCATCCCCGCCGCCTGCAGCACAGCCGGCTGCACGAAGATGATGTAGGCCATCGTCAGGAACGTCGTCACGCCAGCGACGATCTCGGTCCTGATGGTGGTGTGGTGTTCGGAGAGGCGAAACAGGCGCTCGAGCACGGCGTCAAGAGAATACACTCGCCTCCTTGGTCCACAGCGTTTCAACTTGGTCCACAGCGTTTCAACACGGAGGGCACGGAGAACACGGCCACATCTTCTTCTTACACGCGAAATGATTGCCCCTTCTTCACATGCGGAAATGATTGCTCCGTGCCCTCCGTGTGCTCCGTGTTGAAGCAGTGGCAACGCTTGACGCGGAGCACCTCTGTGACGCAAAGTGGTTGTAGCCATGGACCTCTCGCGGGCGCTGCAGGACATCGCCGACATCCACGCGCAGATCGCCAAGGGGGAGATCTACCGCGGCTACCGGCCGCTGCCGGTCGCCGCCTCCGGCCTCATCGGCATCGCCGCCGCGTGGACGCAGCCGCAGGGTCTCGGCCCGGACGACCCGCCCGGCTTCGTTCTCTACTGGGCGGCGATTGCCGTGCTCGCCGGGTTCGTCGGCGTGAGCGAGATCGTCTACAACTACGTCGTCCATGACGATGGCGCGGAGCGGAGGCACACGCGGCGGGTGGTGGGACAGTTCGTGCCGGGCGTGCTCGCCGGAGCGATCGTCACGGCGAGCTTCGTGCGGTTGAACGCCGGGCTGGTGCCGCTGCTGCCCGGCATCTGGGCGATCTGCTTCGGCGTCGGCACGTTCGCCTCGCGGCCGTATCTGCCACGCACGAGCAGCATCGTCGCGCTTTTCTACTACGGCGCCGGGGTCGTCCTGCTCTGGGCGACGTCCGTCGAGAAGTTGAGCGGCTGGTGGGTCGGCGGCACGTTCGGCGCGGGACAACTGCTTGCTGCGGCAGTCTTGTATTGGGAGTCGGGGAGCCGGGGGGCCAAGGAGCCGGAGGCACGGAGCGATGACGAAGAAGAAGAGAGCCGAGAAGACTGATCACCCCGGCCGCTTTGCCTACGACGGGCTCGAGCGCGTGCTGCACGAGAAGGCGAGGCTCGGCATCATGACGTCGCTCGTGACGCGGCCCGAGGGCGTGCTGTTCACCGAGCTGAAACGCCTCTGCGCGTTGACCGACGGCAACTTGAGCCGGCATCTCGACGTCCTGCGCGAGGCGGGGCTCGTCGAGGTGTGGAAAGGATTCGACAACCGGCGGCCGCAGACGCTCTGTCGGCTCAGCACCGAAGGACGACAGCGGTTCGTGGCGTACCTCGAACAGCTCGAGCAGGTGATTCGCGACGCGATGCCGAAGGCGACCAAGAGGTCGGAGCGGGTGCCGGACATTCCGCCGGGATTTCAGCCCGCGTGATCGCTGATCGCTGATCGCTGATCGCTGATCGCTGATCGCGATTGTCGATTAGCGATTCACGATCGTCCACCTGCCGTCGGCATCCTGCCGCGCGCGGCCCTCTTCGTCCAGCTTCACCAGATGCGCGAGTACGGATTCGGCAGCCGCCGTGGCTATGCGATCGGCGAGCCGGCCGTAGATGCTCGGCACGATCTCCTCGGGCGTGGAGGGCTTCTCGCGAATCACGGCGACGATTTGTGACTCACGCTCGGCGCGGTGCGCCAGGTACTTGTCGATCAACGCCTCGGGATCGTCGACGATCGGACCGTGGCCGGGTAGCAGCCGTCGGGGACGAAGATCGCGGATGCGCTGCAGCGACTCGAGGTATTGACGGAGGTTCCCGCCGCGCGTCGCGGGGATGACGATGGTGCCGCCGGCGCGCGCGAGATCGCCGCAGTAGACGTCACCGGTCGATCGATCGAAGAAGCAGAAGTGGTCCGGCGCGTGGCCGGGCGTGTGGATCGCGAGCAGTTCGCCGTCGCCGGCCTGAACTGGGGTGAGATATCGCTGGTATCGGTTCGGCACGTCCGGCGCGTAGTTCGAGATCTGTACCCAACGCGCGCGCCCCGCGGGGGGACCGCC
>JBMDXB010000089.1:0-1991 GCA_048594885.1 Vicinamibacterales bacterium
ACCTGCACTTTGCCTTCCCGGAGCAGATCGAGAGCGCTCGCCACGGTATCGAAGCAGATGACATTCGTTTTCGCGGGATCGACGTTCGCGAGCGCGTTGCGCGTGAAGACCGGCCAGCCGCCGACCGACACCCAGGCGCCCAGGTCGGGATAGCGGCGCGTCCCGGTCGCGCTGATCTCCGCCGCGCGGACCACGTCCTCCGTGATGTCGTAAACTTCGACGATCGTGATACCGGGCGCCGTCGCGATCGCCTCGCGCGCGCCGTCGAGGCGGCGCTGGAGGTTCGTCGCGCCGAGCGCCGTGATCATCGCGACCGTGCCCTTGCCGCCGAGCAGCTTGACCGTCTCCTCGCCCATGATGCGGCCGGAGTCGTAGTCGTCCACGCCGTAGAACGCGATCCGCTTCGACTTCGGCGCGTCCGAGTCCCAGGTGACGACCGGAATCCCCGCGTCCATCGCGCGGTTGATCGTCTCGGTGAGGAAGTCGCCGTTGAGCGTCGAGATCGCGATCCCGTCCACGCGCTGCGTGATGAACGACTCGAGGATCTCCTTCTGGCGCAGCTGATCGGCCGAATCCGGCGCCCGCCACTCGACGTCGACGTTGCCGAGCTCCTTCGCCTTGCGCTCGGCGCCGATCCGCGCGTAGTTGAACACCGGGATGTCGAGGGCCTTGGGGATGACCGCGAACCGGTAGTGCGGCTTCGCCGTCTCGCCGGCCGGCGCCGCTTCCTTGTTCCTGCTGCATGCTGCCCCGGCCGCGACGACCGCCACCGCACACCACACGCCAAGTCGCTTCATGATCCCTCCATCAGTCCGCTCGTTTCAGCAGCAGCTGGTCCATCACGACGATGATGATAACCGCCAGGCCGACGATGAGCCGATCGTAAAACGTGGCGCCGGGAATCTGCGGCAGCGCGTTCCGGAGGACGCCGAAGATCAGCGTCCCGAGCACCGCCCCCAGCACCGAGCCGCGTCCGCCCGACAGGCTGGCCCCGCCGACCACCGCCGACGCGATGATGTCGAGCTCGTAGCCGTTGGCGAGGTCCGCCTTCCCCTGCCCCTGGACGAGGGACAGCACGATACCGGCGACGGCGGCGAGCAGGCCGCTGAGCAGATAGATCGAGAACTTCAGCCGGCCGATCGCGATTCCGGAGAAGAGCGCCGCCGTCTCGTTGCCGCCGACCGAGAACACGGCCCGGCCCCACTGGTAGCGCGTCATCGCGAACTGGAAGACGACGGCCAGCCGGATCTTGTTGCGCGGCGCGACCCAGTGGGCCGGCCGGCCGAGCGGCCGCCAGCCGCCCACCAGCTTGCTCGACAGGTCGTAGTACTGCCCCTCGGTGATGATGAACGCCACGCCGCGCGTGATGCCCATGACGCCGAGCGTCGCGATGAACGGCGGCAGCCTGACGAAGACGATCAGGATGGAGCTCAGCGCGCCGGTCGCCAGGCCGACGAGCAGCGCGCACGCCATGCTGGCCTCGAGCGACCACCCGGCGTCCACGAAGAGCGCGCCGCACACCACGCTCGCCAGGGCGATGACAGCGCCGGGGGCCAGGTCGATGCCGCCCGAGATGATGACCACCGCCGCGCCGACCGCCGCGATCCCGTAGATCGACGAGTACTTCAGGACCAGCAGCGCGTTCTCCGTGTTGAGGAACGGGTGTGCGCGGTTGCCGTCCGGCCAGAGGTACCAGCCGAAGAAGACGATCTCGAGCACCAGGATCGCGACGGTGCTCAGCTCGCGGACACGCCAGAACCGCTTCACGACGCGGCCTTCACGTCGGACGTGGCCAGGTGCATGATGGCTTCTTCGGTGGCCTCCGCGCCCGTCAGCACGCCGCGGGTGATCCCCTGGCGCATCACGATGACGCGCTGCGCGATCGAGAGCACTTCCGGCAGGTCGCTCGACACGACGAGGCAGGCGAGGCCGGCTTGTGCCTGGCGGCGGATCATCTCGTGGATCTCGAACTTCGCGCCGACGTCGACCCC
>JBMDXB010000009.1:0-3651 GCA_048594885.1 Vicinamibacterales bacterium
ACATCGAGCCCGCCGACGCTTTTGTCTTGCGGGCAGGCCCAGCCAGCAAGCCCCCGCCCACGCGGTAGCCCGCCAGCCCCGGCCAGAACCAGGGGAGTGGGGGTGTCATGTCCTATCGCAGTCGGAGCGCGCATGCGCTCCTTGCAGGCGTCTCGGTGATCGCGCTGACGGTTGCCGGCGCGGTGTCGCGTGCGGTTGCGGAAGATGTCGAATTGGACCCGATCACGGTCGTGTCGAGCAAACCGGTGCAGCGGGCGAGCCGCGCTCCGGCCCGCGTGAGCACCACCGCTCGCCGGCCGGCGACGAGCCAAGCGCCGAGCCAGGCGCCGGCAACGGAGCGTGCGCCGTCCGTGCAGCCGGTGACCGACCCGCAGCCGGGGACCGAGGCGCTCGCCGGCGTGAGCACGGTGCGCCAGGAGCAGATCAACCAGCTCATGCCCACGCGGCCGGCCGACCTGCTCTACGGCATGCCCGGCGTCTACGTCCAGGAGCGGCCGGACGATCCGGGCACCGCGATCAACATCCGCGGCCTGCAGGATTTCGGCCGGGTCAACGTCGTCATCGACGGGGCGCGGCAGAACTTCCAGCGCAGCGGCCACAACGCCAACGGCATCTTCTACCTCGAGCCCGAGCTGATCAGCGGCATCGACGTGATCCGCGGGCCGGTGGCCAACATCTTCGGCTCCGGCGCGATCGGCGGCGTCGCCTCGTTCCGCACCAAGGACGTCGAGGACGTGCTCAAGGCGGGCGAGCGCTGGGGCGTGCTCACCCATGGCATGGGCAGCTCGAACTTCGGCGGGGTCGCCACGGCCTTCGCCGCCGCGCGCATGACGCCCGCGGCCGAGATCTTCGCCGGCGGCACCCACCGCGCGCAGGAGGACTACTGGGATGGCGCCGGCAATATCGTGCCGAATACCGGTTACAACGTGCAGACCGGAACGGTGAAGGGAACGTTTCGCCCGGCCCTCGGCCACCAGATCAAGGTCGGGTATATCGACTACGACGCGAGCTACCGGACCGGCCAGCCGTTTCCGCCCGGAACCCCGCCGCCGCTGGCGTCGATATACTCGACCGGCACGCACAACGTGATCTCGACCGCGCGCTGGACCTACGCGCGGCCGGACGACCGGCTGCTCGATTTCGACGCCAACATCTACGAGGTGAAGACGTCGACGAACCAGACCAAGATCGCCGGCACCGGCGATCCGTCGTCGGGGTTCATCGGCGGCCGGCGCAACTTCACCGTCGACACGACCGGCTTCGACGTCAACAACACGACCCGCTTCGATTTCGGCCCGCTGCAGCACGCGCTCAACCTCGGCGGCGACAGCTTCCACGACGTGGTCAGCACGACCGGGTTCGGCACCGTGTTCACGCCGTCCGGCGAGCGAACGGTCTCCGGCAGCTTCATCCAGCTGAAGACGAACTACGCGAACGCGTTCGAGACCATCACCGCCGCCCGCTATGACCAGTATTCGCTGTCGGGCGGCGGCGTCGGCACGCAAGGCAACCGGGTGTCGCCGAAGGTCACCGTGGGCCTGACGACGATTCCCGGCTTCACGCCGTACTTCATCTATGCCGAGGGCTATCGCGCTCCCGCGGTCACCGAGACGCTCGTCGCCGGAATCCATCCCGCCCCGCCGCAATTCACGTTCCTGCCCAATCCGGGGCTGAAGCCCGAGGTCGGCATGAACAAGGAATTCGGCATCAACTGGCGCTACGACAACGTGCTGCGCCCGGGCGATGCGTTGCGCGCGAAGTTCAACATCTATCGCAACGACCTCGACAACTACATCGACCTGAAGTTCCTGGGACCGGGCCAGGGGGCAGGCGGGCAGCGATGCCGGAACTTCGTGGTCTTCTTCTGCGAGCAGTATCAGAACATCACGAAGGCGCGGATCGAAGGCCTCGAGTTCGAGAGCAACTACGACGCCGGCGACTGGTTCGGGGGCGTCGCGGGCAGTCACATCGTCGGAAAGGACATCACCCACAGCTTGCCGCTGGCGACGATCCCGCCCGATCAGGTGACCACCACGCTGGGGGCGCGGTTCCTCGATCGCAGGCTCACGGTGTCGGTGCGCTGGCAGGCGGTGGCGGCGAAGAATCCGAACGACATTCCGCCGGGTCCCGAGGCGCCGGCCGGAGCCAAGCAGGGTCCTCCCTACGCGTACTTCCCGACCGCCGCCTTCAAACTGGTGCACCTCTACACGGGCTACCAGATCAACCCGGATGCGCTGATGTCGTTCTCGGTGGAGAACCTGTTCAATGAGCAGTATTCGCGCTACCTCGACGTGTATCCCAACCCGCTGCACGGGGCGAACTCGACGCCGCTTCCTTTCTTCAGCCCCGGCATTACCATCAAGGGCGCGCTGAACGTGCGGTTCACCGACCAGATGCTGTTCGGAGGATGACACGAAAGGAACACCGATCTGCGTGCCGCGGCCGGCCCGGGTCGGGCCGGCCGCAGAATCGGGCCGGGGTTCGGCCGGGACGAGGCTTCAACCGTCAACTGGGAGAGCTGATGATGTTCATCGCCATGAACCGCTTCCGCGTGAAGAAGGGCTCCGAGCAGGACTTCGAGAAGGTGTGGCTGAGCCGCGATTCGCACCTGAGCAAGGTCCCCGGCTTCGTCGAGTTCCACCTGCTCAAGGGACCCGAGCAGGAGGACTTCACGCTCTACGCCTCGCACACGGTCTGGCAGAGCAGGGCGACGTTCGAAGCCTGGACCAAGTCGGAGGAGTTCCGCGCCGCCCACAGGGACGCCGGGCAGAACAAGCCGCTCTACATCGACCACCCGCAATTCGAGGGCTTCGAGGTCCGCCAGACCCTGAGCCGGGGCAAGGCCGCGGTGGCGTAGTGCGACGATGCGCTCGAACGCGCCGAGGCACGATCGGCCCCGGGCGGTTGCCGCCGACGTCGTGCGATCGGGCGCGCCGCAGCCCTGCAACCTCTGCGGGCTGCGCATCTCGGGTGCGACCCGGTCCTGTAAATAACAGGAGAAATACAGGACCCGGGGCTGAAGTGCGCCCTTTCGGGTGAGACACCGCGCGGCCGACCCTCACGCGCGTGCCGCTGTGCTCCATGCGGGATGCGCAGCCTGTTGCGCTTCTGCAACGTGGGTTCGTTTTGTCAACAATGCCGCCGGCCGGCCGCGGATCAGGAGCACTCGCGTACTCCGGGCGCACTCCGGCGCGCGCTCGGCCGGGGCCGAGTGCGTTGCCGCGGACGCGAACAAGCCGCGTAGCCCGGATGGAGCGAAGCGCAATCCGGGGTCGGTGCCACGCGGCACGACCGCCCCGCATTCCGCTGCGCTCCATGCGGGCTACGAGGGCGCTCGCGCCAATTCCTATTCACGATGTCAAACAGCGTCGTTTCTTCGTTGCCGCGGCGCGTTTCTGCGTCCGCGTTCGATCCTGCCCGAGTCATACATCGAATTCGATATGTAGTCAACCCGATATGTAGCTATTGCCGTAGTTAAATGTAGTCGAAAATCGCATGCCAGCCATGCACCGAGGTCAGAGCCATCCCTTGCGCTTGAACCAGACGAACGGAATGATGGCCGTGATCAACATCAGGCTCAGCGCCCAGGGATATCCGAACAGCCAGTCGAGCTCCGGCATGCTCCTGAAGTTCATACCGTAGGAGGAGGCG
>JBMDXB010000090.1:0-7970 GCA_048594885.1 Vicinamibacterales bacterium
GGTCATCGACCCGCTGGTCACGTCCGGCACGCCGGGCCGGCTGGCGGTGTTCACCACGGCGACGGACCTGGGGGACTCGGTCGTGTTCCAGACGGGAACGAACATCGGCGTCGGGACGGGCGCGCCGGCGGCGCCGTTCCATGTGGCCGCATCCGAGACGCCGGGGGCGTTCATCGATGTTTACAGCAACGCGTTGGGCGCGCTGCCGCTGGTGTCGCGCGCAGCGCGCGGGACGGTGTTCGCGCCCTTGCCGGTGCAGACCAACGACATCCTGGGCGGGCTGGCGGTGCGCGGCTACGCGCCGTCGGGGTTCACGGGGGGCAAGGGGCAGATCATGTTCCGCGCGGCGGAGAACTGGACCGACACGGCCAACGGGACGTTGCTGCAGTTCATGACGACGCCGATCGGATCGACCACGTTTGCGGAGCGCATGCGGATTCACCCCGACGGGAAGGTCAGCATCGGGACGACAGCTCCGTGGCCGTTCACGTACCACCTGGACGTGTTCAGCAGTACCGGCAACGCGCTCTGGGGGCGCACGAGTGCCACGGGCTTTTACGCGGTGGTGGGCGATGCCGCCAACACGGGCGGCGGCGGGAACGGTGTGATCGGACAGAGCGGATCGGGCGTCGGCGTCACGGCGAACTCGAACACTGGAACCGCTCTCTCCGCCTTCAGCGGCGGCGAAGTGATTGCCACATTCAGCGGTGCCGGCAATGTGGGCATCGGGACATTCTCGCCTGCCGACAAGCTCCACGTCGTGGGGGACATCCGCGTCGGCAGCGGCAGCACGGGCTGCGTGAAGGACGGCGACGGCAGCGTAATTGCGGGCGTGTGTTCTTCGGACCGGCGGTTGAAGCAGGGCGTGACGCCGTTTGCGCGAAGCCTGGAGACCGTCGCGCGCCTGCAGCCGGTCTATTTCACCTGGCGCGCCGAGGAATTTCCCGATCGCCACTACGGTTCCACGCGCTCGTTTGGACTCATCGCGCAAGAGGTGGAAGCGGTCCTGCCGGACCTCGTGACGACCGATGCCGAGGGCTACAAGGCGGTCAAGTACAACCAGTTGCCGTTTCACATGCTGCAGGCCATCAAGGACCTCAAGACGGAAAACGACCTCTTGAGAGAGCAGCTGAAAGCGGAAACCGATCGCTTTCAGCGGCAACTCAGGGAACAGGAGGAACGGCTGCGGCGGTTGGAGCAACTCGCCGGCAAATAGCGCGACTCCGGGCCGTAGACGAAGAATCAACCGTGACATTCGTCACTGGCACATGCCGTGCGCTCACCAAATCGCAACAATCGCGGCGCGCAACTCCTCTATGTCTACCGCCGTGATGATGGTTGCCCCGCTGGTGAGGACCGGGTGCGAGTAGCTGGGTGGTGTCCGCCCCGCAGTTCCGTACACCTGGTTCAGCGCAGTCCGGAGTTCCGTCAGGTGAGCAGCCTTGACTGAAGTCACGCGTGCAACCAGCGTCGCGTCCGTCCACACAGGAGCCGGCAACCCGTACCGTGCCCGCAGCGTCTCTATCGCTTGACGCAACTCGGCAATGTGCACGAGCTTCACGATTGTCGTTCCCGGCTGCAACGGGGTATCCGTGAAGGTAGGAGCCGCTGCCGACGGAACGAACGTCGCAGTCACGACGGTCGCAGCGTCCATCGTCACGGCGCACCCTCCAGAACCCGTACACCCTCCGCCGGTCCACCCGGCGAACACCGACCCGGAAGCGGCCGTTGCGGTGAGCTGCACGACCGTTCCACCCAGGTAGATCGCGCCGCAGGTCGTGCCGCAATTCACCGCTGAATCCACGCTCGTGACCGTACCGGCGCCGGAGCCATCTTTGAGTATCGTCAGCCTGTAGACCGATGGCAGATAGGCCAGTCCATAGCCCCACGTATCATCGGGAGCGCCGGCGCCGCTGTGTTCCAGAGCCCAGGTCTTCAGCATCGTTGAGATCTGGTTTGGCGGCGACGCGGGGTACGCTTGAACAAGGAGCGCCCCGAGGCCGGCGATGTGAGGCGCAGACTGGCTGGTGCCCGGGAATGCGTTCGTTCCGTAGGTGTACGAGTCCGCCCGATCGACACCAACGATCTCTGGCTTGACACGGCCATCGGGGGTGGGACCTCTGCTGCTGAAGCTCTCGATGGTGTCCGGTGTCTGCCAGTTCGCTGCGCCAACCGCGAGGGCGCCTGGGTTCGCAGTCTCCGCAGGGCTGGTGACCGATCCAGCGGAGGTGAACGCATCGAGCGACTGTTGTGAGCTGACGCGAAGCTGCACCCAGGAGGGGGCCGCGCCGGAGTACCGAGTCACCGCGACACAATAGGTGCCGCTCGAGACGGGGAGGTAGCTGAGCGATTCATGCGGGACATGGGACGCGCCGCCATTCTGATTATCGCGGCTACTCGCAACCAACGCGCCGTCGGACTGCCGGTAGAGTTCGAGATCGAGGTCGCGCGTCGCGCCGCCCCACGCATCCTGCCATCTCAGTTCCAATGAGATCGACGTAAATGATCCGGCGTTCAGACACGAGTAGCGATCCGCTGTGAGAAACTCCAGGTAACTGTCCCCGTCTACGTCCTGCCATGGACCGAACCAGGCGGCGGTCGCATAGTTGCCGCTCGCTATGGATACCAGTGCGCCGCCCGCGACCGCGGTGTCCACCGCTTTCAGCACGGAGTCGGCATAGGGACTGGTGCCATCGCCCGGTCCGTCCCACTCGACGGCGAACGACATGTTGATGACGCGAACGCCCTGCTGGATCATCCAGCCCACCGCGTCATGGATGTCCCCGAGCGTCACGACCTTCGAGAGGTAGAATGCGGCATCGGGAGCGACGTCATGAGCCGCTTCCGCAACAGCCGTCCCATGGCTCGAGCTCGTCTCACACGACGCCAGACTGGTGGAGTATGAGCCTCCGCCGGTATAGCAGCGAACCGCCGCCAGCGACGGCATGTCCGCTGACGGCAGCGCGGACCAACCCACGAAACCGACGTCGATGATCCCGATCTTCACGCCCTGGCCCGTGTATCCGGCCGCCTGCCACGGTACCGCGTTGTGAACCTGAACACCCTGGCTGACGACCTGCGGCTCGACGCGGGGGATCCTCTCGATCCGGTCCACGTCGGCCAACGCGTCGATCTCGGAAAGCACCGCGGGGTCGACATACGCTTCGATGGCGGCGGCGAATCTATAGGCAATGTGCCCGTTGCGACTGACCACGAGCGTCGCAACCGTCTGCCCGGCGCCGCGAAAGCGAATCGTCACTCCTATTCGCCTGTCCCCGAACTCGATGAGTCCAAGTTCCGCTGCCGACTGGCGCTCCACGGCTGCTCGTCGGCTCGCATCGGGACCCGCGGCGGCCCGACGGAGCATGAGTTCGTTGAGCGCGCTGTCGAGTTTCTGGTAACGCGGCTTCTGAGAAGCCGGTTGGGCGACTGCCAGGCTGGCGACTGCGGCGAACAATAGCGACCCGGCGAAGACGCGAGAGAACCTGCGAACTGCAGACAACTCAGCGTTGCCGCGCGGCTCGGTCCGTGCAGGTAGCGCGCGCATAACGCTACTGAAGCGTGAGGAGGACGAGGATCTCTCCCGCCCCGGTCGTCAGTGGCTCGAGTGCCTTGCCCAGGATGGTGCCCGGCCGATGCAGCCGCACGCCGTTGACCATGATTGGCTTCGACACCATCGCATGGCCCGGCGTCGGGCTCGTCACCAGCAAGGCACCAGGTGCGATCGCGCCATAGCGCGCGTCCACCTTGACCCGCACCCGCCCGCTCTGCGCCACCAGCGACTTCGTCGCGCCGCGCTCACCCAGCATCACGCCTGGTTGCGCCGAGACCGCGCCCGCCACTGCCGCGTCATACGCGCGGGTCGAGCGCCGCACGCCATCCACGGCCGCCGGGTCCACCACCACCACGGTGCCCGGCGCCAGCGGTTCGCCACTCTCCACCCACTCCGCGACGTCCTGATACTTCGCGGCGATGTTCCCGTCCACAGCGACGTCACCGGCGACGTGCAGCAACGCAGTGGGCGTCGTTGTTCCGATCCCGACATTGCCGGACGGGGCAATCCGCATCCGCTCGGCAAACGCGCTCGATCCGATCGGCGTCGTCGTGAACTGCAGATACGTCCCCGTCGCACTGTCGGTCCAGTTCTCCGCCGCCCGGAACATGACCTGGCCTTTGCCTCCAGCGAAGCCCGTCGCGCCATAGCCGCGCACCGCCACGCCGCCCAGGATGTCGCCGGTCTGCACCGCGGCCGGCGCCTCGGGAGTCCCCCGCGCCGTCCGGAACACCAGCGGCAGCGCCGCCAGCGTATTGCTGTACATGTCGAAGAACGCGCCCGGAGCGGCCGTCGCCATCACGTGGAATGCGGCCGCCGGCGCGGTCGTTCCCACGCCGATGCTCGTCCCCGCCTGAAACACCACTGAGTTCCCCAGGTCGGTACTGTTGGTGAACACTCCCAAATAGCCCGCGGTGCCGCTGGTGGCCTGCGGCACAATCGTGGTGCTCGTGCTGCTCGTCGTCGCCGGCTGCGCCAGCACGAAGGCCGACAGCGGTTTGCCGCCGACCGTGTCGGCATCCGCTGCCTTCAGGGCGTACGGCACGCTCACCAGTTGGACCCGCGGCCCTTCGCCGTCTCCCTCCACTCGCACTCCCAGCCACCGCGCCTCGCCGCTGATGAACGCATCCAACGGCAGGCCGTCGGACCGCGTCGCCCCGAGCAGCACCGTGTAACGTCCCTGCGCATCCAGCGTCACGGTCTGCGCCTCCACGAAGAGCGGGACTCCCCCCTCCGCCTCCGCATACAGGCTGAAGGTCAGCGTCACGACGCCTGCGCGCGGCGTGCCCAACGCATCCCGGATCACTCCGCTGTACGGCACCAGGCGGGGCGTCTGCGCCGACGCGCCCACAGCGGTTGCCAGCGCCAGGAGCACTCCCCACATTGCGACCTTCGCTGCCATCGTCTCTCCTCCCCGTACGTGCGTGTGCTCGTGCTCTGCCGATGCCGCCGCCCCGCAGTTGCGGATCTGCCGATCGTGATGACCGTCGCCTGCGGGCCGATCATCATCGGCGTTTCCGCCCTAAGAAGTGGGACGCCACGTCCCGGGCCGAGTCGATCGAGATTGGAGTGAACCCGGCC
The DNA here is from genome assembly GCA_048594885.1 of Vicinamibacterales bacterium. Taxonomy (GTDB): domain Bacteria; phylum Acidobacteriota; class Vicinamibacteria; order Vicinamibacterales; family 2-12-FULL-66-21; genus JBMDXB01. The sequence continues at coordinate 5,135 of JBMDXB010000090.1, forward strand.
GCGGCGGCGGTGCTGCTGCTGATGGAATGGACTCCCGCTGCCGTGCGGCACCGCGGTGCCAATCGACAAACGGCCTTCTGACAGGCCAAGGCAACGAGCAGTCCACATGCAGCATACGACTATCGCCGTGGACCTCGCAAAGTCAGTGTTCAAGTGGCGGTCTCGTAGCGCCCGGGCCGCGTCGGTCACGGGCGGCGCTTGTCGCGCAGTCGATTCCGCCGTACCACGAGAAAGTTGCCGGCACCGGAACGCCGTTGTTGCTCTCGTGACGCCGGTATACACTGCGCGCCGGGCCTCCCCGTGTATCAACCAAAGAGGAGGTTCTCATGCGAACCGTGAAGGGACGCTCGTTCGCGTGTGTCGCCGCGCTGGTCCTCGCCGGAAAGGTCGTCGTTGCGCAGGAGACGCAGCCCCCCTCGGCTCCCTCACCCACCACGCGCCTCATTCCAGTCTCGGGCACCTTGACGGATGCGGCGGGCACGCCGCTCGCCGGTGCGCAGACGGTCACGTTCGCGTTGTTCGACGAGGCGGAGGGGGGCACGCTGCTGTGGAGCGAGGCGCAGACGGTCACGGCGGACGACCGCGGTCGATATGTGGGCTATCTCGGGGCGGCGGTGGCGTTGCCGCTGGACATCTTCCGAAGTGAAACTGCGCGCGGGCTGCAAGTCTCCGTTGCAGGTCGCGATCTCCCGCGCGTCATGCTGGTGGCGGTGCCATATGCGTTGAAGGCGGCCGATGCGGAGACGGTGGGGGGCAAGCCGGCGTCGGCGTTCGTGCTCGCCGGCGAGCCGACGGCGGAAGCGAAAGGAACCCTCAGCGCGGCATCGTCGGTCATCGATCCGGTGGTGACGGCCGGCACGCCGGGACGCCTCGCGGTGTTCACCACGGCGACGGACCTGGGGGACTCGGTCGTGTTCCAGACGGGAGCGAACATCGGCGTCGGGACGGGCGCGCCGGCGGCGCCGTTCCACGTGGCGGCGTCGCAATCGCCAGGGGCGTTGATCGATGTCTACAGCAACGCGTTGGGCGCGCTGCCGCTGGTGTCGCGCGCGGCGCGCGGCACGGTCTTCGCGCCGTTGCCGGTGCAGACCAACGACATCCTCGGCGGGCTGGCGGTGCGGGGCTACGCGCCCTCGGGGTTCACGGGGGGCAAGGGGCAGATCATGTTCCGGGCGGCGGAGAACTGGACGGACACGGCCAACGGGACGATGCTGCAATTCATGACGACGCCGGTCGGATCGACGACGTTTGCGGAACGGATGCGGATCGATCCCGCCGGCCGTGTATTGATTGGTACCGACTCCGCTGAGGCGATCGGTGGCGTTGCCAAACTACGGGTTGTGGCTTCTGGGGGTACGGCTGGGGATGGCATCTATGGTGAAACGTCCGTTTTCAGTGGATGGGGCGTGCGGGGTTTCGCCGAGAACGGGATTGGCGTCCTCGGTCAGGGGAACAGCGGTTATGGAGTTTATGCGACCTCGAGCACGGGCACGGCTCTATACGCCTGGTCGCCGTCCGGTCCTACCATCGCAGCTTTCACGGGGATTGGCAATGTCGGGATCGGTACCGACAGTCCGCTGGACAGGCTCCACGTTGCGGGCGACATCCGCGTCGGCACGGGCGGCCTGGGTTGCGTGAAGGACGAGGACGGCAGCGTGATTGCCGGCGTGTGTTCCTCGGACCGGCGGTTCAAGCAAGCGGTGGCGCCGTTTGCCCGCAGCCTCGAGACGATCGCGCGTCTCCAGCCAGTGTCGTTCACCTGGCGCGCGAACGAGTTTCCTGACCGCCATTTCGGTCACACGCGGGCGTTTGGGCTCATTGCGCAGGACGTCGAAGCGGTGCTGCCGGAGCTCGTGACCACCGATGCGGAGGGCTATAAGGCGGTCAAGTACCACCAGCTCCCGTTCTACATGCTGCAGGCCATCAAGGATCTGAAGGTGGAAAACGATCGGCTGAAGACGGAAACGGATCTCCTGAAGCAGCAGCTGAAGATCCAGGAGCAGCGGCTGCAGCAATTGGCACAGGCGCTCCGCAGATAGCCAGTCGCGTGAGCCTCGCCGGCGCGTTGCGTTGCCGCATTGTTGGTGCAGGTATACACTGCCCGCCGGGCCTCCCCGTGTAGCCAGAGGGAGGTTCTCATGCGGATCGTCAAGTACGTATCGATTGCGTCCGTCCTCGCGCTGATCGCCACGGCGTCGGTCGTCGCCGCTCAGGACACGCAGTCCGCCTCGCCGACCACGCGCTTCATTCCAGTGTCGGGCACCTTGGCGGATGCGGCGGGCGCGCCGCTCGCCGGTGCGCAAACGGTGACGTTCGCGTTGTTCGACGAGGCGGACGGCGGCGCGCTGCTGTGGAGCGAGGCGCAGACCGTCACAACGGACGACCGAGGTCGATATGTCGCGTATCTCGGGGCGGCCGTGTCGTTGCCGCTGGAGATCTTCCGCTCCGAACAGGCCCGCTGGCTGCAGGTGTCGGTGGGCGGCCGCGACCTGTCGCGCGTGATGCTGGTGGCGGTGCCATATGCCCTGAAGGCGGCGGATGCCGAGACCGTGGGGGGCAAGCCGGCCTCCGCGTTCGTGCTCGCCGGCGCGCAGCCGCCGGTGGAAGCGAAAGGGATCATCAGCGCGGCATCGTCGACCATCGATCCGCTGGTCACGTCCGGCACGCCGGGCCGACTGGCGGTGTTCACCACGGTGACGGACCTGGGGGACTCGGTCGTGTTCCAGACGGGGACGGACATCGGCGTCGGGACGGGCGCGCCGGCGGCGCCGTTCCATGTGGCGGCATCCGAGGCGCCGGGGGCGTTCATCGATGTCTACAGCAACGCGTTGGGCGC
>JBMDXB010000091.1:0-31358 GCA_048594885.1 Vicinamibacterales bacterium
GGCCGCCCCAGCGGCGGGGGGGTCTGGTTTTTATTTATATCTTTTGACATCCCCTGACCCAAAATGTTTTAATGCACGCCCGGACCCCCCATCGAGGCCACATCATGGACAGAGTGAATCGCCGTCAATTCCTCGGAACGCTCGGCGCCGCCTCCGCGTTCACGATCGTGCCGCGTCGCGTGCTCGGCCGCGGCTATCAGGCACCGAGTGACATGATCCTGCTGGCGCAGGTCGGCTGCGGGCTTCAGTCGCAGCGCCAGGTGAACACCGGCCTCGCCGCCCGCACGGACATTCAGATCGTCGCCGTCGTCGATCCCAACAGCGACAGCCAGGACTACGTCGACTGGGATCGGTTCGGCAACCGGAACCGGATCCGCAAGTTCCTCAACGAGCCGACCTGGGGCGAGAGCAACAAGGGCATCCGCGGCGGCCGCGAGATCGCGAAAGAGATACTCGAGACGTACTACCGCCAGCAGAACCGGCCGTCGAAAGGGATTCGATCTTTTGCCGATTTCCGCGACATGCTGGAAGTCGAGACGGACATCCAGGGCGTCATCAACATCACGCCCGACCATCAGCATGGGCCGATCAACATCGCCGCGCTGCGGAAGGGCAAGGCGGCGATCTCGCACAAGCCGGTCGCGAGCGTGCTCGACGAGGTGCGGCGCACGGTAGCTGCCGCGCGCGCCAGCAAGGCGCCGTCGCATCTCCTCGCCTACAGCAACACACCGGATCGCCACACGCTGGCCGCGTGGATCACCGGTGGCGCGATCGGCACGATTCGCGAGGTCCACAACTGGACGAACCGTCCGTTCTGGCCGCAGGGCTGGCAGGAGTACTTCAAGGAAGGCCCGCCAGTTCCCGCCGGCCTGCGCTGGGATCTCTGGCAGGGTCCCGAACCGGACCGTCCCTACCATCCGCTGTACACACACGCGCTCTACCGCGGCTGGTATGCCTTCGGCACGGGCTGTCTCGGCGACATGGGGCATTACAGCCTGTGGCAGCCGTACCGGATTCTCGATCTCGGCGTGCCGGAGTTCGTCGAAGCGCGCCCGAACAACGAAGCGTGGCTGAACCCGGACAACGTCAGCCGCGGCGGGCGCGTATCGCAGGTCGGATTCCCTCGCGCGAGCACGATCCGCTGGCGCCACCCAGCCACCACCGGCCGCCCGGCCGTCGACACGTTTTGGTACGACGGCGGCGTCAAGCCGCAGACGCCCGAGGAACTGTACGAGGACAAGGAGGATCTCGCCGACGAAGGCATGCTGATCGTCGGCGACAAGGGGAAGATCCTCTGCGACTTCCGCGGCAACCGGCCGCGGCTCATCCCGCAGAGCCGCCAGAAGGCGTTCGAAGGCTCGATCGTCGCCAAGGACTTCGACACGACTGCCACCGATGATGAGTGGATCAACGCGATCAGGAAGGGCACGAAGTCGAAAGGCAGCTTCGAACAGGTCGCCGCGCTTGCCGAAGCGGTGACGCTCGGCAACATCGCGCTGCGCGTGCCCTACAAGCGCCTGCTGTGGGACGCGCAGAAGATGGCGTTCACGAACTCCGCCGAGGCCACGAAGCTCGTTCGCCGCGAACAGTATCGACAGGGCTGGGAGCCGTTGATAACCTCGACCGGGTCCGGCGCGTAGATATCCCGGAGGAGGTCTCCACATGGTGAAGGATCTTCGCCATGCCCTGCGGCTGCTGCTGCATGCCAAAGGGTGGACGGCGGTGGTGCTGCTGTCGCTCGCGCTCGGCATCGGCGCCAACACCGCGATCTTCAGCGCCGTCAACGGACTGCTGATCAGGGAAATCGCCGTCGACGATCCCGGCTCCATGGTCCGGCTGCGCTGGGGCGGCCGGAACGACATGGTCAACAGCTCCAGCGACTACGGTTTCTCCGGCGCGGGTGCTGACGGCCAGCGGCGGCGCGCGACGTTCTCCCACGCGATGTACCGCCAGTTCCTGACCGACAATCGCACGATGACCGACCTGTTCGCCTGCGCGCCGTACGGGCGGGTCAACGTCGTCGTCGACAACCAGGCGGACGTCGCGAGTGCGTTTGTCGCGACCGGCAACTACTACCGCGTGCTCGGCGTCAATGCACGTCTCGGCCGCGTCTTCGTCCCGGAGGACGACACGCCGTCGGCGCCGCCGGTGGCGGTCATCAGCTCGCGCTATTGGCACAGGCGGTTCATGACGGATCCGGACGCGATCGGCCGGACGGTTCGCGTCAACAATCTTCCAGTGACGATCGTCGGCGTGCTGCCGGCCGGCTTCACCGGCATTCAGCGGGCCGTCTCGGAGCCGCGCGACATCGAGTTTCCCCTCTCGTTCGCGCAACAACTGAACGCCGGCTTCGGCCGCACGCAGGTGACCGATCCGACCTATTGGTGGCTGCAGATCGGCGGACGCCTGAAGCCTGGCGCCACCGTCGCGCAGGTGCACGGCAATCTCGCCGGCGTATTCCAGCAGACGGCGCGCGCTGGCCTCGACGAGTATCTGAAGAACGCGACCGAGCAGGATCGCGCGAACGCCTTCAATCGCGGACGAACCAACGTTCCGCATCTGCTCGTCGACTCGGGGAAGCGCGGCATCTACGAACCGAACGCGCGCGAGCTTCGCACCGCCACGATTCTCGCTATTGTCGTCGGCCTCGTGCTGCTGATCGTATGCGCCAACGTCGCCAACCTGCTGCTGTCGCGCGCGACCGGACGGCAGAAGGAGCTGTCGGTCCGTCTCTCGCTTGGCGCCACGCGCACGCGACTGATCCGCCAGATGCTCACGGAGAGCCTGCTGCTTGCGATCGCGGGCGGCGCGCTCGGAATCCTCGTCGGCTACTGGGGGCGGCATCTGTTGCCAGGGCCGCCCGGGCAAACGCCGCCGATGGACTGGCGCGTGCTGGCGTTCGTCCTCGCCATCACGGCGGTCACCGGCGTCATCTTCGGCATCGCGCCGGCGCTGCGCGCCACCGGCGTCGACGTGAACGCCGCGCTGAAGCAGAACACGCGCAGCATCGCCGGCTCTCGCAGCCTGCTCGCCAAGTCGCTGCTGGTCGTGCAGGTCGCGATCTCGCTCGTCCTGCTCGTCGGCGCGGGCTTGTTCGTCCGGACGCTGCAAAACCTGCGCGACGTGGACGTCGGCTTCAACCCGCGGAATCTTCTTCTCTTCCGCGTGGCGCCGGATCTCAACGGCTACGACGAGAAACGGACGCTGGCGCTGTTTCCGCGGCTGTTCGAGCAGATCGGCGCCGTGCCCGGCGTCCGCGGCGTCGCGCTCACAGCCCCGGCGTTGCTGTCGGGGAGCGTGAACTCGACGTCGATCTTCGTCCAGGGGCGTAGCTACGCCGGCACCAACGTCCGCGATAACCGGGACAGCATCAATCGGCTGATCATCTCGCCGGGGTTTTTCGACGTGATGGAGATCCCGCTCCTCGCGGGCAGGACCTTTGGTGCACAGGACAATGCCACGTCGACGAAAGTGGCGATCATCAACGAGACCGCGGCGAAGAAGTACTTCCCGAACCAGAATCCGATCGGCATGCGGTTCGGGTCGAGCCCGGAAACGAGCGGCCAGATCGAGATCGTCGGCATTCTCAGCGACGCGAAGTACGACAGCGTTCGCGAGGCGGCGCCGCCGACGATGTACGTCCCGTACCAGCAGCGCGGGGGCGGAGGCGGCGTGATCGTCGTCCGCAGCGCGGTGGCGCCGGAGACGCTGATCGGCGCCGTCCGCGAGGCGGTGAGGCAAGTCGATCCGAACCTGCCGATGATGGACGTGTCGACGCAGATCGAGCAGATCGATCGGCTGTTGCAGCAGGAGCGGCTCTTCGCACAGGCCTGCACGCTGTTCGGCGCGCTCGCGCTGTTCCTCGCCGCGATCGGCCTGTTCGGCCTGATGTCCTACAGCGTGTCACGGCGCACCAACGAGATCGGGATCCGCATGGCGCTCGGCGCACACCGGGGCGACGTCCTCAGGCTCGTCATGCGTGAATCGATGACGCTCGTCGTCATCGGCATGATTCTCGGCATCGGCCTCGCGCTGTGGGCCGGACGCTTCGTCACCGCCCAGCTGTTCGGCGTCGGAGGAACCGATGGCGTCACGGTTGCGGCCGCTGCCGGTATCATGCTGCTGGCTTCGCTGCCCGCCGCCTTCCTGCCGGCGCGGCGCGCATCGGGCGTGGACCCGATGGTTGCCCTGAGGTACGACTGATGGATGGACATGTAACGCGCCGCGAATTCCTGGCGGCATCGGCGGGAGCGTATGCAATCGCGATGGCGCCGCAGAAGACGCCGCTCTTCAAGATCTCGCTCGCCGAGTGGTCGATCAACCGGCCGCTCTTCGGCGGCAAGATGCAGCATCTCGACTTCGCGAAGATCGCGAAGGGCGCCGGCATCGACGCCATCGAGTACGTCAATCAGTTCTTCAAGGACAAGGCGAAGGACACGGCGTTCCTGAAGGAGATGAACGCGCGGGCCGCGGGCGAGGGCGTCACGCAGGTGCTCATCATGTGCGACGGCGAGGGCAACCTCGGCGATCCGGACGCGGCGAAGCGCCAGACCGCCGTCGAGAACCACCACAAGTGGGTCGAGGCGGCGAAGTTTCTCGGCTGCCACACGATTCGCGTCAACGGCTACAGCTCGGGGACACCCGACGAGCAGATGAAGCTCGTGGCCGACGGCATGCACAAGCTCTGTCAGTTCGCCGACGGCCACGGTATCAACGTCGTCATCGAGAACCACGGCGGACTGTCGAGCAACGCGAAGTGGCTCGTGGAGACGATCAAGCTGGCGAACCATCGGCGCGCCGGCACGCTGCCAGACTTCGGCAACTTCCGCATCAGCGGACCGACCAAGAACGACCCAAACGCGAAAGTCGTGAGCTACGACTCGTATCTGGGGGTGCAGGAGATGATGCCGCTGGCGAAAGGCGTCAGCGTCAAGCCGCGCGTGTGGGATGCCAGCGGCAACAGCAGCGACATCGATCTGCTGCGGATGATGAAGATCGTCGTCGATGCCGGGTACCGCGGCCACTGCGGCATCGAGCACGGCCCTGAAGGACGCGAGCTCGAAGCGATCGTCGAACTACGAAAGCAGCTCGAGACGGTGCGCGAGCGGCTCACGTCTCGCTGACGCCAGGCGTGCTGAACGTCAGGTCCGAAGGAGCCTGATGAGGATCGTCATGAGGCCGGCAACCGCGAAGAACTGACCGATCCAGAAGAGAAACGCCCACTTCAGGATTTCGAATCGCTGATCGGCCATCTCCTGCCTGAGTGCGCCGGCGTTCCCCGCAATCTCCTGCCGGAGGGCGGCCGTTGTCCCCGCGATCTCCTGCCGGAGGGCGGCCGTTGTCGCCGCCATCGCCTGCCGGAGCGCCGCCGCATTCGTCGCCATGTCCGTGCGAAGAGCGGCAAATCCCTGCGCCATTTCCTGTCGTACGGCTGCGAACTCCTGCGCCATCTCCTGGCGCACCGCCGCAAAGCCGTGCGTCATATCGACGCGAAGCTTGGACGTTTCTTCGACGAGCCGCCGGTCGAAACGGTCGCCAACGAGACCGATCACTTCGGCCGTCCATTCCTTTCGCGCATCGGAGAAGTACTGCACGAGGCCGAGCGTGGCTTCAGGGCCGAGGCGCTCTTCGAGCGCACGAGGCATGTGATTGCTTCGCATGACACCATACCGTCTCGGTCCGACCCCTCTCGGACGACGATGCCATCGTCTGAACAAGAAGGCAACCCGGCTGCGGCGGCCGGTTACAGGCCTATGACGTGTTCCAGCTGGCCGGTGCTGTCGCCGAGGCTCTCCGTCGGCACGCCCATCCGATCGAGCAGCGTCAGGAAGAGATTTGTCATCGGCGTGTTGCGCGCGCAGACGATGTGCTGCCCGAGCCGCAGCGTGTCCCCGCCGCCGACCACGGCGACGGGCAGGTCTTCGTGCGTGTGCCGGTTGCCGTCCGCGAGGCCACTGCCGTAGACAATCACCGTGCGATCGAGGAGCGTGCCGTCGCCGTCCGGCGTCGCTTGCAGCTTCTTGACGAACCCGGCGAACAGCTCCATGTGCATCGCGTTCACCTTCGTCACGCGCTCGATCCAATCGACGTTGCCGCGGTGGTGTGTCAGCGGGTGGTGCGGATCGGGAACGCCGATCTCCGGATACGTCCGCATGCTGCCCTCGCGCCCCATCATCATCGTGATGACGCGCGTCGAGTCCGTCTGGAGCGCGACGAGCTGCAGGTCGAACATCAGGTTCACGTAGTCGGCGTAGAGGACCGGGATGCCCGTCGGCTTGTCGATTGACGGCGTCAGGCCGGTGAGATCCTGCTCCGCTTTTTCGATCCGCTGCTCGATCTCGCGGATCGAGGTCAGATACTCGTCCAGTTTCCGGCGGTCGGACGGACCGAGATCGCCCGAGAGTTGCTTCGTCCGCTCCCCTACCAGGTCGAGAATGCTGCGGCGGTAGCGGAGACGCCGGGCGCGTGCCTCGGGCGGAATGCTCGGGTCGATGTCGCCGAACAGCCGCTCGAACACCAGGCGAGGGTTCGTCTCGGGCGGCAGCGGCGTCGCCGGGCCGCGCCAGGCGAGGCTGTTCGTGTAGGCGCACGAGTAGCCGGAATCGCAGTTGCCGACGCTGCGCGAGTCGTCGCAGCCGAGCTCGATCGAGGGGAACCGCGTTTCGCCGGCGAGCCGCTGCGCCGCGATCTGGTCGACCGAGATGCCGTTCTGGATGTCGGCGCCCGCCGTCTTCCGCGGATGCACGCCCGTCAGGTATGAGGCCGCCGCGCGGGCGTGATCGCCGGGACCATCGCCGAGCGCATAGCCGTTGCGATGCGCGAGCCCCGAGATGACCGTAGTCTGCCGGCGGAACGGCTCGAGCGGCTTCAGGATGCGCGAGAACTGGAACGACGCAGCGTCCCCGCGCGGCGTCCACTCCTGCATGGTCACGCCGTTCGGCACGTAGGTGAACGCGAGGCGCAGCGGCAAGCCCGCCGCCCTCCGCGTCATCGCCGAGCGCGCAGGCGTCATCGCGTCGAACATCGGCAGCGCGATCGCGGCGCCCATGCCCTTGAGGAAGGTGCGGCGTGGCAGATGTTTGTGCGTAATGATCATGGCTGTGCTCGTGTGACGGCCGATCGAGCCGCGCGTTGCGACTGGAACGGCAGGCTGTTGACGATTTCCAGCACCAACGCCGAGAACCGATAATCCTTCGCCGGAAGCCGACCGGCAATCGTGCGCACTGTTCTCGAGTCGTACGGCTCGAGCCCCCGGCCGAGCGCGTAGGTCAGGAGCTTCGCCGTGAGGCCACGCGCGAACTGGTCGCGCTTCTCGACCAGGATCTCGCGCAGCTCGTCGGGCCCGGTGAAGCTCTCGCCGGTCGGCAGTGTCCCCGACGCGTCGATCGGAAACTTCCCGTCCATCGTCCGCCACGCGCCGACGGCATCGAAGTTCTCGAGGCCGAAGCCGAGCGGATCCATGCGGCGGTGGCACGAGGCGCAGGTGGGATTCGTGCGGTGCGCCTCGAGCTGCGCGCGCAGCGAGGCCGCCGATCCGATCGCTTTCTCGTCGAGATTCGGAACGTCCGGCGGCGGCTCCGGCGGCGGCGCGTTCAGCAGGTTCTCGAGGATCCACTTGCCGCGCAGCACCGGCGACGTTCGCGTCGCGTACGACGAGACCGTCAGCACGCTGGCGTGCGTCACGACACCGCCGCGTGGAAGTCCGCTCAGATCCACCCTGCGGAACTCTGGGCCTGCGACGTTCTCGATCCCATAGTGGCGGGCGAGCCGCTCGTTGACGAACGAATACCGGCCGTCGAGGAAATCCAGGATGCTGCGGTCCTCGCGCACGATGTGCTCGATGAACAGCAGCGTCTCGCGCCGCATCGAGAAGCGAAGGTAATCCTCGAACTCGGGAAAGCGATCGCGGTCGCGCGTCGTCGATTCGAGTGCCCGGAACTGCAGCCACTGACCGCCGAAGTTCTCTGCCAGCGCACTCGACTTCGGATCCCGCAGCATGCGCCGGACCTGCGCCGCCAAGACCTTCGGGTCGCGCAGCGTGCCGGCGTTCGCCACGCGCCGCAGTTCGTCGTCAGGCGTGCTCGACCAGAGGAAGTAGGACAGCCGCGTCGCGAGCTGGTGCTGAGAAAGCGGCACCGGTTCGCCCGCGGCCCGCCGCGCCGAAGCCTTGGCGAAGGCGGGCTCGATGCGGAACAGGAAGTCGGGTGAGACAAGCACCGCCTGCAGCGCGACGGCGAGCCCTTCGGCCAACGAGCCCTCCTCCTTCTGGGCCTGCTCGGCGAGCGCGACGTATTTCGCCGCCTCGCGCAGCGTCACCGGCCGGCGGAATGCCCGGCGCGTGAAGTCGGTGACGATGCGCGCGACGCACGACGGCTGATGCGGGGTCAGATCTCGATTTTCGCGCTCGTGCGAAAAAATCGAGATCTGACCCCGATGGCCGCAGGTGTAGATCTTCTCGAGGCTCTCGCGCGACGGTCCGGGCTGGTGTCCGTACGGGCCGCCAATCTCGATGGCAGTGATGCGCACGCCGTTCAGCGGAATGCGCGCGATCTCGGCCTGCGCCTCTTCGAACCGCTTGCGCAGGATCGCGATCCGCTCCGGCGGCGCGTTCGGCGGCGGCTTGAACTCCATCGGCGGCACGTCGCGCGTCGACGGATTGGGACCCCCGTACCTCGGAGGCAGCCCTTCGAACAGGCGCGGGATCGCGATCGACAGCCACCGCTCGCCGGCTCTGAGCTTCAGCCGGAACTCGATCGTGTTGGCGTTGAAGTCTTGGCGGTCGATCTCGAACGCGGCCGTCTTCTCGGGGTCGTGGACGATGCTCTGCACTTCACGCTCGTCGACCCACAGCGCGATCGTCACAGGCATCGACCCGCGCGGCCGCAGCCCGCCGAGAAACGCGCGAACGAGGTACTCGCCGTCCACCGGCACGCGGTAGATCGTGTGCAGCGCGTTCGGCAGCGTCAGACCCGTCAGATCGTAGGCGCCTGGAAACGTTCGCGTTTCCTTGACGCGGCGCTCGTAACGGATCCTCGGGCTCAGCGTCGGCTGCAGCGAGGTGCCGAACAGCGCGGCGCGCGTCACCTTCTCGGCCGCGGAGATGTACTTTTCCATCAACGCCGGCGAGAGCGACAGCACGTCGCCGATGTTGTCGAACCCGTAGCCGGAATCGTCCTGCGGGAAATCGTCGGCCGGCCTGACGTCGACGCCGAGCAGATCGCGAATGGTGTTGTTGTATTCCGCGCGGTTCAGACGACGCGCCGTAACCCGTCCCGGATCGGGCGGCGTCTCGCGGTCGATCCGCTGGAGCTCTCGCTCGATCCAGGTGGCAACGGCTTGGCGCTGTCTGTCGTCCGGCTGCGGCTCGTCGGCCGGTGGCATCTCACGCTCGCGCAGCTTGACGACGACGTCCTCCCAGCGATCGCGATGCTGGGTGAGCGACTCCGCGGACGTGAAGGCTTCGAGATTGAGGTCGTTCCGCTGCTTGAGATTGCCGTGGCAGGCGAAGCAGTGTTCAGCGACAAAGGGCTTGACGACAGTGTCGAACCCGGCAGCGTTCGGGACAACCGGGCGGGTCGTCGCGGCCTGCGGGGGTGACGAGGGAAATGCGCGCACGGCGACCGAGCCGGCGAGCACCACGCTCAACGCCGCGAGCGCCCATCTGGGAGACACCGGGTGTCATTATCCGCCACGGTGCGCCATGGTTCAACACGGTTCAACGCTCGAAGGGAATCTCGTCCTCAACCGCGGCAGTGCGTGGCTATTGCTGTCTCAGCACCTGCGCCGGGTCGATTCGTGAGGCGCGCCGCGCCGGGATCCAGCCCGCCATCGCGGCGACGGCGGCGAGCGTGATGCTCGCGGCAACGAGCGTTGTGGGATCGCGCGGCTCAAGACCGTACAACAGCGGGGCGACGAAGCGACCCATCCACAGGGCGGGCAGCACGCCTGCTACCACTCCGATCGCGACGATCGCTGCGATTCGCCGCATCACGAGCGTCACCACCCCCGCGGGCTGCGCGCCCAGCGCCAGGCGGATGCCGATCTCGCTGCGGCGCCGCGTCACCGCGTACGACGTGACGCCATACAGACCGAGGGCCGACAGCACGAGCGCGATGACGCCGAAGAAGGCGGCGAGCCGTGCGACGAGGCGCTCCGGCGCGAGCGCGTCATCGAGCTCCGCCTCGAGCAGACGGACGCTGAATACGAGCCCGCGATCGACGCTCTGCAGCGCGGGGGCCATTCCGCGGATTGCCAGCGCAGGGTCCCCGCTCGATCGCACGGTCACGTAAACCGAGGTTCTCGGCAGAGTGAGACCGTCGGATTGCGCCAGTGGCACGTACACCGTCGGCGGCGGACCATCGCGCAGCGACCGCCCGTAGATGGCGTCCTCGACGATGCCGATGACGGTGCAGCCGCGGCGGCCGCACGGTCCTGCCTCGATCGTGTCGCCGAGGGCAAGACTCCCCGCCGGATCGAGCGTCCGCCGGAGCGACTCGTTGACGACGGCGACCCGCGTCGCGCTTGCGGTGTCGCGCGAATCGAAATCGCGGCCGGCACGCAGCATGGTTCCATAGGTAGAGAACCACCCCGGCGTCACGATGTTGAACGCGACGCGCCCGCCGACGTCCGCCCGGCGGCCGCGCGCATCGGCGAGAAGTCCGCCCGCGCCAGCGCCGATCGGCGTCCACACCGATGCAGCGGCGTGCGTAATCCCAGGCGCGGCGGCGATGGCCTCGACGATTCGCTCGAACAGCGCGACGCGCGCCGCCGCATCAACACGCGCCCGCGCCGCATCCACGGTGATGACCGCGAGGCCGTGCGGGTTCAACCCGAGCGGAACATTCGCAAGCCGGTTCAGCGTGCGCACGAAGAGGCCTGCAGCGGTGACGAGCACGATCGACAGCGCGATTTGCGCGATGAGCAGCGTTCCGGTCACGCGACCCGCGCGCCTCCCGCCGGCGATGCGTCCGTCGTCCTGCAACGCCTCGAGCGGCGTGACGCGCAGCGCCTGAAACGCGGGAACCGTCGCAAACACGACGACGGCGACGAGCGTCATGACCGCCGTGAACGCGAGCACGCGGACGTCCATCGAGACATCGAGATTCACGGCGCCGCCCGGCGCCGGCAGCCACGCGATGAGCGAACGGCCGGCCCACATCGCGAAGAGCGACCCGCCCAGCGCTCCGATGCCTCCCAGCACCAATGCTTCCACGAACAGTTGCCGCGCAAGGCGCGAGCGTCGAGCACCAACCGCGACGCGGATCGCCAGCTCGCGGCGCCGCGCGGCCGCGCGCGCGAGAAGCAGGTTCGCGACGTTGGCGCACACAATCAGCAGGACGAGCCCCGCGACGATCGATAGCGTCACGAGCGGACGGGCGTACTGCTGGCGAAGACGCGAGCGATCCGTGATGCCGGTCGACGCGGGCACGAGAACGAACGGCTCCTCGAGGAACGGCGGAGCGCCGCGCAGCGGCGCGAGAATCTGCGGCTGCATCGTGCGAAGCGCCGCGTTGGCTTGGGGGATCGTCTGCTGCGGCTTCAGCCGCAGTATGACCGTCAGGACGAGCGCCCGGTGCTCGTCGAGGAGCGGGCGCCTCCCGCGAATCAGCGGCTCGGCGCCGAACGGAATCGCGACGTCGAACGACTGCCCGACATCGACGCCACGAAAGCCCGCAGATGCCACGCCGACGATCGTCAGGCGCACGCCCTCGACGGAGAGGGGCGAGCCGATCACGCCGCTCGCGCCGTTGAAGCGACGCTGCCACATGTCGTGGCTGATGACCGCAACGCCACCCTCAGGACCGCCGCCTCGCACATCGTCGCTGGCGGTGAACATCCGGCCGAGCCGCGGCTCGATGCCCAGAGTCTTGAAGACGTCTCCGCTCGCCAGCAGCACGTCCGCAGGCTGCATCTCGCCGCCGCTGGAGAGATCGCGCCGCTGCAGCGTCCACGCGAACGCGCCATCGAAGGCATCCGTACGCTGCCTCAACTGATCCCACATCGCGTAGTTCCAGCCGGCGCCGGCCTGGAATCCGTAGCGGAGCGCCGTGTCGGATGTGATGGTGACCAGGCGATCGGGATCCTTCACCGGCAGCGGACGAAGAATCATGGCGTTGGCGATCGAGAAGACGGCGGTGATCGTGCCGATTCCGAGCGCCAGCGTCAGCGCGGCGGCACACGTGACGAGGGGTGTGGTCCACAGGGAACGGACGGCGAGCCGGAGGTCCCTGGCGATTCCATCCATAGGGTTGACTCGCCGCCAATTTATTCATAATTTATCACTAAATGCAACGCTCGCTGCTCACCGACTTCGAACTGATGATCGTGCTGGCGACGCTCCGCGCGGGCGACGACGCGTACGGCGTTCGCATTGCCGAAGAGATTGAGCGGACGGGAAAGCGTTCCGTGATCCTGGCAGCGGTGTATGCTGCCCTCGACCGTCTCGAGCGGAATCGGCTCGTATCGTCGGCGATCGGCGATCCGACGCCCGAGCGCGGCGGCCGCGCGAAGCGCTACTTTCGCGTCACGCCGCGCGGCCTGCGCGCCGTCAAGGACACGCAGAACGCGCTCGTCGCGCTCTGGAAGGACCTGCCGCAGCTCAAAGAGAGGCGGACATGACGCCCCAACCGCCGCGCCTGGCGCTGGCGCTGCTGCAGCACGTGGCCGCCGGCAACGAACCGCTCGTCGGCGATCTGGTCGAGCAATTCGCGACCAGACGAAGATCGCGGCTGTGGTTCTGGCGGCAGGTGCTGCTCGCCGTGCTCGTGGCGTCGCGGCTGCGCCACGCTGACACGCATCCGCTGCATCTGGCCGACGATGTCGATGACGTACCGGTGCGCAAACTGCCGGCCCGCGTGAACCTGAGCGCGAGCCCACTGCCAGACGTCGGCGGCCTCGGCCTGCTCATCTTCATCTTGATCGCCGTGATGCTTCGGCCGGAGGCATGGTGGATGGCGGTCGTCGCGGTCCTCGGGGGAGCGATTTTTGGGGTGGTGCTCGTGATCGTCCGGCGGCCTGGGGTCAGATCTCGATTTTCGATTCGTCAATAAAATCGAGATCGGACCCCTCAGCCGCCGCCTGCGAGGACGTGCACGACGTGCTCGAGGCCGTCTACGACTTGCGCAAACTTGTCGAAGTCAATCTTGTCCGGCGTGTCCTCGGCCGTGTGGTACCACGGGTAGCGATACGGCGCGGTGTCCGTGACCATCAACGCCGGATAGCCCGCCTGCCAGAATGCCCACTGATCCGACCAGCCGACCCCAGGAAGCGACTCCGGCGCCGGTGCGGCCTGGACGGGAAACCTCGAGCGCTCTTTGAATGCGCGACGCGCCCTACCGAGCAGCCGGGCGGACCCCAGGTTCGACACGAATCCGATGAAGTTGCCCGTATCGGGAAAGACGAGATTGAGCGGCGGCGGGTACTGCTGGCTCTTCGGTTGGTCGGAGTAGTAGCCGATCGTCTCCAGCGAAATCATCGCGACGATGCGGTCGCCCCGATGCTTCGCTGCGTTGGCGTAGACGACACTTCCCATGGACGATGTCTGAAAAAATGGGGGCTCCTCGTTCACGAACGCAGCGAAGCGAATCGTTCGCGGACGCGGCGAGCGCGCAAAGCGATGCGCCAACTCGAGCGTGGCGGCCACGCCTGTCGCGTTGTCGTTCGCGCCGGGGCAGCCGCTCACGGAGTCGTAGTGGCCGCCGACGACAAGGATCTCAGCCGCCTTGCTGGTGCCCTCGAGTGTTGCGTCGATGTTGTCGACCGGCAGTCGATTGACGTCGTAGGTCTGCGTTTGGGGCTGGTAACCGTCGCCAGCGAGGGTGTGGCGGATGTAGCTGGCCGCGCGGCGCAGCGCCTCGTATCGCCACACGTTCCGCTCGCCGATCGCGCCGGCGAGCATCTCGACGTGCTCGCGGAGCCGGCTCACGTGGTGGTGTGTTCAGGCGCGGGCAGCCACTGCTCCGCCCACTGGGCGATGGCGACGATGGCGTTCTCGAGCGCGCGGCCCTTCTCGGTCAGGGCGTATTCGACGCGGACCGGAGACTCCGGGATGACGGTTCGCGTGACGATGCCCTCCGCCTCCAGCTCTCGGAGCCGCTCCGACAGCATCCGGTCGCTGATGTCGGGGATCGCCTCGCGGATCTGGTGAAACCGCGCCGGTCCCGGCAACAGTGCCCGCAGGATCACACCCGTCCATCGCCTGCCAACAAGCTCGACAGCGTGTAGATACCGAGGGCAGAAATTGCCTTCCATAGAGCAAGCTTACCAGAAATTAGCTACTTGACACTAGTTGCTTACCAATATATAGTCGATTCATAAAGGTTATTTACACATGCTTCTTCTGGAGGAGATCGACATGAGCACCGTTGCCGTAGCCACCGCCGCCAAAACAACCTGGGTCATCGACGCCGCCCACACGAACGTGGAATTTGCCGTCAAGCACCTCATGATCTCGACCGCCAAGGGCCGGTTCGCGGACGTCAGCGGCACTGTCCAGCTCGACGAGCGGGAACCGGAACGCTCCGAGGTGGACGTGACGATCGGCGTGGCGAGCGTCGACACGCGGCAGCCCGACCGCGACGCGCACCTGCGCAGCGCCGACTTCTTCGACGCCGAGCATCACCCGACGATCACGTTCAAGAGCACGCGCGTGACACGCAGCGACGACAGCGAGTTCCGCATCGACGGCGACCTCACCATCCGCGGCGTCACGAAGCCGGTCACACTTCGCGCGACCGAGGAAGGGCGCGGACGCGATCCGTGGGGCGGGGAGCGCCTCGGATTCAGCGCGACGGCGAAAATCAACCGCCGCGACTTCGGGTTGACCTGGAACCAACTGCTCGAGACGGGCGGGTTCGCGGTCGGCGAGGACGTGAAGATCACGCTCGATATCGAGCTCGTCAAGCAGTGAGAATGTGGCGTGCTCACATCCATTCTGTTGACCCTCCTGCTCGCGACGGCGGCGGCGGCGCAGACCCCGCCGCCGTTGCCATGTGCCGTCTCCGACGATCCGACCTATGGCTTCACGCCGGAGAATCCGATTCAGATCGGCGGCGGCGCCTTCTATGTGAAGGCGCGTGAACAGCGCTATCTGGACGCGCTTCGCGGTCCCGGCGGACAGCGCATCACCTACAAACGCCGCGGCTCGCGGCGGCAGTCGCTCGAGTCGCCCGGAGACTCGCCCATCCTCGACATCTACGAGGCGACCTACGACGGGCTGGCAGAGCCGATCACGCTGTACATCGACGCCTATCACTACTGGGATCAGCGCGCGCCGAAGGGATTGAGCTGCGGGCAGCCTTTCAACCTGCCGCCGATCCCCGACGCGTTCCAGGCCTCGAGTGCGCTGCTCATGGTCTCAATGGAACAAGGCGCGACGCGGGAGTTCGCGCCAATCCCGCTCGACGCCGATGGATCGACCGTGCATGGCGCGATGTGGGAGGGTTTCCGCATGCTCGCACTGGAGGCGCGCGAAACCCGGCGGACAGGAAAACCCCCGGCCGCGCGTCCGAAAGGGGGCACGACGGTCGTCGCCTACCCGCTCTCGTGCGGCGATCGGAAGGTCACGCCGGTTGCCGTCGATTTCGTCTCGCCGCAGGGCACCGCGCTGAACCGGGGACCGGTCGCGAAGGACGCCGAGATTGCCGCGCTGCTGCCGGGAGTCACGATACCCGCGGGCAGCGTCGCCGTGCATTTCACCCTGCAGCAAGTCCGGCCGACCGATCGCGTGCGGATCACCTACGCCGAACCGGCGTGTCCCGAGACGGCGACCGAGGTCACGCTGCCGATTGCCTTCACACCCTCGCGCGGCATCGAGATGCCGCCGCCGGCGCTGCCCGAAGCCGCCAAGCCAGAAGACAACCGTGTGCTGCTGCAGGTGCTGATCGACCTCGATGGCACCCTCCAGCGTGGAACGTATGCGGGAGGGCCGGCTCATCTTCGACAGCCTGCGCTCGACGCGGTGAAGTCCTGGCGTGCCGAGCCGGCCCGCGTCAACGGCGCGCCCGTGCCATGGGCGACGCTCGTCGAGGTCCGGTTCAAGTAGCGGATCTTGCATGCCCCCTGATCTGGAGGCGCTCGTCAGCTCATGGCCACTACCGTCGGACGATTCACGATCTGGACGATCCTCGCGCTCATCGCCCTCGTCGCCGTGGCGCTGTTGCTGGCGGGGACGCGCTGATCAGCGCGTCTCCGACATCACCGGCCGCAGAATCAGGTTCTCGATGAAGAACTCCATCATCCGGTCCTGATTGATGCCGCTGTGGCCGCGATCGGGGCCCAGTTGCACCTCGAAGCTCTTGCCTGCCGACTGCAGCGCGGCAATCAACTGCATCATGTTCGACGGATGCACGTTGTTGTCCGCGGTTCCGTAATACAGCATCAGCCGGCCCTTGAGGTTCTTCGCGTAATTCATCGCGTTGCCGGCTTCGTAGCCTTCTTTGTTCTCTTGCGGGATCCACATGTAGCGCTCGGTGTAGATGGTGTCGTAGTGATACCAGGACGTCACCGGCGATGACGAAGACGCAGCGGCGTAGACGTCAGGGTGACGCAGCAGCGAGAGCAGCGACGAGTAGCCGCCGTAGGACGTGCCGTACATCCCGACGCGTGACTTGTCGACGTACGGGCGGCTCCACAGCGACTTCACGCCTTCCGCCATGTCCTCCATCTCGACCTGTCCCAGCTTCAAGTAGATCGCATCGAGCGTTCGCTTCCCCATTCCTGGCGCCGCGCGGGAATCGAGATTCACCACGAGGAAGCCATACTCGGTGAGCGCGCTCGGTGTGACGAACGTCTCGCGCGCGGTGTTGCCGGCGGCCGCCGGGCCGCCGTAAACCGGTACGAGCACCGGATATGGCTTCGCCGCGTCGAAATCCGATGGGAACTGGATCAACCCGCGCAGCGTCGTTGTGCCGTCTGCCGCCTTGTAGGTGAACATCTCGGCCTTCTTCAGGCCCAGCTCGTCGAACTTCGTCATGTCGCTCTGCGCCAGCGCCGCAACCGTCTTGCCGGTCGTCGCATCCGCGAGACGTGTGGCGGGCGGCGTGTTGTGCGTCTGGTAAACGTCGACGAAGAACTTGCCATCCGGCGAGAAACCGCAGGATGGCGGACCGCCGGGCGCGACGCCCGTGCGTCCGCCCATGCAGCTGGCGACGGTGTGATGAAACGCCGGATCCGTCAGCCGGACACCGCCTTTGCCGTCGAGACGCACCCGGTGCAGCTGCGTCTTCAGGTGGTTGTCGCCGTCGCGCGCCATATAGAACAGCACGTTGGCAGCCTCGTCCAGCTTCACCAGACCGGCCACTTCGAACGCGGTGTGCTGCGTGAGGGGCGCGATCAGCTTCCCCGAGACGTCGTACAGGTAGTAGTTCGTCCAGCCGGTCCGCTCGGACTCCCAGATGAAGCGCTTGCCGTCGGCGAGCCAGAGCAACTGCGGGTTGTTCTCGATCCAACCGGTCGGCCACTGCTCGCGGATGATGACGCGCGTCGCGCCGGTATCCGGATTGGCGGCCGCGAACTCGAGGATGTTCTGACGACGATTGGTGCGGTTGAAGAGCAGCTCCCGGCCGTCCTTCGACCAGGCGATGCGATAGACGTAATGACCGACGACCGCGTTGTCGAACGGCTTGCCGTCACGCACGTCGATCTTCGTTGTCTTCTTCGTGGCGACATCGTAGACGAACAGATCGACGATCGGATTCGGCGCACCCGCTTTGGGATACGCCTCGACGTCCATCTTGCTTTGAATCTTCGTCTGATCGAGCTGCAGGTAGTAGTCGGGAACCGGCTTCTCGTCGAAGCGGTAGAACGCGAGCTTGCCGCCGTCGGGAGACCACCACATCGCGGTGTTCTGATTCAGCTCCTCGCCGTAGACCCAGCTCGCCGTGCCGTACTTGATCCGCTCGGTCGCGCTGCCATCGGTCGTGATGGCGACCTCGTTCTCGCCCGACACATCGCTGAGCCAGAGGTTGCGATCGCGATAGAACGCCTTCCGCTTGCCGTCAGGCGACTCCGCGGAGTCGAACTGCCGCCCTCGCTCCGGCGCACCCTGTCCGCCGCGGCCGCCGCGGCCACGTCCCGCCGGCGCGGGCGCGGCGCCCACGTCCGTCGCCGTCCGCGTCTTCACGTCGTAGCGGAACAGGCGTCCCTCTCGCGTGTACTCGAACGTCGTCGCATCCTTCCACGACGGCGTCAACGCGCCGCCGCGCACCGCCGTGGGGATTTCCTTCACCATCCTCTGGTGGCGGTCGTAGCGTGGCATCGTGCGCAGCCGATCCTGCCCGGCGGCAGCGACGTCGAGGAGGCCGATTGCGAGTGGAAGCGCGAGGGTGAGGCGCACGAAGGTTCTCGACGGCGGGTGCATCACAGGCGGCTCCGATGTGAAAGAGGTCCCCCCACTGTATCGCAGCCGACGCTGTGATGTAATACCGGCCATGACATCACGACTTCTCACCTGTGCAGCCGCCACGCTGCTGCTGGCGGCCGGTGCCACCCTGCCCGCCGGCGCACAGCAGGGATCGGACGCGGCGCTGATCAAGAAGGCGCGCGCGATTCACCAGCGCGTCATCACGATGGATACGCACGTTGACATCAATCCATCGAACTTTACGAAGGAACGCAACTACTCCCAGCGTCTCGAGAACCAGGTCAACCTGCCGAAGATGATCGACGGCGGCCTCGACGCCGCCTTCCTCATCGTCTACGTCGGCCAGGGACCGCTGACGCCGGAGGGGTACGACAATGCCTACCGATCGGCGATCGAGAAGTTCGACGCCATTCAGCGCTTCACCAGCGAGCTGGCGCCCGACAAGATCGGACTCGCGCTGACGTCGGCCGACGTGCGGCGGCTGAACAGGCAGGGCAGGAAGATCGCGCTGATCGGCGTCGAGAACGGCTACTCGCTCGGCGACGAGAAGACCGCGATCGAGCGCATCCGCGAGTTCCACAAGCGCGGCGCCCGATACCTGTCGCTCGCGCACAACGGCCACAGCCAGCTCGCCGACTCGAATACCGGCGACGCGAACGACGAATATCTCCACAACGGGCTCAGCCCGCTCGGCAAGGAGGTCATCGCTGAACTGAACCGCGTCGGCATCATGGTCGACATCTCGCATCCGTCGAAGCAGGCAAACATCCAGGCGATCGAGCTGTCGAAGGCCCCGGTGATCGCGTCGCACTCCAGCGTCAAAGCGCTGTGCGACCACACGCGCAATCTGGACGACGAGCTCCTGCTCGCGCTGAAGAAGAACGGCGGCGTGGCGCAGATGGTGGCGCTCGCCTCCTACGTGAAGACCCCGCCGCCTCCGTCAGCAGAGCGAACGGCTGCGTTGAACACGCTCGCGGCGGAATTCGGCCTGCCGGAAGGCAGCCTCGGGCGCGGTGGACGCGGCTTCGGCGGGCGCGGAGCCGGCGCCGGCGGACGCGGACGTGGCGCCGGGGAAGGCCGCGGTCGCGGCGCGCTCGCGCAGTTGACCGACGAGCAGCGGTCCGCGCTGCAGAAGCGGATCGCGGAGATCGACAAGCAGTTTCCGCCGCCCCCGCGCGCCAACGTCAAGGATTTCGCCGATCACATCGACTACGTCGTCAAGAAGATCGGGATCGATCACGTCGGCATCTCGTCCGACTTCGACGGCGGCGGCGGCATCGACGGCTGGAGCGACGCTGGCGAGACGTTCAACGTCACGCTGGAACTGGTGCGCCGGGGGTACACGGAGCAGCAGATTACGAAGATCTGGAGCGGCAATCTGCTGCGGGTGCTCGATCGCGTGCAGAAGCTCGCCAGGAATTAGGTTGGCCCGTCGATCGGCGGCTTCGCGAGCACGTACTTCTGCAGCACGAGCGCGACGAGCGCCAGCGACACGGCAAGGCCGACGAACGACCCGACCCGGTACAGATCTTCGAGGTTCCTCAAGTCATAGAGGAACGCCTTGAACGACGTCACCGCGATCAGCGCGACCGCCGCGCCGCGGGCGGGACGTTTGCGCAGGTAGATGCCGGCGGCGAGCAGCAGCATGCCGAAGATCAGCCAGGCAATCGTGTAGGTCAGGTCCTGCGACACCGAGCCGCCGAAGCTGAAGACGATCTCCTCCCCTTCGGCGTAGTAGTCGGCAATCTCGATGTTCAGCAGCAGGAACAGCAGGACGACGCCGCCCGCTGGCAACAGCGACGATGCGCGCACGCCACCGGCGACAGCATCGTCGGTCTGCGACAGCCAGCGGCCCGCGGCAAACATCGCGGCCGCCGCTACGAGATACCCGTAGAGATACCAGTTGAGGATCCGCATGTCCCCGCGTGGCTCGTACAGGTAGACCTCGGGATTCAGCGCGAACCGCACGAACACCGCGGCGAGCAAGCCCACGGACGTGAGCAGGAGGCCTCGGTGCGGAATACGCCGGTAGAGCCACGCGAGCGCAGCGCCCTCCAGCGCCCAGCCGATCGTGATCCACTGGTGCTCGAGCTGCAGCGGAATCGCCACGGTGACGAACGCGAGCGCAGTGCCGGCGACGATCGCGAGCCTGCCCAGATCCCGCTCGCCTGACGGCTGGATGCGCAGCAGCGTCCAGACGAGCACACCCGTGACGGCGGCCTGCACCACCGGCACTACGCCAATCATCCATTCGAAGCCGCCTGCCAGCAGCGCCGCGCGTCCGCCAAAGAACGCCATCGCGCTGGCAAGCATCGCGGCAAGCCATGGGTCGCGTCTCGCTGCGGCTCGACGGCCCAGCACGAGCGGATACACGACGAACACCGCGTAGAGTGTCCCGGAGAGGATCAGCAGCGATACCCATTCCGTCCGCAGGTTGCGGCCGATCTGCCATTCGACTACCGCGAACCACGCGAGAGCGGCTGCGCCAGTCGGCACGGTGTGCCAGCCATTCCTCCACGCCAGCGTCAGCAGAATCGAGAGATTGACGACGTGCGCCGAGAGCAGCAGGAAGAACGGCGGCCGTCCCGTCGCAGCGGACGCGGCGACGACACCGAGCTCGGCAATCGCCAGCACGATGCCTGCCGCCGCTGCGGCAATCGCTCTGCCGCCGACTGTGGCGGCGACGCGCTGCCAGACGAGTGCGAACAGTGTGACGGCCGCCGATGCCAGCACGCCGATCATCGTCCACGGCATGCCGTCGCCGACACCTGTCCAGAAGGCGAGGATCAGCGCCGCCGCCGTAACGCCCGCGGCGTGCAGCACCGTGACGCGCGTGGCCAGTGAAGCCGCGCTCGCGGCGAGCGTGATCGCAAGCAGCGCAACAAACAGCGGCCACGGTGGTACGGACCATTCGCGGTTTGCGGCGACGAAGAAGAGGAAGACATGACCGATCAGACCGAGATAGAGACCGCCCGCGAACGCCTGCGCCTCGCTCGGGGTGTCGCCGGCGCCGCGGAGGTGTGAGGAGTACGCCCACGCGTGGCCGCCCAGCGACAGCAGCGTGAGTCCGGTGAGAAACGCCAGCGACGGAACCATGCCGACACTCGCGGCCGCGCGCGTCCACCAGCTTGCGAGGATGACCCACGAGAACAGCGTTCCCGCTTGCGAGACCAGCGGCAGGCCGCTCGACGCGCTCTCGATGAAGATCGCAGCGTTCAGCACCGCGAGCAGGACCGCGAGCGCCCACAGCGCGGAAGCCGCCACGGGCCCGTTCGACAGATACAGCAGCAGCCCGAGACTCGCGAGCAGCAGCAGGCCCCCGGCGGCCGCTGGCTGCAGCGGCCGGCCACGACGCCTGGCGACCAGCGGCACGGCAAGCGCGACGATCCCGAACGCGGCGTAGATGACGACCGCCTCGCGCAGACGTCCGGCCGTGAGGTGCGTTGTCGACCAGATCGCCTGCGCCGCAATCGCGAAGAACGACGCGACGTAGTAGAGCGTGCCGTGACCCGTCGCGATCGCTCGCCAGGCACAGAGCACGAGTAGCGCGAACAGCGTGCCGAACAGCGGCAGCGGTGACGCAAACGCCGGCTCGATGCGCGCGAGCACCGCGGTGACGAACAGCAACGCTGGCGCAGCGATCGCGGCATTTCGTCCATCGTCTCCCAGCGACCTGCCGAACCACACTGCGATGACCGGAGCGAAAAGAAAGAACAGGACGAACGCCGCCGTGAACCCGAGCACGACGAACCGTGCCTCGGTCTGGTACGAGAATCCCGTCCACACGGCCATGACGATCAGCGTTGCCACCGCGCCAGTGAGGTGCAGCAGCGGCTGGCCACGGCCAATGGCAATCGCGAACAGGCCTGCATCGACCAGCAGCAGGAATCCGAAGAGGAGCGTCGCGTTCGCGCCATAAGCGGGCACCGCGGCGAAATACACCGCGAACAACAGCGGCATTATCGCGGCGGCAATCGCCGTCCGCTCGAACGTCGCATCGTCCGTGTCGCGCGCGGCCGCGTGCCGGCGGGCGAGCGCCAGGAACGCGAACGACACCACCGGGAAGACGAGGAAGATCCCCATCGCGAGCGACGGCTCCGTCTCGGCGAGGAACTCGAGCACCCAGCCCCACTGATACAGCGTCGTGAAAACCAACGTCAGCGCCGTCAACACCGGCCATCGATTGCGATACGCCACCCAGGAGAGGCCCACGTTGAGCAGCAGCAGGTAGGTGAACAACGGGATGGGCCGGTTCTCGTCCGACGCCAGCAGCATCGGTGTGGCGAAACCGCCCAGCAGGCCGAGCACGGCGATGAACAGCGACTCACGCCGGATCGAGAGCAGCACCGCGATGGCCGTCACGAAGCCAAGCAGGATGAACGTCGCCGCGCTCGAGGCGATCACCGGCGGATCCCAGAGCGCGTGCGCCGCAAAGAAGGTGGAGAAGAGGATCGCGATCGCTGCCGCGTCGAGCGCGTTGGCGGTCACCGCGTACTTGCGCGCCGCCTTCAACTCGCAGACGACGAGCAGCGCGATGCTGACCGCAACGCCGATGAGGACGCGGACCGCCGGTTGCAGCCACCCTTCCTGAATCGAGTAGCGCAGGAAGAACACCGCGCCGACGACGGCGGCGATGCCTGCAAGCGCGGAAAACAGCTTGACGCCGACCAGGCTTTCCCAGTCGAAAGTCGGAGTTGGAGGATGCGGCGGGGGCGGCGCTGGAGTGGGCGCAACAGGTTTCGGCTGCGGCACCGGCGCCGGCCGCGGGATGATGACGGGCGGCTTCGCAGCTTCGGGCTTCGGAGCTTCGGGCTTTCGCGGTTCGGGTTCAGCCGCGAGCGGCGGGACGACAGGCGGTGCCACTGGCGGCGGGACGACAGGCGCTGCCGCGCGCGTCGGCGGACTGGCCGGTTCGGTTGCGGTGCTCCTCTGCGCTTCGCGGTGCAGCCGGACAAGCTGCGCCTCGAGCGATGCAATCTCGGCGCGGTAGCCGTCGACGCGCCGTTCGAGCTCGCTGACCCGCTGACGCGTGATGAATGCCAACACCGCCGAGATGATCGGCAGCAGGACGAAGAGCGCCAAACCGATCAGAGCGAGCAGAGCACCGAGGATCTCCACTCCAACCTCCAGGTGACAGGTGTTGCGTCGGGGAACGCGGCCATCTTACCTTCTTCTGTAGGCTCAGACGGCGGGACGCCGCGAGCGCGCGTGAGCGAAGGCTGAAAACCGCTGAAATATGATGTCGAAGGGGATAAGCCGTTGAACAATCACCGGTTCGTCATCGGTGTGGCGGGCGGCTCCGGTTCCGGCAAGACGACCGTAGTGCGTCGCATCGTCGAAAGCCTCGGCGACGAGCAGGTGACCGTGCTGGAGCACGATCGCTACTATCGCGATCGCAACGACCTCCGGCTCGAGGAGCGCGCCGCGCTCAATTACGATCATCCCGACTCGCTCGAAACCGATCTGCTCGTGCAGCACGTCACGGCGCTTCGCAACGGCGAATCCGTCGAGGTCCCGGTCTACGATTTCGCGCGGCACGCGCGCCAGTCGATGACCGAAACCGCCGTCGCGCGGCGCGCGATCATCGTCGAAGGAATCCTGATCTATGCGGACCGCGCGCTCCGCGACCTGTTGGACGTGAAGGTGTTCGTGGATGCGGACGACGACACGAGGTTCATCAGACGGTTGCAGCGGGACCTGTCCGAGCGCGGCCGGACGGTGCAGTCGGTGATCGACCAGTACCTCGGCACGGTCAAGCCGATGCACCTGGAGTTCGTGGAGCCGAGCAAGCGCTACGCCGACATCATCATTCCGCTCGGGGGGTACAACACCGTCGCGATCGACATGCTCCTGACGCTGATCAGGAGCCTCGCCGGTCGATAGCAGCGAACTGGGCCGGGCAAGCCCGGCCCCTACCTGTCGAAATGCATGTAGGGGCCGACCTTGGTCGGCCCTACCGACCTTGATCGGCCCTACTTCCGCTGTCTCACCTTGGTGAGCTGAATCGGCCGGTCGAGCAGCTCTTCGATCATGATCTGGTTGGCGCGCTCGAAACCGACGGCCGCCGGATACATGATCTGCCCTTCGCCCACGCCGCTGGCGTCCATACGCAGTTCGATGACGAGGAATGGATAATCCAGGCTGCGCGGACGCTGGCTCGCCTCGAGGAAGCCGACCGGACGATCGGTGACGAGAATGATGCGGCGGCGGTTGTCGCGCGTCGGCAGCTGAATCGCGTAGCGAATCTCGTACGAGAGATTTCCGGGCACGCGGAACGCGCCGACGCGCGGCGCCTTCTGCATCGCGTCGACGAGCCCTTCCTGCTTCCGCTTCTGATACGCGGTCTGGAACGTCTCGCTCTCGGCGACGGTCGAATACCGGTCGACCGTAATCTCCAGCTCGAACAGCGAGGAGCCGCCCGTCACGCCGGTCGTGTCGACGGCGGTCGCATGGTAGAACTCGGGCGCAGGCTTCGATTCTTTCTGCTCTTTTTGCGCGGGCGCGACGACGACGAGCGCGGCGCAGAACGCGAGCGTTGGAACTACGAACATCAGAGCCTCCTCACTGCGTCGACCCAATTCTCATGCCAGCAGAAAAGCTTACTGCAAGAAACCGGCGGTGACGACCCGACCTCGGCGGGTGACATAATGCGTCCCCGTTGTGTTGCGGATCGATCCGGGGCACGTCCGTCCTCTCGTCATCTGCGTCCTGCTTGCGCTGCTGCACACGTGGCCGCTCGCCACGGCGCCGGCCATTCTGTCGCTGAACGCGAACGGCGACGCGATGCTGAACGAGTGGATCCTCGCCTGGGTCGCGCACCAGGTGCCACGTCATCCAATAACCCTGTTCGACGCCAATATCTTCCATCCAGCGAACTATGCCCTCGCCTTCTCCGAGCCGCTGATCGTGCCGGCGCTGATGGGCGCGCCGATGGCCTGGCTCGGGGCGTCGCCGGTGCTCGTCTACACCGTGCTGCTCATCGCCGGGTTCGCGCTCACGGCAGCAGCCGGTTACGCGCTGGTGTTCTGGTGGACGCGGGATCGCGCGGCCGCGCTCGTCACCGGCAGCGCGCTCGCGTTCAACACGCACACACTCGCGAGGCTTGCGCATGTTCAGGCAATTCATGTCTACGGCCTGCCGCTGGCGCTGCTCTCGACCGATCGCCTCATCGCGCAGCCTCGTGCTCGGCATGCGTTGCTCCTGGCGACGTGGATGACCGTGATGGCGTACACGTCTGGCTATTTGATTGTCTTTGCGACGCTCGCCGTGGCGATCATGCTCGTGGTTCGCTTCGGTGAGTGGCGGCATCACGCGCGCGCGCTGATCCTGCACCTTGGCGCGGCAGCCGCCGGAGCTGGCGTGGCCGTACTGCCGATCTACCTCGCCTACCGCGCCGCCGCGCGGGAGCACGGTCTGCGGCGGACGCTGGAGAACGTCTCCGACTTCGCGGCGACACCCTCCGGGTACCTGGCGACGATCGGAACTGTCCACGCGAGATGGAGTGCGGCATTGACGACCGATCCGGGCGTGAACGCGTTCTTCGCGGGCTTCGCCGTGATTGCGCTGGCGGTCGTCGCCGTCGTGTTCGCGGCCGGAGGAAACCGGGACACTCACCGTTTCCACGCAATGCAGACGGAAACGGCACGTATCCCGGTTTTCGCCATGGTCGTACTCGGGGCAATCGGGGCCGTGCTCTCGTTCGGCACCGCCACGCCGATCTATGGCTGGCTCTATACCGTGTTCCCGCCTATGCAGGGACTGCGCGTCGCCTCGCGGTTCGGCAATCTGTATCTGCTGTCGATGGCGGTGCTGGCGGGCGCGGGCCTTGCCATCCTCCGACAACGTGTGCAGACACGATCGATGCGGCTGGCGGTGGCGATCGGCGCGGTGGCTCTCGTCAACATCGAGGCGGCGGTTGCGCCCATCGCGTACCAGAAGTTCAACGGGATTCCGCGGATCTACTCCGCCGTGGCGGCCGCGCCAGACCCGGTCGTGCTCGTCGAGGTGCCTGCGTATCCACCGGAAGCGATACACGAGAACGCCGCCTACGTGCTGGCGTCGACCGCCCACTGGAAAAAGCTGGTGAACGGCTACAGCGGTTACACGCCGTCGGTGTATCGGGAGATCCAGCCGATGCTGTGGTATTTCCCCCAGCCGCGCGCGCTCGAGGCGATGCAGGATGCGGGCGTCACGCACGTCATCGTGCATCGCGATCGGCTCGGCGCAGAGGCCGACGCCGTCGTCCGCGACGCCGATGCGTCACCGCAGCTCGAGCTGCTGGCGATTGGCGACGCCGGCGTTCGCCTGTACAAACTGCGCCGGTAGCAGCGCGCGGACGGTGCTGATGATGCGATCCTCGGTGCCTGGGGCGAGCGGCGCCGGCCAGCCGTAGTAGGTCATCGAGCGATCCACCTCGTAGCCGCCTTCCGGGATCATCCGCTCCGAGGCGACGTAGAACGGGACGTCGTTGGCGTAGGCATTGACCCACAGCCGCGACCGATCGAGCTCGCGCTTCAGCCGCAGGCCGTAGTCGGACACGACCTCGCCGGCGAGAAACACCATCGCCAGATCGTTGCCGAAGGTCCACGTCTGGATCGGATAGGGCGCCGTCGCTGGCAGCCGCTCGCCACGATCGATCCGCTCGAGCATGGCGCGCGCGAACATGCCGACCGCGCCGGAGGTCTTCGTCTGCGTCTCCCACTCTGCTCTCGACGGAAGGCTGTTGAACGCCAACTCGATGACGCGGTAGCGGCCAGCCGGCGCTGACGTGACCGGCTGCAGGCTGCCTTCGAGCAGGCGGTCCACTGCGTTCGCAACCTCGGTCGCGTGACGCTCGACATCGGGAATGCCGCCACCGCGGGGACTCGGATTCGCGTCGGCACCGGTGCCAACCGCAACCAGCGCGACTGCTCCCGGATGACGCTGTTGAAGGAGCTGCGCCGCGACACCCGGCCAGTCGCCGTGCACGAAGTTGTCTTTCCCTTCGAGCGTCGTCGCGTGACAGGCGTAGCTCACGAGCAGTGCGCGCAGGCTGCCGTCCGTGCCGTGCACTGCGAGTACGGGCAGATCGTGATCGACCGGACCCGCTGGGTTGACGCCGAAGCCGGTCCACTTCCCGTCCTTCAGCACGCGGCGATTTGCCGCGAACGTGGCGCGACCCTGAGCGCGCGACACGCGTGCCGCGCGCCGATCGGCAAGCGCACCGAGCGCGACTTTTTCGAGCTTGTCGACGAGCTGCTTCGTGTAGCGCTCGCTCGCGGCCGTCTGATCGGGCGGCACGGGCGTGCCGAAGATGAACGGCAGCGTGCCGCCCAGCATCGGACCCGTGTGGGTGTGCGTCGCCGTCACGGCAAGCTGCTCGCGGCGGATGCCCGCTTTCGACAGCCGCCGCGCCACTTCGTCGCTGACACGGCTCGGCACGCCGATGAGATCGGTCGTGATCAGGATCGCCGGACGGTTGCGTCCGTCGCTGAAGGCAAGCGACTTCGCATGCAGACGCTGCCGGACCTCGCTCGTCGGCGCCGTGCGGGCGCCGTATCCGGTCAGCCGGATCGGCTCCTCGGGCGTGATGTCGATCGACGCGACGCCGACCTGCAGGCCGCCAGCCTCGGATCGCGCCGCCACAGATCGATTCGCGGCGCAGCCCACGGTTGCCACGAGCGCCATCGCGAGCAGGATGCGGACACCGCGCATCAACAGGAGAACGGGAGAACGGGAGCCCATATCTTCTTTCTTTCTGAGAAAGAAAAAAGAGTTTCCCCTTCTCCCTTTCTCCTGTGAACGCGAGATCTTCAAGTCACCCACCCTTGATGAATGCGACGAGATCCGCCATCTGTTGCGGCGTGATCTGCGCCTCGAGTCCCTCGGGCATCGCCGACGCGTTCGCAATCTGCATCGAGGCAATCTCGGATCGCGACACCGTCTTCTGCGCGCCTCCGGGCATGCGGAACGTCACTGAAGTCGGCGTCTCGGCGCCGACGACACCGCCGATGGTGCCGCCGTCGGCGAGTTGCACCATCCACAGCTCGTACCCGTCGGCGATGGAGTGATTCGGATTCAGGATGTCGGTCAGCAGCGACGGCGTCGTGCGGTTGCGGACTTCGCCGAGGTCCGGGCCGTAGGTCGAGCCGTTGGCGCCGCGGTACTGGTGGCACATCGAGCAGGCGCGGCGGAAGACCTCCCCTCCCCGCGTGGCATCCCCACGCATCGTGGCGACCTTCGTATAGCGTTTCAGGGCGGCGGTCGCCGCGGCCGGCGACTCCGCGAACAGCGCCCGCGCGCGAGCCCGCAACGGCTCGTCCTGCTGCATCATCAGCCGAATGCGAAGCGGCCGATCGATTTCGGTGCGCTGGATTCTGCCGGCGGTCACGGCATCGAGCAGCATGCGGATGCGTCCCGGCTCGCGCATGAACGCGCGCACGGCCTCGTCCCTCACGGCCGGCGTCCATCGCGGCCACAGCTCGAGAAAGACCGAGGCGGCCCGCTCACCGCTCGTGTCGCCGAGGGCGCGCACGGCGGCTGACTGCACGGCGGCGGAATCGGCACGGTTGAGAACGCTGTGGAGTTGCGACTCGAACGTTCCGGCGCCCGCGAGCGCCAGCAGGCGAACGGCGGCGACGCGCAGGTCCTCGCCGCTCGCGGCAACGGCCAGCGTGCGCTGCGCCACGTCGAGCGCCGCGGTCGCGGCATCGCCGGGCGGCAATCCAATCCGCTCGAGGACATCGAGAATGGCGCGCCGCAGCGGCGCGGATCCCGGCTGCAGTGCGGCCGTCGCGAGCATCGCCCGCTCAGGATCGAACGCGCGGTTTCGCCGCGCGTCGGCGCGCAGCCCCGCCGCGAGGCCCGCGAGGAGCGGACCCTGCCACCAGGCAGGAGCCCGGTCCTCTGCCGACCGCAGCACACTGCGGATCGTTTCACGCGCGACGTCGAGGTCGCCGCTCGCGCCCACCATCGTGCCGATGCGGCCGTACAACGCTCGCCATCCCGGTGTCTCCTTCTCAGGCATCCGCTGCTCGACCGCGCGCAGCAGGTTGGCCGCATTCACCCACGCGGCGGACAGCGCCGCGATCTGCATCCATTCGTCCTCGACGTTCGTGATGAGCAGCTCGTGACGCAGCGCCTGTGCCGCAGGTGTGTCAACGAAGCCGAGCGTCAGAAGCAGTTGAAAGCGGACTTTCGGATCCGCCTCGCCCTTCATCGCGACGAGCGGAGACACCAGAGCAGACGACGGATTGGTGGCGAGCCGCTTCTCGACGAGCCTGATGGCGTTCTCGCGCACGCCCGCGGTCGAGTCCTTCAGCGCGCGCACGATCGCGTCGTCCGTGAGCTGTCCGAGGCCATCGAGCGTCCACAGCGCGTGCACGCGGCCGACGGCCGACTCACCCGCCGTCGCGAGCGCGATCAGCGGTCCGTCCGCGCCGACAGGCTTTCTATCGACGAGCAGCCGCTGCGCGTGGCGTCGCCACCAGATGTTCGGATCGCCCAGCCGCCGCACGAGCTCGTCGACCGGCGCGCTCGACAGCCGCGTGCGCCCCATCCACGACGGCGCCGCGGCTCCGCGCGGGACGATGCGGTAGATGCGTCCACGATCCTTGCCGGCGTAGAGATGCGGCGACTTCGCGGTCGCCTCGTCCATCCACTCAGGATGCTCGAACAGTTGGCGGTAGTAGTCGAGCAGGTAGAGTGCGCCATCCGGCCCGATGTAGAAGTTCACCGGCCGGAACCACGGATCCGTCGACGCGAGGAACTCGCGGCCGTCGTGCATGCGGCTCGCGCGGAACGTCGCTCCGTAATCGCGGACCGATGCTACGTGCACGAGATTGTGCGCCCCCTCGGCCACAAATGCCGCGGTCCGGTATGCCGCGGGAAAGAGATCCGCGAGGTAATACGTGACGCCACAGGCCGCCGTCATGACGCCGACGTCCGTCAGCATCTCGACGCGCGGGTTTTCGGTGATCGGAAACACCTCCGCCGGCAGCCGGTAGTCCGGCACCTGCTCGATCGTTGTCGGCACGACGAGGCTGCGGTTGCGCGCCAGGTATCGCGCGGCAATCACCTCCTGATAGAGGTGGCGGTTGTTCGTGTTCAGGAAGTGGTGGCCCCATGCGTCGAACGTCTGTCCGAACTGACTGCGTGACGACAGCAGTTCCAGCTCGAACGTCTCAGGCCGGAAGCGCACGTTGCGCCCGTCCGCGTCCGGCGGCAGCCTCGGACCGTCCGGTCGGTCCGGAAAGTGCACGGGACTGCCCGCGTCGCCGAACAGATCGCCGTAGCGGATCGTTCTGACCGGGCCTTCGTTCGCGAGGTAGATCCAGTTGTCGAGGCCGTAGAGTGGCGCGTTCGTCGTGTGCTGCGGGTTCGTGAGCGCGAAGCCGGTGAGCAGCAGGCGCCTGACGTCCGCCATGCCGTCGCCGTTCGAGTCCTCGAAGTACCACACCTCCGGCGAGTCGGTGACGATGACGCCGTTCTTCCAGCGCATGATGCCGGTCGGCAGCCGCAGCTTGTCGACGAACACGCGGCTGCGATCCGGTTTGCCGTTGCCGTCGGTGTCCTCGAGGAGCATCACGCGGCCCGAGCCGCCGACGTCGAGGGGATAGCCGTGCATCTCGATGACGTAGAGGCGGCCGTCTTCGTCGATCTCCATCGCGACCGGGTCGGAGATGAGCGGCTCGGCGGCAAACAGCTCGATCTGGAAGTCGTCGGCGAGGCGGAACGTCTTCAGCGCCGCTTGAGGAGAGAACGGAGGTCCGCCGGTGGCTGGTTTCGCCGGCCCCCCTGTCCGCTGCGCCGACAGCGTCACCGCGGCCGTAATCATCAGCGCTATGAGGAGACGTCGCACGCGGGACATTCTGTGCGGAGAGTTCGTGGGGTGCAAGCGAGACGAGGTCGAGCACCGCGACCACCGCCCCTGCCGGGATCAACGCAGAGGCAGCAGAGATCGCCGAGAGCGCCGAGGGAGCAAGCTGGTGTTGGGAAATCGAAAGCCGGTCGCCGCGCC
>JBMDXB010000092.1:0-6865 GCA_048594885.1 Vicinamibacterales bacterium
CGTCTACGCGCAGGCCACCGAGGGTTATGGAGTTTATGCCACCTCGCCGACGGGCACGGCTCTATACGCTGTGTCGAGCTCCGGCGCTACTATCGCGGCTTTCATAGGGCCTGGTAATGTCGGGATCGGTACCGGCGGTCCGCTGGACAAGCTCCACGTCGCGGGTGACATTCGCATCGGCACCGGGATCACCGGCTGCGTGAAGGACGCGGACGGCGGCGTGATTGCCGGCGCGTGTTCCTCGGACCGGCGGTTCAAGCACGCCGTGACGCCGTTTGCCCGCAGCCTCGAAGCGGTCGCGCGCCTGCAGCCGGTGTCGTTCACGTGGCGCGCCGAGGATTTTCCCGACCGCCATTTCGGTCACTCGCGCGCCTTCGGCCTCATCGCACAAGACGTGGAAGCGGTCCTGCCGGATCTCGTGACGACCGACGCGGCCGGCTACAAGGCGGTCAAGTACCACCAGCTGCCGTTCTACATGCTCCAGGCGATCAAGGATCTGAAGGCGGAAAACGACGCCCTGAAACAGCAACTGCAGGCGCAGGATCTAAAGTCGGAAAACGACGCGTTGAAACAGCGGTTGCAGGCGCTGGAACAACGGCTGCGGCGGCTCGAAGAGATCGTCGGCAAATAGGGAGGGTACTCCCGCTACGCAACGGACATGAGTGGGTGAGCACGGCGCGTCGTTCAATCTGCCGGAGTGGGATGGCTGCGCGCACGATCTGCGCGACGTTCGGGCGCCTGCGTGAAGGCGCGCACGTGGCCCGTCCTGCCGTCGCACACTCTCTCGGCGAGGTCGTCCTCATGCGTCTCCGTTCCACTGTTCAGGCTCAGCGCCCCGCCGCACCAGGACCTCGTCACGGAGAACGGGTGGTGTCTAAAACTGCGGGTCCGGGCGGCAAAGATGGAAATCCCGGGATAGAGGTCGTCAGCCAACCACGCGTAATACAGGCTACCCTCTCACTCCAGTACAGGAGGTAGTCGATGCGACCCGTAGGCGATCATTTCTACACCCTCTCCGCTTCGGAGCGCGACTATGCCGTCGCGAACTACGGCTACGTGTCGGAGGGCACTGCATGCTGGGTGCCCGACGCGGCCTCCCCCGTGCGAGCGCCATTCTATCGCCTCTACAGCCCCACGAACGGCGATCACTTCTACACGACGTCCGCCGGCGAGCGCAACAACGCGATCGCGCTCTATGGGTACGTTGCCGAGGGCATCACGTGTGAGGTCTACACGGTCCCGCAGCCTGGCACCGTTCCGCTGCATCGGTTGTACAACGGGAGCAACGGCGATCACTTCTACACGGCATCGGCCGCCGAGCGGGACAACGCGGTCGCCCTGTACGGATACGTTTCGGAAGGCGTCGCCTGCTGGATCTTGAACGCCGGCGCGCCCGGCGGGGTGCCGCTCTATCGCCTTTACAGCGCTGCTGCCGGCGATCACTTCTACACGACATCCGCCGCCGAGCGGGACAACGCGGTCGCTCAGCACGGGTACGTCTCGGAAGGCGTCGCCTGCGCGGTCCTCCCGATCACCTTGGCACCCAGCACCCCGCTGTATCGCCTGTACAACTCGTCCAGCGGCGATCACTTCTACACGACCTCGGCCAGTGAGCGAGCTTCGGCAATAGCCAATGCCGGGTATGGGTCCGAGGGCGTCGCCTGCGACGTTTTGTCCCAGGCCGACCCCGGGACGGCTCCACTCTATCGCGCGTACAACCCTGGCAACGGCGACCACTTCTACACCACCAACGCGGCAGAACGCGACAGCGCGGTCGCGGGCGGGTACGTGTCAGAAGGCGTGGCCTGCCACGTGTACAATGCGGCCGGGACGGCCCGCCTACCGCTCTACCGCCTCTACAAACGTTATGGCGCGGCGGTGGACGTCAACGTCATTCTGGTCGGCGTGGACAACTTCACGCAGGCGAATCGCACGGAGGTCGTCGGCGCGCTTGCCGCAGCCCGGGACATTTATGCCAAGGTCGGCCTTCTGATTCGGACGGTCCAATGGTATGGCGTGTCAGCTGCCGATGCGGGCGCTCTGGAAATCATCGACAGCTCGTCGGAAGCCAGGGATCTCACGAATGACTGGAGCGTTCCCAACCACGCGATCGATCTCTTCGTCGTGCGCGTCATGAACGGCGCAGACGGCTGGTCAGCCGTCAACGGGCCGTGCGACAAGAATGATGGCAAGACCATGACGGGGAGCGTGGTATCCCTCAACGGTCCGGTCGACAACAGCGGGAACACCTTCGCTCACGAGATGGGCCACTACCTCGGTCTCAATCACATTGCGGACATCGGGAACTTCATCGGGAACAATGGCTCCTCGAACAGCTACACGGGCATCTACGGCTGGCAGGGAGCGACGATGGTCAAGCACTGCTTCGTCTACGATGTGTGAGGGAGGACGGAGATGCCGAACCGGATGCACGAGATTCTCCAGGACAAGCACCGACCGCACCGTGCCGTGCTCGAGGCGCTGACGGTCGCCGATGTCGAGGACCTGCAGCGGGCTGCTCTCGAGCGCGGCGGTGCGTACCGGGTGAAAGCGATGGACATGCTGGTGGCCGCGCACGCGCCTGGCGCGCCGGGCGTGTTGCAGGACATCCTTCGCGCGCCGGACGAGCAACCGGACGTCCGGGCCGCAGCCGCCTACCAACTCGGTCGCGTCCGCGGCCCAGAAGCGCAGCAGGCGCTTATCGACGCGATCGGTGGGATCCGCGAACCCGCGATTCACATCGAGATCGCGCGGGCGCTAAGCATGATTGGTAGCCCCGAGGCGATCGAGCCGCTCGGCCGGCTCGCCGAGAACTCTGAGGGCGCTGTGCGGGAGCAGGCGCTGTTTGCCCGGTCGGTAATTGCGTATCGGCACCGGATTGCGGGCTACGAGCTCCCGGTACCCGATCCGGAACAGGTCATCCGGTTGGAACGGCGAGGGGCCCGCCGTTTCAGCTTCTCCCCAGCGCCGATCCGGGAGGTCGCCGTCGCGTTTGCGTCCCTGGCCGACGAGACGTTCGGCGTCCGCCCGATGCGTGAGCTGGCCTTCTCGATTGATTGCGGCGGCGAGCACATGCTGCTCGCGCTGGACGAGGGGCTGCTGCGTGAACCGCTTGAAGAGGTTCTCCCGACGGGTCCGGCGCTGCTCGGCATCGTAGCCAGGCGAGAACCTATCGAGGGCAGTTACGCCGTGAACTGGCTGGTGTTCGCCTGGCCGTCAGAAGGCGCCCGCATCAACCTCGCGGTCCACCGGCCGTCCGGACGCCAGATGTTCTTTGGTTCGGCGGAGACTGTCCGGGGGGGTGGCACGTTCGAGTTGCGGGCGCTCCACGGTCCGGGCGTGTACGCCGTCGCGGTTGAAGGTCGCTTCACGCGCTCCTCAGTCGAGCTGACGGAGGCGCTGACTACCGACACAGCCACGGCTCGGCGGGCGCCGGCGGCGATCGAGCCGCCGGCGTAAGTGGTCGATCCATGACCGATTCGTGGCGAAGACGTTTACCAGGGAGGTCATCAACGCGAGATCGATCATGACAGCTCTCGATGTTGAATGCTCTTCCTCAATCGCACGCGGCGCAGGCAATTGCTCCTTGCCCGTGCGGTTGTGAAGCCGTGCAATGCGCTCTTCGAGAATTGAGCCGTCGTCGCCGACGCGAACGCCGTCGGCGAGTCACGGCGCGCGCGCACATTCCGCGTACGAGCGCCACGATCTGAAGGTGCGAAGTTGAAGCGCCATGCTGCAAGGCGTGACCGCAGCCTTGTCGCTCCTGTGGCGCAGGTATACACTGCGCGCCGGCCTCCCCGTGTTTCAGCCATCGGGAGGTTCTCATGCGGATCGTCAAGTACCTGTCGTTCGCATCCGTCATCGGGCTGATCTGCACTGCGTCGGTCGTCGTCGCGCAGGACTCGCCGGCGGCCTCACCAACCACGCGTATCATTCCGGTCTCGGGCACCTTGACGGATGTAGCGGGGACGCCGCTCGGCGGTCTGCAGACGGTCACCTTCGCGTTGTTCGACGAGGCGGAGGGCGGCACGCTGCTGTGGAGCGAGGCGCAGACCGTCACGGCGGACGAGCGCGGTCGGTATCTCGCATATCTCGGGGCGGCCGTGGCGTTGCCGCTGGACATCTTCCGCTCCGAACAGGCGCGGTGGCTGCAGGTGTCGGTGGCGGGCCGCGATCTGCCGCGCGTGATGCTGGTCGCGGTGCCGTATGCGCTGAAGGCGGCCGATGCGGAGACGGTCGGCGGCAAGCCGGCATCAGCGTTCGTGCTCGCCAGCGATCCGACGGCCCGCGGAACGGAGGGGACGCGGACGATCAGCGCATTGGCCATCGAGCCCCTCGTCACGAGCGGGACGCCCGGCTATCTCGGGATGTTCACCTCGTCGACGGATCTGGGCAACTCGATGATCTACCAAAGTGGAATCGGGATCGGTGTCAACACGAGCGCGCCGGACGCGCTGTTCCATGTGTCCGCGGATCAGACACCGGCCGCGTTCATCGACGTGTACAGCAACGCATTGGGGACGTTGCCGGTCGTGTACCGCGCGGCCCGCGGCACGCCCGGGGCGCCGGCGCCCGTGCAGACCGACGACATTCTCGGGGGCCTGGCGGTGCGGGGCTACGCGCCGTCGGGGTTCACGGGGGGCAAGGGGCAGATCATGTTCCGCGCCGCGCAGAACTGGACGGACACCGGCAACGGCACGTATCTGCAGTTCACGACGACCTCGATAGGATCGACCACGTTTGCGGAGCGTATGCGTATTGATCCGTCTGGCAACGTTGGGATCGGTGAGTTGCCGAGTTCGTTTGCAAGACTGGGCGTTACCGCCTCAGGACCGAATGCAATCCGTGGGTACAACGCCTTTGCGCCGGGCGTTGGCGTTCAGGGCGGTGCTGGCGCCACGGGGGGCACCGGTGTCCATGGATGGACCGTGTCCGGCGACGGTGTGTTCGGCGAGTCGAACGTCGGAGGTCGCGGTGTCTACGGCAGGGCGGACAGCGGCACCGGGGTCTATGCCCGTTCGAGCACTGGCACCGCTTTACACGCCTATTCGATTGCCGGCAGTACTATCGCGGCTTTCACGGGGCCTGGCAACGTCGGCATCGGAACCGACCTTCCGCTTGAAAAGCTCCACGTCGTCGGCGACATCCGCGTTGGCACGGATCAGGTCGGCTGCGTGATGGACTCGGACGCTGTCGTGATTGCCGGCACGTGTTCCTCGGACCGGCGGTTCAAGCAAGACGTGGCGCCGTTTGGCCGGAGCCTCGAGACGATCGCACGACTGCAGCCGGTGTCGTTCACCTGGCGGACCGACGAGTTTCCTGACCGCCATTTCGGCCACACGCGCGCCTTCGGCCTCATCGCACAGGACGTCGAAGCGGTTCTGCCGGACCTTGTGACGACCGACGCCGCAGGGTACAAGGCGGTGAAGTACAGTCAACTGCCGTTCCACGTGCTGCAGGCGATCAAGGATCTCAAGGCGGAAAACGACTTCCTGAAATCGGAAAGCGATCGCATGAAGCAGCAGCTCGAGGCCCAGGAGGCGCGGCTGCGGCGGTTGGAGCAGCTCGCGGGCAAGTAGGGTTCAGGCCGGGACGGTCTGTCCACCGAGCACGGCAGTCCTCGTAACGACCGCCGACGGTCCGTCCGGTTCTACGCGCTCCTCGAGAATCGAGTCGTGGTGGCCGCGCGCACGAGGCGTGAGTCTACTGGAGCGCCGCCGTCTGCGTCGGCGCTCCGGCATTCCGGATGATGTTGTTGCCGTAAGAGATGACTACACCCAAACCATTATTGACGATGCTCGAGGGACTGCCACTCAGCGTTGTCGTGCTCAACTGCAGCGTACTTGGTCCAATGACCTGGGTCGCGGAACTTGTGTTGAGATCAATGACGGTGTTCTGCACCGCGGCGAAGTTCGAAGCGCCAGCCGGTGCTTGCACGTTCACGCCAATGGCGTTGCGGAGAAGCAGCGAATCCTGTACGAAGACGCGCGCATTCGTTCCCACGAGATTGACGCCGTTTTGCGCGAAGTTGCGGATCGAGCACTTTCGAATCATCGTCCGTCCTGATCCGATGATCTGAACGCCGTTCAAACCTGTCCCCAGCCCTTCGATGTCGAGTCCTTCGAGGAGAACCGTCGCACCCGACGCCACGTTCACGACGATGGCGTTGGTGCCGGACACAATCACGCCAGCCTGGGTTGTGGAAATGATGCTGATCGACTTGGTGATGGTCACCGCTCCGAACCCGCCCGGATCGAGCACGTTGATTTCGCCGCCCGTTGCCGTCTTGGAAATGGCGCCGGCGAACGTCTTGCACGGCGCGGTGCGCGAGCATGGGTTTACGTCGTCACCGACGCCCGATACCCACGTGCGTGTCGCTTGCGCTCCCGCCGGCGTCGCGTACAGGCAGAGAACCAAGGCGACGCCGAGAATGTTCCGGGGCGATGCGTTCACGCGCATGATTGACTCCATGTCGAGTTGTTTGCGGACTTTGCAGCTGATGGGCTGGGGAAGCGAAGTCTAAGTGCTGAGCTCCGTGCCTGTCAACTCGCGAATACGCTCGCGAATACGCTCTCGCGAATGCGCTCTCTCCCGTTGACAGCTTCATCGCGCAGGCGGTCCTGTCGGAGCTCCGCGTCGAACGATGCCGAGGGCAGCAGGCCGTCAAGTGCCACCGGCCGGCGTTCTACATGCTGCAGGCGATCAAGCATCTGAACACGTTCCAATCGTGCCATGGATCCGGGCTTATCGAGTCGAGTGTGCAGCGATCGCGTGGTCGAGCCTACCTCTTTGAGTAGTTACGCGGGCATCCCGGCCGTTTGTAGAGTCGCGCGGAGTCCTCGCGTCGACGTTTGGTGCCGGGGGA
>JBMDXB010000093.1:0-132622 GCA_048594885.1 Vicinamibacterales bacterium
TCGGCGATGGTCTGCCCCTGGGGATCGAACACTCAAGGTTTCAGCGTGACAAAGACTCGGGCTTTAATTCTCACCCGGGGGACTTCGTCCCCCGGACCCCCTTGCGCCGTCGCTCGCGGGGGCCCCATTGTCCCCGCTCCGCTCCGGCGGGGCGCGCCTGCGGCGCGCCTTGCCTCTCTACGTGGCCGCCGGAACGGCCGTGAACACTCGTCCGAAAATCGCGTCCACATTGCGCAGCTGGTCGTCGAGGTCGAACGCCTTCTCGACCTCCGCGCGCGACAGCACCTTCATGACGTCGCCGTCGGCGAGCAGCAGCGCCTTGAAGTCGGTCTTCTCGTGGAACGAGCGCATCGCGTTGCGCTGCACCCACTCGTAGGCCTGCTCGCGCGAGACGCCGCGCCGCGCCAGTTCCAGGAGGATCGTGCCCGAGAAGACGACTCCGCGCGACCGCTCCAGGTTCTCGCGCATCCGGTCCGGATACACCACCATGCCGCGGACGATGCGCGTGAAGCGGCGCAGCATGTGGTCGAGCGCGATGAAGCTGTCGGGCAGGATGACGCGTTCGACCGACGAATGCGAGATATCCCGCTCGTGCCACAGCGCGACGTTCTCCATCGCCGCCGTCGCGTTTGCGCGCAGCAGTCGCGCCAGCCCCGTGATCTGCTCGCAGCCGATCGGGTTGCGCTTGTGCGGCATCGCCGACGAGCCCTTCTGCCCTTTGCCGAACGGCTCCTCGACCTCGCCAATCTCGGTCTTCTGCAGGCCCCGGATCTCGAGCGCGAACTTCTCGAGCGAAGCGGCCGTAATCGCCAACGCGGACAGCAGCTCCGCGTGGCGATCGCGCTGGATGACCTGCGACGACACTGGCGCCGCCTCGAGCCCGAGCCGCTCGCAGACGCTCGCCTCGATCGCCGGATCGAGATGGGCGAACGTGCCGACCGCGCCGGAGATCTTACCCACGGCAACCGCGTCTCGCGCCCGCAGCACCCGTGTCAAATCGCGCTGCAGCTCCGCGTACCAGAGCGCGAGCTTGAGGCCGAACGTCATCGGCTCGGCATGGACGCCGTGCGTGCGGCCGATCATCGGCGTGCGCTGGTGCTCGTCGGCCCGCGTCCGCAGCGCATCCAGCAGCGCGGCGATGTCCTTGACGATGAGATCACAGGCCTGACGCATCTGCAGCGCCTGCGCCGTGTCGATGACGTCCGACGACGTCAGCCCGAAGTGCAGCCATCGCGCCGCAGGCCCGGCGCGCTCGGCGACGGCGGTGGTGAAC
This sequence comes from Vicinamibacterales bacterium, assembly GCA_048594885.1. Taxonomy (GTDB): domain Bacteria; phylum Acidobacteriota; class Vicinamibacteria; order Vicinamibacterales; family 2-12-FULL-66-21; genus JBMDXB01. The sequence continues at coordinate 1,274 of JBMDXB010000093.1, forward strand.
GCGATCACGTCGTGTTGCGTTGTCTGCTCGATCTCTTCGATCCGCTCGACGTCGAAGGCCGCCTTCGCCCGCAGCTCGCGCGCGGCCTCCGCGGGAACGATGTCCGCCTCCGCCATCGCGTCGATCGCGGCGAGCTCGACTTCCAGCCAGGTTTCGTAGCGGCGCTGATCGCTCCAGATCGCGCCCATTTCAGGATTGGTGTAACGCCTGATCATCGGAGGTCCAGCCGTTCCGGACTCAGCGTGGGCGTCGACGGGCCCAGCACCGTCACGGCCAGCGAGCCGTTCGAGAACAGGTCCGACGCGACGCGGCGCACGTCGTCAGAGGTCACGCGCTCGACGCCCGCGAGCGTTTCGTCGAGGCCGAAATGCCTGTCGAAGTAGATCTCCTGCCGCGCGAGATGCGACATGCGGCTGGCGGTGTTCTCGAGGCTGAGCATCAGGCTGCCCTTGAGGTGATCCTTCGCCCGCCGAAGCTCCGGCTCGGCGACCGGTGTGCGCTTCAAGCCGCGCAGCTCCTCGACACAGAGATCGATCACCTCGTCGACAGCCTCCGTCGCGCAGCCGGCGTAGATGGTGATGTTGCCGGCATCGCGATACGCGCTGAGGCCGCTGAACACGGAATACGCGAGGCCGCGCTTCTCACGAACGTTCTGGAACAGCCGCGAGCTCATCGATCCGCCCAGAACCGTATTGAGGATGTAGCTCACGTAACGATCGCCGTGGTTCTGCGGATAGCTGTTGGTCCCGAGACAGATGTGGCTCTGCTCGAGCTCCTTCGTGCGGGTGACGACCTGCGGCACCACGCGCGGCGCCGCGGCGGACAACGGCTCGCCGTCGCGCGGCAGATCGCCGAACGCACGCTGTACGAGATCCCGAAGCTTCTCATGATCGAGGTTGCCGGCCGCGGAGACGATCATGTTCGACGCCACGTACGCGCCGCGGAAGTACTCCCGCAGCGATTCGACGGTCAGCGCCTCGACGGTGTCCTTCGAGCCGAGAATCGGCCGGCCGAGCGGATGCCCTTCCCAGAAATGTTGCGTGAAGAGCTCGTGCACGAGGTCGTCCGGTGTGTCCTCGACCATCTTGATTTCTTCGAGGATCACCTTCTTCTCGCGCTCGATTTCGTCGGACGGGAACGCGGGATTGAGAACGATGTCGGACAGCAGGTCGACGGCGAGCGGGACGTGCTCGTCGAGGACCTTGATGTAGTAGCTGGCGTATTCCTTCGCGGTGAACGCGTCGAGCTGGCCGCCGATGGAGTCGATCGCCTGCGCGATGTCTTCGGCGCTGCGCGTCGCGGTGCCCTTGAAGAGCATGTGCTCGACGAAGTGGGCGATGCCGCTGCGCGCGTCCGACTCGTGTCGCGACCCGCGCATCAGCCACACGCCGATCGTCACCGACCGCACGTGCGGCATCGTCTCGGTGATGAGACGAAGGCCGTTGTCGAGCGCTTCCCTGACGACCATGCGTTGAGAATCAGCTGTCACCTGAGGCGCCTCCATGGCGGCCATATCTGGCGCCGCAAGTGCTTGCTACAGAAGGGATTACGAGACTTGCCCGAGTAGTTGATGATAGCACGCGAGACTCGACAGTTCAAGAACCGCGGGCGACCGGCCGAAACCACTCCCGATAGTACAATGGGAATTCGCGCCGAATCATGACGAGCAATCCTGGCATCGACGTTGCGGAGATGGAGCTGAGCGAGCTGGAGCGCGCGCTCGAGGGCATCGGCCGTCCGCGTTTTCACGCACGCCAGATCTTCCAGTGGGTGCATCGCCGCGGTATCACCGACTTCGCGGCGATGACGGATCTCGGTCGTGACCTGCGCGCGCAGTTGGCGCAGGAATTCGTCGTGACGACGCCGCAGGTCGTGCGAAAGGAACGATCGACCGACGGCACGATCAAGTTCCTGCTGCGGCTCGCGGACGGAAAGCTGATCGAGTCGGTCTACATCCCCGACACGCCCACCCATACGTTCTGTCTGTCGACGCAGGTCGGCTGCGCGATGAAGTGCGGCTTCTGCCTCACCGGCCTGATGGGCATCGATCGCAACCTCACGGCTGCAGAGATCGCCGGCCAGGTCCGCGCTCTGGCGCGCGAGCTTGGCATGCTCGATACGCGCTTCAACATCGTCCTCATGGGCATGGGGGAACCGCTGCACAACTACGACCAGACGATGAAGGCGCTGCGGATCCTCGCTGACGACCACGGGATGGCCGTGTCGCCGCGGCGGGTCACGCTATCGACCGTGGGCGTGCTGCCTGCGCTCGAACGTCTCGCAACGGAACCGTTCATGCCGAACCTCGCGATCTCGCTGCACGCAACGACCGAGGAGCAGCGCGACCTTCTGGTGCCGGTCAATCGCAAGTACGGTCTGAAGGAACTGCTGGACGCCTGCCGGAAGTTCCCGATCAAGCGGCGCGAGCGAATCACGTTCGAGTACGTGCTGCTCAAGGATGTGAACGACACCCCCGAAGACGCCCGTCGTCTCGTGCGGCTTCTGAGCGGCATCCGCGCGAAAGTGAACCTGCTGCCTCTCAACGAAGCGGCGGGGATTCCCTACGAGCGGCCGTCGGACGAACGCGTCAACCGGTTCGCGCAGATACTCGCGGAGCGCGGCGTGACGGTCTCGGTGAGGAAGTCCCGCGGACGCGACATCCGTGCCGCATGCGGCCAGTTGATCACGGAGTCCTCTCGCGCGATCGCACCGGGACGCCGTCTGGCCGTATTGATGGATCAGACCGTCGCTAGTCGATGACGACGGGTACGCGCTCGTTGCGCTTCCTCCCAGGCGGGATTCTCACTTTCAGGTAATTGTCGGTCACCACCAGCGTGCCGTCCTCGAGCGTCAGGCCGGGACGCACGCTGCCGCGCTGCCGTTGCCGGAAGCGGCGCGACAACTCCGCCGCGATCGCGCGGAGACGCGCGCCGCGCTCGCGGATGACGGCGCCTTCCACCTTTCCACCCATCGCGCTGGCTTCGGTACCGGGGCGATCCGAGTAGGGAAAAACGTGCACGTGCGAGAGCGGCGACGAAGACAAGTAGTCGACATTCCGCTGGAAGTCCGCGTCCGACTCGCCCGGAAAGCCGACGATGACGTCGGATCCGATCGACGCGTGCGGCATCCGCTCGACGATGCTGTCAACGAGGGCGCGATAGTACGCGAGCGTGTAGGGCCGCTGCATCAGCCGCAGCATGCGATCGCTGGCGTGCTGCAGCGGTAGATGGACGTGCGGCGCGAACCGGCCCTCCGAGCGCGCAACGAGATCGACGATCTCCTGCGTGCAGTCCATCGGCTCGAGCGAGCTGATGCGGAATGTCACGTCGCCGCCGATCGAGTGGAGAGCGTCCAGCAGGTCCAGCAGCGATCGCCGCGGCGTCAGATCGCGGCCATACGAGCCGAGATGCACGCCCGTGAGCGCGATCTCCTTGAACCCTGCGTGGAGGACGCGCGTCGCCTCGCGAATGACCTCCTCGACGGACGCGCTGCGGGACTGGCCCCTTGTCGCCGGGATGATGCAGTAGGCACACCGTTCTTCGCAGCCCGTCTGCACGCGCAGCGTAAAGGCGGTGCGACCGGCGACGCCGGGCTCGATCCTCGCGCCGCACGCACCGTCGCCCGCGCCGAAGCGGTCGGCCGTCGTCAGCTCGCCGCTGTCCTCGAGCAGTCGAATCGTGCGCAGCTTGTCGTCGTTCCGGACGATGCGCAGGACGCCAGGCAGCGCGGCGACTTCGCCGGGCCGCCGCGTCGCGTAGCAGCCGGTCGCGACGATACGCGCAGACGGATTCTCACGGGCGATCCGCCTGATGGTCTGGCGTGCGCCCTGGTCCGCGCTTGCGGTCACCGAACACGTATTGACGATGACGAGGTCGGCCGACGACGGCGGCGCCTCGACGGCGCCACGGGCGCGCAGCTCCTCTTCGAGGCGCAGCGAGTCCGCCTGGTTGACGCGGCACCCGAACGTGACCATCGAGTAGCGGATCAACCGGTTATCCCCCTCCTTCGAGACGAGCCGCCGCTTGCTCCACCTTTTCCGCGAGCCTCTGCTTGTAGCGGTCGAGCCGGGCAGCGAGCTGCGGATCGCCGAGCGCGAGAATCTGAGCCGCGAGCACTCCCGCGTTCGTAGCGCCGGGCTTGCCGATTGACACGGTCGCCACGGGGACGCCAGGAGGCATCTGCACCGTCGACAGCAGCGCGTCGAGCCCCTTCAGTGCCGACGAATCGATCGGGACGCCGACGACTGGAAGCGTCGTGTGCGCGGCAACGACGCCGGCGAGGTGCGCGGCGGCGCCGGCGCCGACGATGAAGACGCGAACGCCGCGTCCCGGCGCTTCGCCGACGAGCCGCATGACGCGCTCGGGGGAGCGGTGCGCCGATGCCACGGTCATCTCGCACGGAATCTCCAGCTCGCGCAGGATGTCCACCGCGCCCTGCATGACCGGTGCGTCGGAATCGGAGCCCATGAGGATGAGAACGGAAACGTTCGGCATGGTGGTGCTTCTCTCTTACGGTGACGTAATTCACGGCGCCGTAGGGGCGGAGCTTGCTCCGCCCTGGGCCGACCAAGGTCGGCCCCTACGGCAAATGCCGCGAAATGCAGCAGTCAGTTTAGCGTGCGACCTTCAGCGCTTTTCGGCCGATGTCCCGGCGATAATGCACGCCGTCGAAGCGAATTGCTGCAACGCCCGTGTACGCGCGCCCGATGGCCTGCTCGAACGTGCCACCGCTGCCGACGACCGTCAATACGCGGCCACCCGACGTCACGATCTCGCCCCAATCGTTGCGTGACGTACCGGCGTGAAAGACAACGACGTCCGGCATGGCCGCCGCGTCGTCCAGCCCATCGATCCGCCGGCCGAGCGGCGATGAACCGGGGTATCCCTCTGAAGCCAGCACCACGCCGACGCGGCAGCCGGACTGCAGCCCGATCGCACCGTCCGGCAAGGCTCCGTCCGCTGCTGCGGCAAGCAGCGGCGCCAGATCGCCGGCGACCATCGGCACGACGACTTGCGCTTCGGGGTCACCGAATCGCACGTTGAACTCGATCACCTTCGGGCCGTCGCAGGTCAGCATCAATCCCGCGTAGAGGAACCCTCGATATTCGTGCCCTTCCGCGCGCAGCCCCGCCACCACCGGCTCGACGATCTCCTGCATGACTCGCGTGCGAAGCGGTTCGTCGACGAGTGGACTTGGCGCGAAGGCGCCCATGCCGCCCGTGTTCGGTCCGAGGTCGTCGTCGAAGGCGCGCTTGTGATCCTGGGCGGATCCGATCGGCACGGCGCGCCGGCCGTCGCAGACCGCGAAGAACGACACTTCAGGACCGGACAGGCACTCTTCGAGTACGACGCGCGCGCCCGCGTCGCCGAATTGCCTGTCCTGCATCGCCGCACGAATCGCCGCATCCGCGGCCGCTCGGTCCGGCGCCACGACCACGCCCTTCCCCGCGGCGAGTCCATCGGCCTTGACGACGAGTGGAAAGCCGAGCTCGCCGGATTCGACCATGGCGTGCGCATCGGTCGCCGACTCGCAGGCGCGATAGCGCGCGGTTGGGATGCCATGCCGCGCCATGAACGCCTTCGCGAAGACCTTGCTGCACTCGAGCTGCGCCGCCGCTCGCGACGGGCCGAAGAGCCGCAGGCCCTTCGACGCGAACAGATCCGCGATGCCGCGATCGAGCGGCAGCTCAGGTCCGACGACGGTCAGATCGATCGACTCACGCGCCGCGAGCGCCGCCAGCGCGTCCACATCGCCCGCGGCGACCGGCACGGTGCGCGCAACGCCTGCAATGCCCGGGTTGCCCGGTGCGCAGATCACCTCCGTGACGCCCGCCTCGGACGCGATCTTCCAGGCGAGCGCGTGCTCGCGGCCGCCGCTGCCCACGATCAGGATTCGCATCGGCTGACTTCAGGTAAGCGCAAGGCCGTCAGGAAGTTGAGAGGTTTCGTGCAGGGACGTGCAGGGTTGACGAATCGGGACGCTGAACCTGTGATAGCCTAGCATATTCTGTCGGACTCTATGGGCCCCAGTAAGCGCACCGTGGCCCCGGCGCGACCTCGGATCGCGCGCGAGGCCGAAAGCATGACCGGTGGCCGCAAAGGGGGTGTAATCAAGCTTGGCTGAAGTCAAAGTCCAGGAAGGCGAATCGATCGAGAGCGCGCTGCGGCGCTTCAAGAGGAAGGTTCAGCAGGAAGATATCATCAAGGATATCAAGAAGCACTCCTTCTACCTGAAGCCCGGCGACCGGCGCCGCGCCAAACAAGCGCTGGCGCGCAAGCGGACGCGCAAGAAGCAGCGTCGCGAGTCCGAATAGCTGCAACGTCAGCATGGCGGGGTGCAGCGGCCCCCGCCATTCAAAAAGAGCCGCACGGCTGGCGCCGGCCGTGCGGATCTCAAGCCCGAATTGGCGGGCGGGGCCGAGTTGGTGAGAGGTAGCGATGGAGTTCCAGGACAAGACGCTCACTTGCGTGGACTGCGGAACGGAGTTCCTCTGGACGGCCGGCGAACAGTTGTTCTTCGCCGACAAGAACTTCAAGAACGAGCCGAAGCGGTGCAAGAGCTGCAAGGCCAAGCGCGCCTCCCGTCCCTCGCCGGGCGGAGGCATGGCCCGGGAGCGGGTGGAGACGAAGACGACCTGTTCGGCCTGCGGTAAGGACACCACCGTGCCGTTCGTGCCCACGCAGGGCAAACCCGTGTTCTGTAAGGAGTGCTTTCAGCAGCGGAAATTCGCTGGAGCCGGCGGCGTGTAGTCCGGCGCTTCATCAGCAGGAGACCGTTGGGCCACGCGAGCGTCGCGTGGCCCATTTTTTTTTGACTGAAACTGCCGCCTCGCGGCGCGCGTCCAACCACCAGATAGCAGTCCCTGCATGCCGAGACACAACATGGCGCGCGTCGGTGCGGCACTGAGCCTGCTCGCGTTCGCCGCCGGGTGCCGCAACAGCGCGCCAGCCGCGCAGCAGCCCGCGGGCGGCCCGCCGCCGGCAGCCGTCAAAATCGTCGAGCTCACGCCGACGCCGGTTGAGCAGACGTCGGAATTCATCGCCGTCATCCGCTCGCTGCAGTCGACGACCGTGCAACCGGAGGTCAACGGGCTGGTCACCCGCATTTTCGTCAAGTCGGGCGATCGCGTCCGGCCGGGCACGCCGCTCGTGCAGATCAACGCCGACAAGCAGCAGGCGACCGTGCGCAGCACCGAGGCGAGCCGCGCCGGCACCGAGGCCGACGTCCAGTACTGGCGGCAGCAGGTCAAGCGCCTCGAATCGCTCGTCGGCGCGGGAGCGATCAGCCGGCAGGAGTTCGAGCAGGCGCAGAACTCCTTGCGCGTCGCCGAAGCGCGGCTCGCCGCGCTCGACGCGCAGGTCCGCGAAGGCCGTGTCGAGCTCCAGTACTACCGCGTCGATGCACCGCAGTCGGGTGTGGTCGGCGACATTCCGGTTCGCGTCGGCGATCGCGTCACGACATCGACGGTGATTACGACGATCGACGACAACGACGCGCTCGAGGCGTACGTCCAGGTGCCGCTCGACCGCGCGCCGCAGCTCCGCGTCGGCCTGCCCGTCCAGCTTCTCGATGCGGAAGGCAAGGCGGCGGCAACCAACCCGATCTCCTTCGTGGCGCCGCGCGTGGACGATGCGACGCAGACCGTCCTGGTGAAGAGCCGCTTGCGTGAAGTGCCGGGGGCGGTTCGCGTCCAGCAGTTCGTCCGCTCACGCATCGTGTGGAGCAGCGCACCGGCTTTGACCGTACCGATTACCGCCGTCGTACGGGTGAGCGGCCAGTACTTCTGTTACGTCGCGCAGCCCGGCCCTGGCGGCGGCCTCGTCGCCAAACAGAAACCGGTCGTCGTCGGCGAGCTGCGCGGCAACGACTACATCGTCCGCAGCGGCCTGCAGCCTGGTGAGAAGGTCATCGTCTCCGGCATCCAGAAGATCGGGGACGGCGCGCCGGTGAGAGCGGAATAGATGTTCGTCGACACCTTCATCCGCCGGCCGATCCTCGCGTCGGTCATCTCGCTCGTCATCATCCTGGCGGGCGCCGTCGCCATCCCGAACATGGCGGTCGCGTGGTACCCGCAGCTTGCGCCGCCCGTCATCAACGTCAGCGCCTTCTACACCGGCGCGAACGCGCAGGAAGTCGAGACCGCCGTCACGACTCCGCTCGAGCAGGCGATCAACGGCGTCGAGGGCATGCTCTACATGACGTCCTCGAGCACGAACTCGGGGATGGCGACGATTTCGGTGACCTTCGACGTCACGCGCGATCCGGACATCGCCGCCGTCGACGTGCAGAACCGCGTCAACCAGACGCTCGGCCGTATGCCGGCGGAAGTGCGGACGACCGGCATCAACGTGCAGAAGCAGTCGACCGGCTTCGTCATGGCGGTCGGCGTCTACGCGGAGAACGACGCCTACGACTCGCTGTTCCTGAGCAACTATCTCGACGTCTACGTCCGCGACGCGCTGAAGCGCATCCCCGGCGTCGCCGACGTGATGATCTTCGGCGAGCGCAAGTACTCGATGCGCCTGTGGCTGGATCCCGATCGGCTCGCCGCGCGCGAGCTGACGGCCGGCGACGTCGTCCAGGCGCTGCGCGAGCAGAACGTGCAGGTGGCGGCGGGGGCCGTCGGCCAGGCGCCCGCGCCCGCCGGGCAGATGTACCAACTGAGCGTGCGCGCGCTCGGGCGGTTGCGCGAGCCCGGAGAGTTCGAGAACATCATCGTGAAGAGCGGGCGCAGCGGCTCGCTGGTGCGCGTGCGTGACGTCGGCCGGGCGGAGCTCGGCGCGGAACAGTACGGCGCGCAGCTTCGCTTCCTCGCGCGTCCCGAACGTATCGGGCTGACACCCACCGCCGCGCAGCAGGCGTTTCAGGGCGGCGAAGCCGTCGGCTTCGGCGTCATCCAGCTCCCGACCGCCAACGCGCTCGACGTCGCCGACGGCGTGGTTGCCGAGCTGGAACGGCTCTCGAAGAGCTTCCCGCCGGGAATGAAATACCAGATCGCGGTCAACACGACGGACATCGTCCGGGATTCGATCACCGAAGTGGTCAAGACGCTGTTCGAGGCGATCGGGCTCGTCGTCCTGGTCATCTTCATCTTCCTGCAGACGTGGCGCAGCACGCTGATCCCGGCGATCACGATCCCGGTGTCGCTCGTCGGCGCCTTCGCGTTCGCGAAGATGATGGATTTCTCGATCAACACGCTGACGCTCTTCGGCATCGTCCTGGCGACCGGTATCGTCGTCGACGACGCGATCGTCGTGATCGAGAACATCGAGCGGCACATTCAGGAATACCGGGTGTCGGCTGCGAAAGCGGCCTCCGACGCGATGCGCGAGGTCTTCGGCGCCGTCATCGCCGCAGGCCTCGTGCTCGTCGCGGTGTTCGTGCCGGTGGCGTTCTTCCCCGGCACGACCGGCCGGCTGTACGCGCAGTTCTCGATCACGATTGCGTTTGCGGTCGCGCTGTCGGTGTTCAACGCCGTCACGCTGACGCCGGCGCTCTCCGCGCTGATGCTCGACCGGGAAAGCCATCACAAGGGACGGATCTTCAGCGCCATCGAATCGGTGATTACCGCCGGCACGCACTTCTACGTGCGCGCACTGCGCGGCGTCATGCGCGCGCGCTGGGTCGTGCTCGCGGTGTTCATCGTCACGCTGGCGTTGACGTGGTGGATGTATCAGCAGGTGCCGCGTGCCTTCGTGCCGGAGGAGGACCAGGGATTCCTGATGGTCCAGGTCCAGGCGCCGTCAGGGGCGTCGCTGGAGTACACGGGCAACGTCGCGCGCGAGGCCGAACAGATCATCCTGAACGACCCGGACATCCTGGCGTTGTTCTCCGTCATGGGCTTCAGCTTCTCGGGCGCGGCCTCGAACCAGGGGATGATGTTCGTGCGGCTGCGGCCGCTGGAGATGCGCAGCGATCCCGAGCACTCGATCCGCGCCGTCGTCGGCCGGCTGACCGGGCAGCTCTTCGGCCTACCGGGAGCGAACGTGTTCGTGTTCACGCCGCCGTCGATTCCCGGGCTGAGCCGATTCGGCGGGTTCGAGTTCCAGGTGCTCGACCAGACCGGAACAGACATCGCGAACCTCGCCCAAGCGACGCAGGGGGTTGCCATGGCTGGCAACCAGTCCCCCAGGCTTCGGCAGTTGTTCAGCCCGTTCACCGCCAACGATCCGCAGCTCCAGGTCACCATCGATCGTCAGCGCGCGCTCGCGCTGGGCCTGCCGCTGAACGAGGTGACCAGCGCACTGCAGATCTTCCTCGGGTCGCAGTACGTCAACGACTTCGAGTTCAACAACCGCGCATATCGCGTCTACGTGCAGGCCGATCAGCAGTTCCGATCGAACCCGCAAGCGCTGAAGCAGCTCTACGCGCGAACGAGGACGGGTGAGATGGTGCCGCTCGAGCAGGTCGTCAGCATCAAGGAAGCCGCTGCGCCGCAGGTCATCAGCCACTTCAACCTGTTCCGCTCCGCGTCGATCAACGGGTCGGCCGCGCCCGGCGTCAGCTCCGGCGAGGCGTTGGAGGAGATGGAGCGTATCGCCCAGCGAACGCTGCCCGAAGGCATGACCTACGCGTGGTCGGGCATGTCGCTCGAAGAAACGAAGGCCGGGCAGCAGGGCCTCTACATCTTCGGCCTTGGCATCCTGCTCGTGTATCTGACGCTCGCGGCGCAGTACGAAAGCCTCGTGCTTCCGTTCATCGTCATGCTCGGCGTGCCACTGGCGATTCTCGGAGGACTCGGGGCGCAGTGGGCGCGCGGGCTGACCAACGACGTGTACTGCCAGATCGGGCTCGTCATCCTGATCGGTCTGGCGGCGAAGAACGCGATCCTGATTGTGGAGTTCGCCGAACAATTGAGAGGGCGCGGCATGTCGGTCGTGGAGGCCGCCATCGAGGCGTCACGCATCCGTCTGCGGCCCATACTGATGACGTCGCTGACGTTCATCCTCGCCGTCATCCCGCTCGCGTTCGCGACCGGCGCGGGTCAGGCGGCCCGGCACTCGGTCGGCACGACGGTGGGCGGCGGAATGGTACTCTCGACGTTCCTGAACGTCATCATTATTCCGGTCCTCTATGTCATCGTACAGACGGCCAGAGGCGGCGGCGGTCGGCGACAGGCTCCCAAACCCGCCTAATTCTTGACTTTACTTGAATTTGCGTAGTACGCTGCCCGGTCTATTTCTTTGGATGTAAGGGCCCGATGTAGCGCTCGGGCGGGTTGAACGTCTGGCCACGGCGGGGGTCAGCGGGCCCGCCGGGACCGGGCTGGAGGGAGCGGCGATGCAGATCGACGAACGGGTCGTCGACGGAGTGACCATCCTCGACCTGAAGGGGAAGATGACGCTCGGCGAAGGCGACGAGCTCCTGAAGGACAAGATCAACTCGCTCATCCAGCAGGATCGGAAGGCGCTGCTGCTCAACCTCGAAGGCGTTCCCTACATCGACAGCGCGGGCTTGGGAGAGATCGTCCGCACGTACACGACCGTGAGCCGGCAGGGAGGCAAGCTGAAGCTGCTGAACCTCACGAAGCGGATTCAGGATCTGCTCGCCATCACGAAGTTGCTGACCGTATTCGAGACTTACGAGTCCGAGGCGGAGGCGCTTAACAGCTTCAAGTAGGCCCCGAGCGGGGCCACCGCGCGAACTTACCCGCCGCGCTGAGAATGGCGCGACCGACAATTCCGGATCTGCTCGAGCGGCCAGAGCCGCGCATGGCTGAACGTGTAGGCGCAGCCACCCGACGGCCGCTCGCCGTGAACCTCCTGCTGTCCCTGCGGCCCGCGCAGTGGACGAAGAACCTCATCATCTTCGCAGGGCTGCTCTTCTCGGAGCAGCGCCTTCTGCTCGATCCGGCCGCGGTCGGCCGTTCCGTCGCCGCCTTCGTGATCTTCTGCGCGCTGTCCGGCGTCGTCTACCTCGTCAACGACGTCGTCGATCGCGACGCGGACCGGCAGCATCCGCTGAAGCGCAACCGGCCGATTGCGGCTGGACACGTGTCCGTTTCCGCTGCCTTGACGCTGGCAGCCGTGCTCGGCGTCGGCTCCCTCGCGGCCGCGTTCTGGCTGCGGCCCGCGTTCGGGATCATCGGGACGATGTATCTGGGACTGCTCGCGCTGTACTCCGGGCCGCTGAAGCACATCGTCATCCTCGACGTGCTGACGATTGCCGTCGGCTTCTTCCTCCGGGCGGCGGCCGGCGCGGTCGTCCTGCCGGTCACGATCAGCCATTGGCTGCTGATCGTGACGATCCTCCTGGCGCTGTTCCTGGCGCTCAGCAAGCGACGGCACGAGCTCGTGCTGCTCGCCGACGGCGCCATCAGCCACCGGCGGATCCTGCAGGAGTACAGCCCGTACCTCCTCGATCAGATGATCTCGGTCGTCACCGCATCGACGCTGGTGACCTATGCCATCTACACGGTGAGTCCCGAGACGACCGAGAAGTTCGGGACGTCTCTGCTCGGGCTGACGCTGCCGTTTCCGCTCTACGGGATCTTTCGCTACCTCTATCTGGTCCACCAGAAGGAGGGCGGCGGAAGCCCGGCGGACATGCTGCTCACCGACAAGCCGCTGCTCGTGTGCGTCGCGCTCTGGGCCGCCGCTGTCGCGTTCATCATCTACGGATATGCGGGGGCGCTCGAGCGCCTGTTCCAATAGACATGCCGAAAGCCACAGTCGCCCTTCTCCGCACGAATCCCTCGACCGTCCTGAGGGACTACCACTCGCTGCTGAACCTTGCCGGGTATCAGGACGTTCTCGCCAAGGACGCCGATACTGCGCTGAAGGTGAACATCTCGTGGCACTTCTTCTTCCCCGGCAGCTCGACGACCCCGTGGCAGCTCGAAGGCGTGATCCGCGCGATGAAGCGCGACGGGTTCGATCCGTCTCTGATTCACGCCTGCCACAACCGAACCGTCGTCATCGACGCGCGGCTGGGCGAGCGCGAGAACAAGCAGGTCAACGTCATCGATGCGCACGGTTTGCGCAACATCCACGTCTACGAAGGCGAGGAGTGGATCAACATCCGCGACGCCGTGGGCGACCTGACGAAGAAGTTCAGCTGCCTCAACGACGTCTACCCGAAGGGCTTCATGATCCCGAAGCGCTTCATCGGGGAAAACATCGTCCATTTGCCGACGGTGAAGACACACGTCTTCACGACGACCACCGGCGCGATGAAGAACGCGTTCGGCGGGCTGCTGAACGAGCACCGGCACTGGACCCATCCGGTCATCCACGAGACGCTCGTGGATCTGCTGATGATCCAGAAGAAGATCCACCGTGGCGTGTTCGCGGTGATGGACGGCACGTTCGCGGGGGACGGGCCCGGGCCGCGCTGCATGATGCCGCACGTGAAGAACGTGATTCTGGCCAGCGCCGATCAGGTGGCGATCGACGCCGTCGCCGCGAAGCTCATGGGCTTCGACCCGATGTCGATCAAGTACATCCGCATGGCGCACGATGCGGGGCTCGGGTGCGGCGATCCGCGCGAGATCGAGATCGCCGGCGACACATCTGCCGCCGCGGAGAACTGGCACTTCACCGGCCCGTTCAAGAAGATGACGTTCGCGTCGCGCATGCAGCATCAGATCTACTGGGGGCCGATGAAGAAGCCGATCGAATGGTCGCTCAAGACCGTTCTGGCGCCGTGGGCCTACATCGCCAGCGTCGTCTACCACGACAGCTTCTGGTATCCAGTGCTCGCGAAGCGGAGGATGCAGGATGTCCTCGGCAGTCCCTGGGGCCGGCTGTTCCGCAACTGGGAAACCGTGAGCGCGACCGACGAGGGATATCCTGACGTCGGCGGCGATGTGGCGGAGATTGAGAAGACGGGTGCGAAGGCGCTGGTGCGCTCGATCGGCATTCTCGGCACGTGCGTGCGGGAAGCGCCGGAGTTCGCCGCGCGGCACCGCCGCTGATTTCGAGTTTGCCATATGACAGATTTCAACATCCGGTCCGACAACGTCGACGTCGAGCAGATCATGAAGCAGATCCGCGCGCGCATTCGCGAGAAGCGCGGCGTCGACTACACCGAGCAGGAAATCCGCGAGCTGGCGAACGTCAAGCTCGAGACATTCCTGGATCCGCGCGGCGTCCGTTCGGATCTCCTGCAGCAGTTCCGCCGGGTGCAGCAGAAGGATCCCCTGCCTCCGCCACCGAACTACAAGTTCGAAGACTCGACGCTGTTCTACTCGAACCGCGCGATCGTCCGCTGGATTCGCGCGCTGCTCAAGCCGATCCTCAAGCTGTTCTTCAACCCGAACCCGTTGATTCAGGCCCTGCACATCCAGTCGCAGCTCAACACACGCTGGGCGGAGCGCGAGGCGCGGCAAGACGACGACCAGCAGCGGATCGGGTCGCTGCAGTACGAGGTGATGCACAACCTCGTCGTCGAGCTGACGAGACTCGGGATCGAGGTGAAGAACCTGAAGATGCGCGTCGAATCGATGTCGAGCCGTCTCGATTTCGACGAGCGGCGCGCGCGCGCGCTCGAGGGCGTCGTGCAGTACCGCCCCGGCTCCGTCGCGCCACTGCAGCCGCCGGCCGGTGGCGAGCCGCGGCCGGCGGGCGGCGCCGAGCAGGCAGAGCGGCGCACGCGCCGTCGCCGCCGCCGCGGACGCCGGCGTCCCGGACAAGGCGAGGGGTCCGTGGCGCAAGGTACCGAGAGCGCCGAGGCGCCGCCTCCTTCTCCGCAGGGGCCGGGAGAGCCTCCCTCCGACCTGTCGTGAAGATCGCGGTCGTCGTTCAGCGCTACGGGGCCGACATCAACGGCGGAGCGGAGCTGCACGCCCGCTACGTCACCGAGCGGCTGTCGCGCCACGCCACGGTGGAAGTCGTCACGACCTGCGCGAAGGACTACGTGACGTGGAAGAACGAGCTGCCTGCCGGCCTGGACACCGTCAACGGGATCGCCGTCCGGCGGTTCCCGGTGCATCGCGAGCGGTCGCCGGACGATTTTGGCCGCCATTCCTGGCGCGTCTTCGAGCAGCACCATTCGATCGCCGACGAGCTGGCGTGGCTGGAGAGCGAGGGACCCGCCAGTCGCTCGATGATCGAATACCTGGAACAGTCGGCGGGCGCGTTCGATTTCTTCGTCTTCTTCAGTTATCGCTACTATCACGCATGGCACGGGGCGCGAAGGCTGCACCGAAGGGCGGTCCTCGTGCCGACGGCGGAACGCGACGCCGCGATCGGCCTGTCGATCTTCGGCCCGGTGTTTCGTGGCGTCCGCGCGCTCATGTACAACTCGCACGAAGAGCGCGCGCTGATTCACGCCGCCGGCTCGAATCCGTCGGTGCCCGGCGTGATCGTCGGCGTCGGCTCCGAAGTCCCGCAGCGAACCGAGCCGCAGCGCTTCCGGCACAAGTTCAAGGTGACCCGCCCATTCGCGATCTACATCGGCCGGATCGACGAGAACAAGGGCTGCCGCGAGCTGTTCGACTACTTCTACCGCTACGCGTCGACGTTCCCACGCGGACTGGATCTCGTGTTGATCGGCAGCGCGATCATGCCGGTGCCGAAGCATCCGCGCATCCACCACCTCGGGTTTCTCTCGGATACCGACAAGTTCGACGCCCTGGCCGCCGCGGATCTGCTGATCATGCCGTCGTACTTCGAGAGCCTCTCGATGGTGGCGCTCGAGGCGTGGGCGCTGGGCCGGCCCGTGCTCGCCAACGGCCGCTGCGACGTGCTCAAGGGGCAGTGCATTCGCAGCGCCGCCGGGCTCTATTACGAGAATTACGAGGAGTTCGTCGAGACGCTTTACGCGCTCGAGTCGAACGGGCCGCTGAACGCGCGCCTGGGGCGGAACGGACGCGAGTACTTTGCGCGTCATTACTCGTGGCCGGTCATCGAGCGGAAGTACCTCGACATGTTCGAGCAGTTGAAGCGTGCCGACGCGGAGCGCGGCACGGCGGTTCCACCCCTCGAACCGCTGCCCGGGTGGTTCGCGCGTCGGCGCCGCGTGCTGCCGCCGTCGGGCAACGTTCTCGCGACGCTGCCCTCCGGCGCGGTCATCCCCGAGCGCGTGATGGAACCGGACGGCGTGCCTGAGGAGGAACGGCGCGCGACCGAACGGCCTGCGCGCAGCCCGCGCCACGACCGCGGCGGACACCTGCGATCGCGCGCCCGGAGATCCGACCGACCCGTCCGCCGTCCGCGCCGCGCATGAGCACCGCAGGCCCGACACCGCGAGTCCACCAGGTCCTGGCGACGCTAGGCTACGGCGACGCCATCGGCCACGAGGTCCTCGGCATCCAGCGCGTGCTGCGCGCGGCGGGCTACACGTCTGAGATCTTCGTCGAGACGGCGGATCCGCGGCTCGAGGATCTGACGATCGACTTCCGCGACATGGTCGGGAATGTCGCCGAAGACGACGTGCTGATTCATCACTTCTCGATCGGATCGCGCGCGTCGCGCACGGCTTACGCGCTGCCAGGGCGGATGGCCCTCATCTACCACAACATCACGCCGCCCGAGTACTTCGTCGGCATCCACAAGGATCTCGTCAAGCAGTGCTTCCGCGGCCGCCGCGAGCTGACAGCGTATACCGGCCGTTGCGATCTCGCACTCGGCGACTCGGAGTACAACCGCGCGGAGCTGGAGGCGCTCGGCTTCCCGCACACCGGCGTCCTGCCGGTCGTGCCGGGCTTCACACACCTCGACGTGCCGCCCGATCGGACGATTGCGGCGTCGTTCGACGACGAGTGGACGAACATCATGTTCGTCGGGCGGGTGATTCCGAACAAGAAGTTCGAGAACGTGATTCGCGCGTTCCACGCCTACCGGACGCGCCACAACCCACGCGCGCGGCTCCTGCTCGTCGGCTCGTACACGGCCTTCGAGAAGTACCTGGCGCTCCTCCACGAGCTGGTGGCGCGACTCGGCACGAGCGATGTTCACTTCCTCGGCCACGTCACCAACGAGCAGCTCACGGCGCTCTACGACGTCGCCGATCTGTTCCTGTGCTGCAGCGAGCACGAAGGGTTCTGCGTGCCGATCATCGAGGCGTTCTACAAGCACGTGCCCGTGGCCGCGTTCGCGGCCACCGCCGTGCCGGCGACGATGGACGGTGGCGGCGTGCTGTTCGAGACGCAGGATCCGACGGAGATCGCCGGGATCGCAGGCGCCGTGCTCGATGACCAGCGGATTGAGGAGGCCGTGATCGTCTCGCAGGACGCTGCGCTGGCGCGGCTGCGCGCGCGCGATTTCGGCGGCACGCTGCTGCGGCACGTCGATCGCGTGCTGCAGGCGCCGCCGCGCCCGGCTCCCGAGGTGCCGTGGGACTTCTGGCCGCAGTTCCACCAGTTCGAGCGCCTCGAAGAGCTGCGGCAGTTCCGACCAGCGCTCTATCGCGCTCTGGCCGAGGGCGAGGTGGCCCCCCGGCCCCCCGGCCCCCCGGCCCCCCCGCGATGATCGTCAACCAGTGGGTGCCGGCGGCGCATCGCGGCGACGCCATCGGCGACAGCGCACGCCATGTCCGCGACATGCTGCGGCGTGCCGGCCACGAGTCGGACGTCTTCGCGCTCACCATCGACGACGACCTGCGGGGTGACGTGCGGCCGTTCGACGACGGGGCGGCTCGGCGCGGCGACGTGACGATTCTTCACTTCGCGCTACCGTCCCCGATGACTGCCGCATTCGCGTCGCTGGATGCCGCGAAGGTCCTCCAATACCACAACATCACCCCTGCCTCGTTCTTCGCGCCGTACGACGCCGCCCTGTTCCGGCTCGCCGCGCTCGGACGCGCGGAACTGCGGACGCTCGCCGGCCACGTCGATCTGGCGCTCGGCGACTCCGACTTCAACCGGCAGGAGCTCGAAGAGATGGGATTCTCGCCGACCGGTGTGATGCCCGTCGCCGTGAACACGGACAGAATCACCGGCGCGCCGCCGCGGCCCGCGCTCGAGAAGATCCTCGGCGACGGCCTCATCAACTTCCTCTTCGTCGGACGGATCGTCCCGAACAAGCGCATCGAAGACCACATTCGTCTGGCGGAGATCTACAAGCGATACGTCGACGCCTACTACCGCTTCATCTTCGTCGGCCGCTACGACGGCGTGCCGCGCTATTTCGCGCAGGTGCAGGCGCTGGTGACGCAGTACGAGAACCTCGCGGACCGGTTCTGGTTCACGGGACCGGTGCCGGACGAGGATCTGGCCGCGTTTTATCGCTGGGCGGACGTCTACGTCTCGCTCAGCGAACACGAGGGATTCTGCGTGCCGCTCCTCGAGGCGATGTCGGCCGATGTGCCAGTGCTGGCCTATGCCGCCGGCGCGGTACCGGAGACGCTCGGCGGCGCCGGCGTGCTGTTCTCGCCGAAGGACCTCGAGTTCGCGGCGGAGATGATGGGGATGCTCGTATACGATCGGCAGGTGCGCGAGGCCGTCATCGCCGGACAGCGCCGGCGCCTCGCGGACTTTGCCACGGATCGCATCGAGCGGCGGCTTCACGAGGCACTTGCTCCGTTCACGGGGGCACGCGGCATGTGATCGATCGTGAGTGATTGCTCCACTCGAAGATCTCGAGTTCACAGGTCCCATACTCCCCTTCTCCCTGTGAACCGCGGGATCTTCGAAGTTGATGAAGGAGTGCTTTGAAGATCGCGTTCATCGTCCAGCGGTACGGTGCAGAGATCCTTGGCGGATCCGAGTACCACTGCCGCCTGATCGCCGAGCGGCTGGCGCCGAAGCACCAGGTGGAGGTGCTGACGACCTGCGCGCAGGACTACATCTCGTGGAAGAACGAATACGCCGAGGGCTCCGACCGGGTGCGCGGCGTCACCGTCCGCCGGTTCCAGAACGCGCGCACGCGCGACATCCACGCCTTCAACCGCTACTCGGAGTGGATCTTCAACAACGCGCACACGCGCGACGACGAGATGGAGTGGCTGCGGCAGCAGGGCCCGTGGTGCCCGGCGTTGCTCGAGTACCTGGAGCGGAATCACAGCCAGTACGACGTCCAGATCTTCTTCACCTACCTCTACGCGCCGACGGTGCTCGGCATGAAGGTCGCACCGCACAAGAGCATCCTGGTGCCGACGGCGCACGACGAGCCCGCGATCCATCTGGAGATCTACCGCGAGCTGTTCAGCCTTCCCGCCGGCATTGCCTACAACACCGACGTCGAGCGCCGCTTCCTCACGACGCACTTTTCGATCCGCGCGATCGAGGAGGAGACAGTCGGCTGCGGCGTCGACCTCCCGCAGGCGCACGTGTACCCGCGCGAGCAGCGCGAGAGCGAACGTGAACCCGATGGGGACGATGAGGACGAGGCGCCGGAGCGCGGCAGCTCGCCTGGTTTTCGACCGCACCTGGCGCAACGCGGCGCGGTGTTCCGCAGACGCCATCGGCTTCACGGACCCGTGGTGCTGTATGGCGGCCGCATCGATCCCGGCAAGGGCTGCGAGGAGCTGATCGAGTACTTCAGCACGTACGTGCAGGAAGGGGGCGACGCGTCGCTCGTGCTGATGGGCGTCAAGCTGATGCCGCTGCCGGAGGAGCCGTTCATCCGCTTCGCCGGGCGGCTCTCCGAGCAGGAACGGCTCCAGGCCCTCGAAGCCGCCACCGTCGTCGCCGTGCCGTCACCCTACGAGAGTCTGTCGCTCTTGGCGCTCGAATCGTTCGCCGTCGGCACACCGGTGCTGGCGAACGCGCGCAGCGACGTCCTCGTCGAACACTGCCAGAAGAGCAACGCGGGTCTCTATTACGCCGATCGCGACGAGTTCACCGAGTGCCTCAGGCTGCTCGTCGCCGACCACCGCCTCCGCGCCGCGCTCGGGAAGAACGGCCGCGAGTACGTCCGGCGGAACTACCGCTGGGATGCGATCCTCGGCAAGTACGAGCGGATGTTCGCCCGCCTTCGCCGCCCCTGAGCTGCCGGCCGCTACGGCGCGCTGGCGCGGCGCGGCGGACGCACGTAGAACCACAAGCTCACCCCGAGATCCGTCAGCGCAAATCGGTGCCGCTCGATCAGATCGCCGCGCCCGATCGCCTCCATCACCGCGCGAACCCTGGAGGGTTCGAAGCCGCCGACGCTGAGCGGCGCCATCGAACCGGGGCTCGCCACCAGGAGCACGCAAGTAGCGAGCTCAGGATCGAGCCGGCCTTCACCCGCAATCCGGTGCGGCAGCGATGGCACTCCTGAGGGGGGCCCAAGCTGCCAGCGAACCAGCGCCGGCGAGAGCACATCGGTTTCACCGATAACGAGCAGCCGATCATCGGGAGACAGCTCTCGACGAATCACACCCAGCGCTTCGCGCAACGCGGGGCTGTCGATGTACTCCTCGAGCGCCAGGGCGCGGAATCGCTCCTCCTCGACCATCCTCATCGTTCCGGCGATGCCGCATGCCAGGACTGCCGGGGCGAGCGCCGCTCCGATGGCAACCCCGCCACGCAACGCCGACAGCCATCTTCCGACTTCACCCGCTGCGGCGAGGCACAGCAGCACCACGGTGAGCAGCAGGAAACGCGGCAGTCTCGTCTGATGTAGCGCGATGACGGCGGCCTGAAACGCAACGGCAACCACGAGGAACTTCATCAAGGCGGGCTGCGCGCGATAGCGTACGGCTGCGACAACGAACGCTCCGGCGACTACGCCGAGGACCCAGGGCGAGAAGAAGTAGCCGTCTCGCAACGCGGCGAAGTAGCTGGCAAGACCCGCCTCGACCGTCGGCTCGCCCACGGGACGATTGACAACCAGATTGAAGAAGTCACGAATGTGGTTTGGATACGGAGAGGCCATCCACACCGCAACCGGCACCACGAACCAGACGATCAACGCTGGAATGCGCGGGTCCGCGGCGCCTAGCGCTTCCCAGTCGATCCGGCCTCGCCAGTACAGGTACGCGATCCTCGCGAATGCGATGTACAGCACGATATGTCCGGAATTTCCGATGCCGCGAACGGACACGCGGCGACCCAGGATCCGGAACTCGAATCCGCCGGACGCGAGCACCGCGACCAGCGCCACGGCGTAGGCAACGACCAGCACGCCCATCGGCGACGTCAGGACCCGCCGAGCCGACGCCCACACCGCCCGTGCTCGACGTTGGAGTGTCCAACCTGCTGTCCGCTCGAGCCACTCGTGCACCACGAGCGGCGCGGCGAGCAGCAGGAAGTAGTTGTATTTCGTGAAGAACAGGATCGTCAGCGAGATCGCAATCAGCGTCGCTCGCCGTCCTGTGGGGCGCGCGCGATATCGCTCATATGCGAACACCACCAGCAACTGCGCCGTCGCGCCTGCCATCTCGGTCATCGTGATGGTCGCGTAGGCGAGCAGAAACGGTGAGGACGTCAGCAGCGCGATGAAGATGGCGGCAGGCAACAGCGAGCGATGCGCCCACTGCTGCCACAAGATGAGGGCACCCAGCACGCCGACGAACGTGAAGGCCGCCGCACTGCTCCAGGAACCGGCTGACAGCTCGCCGCCGAGCAGCAGGTAGAAAGGAACCTGCCACAGCGAGAGCAACGGCGGCCAGTACCCCTGGAGCCACAGATCCCAGAGAACATGCGGGATCCGCCCGGACGTGAGCAGGTAGTAATCGAACCACCCGTGCCACAGGTGGGCGGCGAGATCCCACCGTGGCAGCAGCCCCCGCTCGACGACGACGTGTATCGAATGTCGCGCGGCGAGATGCACGGCAAACGCTGCCGTCGCCAGAACGGCGGCAACGACACCGGGCATCGGAAAGCTGTGCGTGGAGCGGCGGACGGCGTCAGTCGCGCTCGTCTGTGACGAGCTCGGCGGCGTCATGCGAAAGCGCTTCTGATTCGCCCGCATCGGCGCGACCGGGGCCGGAGGTCACCCGCTTGCGCCGCGGCCGGATGTCGTGCCGCTTGATCATCTCGTTGAGGGTCGTCGGCTTGATGTGGAGGAGCTCCGCGGCCTTTTTCTGGACGCCGCCTGCGGCCTCCAGCGTTGACTCGATCAGCCGCTTCTCGAAATCCGTAATGACGTCGCGGAACGAAATGCCCTCCGGCGGCACGACGAACTGCGGCATCTGGAAGCGGCGGCTGCTGCGGACGTGATCCGGGATCAGATCGACGTCGATGCGCGATCCGGTCGAGAGCACGACCGCACGCTCGATGACGTTCTCCAGCTCGCGCACGTTGCCGGGCCAGTCGTAGTCCATCAGCATGTCGAGCGCCTCGGGCGTGAGCTCCAGGTTCGTCTTCTGATTCTCCTCGCCGTATTTCTCGAGGAAGTGCTGCACCAGCAGCGGGATGTCGTCCTTGCGCTCGCGCAGCGGCGGCAGTTGCACGGTAATGACGTGCAAGCGGTAGTAAAGGTCCTCGCGGAACCTGCCCTCCTCCATCATGCGCTTCAGATCGACGTTGGTGGCGGCAATGATGCGGACGTCGACCTTGATCGTCTCGACGCCGCCGAGCCGCATGAACTCGCGCTCCTGGATGACGCGCAGCAGCTTCGCCTGGGTCTCGAGCGGGATGTTGCCGATCTCGTCGAAGAAGATCGTGCCCTTGTCGGCAAGCTCGAAGAGCCCTTTCTTCGGGTAGACGGCACCAGTGAACGCGCCCTTCACGTGCCCGAACAGGTTCGATTCGAGGAGATCGGGCGGCAGGTTACCTGAGTTCACGGTGATGAACGCGCGGTCCGCGCGCGTCGAGTTCTGATGCAGCGCGCGCGCCACCAGCTCCTTGCCCGTGCCGCTCTCGCCGTCGATCAGGATTGTCGTCCGGCTGGGAGCGGCCTGGATGATCAGGTCGAACACCTGCTTCATGCGCGAGCTGCGGCCGATGATGTCGCCGAAGCGGTTGGAGCGCGCCTGCAGGTTCTGCCGCAGCGCCCGGTTCTCGGCAACCAGCCGCCGCTGCGCCAGCGCGTTGCGCAGGACGACGAGCACCTCGTCGTTCTTGAACGGCTTGGTGATGTAGTCGAAGGCACCGCGCTTCATGGCGGCGATCGCGCTCTCCACGGACGCGAACGCGGTGATCATCAGGACGGGCAGGTCCTCGTCGATCTTCTTGAGCTCGTCGAGCGCCGAGATGCCGTCCATCCCCGGCATCATCACGTCGACGATGGCGGCGTCGAATGGCACCGAGCGCGCCAGCTCGAGCCCCTCGGCGGCGTGCGACGCCAGACGCACGTCGTAGCCCTCGCCCGAGAGGAGCGTCTCGAGGATCTCACGCATGATCTCCTCGTCGTCGATGACGAGGATGGAGCCCTTGCGATGCATCGGTGTCTGGGGTTCCGGCACCGGGGCACGCGGCATGTCAGGCCTGCCTGTTCGCCAACTGCGAGCCCGTCGCGACGCCGGCGCCCGAGAGCGGAAGCGTCAGCGTGAAGCGCGTGCCCTGACCAACCGCGCTGTCGCACGTGATCGTGCCGCCGTGCTCCTGCACGATGCCGTAGGTGATCGAGAGCCCGAGCCCCGTGCCCTTGCCGATCTCCTTGGTCGAGAAGAACGGGTCGTAGATGCGCGACAGGTGATCCTCTGGAATTCCCGAGCCGGTGTCCCCGACTTCGATCGTCGCGTGGCCGGCGCCGCCGCGCGTGACGATCGTCAGCCAACCGCCCTTCGGCATGGCATCGCGCGCGTTGAGGAACAGGTTCAAGAACACCTGTTGCAGCTTGAATTCGATGCCCTGAACGATCGGCGA
The DNA here is from genome assembly GCA_048594885.1 of Vicinamibacterales bacterium. Taxonomy (GTDB): domain Bacteria; phylum Acidobacteriota; class Vicinamibacteria; order Vicinamibacterales; family 2-12-FULL-66-21; genus JBMDXB01. The sequence goes on from JBMDXB010000093.1 coordinate 24,888, forward strand.
GACCTGCGAGAGCTCCTTCCGAACCTGGATTCGCCCGGTCCTGAACTGATGCTCGAGCAGCGACAGCACGTCGTTGATGACGGCGTTGATATCGACCGGACCGCTGTCGACCTGCGCCGGCCGGGCGAGGTTGAGCAGGCCGTTGACGATCTTCGCCGCGCGGAACGTCTGCCGCTCGATCTTCTCGAGCACCTTCGTCTTCGGGTCGTCCGGCTCCGCGTTCTGCAGGAGCATCTGCGTGAAGCTGGAAATGCCGGTCAGCGGCGTGTTGACCTCATGGGCAACGCCGGCGGCGAGCAGACCAATCGACGCCATCTTCTCGGAAATCTGCAGCTGCTCCTCGAGCTGCACACGCGCGGAGATGTCTTCGACAATCAGAATCGTGCCGGCGATCGCGCCATCCGAATCGCGCAGCGGCGTCGTCGCGACGTTCACGAGCAGCCGCTTGGCCGGTTGGTGCCGCGTTTCGAGCGGGACGCGGTAGAACGCGGCGCCTTCTGGCGATTCGCTGCGCGCCGACCGCAGAACGCTGAAGAACGCAGCGTCGAAGATCTGATCGAGCCGGCGGGTGACGGCGTCCTCGTGCCTCACGCCGTACAGTTCCTCCAGCCGCCGATTCCAGCGGACCACCCGGTCGTCTCGATCGACGACGGCCAGGCCGTCGTTGAGAGATTCGAGGATGTTCTCGCTGAACTCGCGCATCCGCTCGAGTTCGTCCGCCTTTATCGTGAGCTGCCGGTAGAGGCGGCCGTTCTCGATCGCGGTCGCCGCCTGCGCTGCCACCGCCGTCAGCAGCGCCATGTCCTCGCTGCTCAGCGGCTCGTTGCTCGCCTTGCGGCCGAGCGCCATCACCGCAATCGTGCCCTCCTTGGAGACGCACGGCACGAAGTAGTGGACCCCCGCGTCGCGCCACGTGTCGACCTCCCGCGTATCCAACCGGCGCTGCGCCAGCGGATCGTCGAGGACGAGCGTGTGCCCAGCCATGAGACGCATCGCGATCGTCGACTGCCGTGGAAGCCGCGGGGGAACCGCCGCGAACCCGGAGTGCGAGATGGTGAGGAAGTCGCCCTCGCTGCCGGATGCAAGCGGCGCCAGCACGAGCGCCATGCGATCGACGACGAGCGTCTCGCGGACGCGATGCACCAGCCGCTCGCTCAGCCGAAGCAGATCGAGGTCGCTGTTCAAATCGCGGGCGAAGCCCACGAGCGCGCGGCGATAGTCGTAGCGGTCGCGGTAATACACGCGGTCGAGACCGGTCTGAATCGCGTTCTTCACCGGCCGCGCGAGCAGGACGACGACGATCGTCGCGAGCAGCGCGATGAGGCTGTTGCGCTCGTCGTGCAGCCGGAACGCCGCGCCCGCCAGCTCCAGTAGGCCGGCGTAGATGGCCGCGATTGCCGCCAGCGCCGCCGAGTACACCAGCGCGCGCTTGATGATGACTTCGACATCCATCAAGCGATAACGGACAATCGCCGACGCGAACGCCAGCGGGACGAGCCCGAGCAGCGCCGCGGTGAAATCGAGGCCCGGCCAGGTCTCGAATCCAAGCGCGTCGGGCAACGCGTAGCCGAAGATGAACGGCACGACGCCGAAGACGGTGCCGCCCACGATCCATCTCAGCTGCCGCCGCGCCGTGACCGATCGCACCCGGCCGAGCGCCCGAAGGAGGACGATCAGCCCGGCGGACAGGCAGAGCGCCAGGAACAGGAGCTTGGCTCGCTCCGCGAGCGTGAGAACCGTCGACAGCAGCTCGCCATTGCTGTTCGTCCCCACAAGGGGGGTGACGTGCGCCGCGCCGAGCAGCACCGACGGGAGGTACAGCGCCGGCAGCAGCGTGCGTCCTGTGTCGCTCTTCGCCCAGCTGTCCGGCCGCTCCGGAAAGACGAGCGCGAAGTGCAGGAACAGCGGCGGCAGCGACAGCCACGCCGCGATGTCTCCCCAGTAGAAGATCTGATCGAGCGGATCGAGCTTGCCGGTGTACGAGAACGTGAACATGCCGAAGAACGAGACGCACAGCCAGAAGAAGTGCAGCGTGGCGGGATTGCCCGGCCGCCCGAGCCTCACGGCGATGCCGACGAGCAGCGAGAAAATGCCGACGCCCGCCAGAACGTAGTAGAGCGGTTTCGGGCCGGCTGGAATCGGCGCGACCTCCAGCGTGATCAGCTGCTGCGTCTGCATGCGCAGAACCTGGTAGGTCAGCGGCTGCTCGGGTCGCGCGGCGTGCAGCCGCCGGATCACATCCTCGACCGAATCGACGGGGATGCGATCGATCGCCTCGAGGATGTCCCCCTTGCGCACGCCGGCGCGCGCGGCCGCCGACGCGGACGCGATCTCCGTGGCAGTGACCTGGTCGCCGGCGACCGACCACAGGACGCCATCCTCGTGCTCGACCCAGGTCGCTTGCTGATAGATGTTGATGGCGCCAAGGCACAGCAGCGCCGCGACGACGGCGAGGTGCGCCGCCGAGCGAAGCAGGATGCGTCCTGCCGGTACGGCAGATAGATAGTCCCCTGGAGTCAAGGCAGACGACCGGCTCGGGTGCGAAGCAAAGCGCGTTCCCTGTGGTCGTCTCGATGACAGGGCGTAAATATCAGAAATTAAAGGCGTTTTCTCCACGTTCGGTTCCGGACCGAGACCCCGGTTCCAATGGCCCGAACCCTCGATTCAAAAATCCGGAAACAGGGAGGGCTTCAGAATCGTACCAGGAATCCGCCGACGACGCGCTTGGGCGGGCGCGTGACGAGGAGCTCGTCGTAAATCGACGCGGCGTCCGCGGGATCGCGGAACAGGTTTCTCAACCCGAAGAGCACTTCCCACTCCGTCCCGCGAAGGCCGAACGGCAGCGCCTGATTGACCTGCACGTCGAAGCGGCCGTCGAGACCGGGCGCCGAGGGATCGCGGTGGCGCGTGTAGGCGCTGTTGATCTTGTAGAGCACGAACACGCGCGTCGCCGTCTCCGGGATGTCCGTCTTCAGCGTCGTCGTGATGTCGTGGATGTCCTCCCGCTCGGCGCGGACCAGCGAAGGTGCGAGGGCGACGAGCGACGGCGTGTCGCTCCTGCTGATCCAGCGCGCGCGCGTCAGCGTGTAGTCGATGATCGCGTGGATGCGGGCGGTGTCGCGGCTGCTCAGCCGCACGCCCCAGCCGTTCGCGTCGATCGCGCCGAGGTTCTGCACGTAATAATGACCGACGGCGCGCGGACTGTCCGGTGTGGCGATTGCGAACAGCGTCGCGATCTGATCGTCGACCGACTGGAAGAAGCGGCGGACGCCGAGGATCGAGTCGGAGAAATGCTGCTCGAAGCCGACGTCGACGTAGCGCGTGCGCTCCGCTCGCAGCTCGTTTCCGAAGAGCGGCGCGAACGTGCGCTCCGGCGGGAGCCACGGTCCAGCGATCCGCGATGGCAGGAACTCCTCTGCCCCCGGAGCGACCATCTGCTGCGTGACAGAGCTGCTGATGCGCGTCCCCTTGACCGGTTCCAGCGTGAACGTCGCGCGCGGACTCAGCAGCCCGCGATGTTCGAGGTAATCAAATCGTGCGTAGCGGCCGCCGAAGTCGAGCGTCGCGATCGGCGAGAGCTTGAAGCTGTCGTAGGCGTAGACCTCGCCGACGTTGCGGCTGGTGTCGGTCACGGCAGCGAGCGCCGCGGGGTTACCCCCCTGATACTGCTGCGTGCTGTAGGAAAGGCCGACCGTGTAGGCGTGCGTCGATGAGCGGCGCGCCACGAACGACCCCGCCACGATCCACGATGCGACGTCACCTTCACTCATCGCCGCGCGGACGAACCAGTCGCCGGCCGGCGACGGCGCCGTGAGGGACAGGTACGCCACGCCGCGCGGCAACGCGCTCGAGAGCACGAACGCGCCCGGCGCGAAGGCGCTGGTCGTCAGCAGGTTGACCTCGCCGCGGAACGGAAAATCAGTGAACAGCGACGTGGCGAAGTTCCCGGCGGAGCCGAACGCGCGGCCGAACGCCGATCCCCGCGGCTCGTTGTCCGCTTTGACGAGTATTTCGCGCGCGCTGTCCTTGAGGATCGACCGCTTGATATGCCGCAGGCGCCAGGCCGTTTCCGTGTGGGGGTGGTCGTCCTTGCTTTCCGCCGGCGGGCTCGTGGCAGCCGTCTCGTCCGGGTCGGACGCGCCATCGAATCCCGCAGCGAGTATCGTGCGTCCCTTGATCGCCGGATCGACGGGGCCCGTCACCGGGACCGGCCGATCGAGGCGGCGCACCTGCAGCAACGGCACCGTGGCAGCGCCCGCGCGGACGCGGACGAATTCGCGTCGCGAGGCGGCAAACCCGGTCACGTGCGCGCGCACGAAGTACTCGCCGAGCGGAAGGTCGAGGAACGCGAAGCGGCCGCGCTGATCGGTGACAGCGAGCGCCATGGTGGCGCCGAGCGCCGACACCGTCGCGCCGCTGACAGGGCCGCCGCGCTCGTCGGTGACGACGCCGCTCAGCGTCGCGCGCGACGCGCGCGCGGTCTGCATCTCAAGTTTTGCCGTGGAAACGCGTGACTGTGCGTCAGCGGATTCGGAAGAAAGGACGACGCCAGCGAGGCCGGCAATCGCCGCCGCCGAGAGCACGCGAAAATGGCGTCCCATTGGCTTCTCCCTCCCGCCGCGAAGCTGACTAATCCAGCCGATCATAGGCCACCGCGTCGGCCAAGTAAAGAAACGCCGGACCGTCGGAAGTTGAAGCATCTTGGGCTTTGGCAATCGGGCTTTGGCAGTTGGTCCTTGGGCGTTCGCCGCGGGAAGAACTCATCCGCGGCGGTGATATCATCAGCGATCCGATGGCGCGCGTCCCCAAGCTTCTGGATGTCAGCGTGCCGCTTGCCGATGGCATTCCCGTCTACCCCGGCAATCCGGCCTTCGAGCTCCACCCCATCAAGCGCCTCGCCGAAGGCGGCTCCTCGAACAATTCACGGCTGGTGATGGGCACGCACACGGGCACGCACGTCGACGCGCCGCGTCATTTTTTCGACGGCGCCCCCGGCGTGGACGAACTGCCGCTGAATCTGTTGCTCGGGCGGGTCCGCGTGGTCGAGATTCAACGCCGCGGCGGCATCTCGGCGGCGGACCTGGAGGCCGCGGCGTTGCGCGAAGACCTCCGCGTCCTCTTGAAGACGTCGAACTCCGCGCTGTGGAACGCCGGCACCTTTCACGAGGACTACACACACGTCACCGAATCCGGCGCGCGATATCTCGTCGAACAGGGTGTGAAGGTCGTCGGCGTCGATTACCTGTCGGTCGAGCAGTTCAAGAAGCCGGGTGCGCCGGCACATCGCACGCTGCTGGCCGCGGGAGTGGTGATCATCGAAGGACTGAACCTGTCAGACGCCGAGCCGGGCATGTACGAGATGTACTGCCTCCCCCTTCGCATTCCCGGCGCCGACGGAGCGCCCGCGCGCGTCGTCCTCAGGCGCTGACCTGCAGCCATGAGTGCGCTCCTCGACGATACGCTCGTGATGGTGCTGGCCGGCGGTGCTGGAGAGCGCCTCTATCCGCTCACGAAGGAACGCGCGAAGCCGGCCGTGTACTTCGGCGGGCCGTACCGGATCATCGACTTCACGCTCAGCAACTGCATCAACTCGGGCCTGCGGCGGATTTTCATCGCGCTCCAATACAAATCGCTCTCGCTCAGCCGGCACCTGCGCATGGGATGGAGCGTCGTCGCCGACGAGCTCGGTGAGTTCGTCGAAATCCTGAGCCCGCAGAAACGCGTCGGCGAGCACTGGTACCTGGGGACCGCCGACGCGGTCTACCAGAACTTGTACTCGATTCTTCGCGAGGACCCGCGGCACCTCATCGTGCTCTCGGGCGACCACGTCTACAAGATGGACTACGCCAGGATGATGCGGCAGCACATGGAGCGCGGCGCGGGCGTGACGATCGCGGCGATCGAGGTGCCTTCGGAGGAAGCGCACCGGTTCGGCATCCTGGAGGTCGATGGCGACGAGCGGTTGACGCGGTTCCTCGAGAAGCCGAAGCATCTGCGGCCGGGGCAGCAGGTCCTCGCGTCGATGGGGATCTACATCTTCGACATGGACGTCCTCGTGCCCGCGCTCGAAGCGGACGCGCAGACGTCCAGCACGCACGACTTCGGCAAGGACATCATCCCCGAGATGATGTCGCGCGTGCCGATCTACACCTACCGCTTCTACGACGAGAACAAGAAGGCAGCGAAATACTGGCGCGATATCGGCACGCTCGACGCCTACTACGAAGCGAACATGGACCTGTGTCAGGTGAACCCCGAGTTCAACCTGTACGATCCCGAGTGGCCGCTGCGCACCTACCAGGTCCAGGCGCCGCCGGCGAAGTTCGTGTTCGCGGACGAAGGCCGGCGGTGCGGGCGCGCGCTCGATTCGATCATTTCCGCCGGCTGCATCATCTCGGGCAGCCGCGTGTCGGGCAGCGTGCTCTGCCCGAACGTGCGCGTCCACAGCTTCTGCGACGTCGAGCAGAGCATCGTCATGCCGGGCGTCCGCGTGGGACGGCATGCGCGGATTCGCCGCGCCATCATCGACCGCGACGTCTTCATCCCGCGAGGGGCGCGCATCGGCTACCACGACGAAGAGGACCGCAAACGGCATACGGTCACGGCCAGCGGCATCGTCGTCGTCACCAGGGACGACGAGCCATTCATCGGGGAAATCGACGAAGAGTCGCTCCGCAACGAAGCGGAGTTCGATCGGCGAGGGAACTGACGCTCGCGCGTGAAGGGTAAGGGGTAAGGGGTAAGGGGTAAAGGGTAAAGGGTAAAGGGTAAAGGGTAAATGGCGAGGATAGAGAAGGTTCGCGGGCGGGAGATTCTCGACTCCCGCGGAAATCCCACAGTCGAAGTTGAAGTCACACTCGAAGGCGGCGCGATGGGCCGTGCGGCGGTGCCATCCGGCGCTTCCACCGGCCAGCGCGAGGCGCTGGAGCTGCGCGACGGCGACAAGCGCCGCTACCTGGGCAAGGGCGTCACGAAAGCGGTCAGCCACGTGAACGGCGAGATCGCCGGCAAGCTCGCGGGCATCGACGCAGACCAGCGCGCCGTCGACACGCTGCTGAACGATCTCGACGGCACGCCCAACAAAGGACGGCTCGGCGCCAACGCGCTGCTGGGCGTGTCGATGGCGCTCGCGCGCGCGTCGGCTGCGGCCGCGAACGTGCCGCTTTACGTCCATCTGGCGCGGCTGTACGGCGCGGCGGAACCGGTCGCCTGGAACATGCTGCTGCCGGTACCGATGATGAACATCCTGAACGGCGGCGCGCACGCCGATAGCAGCGTCGACTTCCAGGAGTTCATGGTGATGCCGATCGGGGCGCCGTCCTTTGCCGACGGCGTACGCACCGGCGCCGAGATCTTCCACACGCTTCGCGGCATCCTGAAGAAGAAGGGACACTCGACCGGTGTCGGCGACGAAGGGGGATTCGCGCCGAGCCTCAAGTCGAATCGCGAGGCCCTCGAGGTCGTGCTCGAGGCGATCACCCAGGCCGGATACAAACCCGGCGAAGAAGTCTTCATTGCGCTCGACGTCGCCTCGTCCGAGCTCTGGGACGAGAAGTCGCACAAGTACGAGTTCAAGAAGTCACGAGACAAGACGCGGTCATCCGACCAGATGGTGGCGCTCTACGAAGAGTGGGTGCGCGAGTATCCGATCATCTCGATCGAGGACGGCCTCGCCGAAGGTGACTGGGACGGCTGGAAGGCGCTGACGAAGGCGCTCGGCGCGCGCGTGCAGCTGGTCGGCGACGACGTGTTCGTCACGAACCCGGAGATCCTGCGCCGCGGCATCGCCGAAGGCGTCGGGAACGCGCTGCTCGTCAAGCTGAATCAGATCGGCACCGTCAGCGAAACGCTCGACGCCGTCGCGATGGCGCGCGACGCCGGCTATCGCAGCGTCATCTCGCACCGCTCGGGCGAGACCGAGGACACGACCATCGCCGATCTCGCGGTCGCGACCGGCGCCGGGCAGATCAAGACGGGATCGGCAAGCCGCACGGATCGCATCGCGAAGTACAACCAGCTGCTCCGGATCGAAGAGGAACTCGGCGAACGCGGGCGCTACGCCGGACGCTCGGCGATCAAGCACCTGTGAGCGGTCCTGTCGTCCTCATCGTTCTCGACGGCTGGGGCCTGCGGCCGCAGCGTGAGAACAACGCCATCGCGCTGGCGCGCACACCCGTCTATGACGAGCTGCTCGCCCGGTATCCACACGCGCAGCTGATTGCGTCCGGCGAGGCGGTCGGTCTGCCCACGGGCCAGATGGGCAACTCCGAGGTCGGCCACATGAACATGGGCGCCGGCCGCATCGTCTACCAGGACCTCACCCGCATCGACAAGAGCATCCGCGACGGCGAGCTGTTCACGAACGGCGTGCTGGCCGCGTCGATGGACCGGTGCGCCGCGGGCGGGCACGCGCTCCACTTCATCGGCTTGCTCTCGGACGGCGGCGTCCACAGCCACCAGCGGCATCTCCATGCGCTCATCGAGATGGCAGCGCGCCGCCACGTGGCGAACGTCTTCGTCCATGCAATTACGGACGGCCGCGATACGTCACCCACCGGCGGGGTGAAGTATGTCGCGCAACTGCAGGACGCGATGTCGCGAGCCGGCGGCGGACGGATCGCCACCGTCGCCGGCCGCTACTACGCGATGGATCGAGACAAGCGATGGGAGCGGACGAAGCTCGCCTACGACGCGATCGCCTACGGCCGCGCCGAGGCGTCGTCTCAATCGCCGGGCGAGGCGATCCAGGCGTCGTACGCCGCGAACGTCACGGACGAGTTCGTCAGGCCCGTGGTCATCGTTGATGCGGAGGGACGGCCAGTCGGCCCGCTGCGCGAGGACGACTCCGTCGTGTTCTTCAACTTCAGAGCCGATCGCGCCCGTCAATTGAGCCGCGCCATCGCCCTGGACGAGTTCGACGGGTTCGAGCGGCCCGATCGCCCGCGCGTGCACTACACGACGATGACCGTGTACGACCGGACGTTCGACTTCCCCGTGGTGTTCACACCGCAGACGTTCAGCGGAAATCTCGCGGACGTCCTCGCCGAGCACGGACGCACCAACCTGCGCCTGGCGGAGACGGAGAAGTACGCGCACGTGACCTATTTCTTCAACTGCGGCCGCGAACAGCCGTACGAGGGGGAGGATCGCATCCTCGTCCCGTCCCAGAAGGTCGCCACCTACGACCTGATGCCGCAGATGAGCGCGCCTGGCATCACAGACGCTCTGGTCGCCGACGTTGCCGATCGCCGGCACGGCATCATCATCTGCAACTTCGCGAATGCCGACATGGTCGGTCACACGGGCAGGCTCGACGCCGCAATCGCCGCGGTCAGCACCATCGACGAGTGTCTCGGCCGGATTCTGCCGGCGATCCGGGCCGTCGGCGGAACGGCAATCGTCACCGCCGATCACGGCAACGCCGAGCAGATGTGGGACGACGAGCTGAAGGCACCCCACACCGCACACACCTCGAACCCGGTGCCCGTCATCCTGTTCAGCGAAGCGTACGTGGGCCGGAGGCTGCGCAGCGGTACGCTTAGGGACATCGCCCCAACCATCCTCCAGCTCGTCGATATGCCGAAGTCCGCGGAAATGACCGGCGAGACGCTGCTCGGCGGCTGAAAACACGAAGGGCCGCGCCACCCGGAGGCGACGCGGCCCTCAATTCTGCGAAGCCGGTCTATCGGCTACTCGACTTCCTTCTCCTGCGCCTCGTCGGCGGCAATCCGCAGCGAACGGAGGAAGCGGCGGTCGTTCGCGCTGATCTCGAAGTTGCGGCGCTCGGCGCGAGCGGCTTTCTGGTGATTGGCCCCCACCTTCGCCAGCGCTCCAGGCGCTGTGCGATTCACGAAGCCGATCACCGCCTCGAGGGACACCTTCATTTCGAAACCCGCGGCGCGCGCGCGCTCGCGGCAGGCCTCCACTCGCGGATCCTCGGCAACGGAAGCGGCAATGGCGTCGGAGAGCTCTCGCGCCAGCCGGTTGACAACGTCGTCCATTCGGGACCTCCTCACCGCCGCCGGAGCTGGGGAACCGGGGGCGTTTCCCGATCGATACTGCCGCCTGAGGTTGGCTGCAGGGATCGGGCGCCAAATCTGTTCATATAGAAGGGTTTAGCGCGGGAACGCACGGTCATTGTAAGCTCGGGCGCCGCGAGTGTCAATGGTTCAGGCGCGCCAACGTACAATGTCGTTCCGCGCCCACACGAATGTCGAATCCACACCACCCGGGTCCCTCAACACTTATCGGCTGGGACGAGACCGAGCAACTCGGGTTTCCGGGCGTTTTCCCCTTCACCCGCGGCATTCAGCCGACGATGTACCGCGGCCGGCTGTGGACGATGCGGCAGTACGCCGGGTTCGGCACGGCTGCGGAGTCCAACCGCCGGTATCGCTATCTCCTGAGCCATGGCGTCAGCGGGCTGAGCGTCGCGTTCGATCTGCCCACGCAGATGGGATACGACTCCGACCACCCCCTTGCTGCAGGAGAAGTGGGACGCGTCGGCGTCGCGATCGATTCGATCGACGACATGGGAGCGCTGTTCGACGGCATTCCGCTCGATCGCGTCTCCACGTCGATGACGATCAACGCCACGGCGATCGTGCTGCTCGCGCTGTACATCGCCGTCGCGCGCCGGCAGAACGTCCCGATCGCGACGCTTGCGGGCACGATTCAGAACGACATCCTGAAGGAGTACGTCGCCCGCGGCACCTACATCTACCCGCCCCGCGCGTCGCTGCGGATCGTCACCGACATCTTCGCGTTCTGCGAGCGCGAGCTGCCGAATTGGAACACCATCTCGATCAGCGGGTATCACATCCGCGAGGCGGGCTCCACGGCGGTCCAGGAGATCGCGTTCACATTCGCCAACGCCATCGCCTACGTGCAGGCGGCGATCGACGCAGGCCTCGACGTCAACCGCTTCGGTCAACGGCTCTCCTTCTTCTTCAACGCGCACAACGACTTCCTCGAGGAAGTCGCGAAGTTCCGCGCGGCGCGACGGCTGTGGGCACGGCTGATGCGCGAACGGTTCGGGGCGACGAATCCACGCGCGCAGCAGCTCCGTTTCCACACGCAGACGGCCGGCAGCACGCTGACCGCGCAGCAGCCGGACAACAACATCGTCCGCGTGGCGCTGCAGGCGCTGGCGGCGGTACTGGGCGGCACGCAGTCGCTGCACTGCAACGGGAGGGACGAGGCGCTGGCGCTGCCGACCGAGGAATCCGCGCGCATCGCGTTGCGGACACAGCAGATCGTCGCGTCGGAGACCGGCGTCACCAACACCGTCGATCCGCTGGGAGGTGCGTGGGCGCTCGAGGATCTCACCAATCGACTCGAAGCGGGCGCGCGCGCGCTCATCGACACGATCGATGCGGCCGGCGGCACGCTGAAGGCGATCGAGCAGGGGATCGTCCAGCGCGAGATCCAGGAGTCCGCCTACCGCGCGCAGCAGCGGATCGACGCGGGCGAGGCGGTCGTCGTCGGCGTCAACCGCTTCGTTGCGGAGGGGAGCGCGCCGATCGATGTGCTGCAGATCGACCCGGAAGTGGAACAGCGGCAGGTGGCGCGGGTCCGCGCGGTGCGCGCGAGCCGTGACAAGGCGCGGTGTCACGCGGCGCTGGAAGCCGTCGCCTCGGCGGCACGCGGCTCCGAGAATCTCGTGCCGCCGATCGTCAACGCCGTCGAGGCACGTGCCACGCTGGGTGAGATCTCCGACACGTTGCGCGCCGTGTTCGGCGAGCACAAAGAAATCGATGTCTGAGTTGGGGAGCCGGGGGGCCCGGGAGCCGGGGGGCCAGGGAGCTGGCTTGGGCGCCGATGCGCGGAGCGCGAAGGCGGCGGGGCCGGGGATTCTCTCAGTCGAACATCTCACGACCGGGTTCGACATCGGCGGGCGGTTCGTTCCCGCCGTCATCGACGTCAGCTTTCAGCTCCACGCCGGCGAAACGCTCTCGCTCGTCGGCGAGTCCGGCAGCGGCAAGTCGCTGACGGCGCTGTCGCTCCTTCGGCTCGTCCAGCCGCCGGGCCGGACGTCTGCAGGGCGCATCATGTTCGGTGGCCGCGATTTGGCGGCGCTGCCGGACCGCGAAATGGAGAAGGTCCGCGGCGCGGAGATCGCGCTGATCTTTCAGGAACCGGCGACCGCGCTGAATCCGGTCTTCACGATCGGCAGCCAGATCGAGGAGACGCTGCTCGTGCACGGCCGGGCCACGAGACGCACGGCGCGCCAGCGTGCCATCGATCTGCTCGACTCGGTGCGCGTGCCGGAACCGCACCTGCGCGTGCGCGACTATCCGCATCAACTGTCCGGGGGCATGCGCCAGCGCGCGCTGATTGCCATCGCGATCGCCTGCGAGCCGAAGGTGCTGATCGCCGACGAGCCGACGACCGCGCTCGACGTCACGATCCAGGCGCAGATCCTCGATCTGCTCCGCGATCTGCAGCGGCGGTGTGGGCTCGCGCTCCTGCTCATCACACACGACCTCGGCGTCGTCGCCGGGATGGCCGACCGTGTGGCAGTCATGTACGCAGGACGGATCGTCGAGGAAGCCCCGGTCGCCCCACTGTTCGCCGATCCGAAGCACCCGTACACGCGAGCGCTGTTGGCGTCGATTCCGCAGGGAACGCCTGGTGAGCGGCTCGCAGCGATTCCGGGGACGGTGCCGCCGCTCGGCGGGCTGCCGCCGGGCTGCGCCTTCACGCCGCGCTGCCCGTCACGGTTCGAGCCGTGCCCCGCGGCGCCTCCGGGCGACACGGTGTTTCCGGATGGCCGGTCGGTGAAGTGCTACCTGCACGGCACGACGGTGGAGCCGCATGCCGCTGCTTGACGTGCGCGATCTCGTCAAGGAGTTTCCGCGCCAGCGACGGCTGTTCAGTCCAGCGTCGGTCGTACGCGCGGTCGACGGCGTCACGTTCGAGATCGACGAGGGGGAACTGTTCGGTCTCGTCGGCGAGAGCGGCAGCGGCAAGACAACGACGGGGCGGTGCATTCTGCGGCTGATTGAGCCGACGTCTGGCGGCGTGCGGTTCAGGGGAGACGACGTCCTTGCGTTTTCGCGTGCGCGGCTGCGGCAGGCACGGCGCGAGATGCAGATCGTCTTTCAGGATCCATATTCCTCGCTCAACCCGCGCATGCGCGCCGGGGCGATCGTGGAGGAGCCGCTCGTGATTCATCGCATTGGCTCGCGCGGGGAGCGGCGCGAACGCGTGGCGCAGCTGTTCGAGCTGGTCGGCCTCGACCCATCGCACCTCTCGCGCTATCCCCACGAGTTCAGCGGCGGCCAGCGTCAGCGCATCGGCCTGGCGCGCGCACTGGCGCTGAACCCCTCGCTCATCATTGCGGACGAGCCGGTCTCCGCGCTCGACGTCTCCGTGCAGGCGCAGGTGGTCAACCTGCTACTGGCGTTGCAGGAACGCCTGAAGCTGACGTACCTGTTCATCGCGCACGATCTGCGGCTGGTGCGGCACATCTGCGGCCGGGTCGCGGTCATGTATCGCGGCAAGATCGTCGAGATGGGTGACACGGCTGCGATTTACTCTGCGCCGGCGCATCCCTACACACGCGCGCTGCTTTCTGCCATACCGATGCCCGACCCGAGCGCGCAGCGGCAGCGCATCGTGCTAGACCCAGCGTCGTTCGACGGCGCCGCTCCGCTGCGTGAGATCGGCCCCGGACACGTCGCGGCGGTCTGAATTCAATTTGGTACGCCGCGTTTCAACACGGAGCGCGCGGAGGGCACGGAGCCAATAGGGATCTTTCTCCGTGTGCTCCGTGTTCTCCGTGTTTGAGATGCGGTGTACCAAGCCTCAGGCGCCTTGCCGGATTTCCGGCAGGTTCCCGGGCACATGCGTTGCTGGCGGCCCGCACATCATGCTCCGCGACCTTCGCATCGCCGTTCGATCGCTTCGCAGCTGGCGGTGGGGCGCTGCCGTTGCCGTGATCACGCTCGCCCTCGGCATCGGCACGACTACCACCGTGTACGCGCTCCTGCGCGCACTCATGGACGATGGCACGCGCCGAATCGACGACGTCGCGCGCGTGGGACGAATCTACGCCTCCAGCCGCGCGATGAACATCGAGCGGAAGCCGCTGACATTCGCCGAGTTCGATACCGTCCTCTCACGCGCCAGGTCCTTCGAGCACGTTGCGGCGTGGACACGGTCGGAGATGACGGTCGGCCGATCCGATGAAGAGGCCACGGTGTCCGTCACGCGGGTATCGCGAACGTTCTTCTCGGTGCTGCGTGCACGTCCTGCGGTCGGGCGCTGGTTCGCCGACGCCGACGTCGACGCGGCTGCGCCCGTCGCGCTGGTCAGCGAGGCGGTATGGCGTCAGCGGTTCGCCGGACGATCGATCGCAGAAGCGCCGCCGCTCATTCTGAATGGCGCCGAACACCGTGTGATCGGTGCCGTGCCGGCGTCGCTCGAGCTCGGTTTCATCGGCATCGGCGGCGACGTGTGGCTGCCACTGACGGCTACGGACGTTGGGGCGGGCACCTCCGTCAGCCTGATCGCGCGCCTGAAACCGGAACAGACGTGGACGGCCGCCGCCGGCGAGCTGTTGTCTCTGACGCCTGCAGCGTCGCGCGCAGTGGGGTGGGACTGGCGTGCCATCCCCGTCCAGGAGGACTCGCGCTACCGCACCGTGGCAAGTACGGCGATGACGCTGGTGCCGGCGCTGATCGTCTTGATCATCGGCTGCGTCAATGTGGCGTGCATGCTGCTGGCGCGTGGACTGGAGCGCGAGACCGAGCTGAGCGTGCGCGCTGCGCTCGGCGCCTCACGCGGCACGATCTTCAGGCAGCTGCTGGGTGAAAGTCTGGTGCTGGCGTCGATCGCTGGCATTGCGGGAGCAGCAATTTCCACCGGTCTGGTGCGGCTCGTCGCCTCGTCACAGTTCATCGCGTCCAAACCCCAACTCGCGGCGCGGCTTTCGGGCGATCTGGCGCTGCTGCCAATCGGCATCGGCGCAACGTCGCTGGCGTGCCTTCTGTTCGGGACCGTCCCCGCGTTCAGGCTCTCGCGGCGTGACGTGGCCGCGTCGCTGAAGGGCGTCGGCGCGCCGTCACGCGTCCGTATCGCAGGCTACGGCGCCCGCGATCTCGTCGTCTTCGTCGAGCTCGGGCTCGCCGTCATGCTGATCGTCGTCACCGCGATGTGGTTCAGCTTTTTCAGCACCATGCAGCGCGTCACGATCTCCTTCGCCGCGAACGAAGTCATCACGGTTCCGGTCGCGTCGCAGGATCTCGAGGCCGTTCGTGAACGCGTGTCCGCGTTGCCCGGAGTGACGAGCGTGGCCGCGACGTCACTGCCTCCCGGCGCGGAGGCGTCGTCGCGGGGGGCGCGCGTCACAGCGCAAAACGGACGCGCGGCGACGATCGGGATCGTTGGTATAACCGCGCCGTTCTTTGCAGCGACGGGATTGCCGATCGTGCGCGGCCGCGGTTTCGATCGATCGGAAGCGTCAGCGAATTCGCCGGTCGCGGTCATCAGCGAGAGCGCGGCACGTTCGCTGTGGCCGGATGGAGAAGCCCTCGGCAAACAGCTGGACGTCAGCGACGAGAACGGCGCAACCCGCGTCACCGTCATCGGTGTTTCGCGCGATGCGCTCGAGTACGCCGGGCTCGGCCGTCATGCGGGCGGGTATGTTCAATCCACGTGGGCGACCCGCCGCACGATCTACCGTCCGCTCGACACGGCCTTGCATCGGGAACCGCTCTTGCTGGTTCGCGCGCCCGATGCGCACGATGTTATCCGCCTCGTTGCGGCCGCGGCACGCACATCAGCGGCGACGCCGTCGCCACGTGCCGTCGTCATCGGCGACCAGATCGGCCGCGTTCCCGGCGAAGCGATTGGCCTGATCCGCCTGTTCGGCGGCTTCGCCGTGATCGCGCTGCTGCTCGCGGGCACCGGGATCTTCGGCGTGATCAGTCAGTCGGTCGTGCAGCGAACGAACGAGTTCGGCGTCCGGATGGCTCTGGGCGCAACGCGCGGACGGGTCCTGCGCATGGTCCTCACACGTGAGGGGAAGCTGATCGCAGCGGCGCTCGCTGTGGGATCGGTCGGAACGGTTGCGGCGACGCGCGCCCTGTTCGCGGAGCTTGTCTGGATCAGCGCGATGAACCCTGGATGGCCCGTGGCGCTGATTGGCCTTGCCGGTTTCGTGGCCGCAGTGGGCTGTGGGCTGGCGACGTATCGGATTGTGAAGTTCGATCCGTGGACCGTGCTGCGCCGATCCTGAATCGAGAAGGCCACAGTGTTTCAACACGGAGCACACGGAGCACACGGAGATGAGTACCGAAAAGCTTCGTGCCCTTCGTGCTCTCCGTGTTGAGACGCGATGGACCGTGTCGCGACTGGTTTACGCCGCCTTGCTCTCGTCCTTCTCGACCTGTCCGTCCCTGATGTGAATCACGCGGTGCGCGTATGCGGCGATGTCCGCTTCGTGCGTGACGAGGACGATGGTGTTGCCCGACGAGTGCAGCCGCTCGAAGACGCCCATGATCTCGTTGCCCGTCTTCGAGTCGAGGTTCCCGGTGGGCTCGTCGGCCAGCAGGATCGACGGGTTGTTCACGAGCGCGCGGGCGATCGCCACGCGCTGCCGCTGTCCGCCGGAGAGCTCGTTCGGGCGATGCAGCGCTCGATCGGAGAGCTCCACCTTCGCCAGCGCATCCTTCGCCTGCTGCTGGCGCGTCTTCCCCGGAACGCCGGCATAGACCAGCGGCAGCTCGACGTTGTGAAGCGCCGTCGCGCGCGGCAGCAGGTTGAAGGTCTGGAAGACGAACCCGATCTCCTCGTTCCGGATGCGCGCCAGTTCGTCGTCGTTCATCGCCGCCACCTCCTTGCCGTTCAGGAGGTAACTGCCCTTCGACGGGGTGTCGAGACAGCCGATCAGGTTCATCAGCGTCGACTTGCCCGATCCCGACGGTCCCATGATGGCGACGTACTCGCCGCGTTCTATCTGGATCGAGACGCCACGCAGGGCGTGGATCTCCTCATCGCCCATCACGTAGGTCTTCCACAACTCGCGCGTTTCAATCAGAGGCATAACACCAACTTACGACGCTCAGGCGGATCCCGTTCGCAACCGCTGCACCACCTGCCGCACCACATCCGGAGCTTCGGGCGGAAACAGCGCCTCCCAGTCTCGCACATCGACCGGCACCATGACCGGCGCGCCGGACCGCGTCCTTCGCCGCTGCTCCGAAATCGCTGCGCCAAGCTCCCGGGCAGGCGCGATGCCGCTCCCGAGCAGCAGGACACAATTCAGGCCGTCGAACGCGCCGGCCCTGGCCGCCAGCGGCCACGCCTCGTCCACGGCGTGACCGTCGACCTGCGGCACGAACCGCACCAGAAGTCTGACGGCCGGCTGCGCCTTCTTGAACAAGGACTTTTTCGGTTTGACGACATAGGCCGCGTCGAAGCCTCCAATCGTCTGCGCCGAAGCGTCCTCGGAAAGGCCCGAGACCGCGCTGCGCACCTTCGCCAGCGCCGCCTTGCGAACTACGTCGCTCGTCGAGGCCCGGTCCCGGTCGAAGCGCCGGTCTGGCCTGGGCGGTGGCGGTGAGTCCGGCGCGACCCTCGGCTTCGCGGCCTCCGCCGGGGCCGGCCGGGGCGCCGCTTCACTGTGCGTTGGCGGGGCTTTCTCGACCGGGGGCGGCGCCTGCTCGCCGGCATCGAGCGTTGCGTCGTACCTCTGCCGGAGTTCCGCATCCATCAGGATACGGTAGGCCTCGGTCAGCTCCGCGGCACGGACGGCAGCGATCTCCTGAAACTCGTGCCCGAGATGCTGAACCTTGTCCGGGTGGTAGCGGGCGATTTCCCGCCTGAAGGCCCGCTTGACTTCATCGCCCGACGCGTTCGGCTCGATGCCAAGCAGTTGATAGTGAGTTTTCACCGGTTCTGGTTCTTGAACTCAGCAACGTTCGCCGCGGGGAGCTCGAGGGTGCGGCCCTGTTCACGCAACTTCTTTTTCGAGGGCTTCGCCTGCCTGGGTGCCGCGCTGGTCGCGCAGAACGGACAGAACGCCCAGCCTGGCTGCAGCGTGCGGCCGCATTTGCCGCAGCCGCCGCTCAGTCGATGGCCGCAGTGGGGACAGGCGTTGAAGTCAACCGCTACCGCTCCACTGCAGGCCGGGCACAGCGTCCGGATCTCGCGCACTTCCGTGACGACGCGGAGAAGTTCTTCCGCAGTTGTGATGCCTGATTTCACTTTGGCGAGCCCGTCTTCGCCGAGCGTCACCATGCCTGAGGCGACCGCCGCCTCGCGAATCATGTCCTCACCCGAGCGCTGCGCGATCAGGCGACGCACCTTCTCCGTGACGCGCATCACCTCGTAGAGCGCGATGCGGCCGCGATAGCCGGTGTGATTGCACTCCTCGCAGCCGACGGCGCGGTAGAACACGAAGCGATCCGCGTCCGCCTCCGAGATGTTGAGCGCGCGCAGCGTCTCCGCCTCCGGCGTGTACTGCCGCCGGCACGTGACGCACAGGCGCCGCACGAGCCGCTGCGCCACGACGCCGATCATCGCCGAGGCGATGACGTACGGCTCCATCCCCATGTCCATCAAGCGCGTGACCGTGGACGGCGCATCGTCGGTGTGGAGCGTCGAGAGCACGAGGTGGCCCGTCTGCGCGGCCTGCATCGCAATCTTTGCTGTTTCGTGGTCGCGGATCTCGCCGACGAGCACGACGTCCGGGTCTTGGCGCAGGATTGCCCGCAGCGCTGCCGCGAACGTCAGCTTCGCCTTCTCGTTGACCTGCGTCTGGTTGACACCGGGGATTTGATACTCGATCGGGTCTTCGATCGTGATGATGTTCGTGCGGCCCGACTTGATGGAGCTGATCGAGGAGCTGAGCGTCGTCGTCTTGCCGCTGCCGGTCGGGCCGACGACCAGGATCATGCCGTGCTGATGCTTCAGGAAGAAGCGCAGCTCCTCCATCGCCGCGGCGGAGAGCCCGAGCTCCTCGAGCGGCGGCGCGCCCTTGCGGTGATCGAGCACGCGCAGCACGATCTTCTCGCCGAACAGCGTGCGCAGCGTCGAGACACGGAAATCGACGTCCTTGCCGTCGTCGGTCTTCACGCGCAGCCGGCCGTCCTGCGGCAGCCGCTTCTCAGCGATGTCCATCCCCGCCATGATCTTCATGCGGGCGACGAGGCCTTCGTGGACCCACTTCGGAAGGTCCATGACCTCCTTGAGGAGACCATCGAGACGATGGCGGACCAGGACGCCCTTTTCCATCGGCTCGATGTGAACGTCGCTCGCGCGGCTGGTGATCGCGCTGTTGACGACCAGGTCCACGAGGTCGATGATCGGTGCCGAGTCGCCGCCGGCCTCGCGTGCCGCGCCTGGCAACGTCGGTTGCTCGAAGACGTCGTCTTCCGGCCGCCGCATGAGCGCCCCGCCGGCCCCGACGTCCGCAGACCGTCCTCCCGGCCGCTGCGCCACGCCGGACGGGAGCTGGACGGCGAGCCCGCCGGCCGTGCCGCCGCCGGCGTACTTCGCGATGGCCTTGTCCGGATAACCGTTCTCGATCGCTTCGAGGATGTCGGTGCGCGTCGCGACGACCTGCTTGATGCGATAGCCGGTCTGGAACTCGAGGTCCTGAACCAGGCTGAAGAGCAGCGGGTCGGACATCGCCACCGTCAACAGGTTCTTCTCGAGGCGAACGGCGACGCAGACGCGCTTGAGCGCGACGTCCTTCGGAATCAGGACGATCGCTGCCGGATCGGGTGGTTCGTCGGCAAGGCTCGCGTAGGGAAACCCAAGCTGATAGGCGAGCGCCTTGGTGATCTGCTTTTCAGTGGCGAAGTTCAGACGGACGAGTACAGCGCCGACGCGCTCGCCGGTGCGCTTGTGCTCGGCGAGAGCGATCTGCAGATCTTCCTCCGTAATCAAACCGGCCTGGATCAGGCACTCGCCGATCTTCTTACGCACCCGTGGACCCCTTGTGCCGTCTGGAAGAGAAGCAACAATTGTAATTGGCGACGGGCCTCGGCCGCAATGCTGCTGAGCTGCGGTGGTGGAGTCTGCACGTAAATAGCTGCATTGTCATGGCTTACGCCGCTTAATAGAGACTCGGCTCGTGACGCAGCCGAACGCGAATTTCGTAACCGGACGGCTCGGTCAGCACGACCAAGTCGCGCTCGATCTGCGAGACGATCCGCGAACCCACGGAATCACCGACGCTCACAATGGCGCCGCCGACGATCGCCACGCGGCGATCGTTCGCGATCAGGACCGATTCGAGCGCGGGCACGGGTTCGGTCAGTGGAGTCGGCGGTTGCGTCGTCGTGATTCTCGGCCTGCCCGGCTTGGGTGCCGGCGACTCCGCGGCCGACTTCTCCGGTTTGCGAGGACCACCAGGCGGTAACGGTCTTTGCACAGGCGTCGGTTGCGGCACCGTCTTGACCACATTCACCGGCACGCTCGGAGACTGCGAGGACGAGGACGTCGCGGGCGGCATCGCGCGCAGCGGCGGCGGGACAGTGCTGGGGCGCGGATTTTGCGGGACCGCTGCCGGAGTTGCCGCCGCGACGCGCTCGCCAACGGGCGTCACTTCCGTCGTCTGCCAGTGGCGTTGCCCGAGCCACGCCACTGCGCCGACGATCATGGCGACGGCGGCTGGCTCGAGCATCGGCCGTAGCGTCCGCCGGCCGCGCCGCCGAAGCGGCGTTCCTGAAATCGCCGCAGCGACGGCGAGTCGCAGCGCCGGTGCCAACTCGGAGAACCGATCGTTCCTCGCGGTGGCAGCTGAGAGCAGGCCCTCGGTCGAATCGAGCGTCTCGACCTCGAGATCGAGCTCCTCGATGAGCGGCATCGTCAGCGATCGGAGGTCCGGCAGGTCGCCGCAGGTGATGACGGTCTCGACGATCGCGGCATGCGAGGCGCGCACGGCCATGATGCCGCGCCGCAGCTCCGGCGCGAGATGCGACACCAGCGAGTACCGCTGCAGCAGCTCCGCCCGCGTCCCGAGGGCGCTGGCCGTGTAAATCCACTCGAAAGTGCGCGAGAACAGCAGCTCGCCGTCGCGCACGATCGCGATCGCAGTGCCGTGGAGGTTCAAGGCGAGCCAGGCTACTGCGGCGCCGTACACCCGCGGACGAGTGCGCGCCACAGCGGCCAGCGCCTCCGGCGGCGTCATGATTTTTTCGACGCGGAACCCGGAAGCGATGACCGGCTCGAGGAGCGATCGGATGTGCGGGGCGGTGACGGGCGCGGGCTCGACGAGTTTCCACGCGATTACGTTGGCGCGGCGCGGCAGGCGCTTACGCCGCCGGATCGCGCGCAGCATCGTCGTCTGCGCCAGATCGTGCTGCGGCCACTCGGCGCGCTCGATCCGGTGGAGCGCAGACACTTCGGCGGCGTCCTCGAGCGAGCGGGCGCACACCAGGACACACGAATCCGGACCGAGCTCAATGCCTGTAATGCTGGGCACAGCGTCCGAAGGTCTTTCGGTCCTTGCTGCTGTTGACGTTAACGGGAACTCGATATTAAAGGCCGTTGCGGCCGGCCGCGCAAGCTGGGCCGTTTTACGCGTCGATCACGACTTGGTAATATCGTCGCGCGCCATGGAGCGGCTGGAAGACCTTTCGCGGGACATCCGGGAGGAGATCGCGGAAGCCATCCGCGACCGGCAGCCGGGGCTCGTCGAAGACGCGGCCGCGGTGCTCGGTCAGGTCCCGAGCCTGACGAGCGTCGGGTGGCACGAGTGCAGCGAGTCGATCGTCTCGCTCATGGCTGTCGCCGTCGCCGAGGGGCATCTCGACCACCGGCACGGCGGCGTGTACGACCTCACGCGCTTCGTCCCGCCGCTCACGCTGCGGCAGCTCATTCAGGTCATCCATCGCGTCGAGCGCATCGTCCTCGACGAGCTCGCGCTGCACGATCAGCTCGGCGCAACGTCCGAACCGTGGCCGGTGGTGGCGTATTCGATGCGGACGGCTATGCTCGAGATCATCACCGCGTTCGTCGAGCGTGACCACACGCGGCCGCCGCTGCGGGACCCGCTCACCACGCTGTTCTCGCCGCACATCTTCAGCCTCGCGCTCGCGCAGGAGACGCAGCGCGCGCTCCGCCATCAGCACGGCGTCGCCGTTATCCTGTTCGACATCGACGATCTGTCACAGTTGAACCAGTCGCACGGGTACGGTGCCGGCGATCGGCTGCTCGAGCGCCTCGGCATCCTCGCCAACCGCTTCTTCCGCACGCACGACTGGGTGGCGCGTTATGGAGAGGACTCGATCGCCGTGCTGCTGCCCGAGACGACGCTGGATCAGGCGTCAGCGCTCGCGAACCGATTCAGACAGATGGTCCAGCAGCGGCTCGTGCTCGTCGATCACAAGACCGATGCGACGACGGTGGTCACGGTCAGCGCCGCGGCCGTGGGAACCGATGTCGTCCAGGCAGAAGTCGACCCCGAGTACGTGATGGCGGAGGCGGAAGCCGCGGTGATGCGCGCCAAGCTCGACGGACGCAATCGCGTCGAGCGGATTGCCCTACTGCCGACCTCGGTCACGATCGTCGGCGCCGCGGCGCTGCTCGGCATGAGCGCGCGTCAGGTGATCCGGCTAATCCGCACCGGCGCGCTGCGTGCCGTCCGCCGCGGACGGCACTACCACATCGACCGCGCGCAGATAGAGGAGTTCAGGAAGGTGAAAGGGTAAAGAGTAAAGGGTAAAGGGTAGCTTTACCCCTCTTTCTCCTCGTACTCGTTTTTCAGCCTCGCCACCACGTTGGGATCGGCAAGCGTGGTCGTATCCCCCAGCGCCTTGCCTTCCGCGATGTCCCGCAGCAGCCGCCGCATGATCTTTCCCGAGCGCGTCTTCGGCAGATCCGCCGCGAACAGGATCTGATCCGGACGCGCGATAGCACCGATCTTCCGGACGACGTGCTCTTTGAGTTCGTCCGCGAGCGCGTCGCTCGGCTTCACGCCTTCCTTCACCGTGACGAACGCGGCGACCGCCTGTCCCTTGATCTCGTGCGGCCGCCCGACGACGGCGGCTTCGGCCACCTGCGGGTGATCGACGAGCGCGCTCTCCACTTCCATCGTGCCGAGCCGATGGCCGGCGACGTTGAGCACGTCGTCCACCCGGCCGAGCAGCCAGTAGAAGCCGTCCTCGTCGCGGCGGGCACCGTCTCCCGTGAAGTACGAGCCGTCCTTCCACCGGCTCCAGTACGTCGAGACGAACCGGTCGTGATCGCCGTAAATGCCGCGAAGCATCGCCGGCCACGGCTTCGTCAGCGTCAGCAGGCCGCCACCGGTCTCGACGCGCTTGCCCGCGGCGTCGCGAATCTCGGCGCTGACGCCGGGAAACGGCAGCGTCGCGGATCCCGGCTTCGTGCTGGTGAGCCCCGGCAGCGGCGTGATCATGATCATGCCGGTCTCCGTCTGCCACCAGGTGTCGACGATCGGGCACCGCTCACGGCCGATGTTGAGGTGATACCAGATCCACGCCTCGGGATTGATCGGCTCGCCGACCGATCCGAGCAGCCGCAGCGAGCTGAGGTCGTGCTTCGCCGGCCACTCGGTACCCCACCGCATGAAGGCGCGAATCGCCGTCGGCGCGGTGTAGAGGATCGTGACGCCGTGACGCTCGACGAGATCCCAGAATCGGTCCTTCTGCGGCCAGTCCGGCGCCCCTTCGTACATCAGCACCGTCGCGCCGTTCGCGAGCGGGCCGTAGACGACGTAGCTGTGGCCCGTCACCCAGCCGATGTCGGCGGTGCACCAGTAGACGTCGTCCTCTTTGAGATCGAAGACCCACTTCGTGGTCGCCGCCACGCCGGTGAGGTAACCGCCGGTCGTGTGCACGATTCCCTTCGGCTTGCCGGTGGTGCCGGACGTGTAGAGGATGTAGAGGAGATCCTCGGCGTCCATCGCCTCGGGCTCGCTTTTCGCCGAGGCGTGCTGCATCAGGCGGTGATACCAGTGGTCGCGCCCTTCCTGAATGTCGACGGGGATCGGCGAGCCGGCCTGACGCTGGACCACGACGACGTTACGGACTGTCGCCGTGTCGCGCAGCGCCTCGTCGGCCATCTGCTTCAGCGGAACGATCTGTCCGCGACGGTAGCCGCCGTCAGCCGTGACGAGCAGCACCGCCTTCGCGTCGTTGATGCGATCGCGCAGCGACTCCGCGCTGAAGCCGCCGAAGACGACGCTGTGGACTGCCCCGATGCGCGCGCAGGCGAGCATCGCAATCGCGAGTTCCGGGATGAGCGGCAGGTACAGGGCAACCCGGTCGCCCCGCTTCACTCCCAGGTCCTTCAACACGGTTGCGAACGCGCTGACCTGGCGGTAGAGATCCCAGTACGTCAGCGTCCGCCGATCGCCCGGCTCGCCTTCCCAGATGATCGCGGCCTTGTTGCGCCGCGCGCCGCGAACGTGCCGATCGAGGCAGTTGACGCTCGCGTTGAGCGTTCCGCCCACGAACCACTTGGCGTACGGCGTCTGCCAGTCGAGCACGCGGTCCCAGGGCTTCATCCATTCGAGCTCGCGCGCCATCGATGCCCAGAACGCCTCCGGGTCGCGCGCGGCCTGCTCGTAGATGGACGGGTCGAGGACGTTGGCCGTCTTGCGCCACGCGTCGGAGGGCGGGAAGGTCCGATGCTCCTTCAGAAGGGCGGCTATTTCAGTCATGGTCGGAGTAGTTTACGACACGACGCCGTTACCTCCTTCGGCATGCGGGAACTGTCGTGTTAACATCCCGTCCGAAACCTTCAACAATACGGCGTCGTGATCACCGTCGAGCATCTGACGAAGCGGTTCGGAGGCCACGTCGCAGTCGACGACCTGTCCTTTACGGTCGCCGCCGGCGAGGTGCTCGGCTTTCTCGGGCCGAACGGCGCCGGCAAGACGACCACCATGCGGATGGTGACCGGGTTCCTGCCGCCGACCGGCGGCCGGATTTCACTCGACGGATTCAATCTGCTCGACGATCCGATCGCGGTGAAGCGCCGGATCGGATATCTGCCTGAAAACCCGCCGATCTATCCGGAGCTGACCGTCCGGCGCTATCTCGAGTTCGTCGCCGATATCAAAGACGTTCCGATGGGACGTCGCGCCGCCCAGGTCGATCAAGCCATCGAGCGCGCCAATCTGGGGGAGGTCCGCAACAAGCGCATCGGCAAGCTGTCGAAGGGCTTCAAACAGCGGGTCGGACTCGCCCAGGCGATCGTCCATGAACCGCCCGTGCTCGTCCTCGACGAGCCGACCTCCAGCCTCGATCCGAAGCAGCGTGTCGAAGTGCGTGACCTGATCGCCGCCTTGCGCGGGCGGCACACGGTGATCCTGTCAACGCACATCCTTCCCGAGGTGAGCCAGATTGCCGACCGCGTGTTCATCATCAGCCGCGGCAAGGTGATGGCGGTCGACACACCCGCGAATCTGAGCCGGCGGATGCGAGGCAGCGAGCTCGTCGTCGTCGAAATCGCGGCCGCGACGGAGGGCGACGTCACGCCCCTGCTCGCGCAACTGCCCGGCGTCGCCCGCGTGGCCACGTCGACGAGCAACGGCGTCGTGACCGCGCGCGTCGAGACGGCCGCCGCCGTCGACGTCCGCGCCGATATTGCCGCAGCGATCGTCGGACGTAGCTGGCGTCTGCTCGGCCTGCGGGTGGAATCGTTGTCGCTCGAGGAGATTTTCCTCGAGCTGACGCGGGAGGAGCGGTGATGTCGCTCCGGCACATCGCCGCCATCGTCCGGCGCGAGTTGCGATCGTACTTCGCGTCGCCGATCGCCTGCGCCGCCATGACGATCTTCGCGTTCGTCTCGGGGTTCTTCTTCTCGAACATGCTCACCTATTACGTACGTCAGGCAGGGCTCGCCGACAACCAGATCGAGCGGCTCGGACGATCGCCGCTGCAGCTCGACGTACCCACGGTCGTGTTGTCGGAGTTCTTCAAGAACGAGGCCTTCATCCTGATGCTCGTGCTGCCGCTGCTGACGATGGGCCTCGTCACGGACGAACGGCGGAAAGGGACGCTCGAACTGCTGTTGACGTCCCCGGTTCGGCCGATCGAGCTGACGCTCGGGAAATTCCTCGGCGCCATGACGTTGTTCCTGATCATGCTGCTGCCGACGCTGCCGTTCTACGCGTTCCTCGCGCAGGGCGGCGCGTGGGAGCCGGGCGTCGTGCTCGCCGGATATGCCGGACTGACGCTGTTTGCCGCGGCGGCGATTGCACTCGGACTGTTCATCTCCGCGCTCTGCGAGAACCTCCTGGTCTCGGCGCTGGCCACCTACGGCGTGCTGATGGCGTTGAACTTCATCGACACCTCCGCGTCGCTGGCGCGGTCGATCTGGGTGGACTTCATCCAGTTTCTGTCGTTCTTCACACACCACGTCGAGTTTTCACGCGGCGTCATCGCGCTGCGCGACGTCACCTACTTCGCGAGCTTCATCGTGCTCGGGCTGTACCTGGCGCAACGAGCCATCGAGGCGGCTCGCTTCAAGCGGGGCTGATGCTGAAACGGTATTCCTACCTGCCGGGAGCGATGCTGATCGTCGCCGGCGCCGTTCGCGCGGTGCTCGAAACCACCTGGGACGCCACCGCCGTCGCCATCGTCGCCGCCGGCGTCGTCATCGTCGCGGCCAGCGTCGCGTGGAACCGGGCCGACGTGCTCGAATGGCTTCGCGATCCGCGCGGCGTGTTCTTCGTGGTCACGGGGATCTCGGTCGCCGTGCTCGTGATGATCCTGATCGTGCTCAACATTCTCGTCTGGTACAACCCGTGGCGGGCTGACTTGACGGCTTCGGGGAGAAACGTCGTCACCGAGGAGACGCGGACGATCCTACGAAGGCTCGACCGTCCGGTCGCCTTCCGGCAGTTCGGCCGCGCACCGGATCCAGCCGTCGACCAGTTGCTCGCGTCCTTCGCCGGGGCCAGCCGCTTCGTGCAACTGGAATTCGTCGACCTGGAGCGCAACGTCTCGGCGGCGCGTGAGTACGGCGTGATCAAGACGGGAACCGTCGTTGTCGAAGCGGGCGACAAGCACCGCAAGGTCGAGGAGCCGAACGAGCCCGCGCTGGTGACCGCGCTGCTGCAGGTCACGAGCGGCGAGGAGCGCACCATCTGCTTCACCGCCGGACACGGCGAGCGCGCGACCGCGGATAGCGGCGCCGGCGGGCTCGCCCGCGCGGCCGCCGCGCTCCAGGCGGCGAACTACCGCGTCGAGACGATTAGTCTGTTCGAAGGAGCGGTTCCGGCACGCTGCACGGTCGCCGTGGTCGCCGGGCCACGCGACGCCTGGACGCCATCTGAAGTCGAGCGTCTCCAGTCGTATGCGTCTTCCGGCGGGCGCGTCGCCACGTTCATCGATCCCGAGGGCGCGACGTCGATCGTGGACTGGCTGAAATCGTTCGAGATTACGCCCGAAGACGGCCTCATCGTGGACGCCAGCGGCGCCGGCCGCGCCGTCGGCGGAGGCCCGACGATGCCGTTGGCGGTCTCCTATGGCGACCACCCCGTCACGCGGAATTTCGGTGTCGCGACGATGTTCGATCGCGTGCGCTCGCTGCAATTGCCCGACGCGACCGGCTCGAGCCGGCCGGTGACATTGGCCAGGACGGGTGACAAGAGCTTCGTGATCGGCGGCTACACGCCGGGCAAGGAGATTCGCGTCGATCCCGATCGTGATCGACGCGGTCCCTTCACGATCGCCGCGGCGCTCGGCGTCAAGATCAAGGGTCAGGCACGCCCCGAGGAGTTCCGGCTCGTCGTCGTCGGCGATTCCGATTTCGCCGCCAACGCGCTGCTCGGACAGCAGGCGAACCGCGACTTCCTGCTGCGGAGCGTCGCCTGGCTTGCCGGTGAAGAGGAAGCGACCATCGTCAACGTCACGCCGCACGAGAACCGCCGGATCGAATTGACCCAGCGAACGAGAGCCTGGATGTACCTGATAAATGTGGGTTTATTGCCGCTCATCCCGCTGGTGGCCGGTATCGTCGCCCTCCTGCGATCCCGCGGGTAACTCGCACCAACCTCTGCCGTGCCCCTAACGATATTGCACAGATCTGCCGAAGATCAGGCTTGTGGCGACGCTCATCCCACGAACAGTCCAGCTTCGGCGCGTCAGTGGGCGCGGACGGCTACTGGCTGCCATCACGGTGGCGGGGTTGTTCGAGATGGCGGCGGGAGCGCAGGGAGGTGCGCCGGCGCCCGCCCAGCGTGGAGATGGCAAGCTGCAGCCGTGGGTCATCGGACAAATGGCTGGGGACCAGATGGCCCAGACCGCCGCTCCCCAACGATCGGCCCAGCCGCCGCGGCAGCAGCTCGAGCCGCTTCCCATTGTGCGTCGGGGCGACAGTCAGCTACCGGCGGAACTGGAAGGACCGCGGCTCTCACTGTCCTTCTCGCAGCCAATTTCGGTGGCGGAGATCGTGCGGCTGCTCGTCCACGAAACGAAGCTGAGCGTCGTCATCTCGCCGGGTGTCGATGAGAAGCTGACGTTTCAGGGAGAGCTGAACGACGTCACCGTGCGCGAAGCGCTCGATCTCATACTGCATCCGCTCGGCCTCGACTACGCCGTTCAGGGCCGCGTCATCCGCATCTTCACCCGGCAGCCGGAGATCCGCATCTTCAACATCGATTACGTCGCCACGCAGCGCAGCGGCACGCGCTCGATGTCGGCGACGACCGGGGCCGGCGGCACCGCCGCTGCCGCCGCCGGCGCGGGCGCGGTCGCCGCGACCGGTGTGGGCGGCGGTGCGGGCGGAGTCGGCGCCGGCGGCGCCGCTGGCGCAGGCGGCAGTTCCGCCTCGGTCAGCGGCACCGAATCGGTCGATCTGTTCGAGGAACTGGCAACGGGCATCCAGAACCTCCTCTCGGAGGGTGGCAAGTTCAACCTGGATCGCAAGGCGGCCCTCCTGCAGGTCATCGATTTTCCCGACGTGCTGCAACGTGTGGAGTTCTACCTCGAAAGCGTCATGCGGCGCGTCCAGCGCCAGGTGCTCATCGAAGCGAAGGTCGTCGAAGTCGAGCTGCGGGATCAGTTCTCGGCAGGCATCAATTGGAGCCTGATTCTCGGCTCGCGCACGGGCAACAACGTGACGCTGTCTCAATCGCTCGCCCCCACGACGAGTGGAGCGTTCACGATCGCGACGACCTTCAAGAATCTGACGTCGCTCATCTCCGCGTTCGAGACGCAGGGGAAGGTGAACGTGCTCTCGAGCCCGCGCGTCAGCGCCATGAACAACGAGCCGGCGCTGATACGCGTCGGCACGCAGGATGTCTTCTTCGTCACGACTACGCAGGTGGAGCCCGGCACAGGACGCCTGCTGCAAACGGCGGTCGTGCCGCAGACGATCACCGAAGGCGTCGTGCTGAGCGTGACTCCTCAGGTCAGTTCCGACGGCATCATCCACATGAGCGTCAGCCCCAGCGTCACCGAGCGGACGGGCCAGGCGACGTCGCGCCTCGGCGACACCGTCCCGATCATCAGCGTGCGCGAGACCGACACGCTCGTGCGCGTCCACCAGGGTGAGACCGTCGTCATTGCCGGCCTGATGCAGGACCGCTTCAACGTCGATTCGACGAAAGTGCCTGTTCTGGGCGACCTGCCGGGAATCGGTGCCGGTTTCCGCCGCAAGGAACGCACGACCCGCAAGACCGACCTCGTGATTCTGCTGACAGCGACGATCCTGTCGCCAGACCAGCGCGCGGTCACGGCAGCCGACGATCTTCAGCGGATCGAGGACACGCAACGGACACCAGTTCCGAGGCCGTCGTCAATCATCCGGCGGTGAGCCGCCTCGCAAGGGAGTGAAATGTACGAGGAGTACTACGGTTTCACCGAGAAGCCGTTCCGCCTGACGCCCGATCCGAAGTTCCTCTTCCGGAGCGAGTCGCACGGCAACGCCTTCGAGCTGCTGCAATACGCCGTACGCCGGCGCGAGGGGTTCGTCGTCGTCACCGGCGACATCGGGACCGGCAAGACGACGTTGTGCCGGGCGCTGCTGCCGCAGGTCGACAACCGCACGTGCACCGCGCTCATCCTCAACCCGTTTCTCGCGGAGGAGGATCTGCTCTGGCTGATCCTGCAGGATTTCGGCGTCGTCTCGAAGGAGGAGATGTACGGAAGCGGCGCACGCGTGAGCAAGCGGAGTCTGATCGGTGCGCTCAACGACTTCCTGCTGTCGCTGCTGCCTCTTGGCGCCCGCGCCGTGGTGATCATCGACGAGGCTCAGAACCTGCCGCTTGCCGTGCTCGAGCAGATCAGAATCCTCTCGAACCTGGAGACCGAAAAAGAGAAGCTGTTGCAGATCATCCTCGTCGGCCAGCTCAATCTCGAGCCGCTGCTGCGATCGCCCGAGGTCCGGCAGCTCGACCAACGCGTCTCGATCCGCTATCGGCTGCGCCCTCTGACCTCCGAGGAAGTGAGCGCCTATGTCGTGCACCGGCTCACGATCGCCAATCCGTCGCGCAGCATTGCGTTCAGCCGCAAGGCGCTCGAGCGCGTGCATCGCTACACGGATGGCATCCCGCGCCTCATCAACCTCATTTGTGACCATGCGCTGATGGGGGCATACTCGGTGCGAGCGACGCGAGTGGAGACGGACATGATCGTGACGGCGGCGGAGCACCTCCAGCTTCCACGGTTCGTCGACCCGCCGCGACGCCGGTTCTTCGGCTGGCTTCGAGCCGCCTGATCAGTGGGTACCTGTGAGCCAGATTCTGAATGCGCTTCGCGGCCAGAAGGCCATCTCTCCGCAACGCGCACCAGACCGGCACGACGATGCGGTGCTCGCAGGACTTGGATGGGGTCCTCAGGGTAGCGGCGGCAAGAAACACCGCTCACGCGCCTGGCGGATCGTCGCGGCCGCGCTCATGCTATCGCTCGTCGCGCTCGGCGCTGGGGAGGTCTGGCGTCGGCTTGGCTCGTCGCCCGCGCCGGCTCCGCCCACCGTGTCACCTGCAGCCACCACGCCACCGCCGTCACCACCGCAAACTTCGGCGGTGACCGAGCCGTCCGTGCCGGCGCCACCCGCGCCTGCGACACAGGGGACGGCTCCCAGGCGCGCAGTGCAGACGGCGCAACGGCGGGCCGAGCGGGCGGCCGGTGAGCAGCAGAGGGTCGAGCCGCAAGCCGCTGCACCTCCCAACATTGCGGCCCCGCCGGTCGCCGTCCAGCCGCCTCAGGATCACTCCCGGCTCGCGACCTACTACCATCGCGCCGGCGATTTCGAGAAGGCGCTCCTCCACTACAACGCGCTACTCGATCGAGACCCGCTCAATACCGAGGCGCACAACAATCTCGGCATGCTCTTTCACGAGAAGCGGCTGTACGAGGATGCATCGAGGGAGTTCCGCAAGGCGCTGTCGGTCGATCCCAAGTACGCGCGCGCGCGCAACAACCTGGGCGTCGCGCTGCTCGCGGCGGGTCGTACCGACGAAGCGATCGCGGAGTTTCGTTTGCTACTCGACGCGCAGCCACGAGACGTCGATGCGCTGGTCAATCTCGCGCTCGCGCTCAGTGCCGCCGGGCAGGCGGGCAGCGCGCAGGACACGTTGATGCGGGCAATCGGCATCGACCCGCGAAGCGCCCCCGCTCATTACAATCTGGCACGTTTGTACGATGACGAGCGCGAAGTCGCGAAGGCGCTCGCTCACTATCGAGACTTCCTCCGCTACGTCGGCGCCGAGCATGCCTCCCTCGCCGCCGACGTCCGGCGGCGCGTCGACACCCTCGAAGCGAGGACCGGCCGCTGACCCCTACTTCTCGTTCTGAAGGAAGATGAAGCGGTGCAACGCTTCGGCGGGCTCGCGGCGCACCGCCAGGCCGAGGTGCCACGGGTTGCGGCGGACGGCACCCCGCAGCGACCGCAGCTGCATCGTTCCGCGTCAGACGCCCTGAAGCGGCAGCACGACCCGGACCTCGTAGGTCGCCGCGTCCAGGGCGGTTGCGAGCAAGGCGGTGAACTCGACCTCCGCGACATCCTGGAACGGCAACTGGAACGTACCTTCGCGCGACCGGAGGACGAAGAAACGATCCCCTTCCGGGTTGACGATCGTGTCGTTGACGCGAAAATCGTCGACGAGCACGAAGGTGTCGGGATTCGCCCGGTCGGGAAACACCAGAACGGCAAACTTCCGCGGCTTGGGACCGGCACGATCCGGTGCCTCCGCCCCTGCACCGGAAAACGTCAGGGCGGTTATCAGGACGACCAGCAGAAGCGATCGGCGCTGCATTACGGCGCGGGAGTATACCGCCGCTCCAATGGCCGCGCTCCCTACAATTCTTGTTGCTGCCGCTCGTTGTGCGCCCGCACACCGGCTTCACGAAACGTAGCTTCTGCCCGTCGACAAACCGTACGACAACCGCTTCTGTCTATTTTTCAATAGTTTAGACCACGTGTGCCGGTGAGGCACATGCCTTGCTCAATCGCGCCCCAATCGAACACCAGACTGAACGGCACGAAACCAGTCGTGCCTGGGGAGCAAAGGAGCTTTGATCCAACAGCACGATCAGCGTGGCATCACCATCGTCGAGATGACGGTGGTGCTATCGGTGATGTTCATCCTTGCGGGCGTAATGTCGCCGATCGTCTCCGAATCCGTCGCCACCGCCCGCGCGGTACGCGCGAAGAACGACGCGACGATGATCGCGGCCGGCATCGTGAACTTCCAGAAGGACCTCTCCGGCGACGCGGGGGGATTTGGCGCGTCACGGGCCGCCGCGTTGCCGGAGCTCCCCGCAGTGCTGATGACCGCCGGGACCGAACCGATCACCGAGGAGGCCGAATCCGCCCCGCCCAGAGGCGGGCACAAGGATGCGTCAGCGCTGGCGCAAGGCGCAACGGATGAGGTCCCCGCGCCCGTGGAGAATCGGCGCGCCTGGCTGCAGGCCGGGCGCGATCGACTCGAGGATCATCTGGTTCACAACCGCCGCGGCTATCGCGTCCGCAATCCAGGCGAGTACGGCGGCTGGAACGGACCGTATGTGAACGCCGCGCTCAAGGGCGATCCCTGGGGCAATAGTTATCTGGTGAACACGGCGTTCCTGCGCGGTTCGACCGCCGGCGATGGTCGCGGAGGGATTCGGCGAGCCGTGTTCGTTGTGTCCGCCGGCGCCGACGGGATTCTCCAGACTCCGTTCGATCAGCCGCTCACCGAGGCAAAGGCGTACGGCGACGATATCGTCGTGCGAATCCAGTGAGAACGATGCGCATCGACATTCACTCGGAGCGTGGCCTCACCTTCGTCGAAGTCATCGTCATGCTCGTCGGCACGGTCGTCCTCGTGGCCGCGCTGGTGCCCTCGATGGCCGCTGTCGTTCAGGACACCAGGCGCACGCGCGCGACGAGCGACATGCAGAATATCCGCGACGCCATCCTGACCTGTCTCAGCGACATGAACTTCAATTACTTCACCACGGACGGCGTGAAGACCGGGCCGAAGGTGGAGCTCTTGCTCGGCGACGGCGACATCCCGCGTGAAAACACGGGCAGCGCGCCGTGGCAGCAAACCGTGAACAACGGCGACCGTGACTTTCTCGAACGCCATCTCGTCACGAACAGGCCGGGCGGCAGCGTCCTGAACGACTATCCCTCGAGCGGCGGCGCGAATTACTGGCGTGGCGCCTACCTGACCGGGCCCGTCGATCCTGACCCTTGGGGCAACCGGTACGCAGTCAATGTCGAGTGGCTGGCGGTAACCGCACCAGACGTCATCGCGCTGTCCGCAGGCTCCAACGAAGTCATCGAGACCACCGATGGCGATGACGGCCAGACCGCCGGTGGCGATGACATAGTCGTTCTTGTCCAGAACTGAACGGCTCTGAATTTCGGATAAGTCCCTTAAAGCAAAGTGTTTAACGTGGCGGTCGAGATTCCTGGACAGCTCGACCGTAAAGTCGGGTATCCTGTTCCCCACCTACGGTAGAGCTGCGAAATCCCTAGAAGGCTGCGAGTGTAATGTCGAAGAGCCGCACACGAAGGCGCGGACATGCGCCTGTTTTCCCACTGATCTGGCTCGTCTGCCTCGCGGTGGCGACGGCCTTCACTGGCCCGCGCCTCCTCGCGCAATCGACGCCGACGTCGGCCGTCGTCACGGAGTGGGACATCTTTGCCGCGACCGGAGGCGACGGCGGGGCGAGCCAGAACATCCTCGGTGTGCTGCTCGATGCATCCGGCATCGCCGGGCCTGGCGGCGCTGTCTGGACGACCTCGCAATATCCGCTCGTGCGGCTCGGACGTCTCGACCCCTCTGCGAGCGGCTCGAATTACGTCGAATGGCGGCCCGTCACGAGCTCCGAAGGCGGCGGCACGCCATTCGGACTGGCGTTGAACCGCGGGAACGGCGACGTCTGGCTGACGATGCAGGGGCATCCGTCGTTCATGATGAAGGTCGCGAACAGCAACACGTTTCGGAAGTTCCGCACGACATATGCCCTGATTCCGGCGGGCATCGCCACCGCCTCGGACAACTCGGCGATCGCCGCGCTGCCAGGCAAAAACTTCGCGGGCATCGGCAACGCCGTCATGAAAATTCCCCGCGATCCGGCCAGCGGGTACGTCACCGCGACGTACTGGCCGGTGAATGGCGAGCCGCGCCACGTCGCGCTCGACT
This sequence comes from Vicinamibacterales bacterium, assembly GCA_048594885.1. Taxonomy (GTDB): domain Bacteria; phylum Acidobacteriota; class Vicinamibacteria; order Vicinamibacterales; family 2-12-FULL-66-21; genus JBMDXB01. Next base: position 59,455 of record JBMDXB010000093.1, read on the forward strand.
CCGCCGGCCGCATCTGGTTTACGGAGTTCTCCGCCAACAGGATTGGCCGGCTCGATCCGGGCACCGGCGTCGTCAACGAATGGGCACTTCCCACGGGCACGGGGCCGGTGGGGCTGCAGATGAGCGGCTCCACGGTGTGCGTCGCCTCGCAGGGAAGTGCCGGCGCGCTCACGGGCGTCGTGCACTGCCTCGACACGGGCACCAACGCGTTCACCAGGTACGCGCGCGTGACCGGCGACGGCTTCGACTATCCGCAGCACGTGTCGCTGAACTCCGACGGTGAGGTGTTCGTTACGGAGCAGAACGGCAGCAGCGTCGGTTTCATCGCTTACGCGAACCGGGCGACCGCGACGGTCACGACAGTCACGCCGACAACCCGCACGGTCCTCCCGAAGACGACGCGGCTCACCGTCACGGACACGACCGTGACACCCGCTTCGTACACGATCTCGCCGACACAGACGACGCTGGCGGGTTCCGACAACGGCTATGGCATCGTCCGGTTCCAGCTTCCGTCGGTGTCACTCACGTATCCATCGCCGGACACGGGCCATCCTCAGCCGGTCGGCGTCACGTCGGTGCTCAACGATCAGGGCCGCGGCACGGGGACGGTGTTCATCGGCGAATACTTCAACGGTCCGATCTGGGGCCGGCGTGCGGCGGGACGTCTGGCGCGCGTGCAGTTGACGACCGCGTCGTCACCGGAGCCCGTGATCCAGACCAATCCCTCTTCGCTCGAATTCACGGCGGTCAGCGGCTCAGCGGCTCCCGGATCGCAGTCGATCGGCATTACCGAGGCGAGCGCCGGCAGTCTGAGCTGGACGGCGGCAAAGAGCGCGGCGTGGCTGACGCTCGAATCCGCCAGCGGATCCGCCCCGTCCTCGCTGACGGTGTCGATCGATCACACCGGGCTTTCGGCGGGGACGTATACCGACACGATCACCATCGATGACGGCGTCGGCGGCGCGACCGCGAAGACCGTCACGGTGACGCTGAACGTCACGAGTCCTGCGACGATCGCGGTGAGCCCCGCCTCGATGACGTTCGCGGCCTCCGCCGGCGCAACGGCGCCGCCGAACCAGACGATTTCGATTACGAATACCGGCGGCGGCATCCTCGACTGGACCGCGACGGCGACCGAAGCGTGGATCATCGTGTATCCCTCGTCAGGTACGGCGCCGTCCAACGTCACGGTTGGCGTCGATTCGTCCACGCTGTCGGCCGGCAGCTACTCCGGAACGATCACGATTGCCGCCGCGGGCGCGACGAATTCGCCGCGCACGGTCAGCGTCTCGCTGACGGTCTCGAATGCGACGCCGACAATCAGCCTGAGCCCGGCAACGCTCAGCTTCTCGGCGACGCGCCTCGGCGCCAACCCTGCGTCGCAGACCGTCTCGATCACGAACAGCGGCGGCGGCACGCTGGCCTGGACGGCGTCGCCGAGCGCGACGTGGCTGTCGGTCTCGCCGTCGTCCGGCACGGCGCCGGCGACGGTGACGGTTGCGGCGGACATCACGGGCCTCGATGCGGGCACGTACAACGGCACCGTGACCGTGGCGGGTACCGATGCGAGCAACTCGCCGCAGACGATCCCGGTGACGCTCACCGTCAACGCGATCCCGCGGTCGATCGTCCTCAGCCCGACGACGCTGTCGTTCACGGCAACGCGGAACGGAGCGAATCCGGCGAATCAGACGATCTCGCTGACCAACGGTGGAGACGGCACACTGTCGTGGACGGCCTCGGACGACCAGTCGTGGCTGACGGTCACCGGCGCCAGCGGCAGCGGCAATGCGACGCTGACCGCGTCCGTCGACATCACCGGCCTGGCGGCGGGCACCTACAACGGGACGATCACGGTCACCGATTCGGGCGCGTCGAACTCGCCGCAGACCGTCGCCGTCACGCTCACGGTCAATCCGATTCAGCGATCGATCGTTCTGAGCCCGTCGTCGCTCTCGTTCACGGCTATCCGCGAAACGAACCCGGCGAACCAGACGATCTCGCTGACCAACGGCGGTGACGACACGCTGTCGTGGACGGCGTCGAGCAATCAGTCGTGGCTGACGGTCTCGCCTTCCAGCGGGACGGGGAACGCGACGCTGACGGCGTCGGTGAACGTGAGCGGGCTCACCGCCGGGAGCTACAGCGCAACGATCACGGTGACGGACGCGGGCGCGTCGAACTCGCCGCAGACCGTGGCGGTGACGCTGACCGTCAACCCAATCCCGCGCTCGATCGTGTTGAACCCGACGTCGCTGTCGTTCAGCGCGACACGAGCGGGAGCGAACCCGGCGAGCCAGACCGTTGCCTTGACCAACGGCGGCGATGGCACGCTGTCATGGACGGCGGCGAGCAACCAGACCTGGCTAACCGTGTCTCCCACGAGCGGCAGTGGCAACGCCACGCTGACCGCCTCGATCGACATCACGGGCCTGGCCGCCGGCACCCACAACGCGACGATCACGGTGACGGATGCGGAGGCGTCCAACTCGCCGCAAACCGTCGCGGTGACGCTCACGGTCAATCCGATCTCGCGCTCGATCGTGCTGAACCCGACGACACTGTCGTTCAGCGCGACGCGGCTGGGGCCGAACCCGGCGAATCAGACCATCGCGCTGAGCAACGGCGGCGACGGTGACCTGTCGTGGACAGCCTCGAGCAATCAGTCCTGGTTGACCGTGTCGCCCGGGAGCGGCACCGGCAATGCCACGCTGACGGCGTCGGTCAACACTTCTGGTCTGACGGCAGGCACGCACAATGCGACGATCACGGTGACCGACGCGGGCGCCACCAACTCGCCGCAGACGGTCGCGGTGACGTTGACGCTTGCACCCGCACAGCGCTCCATCGTCCTCAGCCCGACGTCGCTGTCCTTCAGCGCAACGCGCCTCGGACCGAATCCCGCGAATCAGACGATCTCACTCACCAACGGTGGTGACGACACGCTGTCGTGGACGGCGTCGAGCAATTCGGCGTGGCTGCTGGTGTCGCCGGCAAGTGGGACGGGCAACGCGACGCTCACGGCCTCGGTCGACGTGACGGGGCTGACCGCCGGCACCTACAACGGGATCATCACGGTCACCGATGCCGGCGCATCGAATTCGCCGCAAACCGTGGCCGTGACGCTGACCGTGACGCCGATCCCGCGCTCGATCGTGCTGAACCCAGCCACGCTGTCGTTCAGCGCGACGCGGCTCGGGCCGAATCCCGCAAATCAGACCATCGCGCTGACCAACGGCGGCGATGGCGATCTGTCGTGGACGGCGTCGAGCAATCAGTCGTGGTTGACCGTGTCGCCGGCAAGCGGGACCGGCAACGCGACGCTGACGGCGTCGGTGAACACGACGGGGTTGACCGCCGGCACGCACACCGCAACGATCACGGTCACCGACGCGGGCGCGACGAACTCGCCGCAGACGGTCTCGGTGGCGCTGACGCTCGCGCCGGCGCAGCGATCGATCGTGTTGAGCCCGACGTCGCTGTCGTTCAGCGCAACGCGCCTCGGGCCGAACCCGTCGAATCAATCGATCTCGCTGACCAACGGCGGCGATGACACCTTGTCGTGGGCGGCGTCGAGCAATCAACCCTGGTTGTTGGTCTCTCCCACGAGCGGCACCGGCAATGGGACGCTCACCGCGTCCGTCGATGTGACCGGGCTCGCCGCCGGCACCTATAACGCGACGATCACGGTCGCGGACGCCGGCGCATCGAACTCGCCGCAAACCGTCCCCGTGACGCTCACGGTTGCGCCGATCCCGCGCTCGATCGTGCTGGACCCGACCACGCTGTCGTTCAGCGCGACCCGTCTGGGCCCGAACCCCGCGAATCAGACCATCGCGCTGACCAACGGCGGCGACGGCGAGCTGTCGTGGACGGCGTCGAGCAATCAGTCGTGGCTGAGCGTGTCGCCCACGGGCGGCACCGGCAACGCCACGCTCACGGCGTCGGTGGACATCACGGGTCTGTCCGCGGGCACCTACAACGGGACGATCACGATCGCGGATGCAGGCGCGACGAACTCGCCGCAGACGGTCTCAGTGACGCTGACGGTCAATGCGATCGCTCGCTCGATCGTGCTGAATCCAACCACCCTGTCGTTCAGCGCGACGCGGCTCGGGCCGAACCCTGCGAATCAGACCATCGCGCTGACCAACGGCGGCGACGGCACGCTGTCGTGGACGGCGTCGAGCAACCAGTCGTGGCTGGCCGTGTCGCCGGCGAGCGGCACCGGCGACGCCACGCTCACGGCGTCGGTCGACATCACCGGCCTGGCCGCGGGCACCTACAACGGCACCATCGCCGTGACGGACGGCGGCGCATCGAACTCGCCGCAAACCGTGGCGGTGACGCTGACCGTCGCGCCGAAGCAGAACAGCATCGCGCCGAGCCCGTCGTCGCTCACGTTCACCGCGAAGCGAACGACGAATCCGGCGACGCAGACGGTCGCCGTGAACAACACCGGCGACGGCACGCTCGCGTGGACGGCGTCGGTATCGACGCAGAGCGGCGGGAGTTGGCTCGCGGTATCGCCGTCGAGCGGCGGCAACGGAACGGTGGTCACCGTCACGGTCACCTCGTCGTCGCTGCCACCGGGGACTTACAGCGGCACGCTCACGATCACCGACGCGAGCGCGGATAACTCGCCGGTGCAGGTCCCGGTCACGCTGACCGTGACCGCCGCGCCGACGATCGGGCTTTCGTCTGTTTCCCTCAGCTTCACCGCGAAGCATCTGGGATCGATCCCGTCGAACCAGACGGTGACGCTGAGCAACACCGGCGACGCGACGCTCACCTACACGGCAGGCGCGACCAGCTCCGGGTGGCTCTCGGTGTCACCCGGCTCCGGCAGCGTGGCCGCGAGCGGCAACACGACGCTGACGATTTCAGTCGACAACACCGGGCTGACGCCCGGGACCTACACGGGCTCGATCGCGATTAGCGATTCGTCCGCGACGAATTCGCCGCAGACCATCAACGTCACGCATGTCGTGACGGCGGCGCCGAGAATCGCGGTCGACCAGGCGTCGATGTCGTTCTCCAGCGCACGGCTGACGGTGTGCAACGGCGTCACTGGCGGGGCGAACCCGGCGAATCAGACGTTGGCGCTCAGCAACACTGGCAGCGCCACACTCAATTACGCCATCTCGTCGTCTGCGTCATGGCTGTCGGTCAGCCCGGTGAGCGGCAGCGTCGCAACCAGCGGGAGCACGAACCTGACGGTCTCGATCGATCTGACCGGCCTCACGGCCGGAACGTACAACGGCGCGATCACGATCACTGACGCGAACGCTTCGAACTCGCCGCAGACGGTGTCAGTCACGCTGACGGTCACGGCGGCGGCTCCGCGGCTGTGCGTCACGACGGCGACAGGAGGCTTGACACTCGCGCTCGGGAACATTTCGAAGAACACCACGGTCACGGGCGATATCTTCATCACCAACGCGGGCGACGGAACGCTGACGTGGGCGTCGACGACACCGACCTCGGTGTTCAGACACACGATCAGCCGGATGCCGACGAGCGGCACGGCGCCGACGACAGTGGTCTTCAGCGTGAAGCCGGCGAACAACTCGACTACTGGGTCGTACTCGACGACGTTCGACATTACCGGCTCCGACGGGACGACGGTGACGGTGACGGTGACCTGGACGACCGTGTAGTCCGAGTCGTCCGAGTCGTCCGAGTCGTCCGAGTTATCCGATGGGCCTCAAACGAAGTGGCGCACGCGCGCGAGCAACTCTTCGGCGGGACGGCCCTTGTACACGGCACGCCAGCCGACGATCGCCGGACGCCGGCCGTAAAGCACGACGGCTCGCGCCTCGCGCGGCGGCCCGGGCCAGAGTCCGCCGTCGACGCGATGTCCGGCCGCGCCGCCTTCTTTGAGTGCGGCCGACGGGACCTCCAGCCGCGTGGCGCCGCGCGCTCTCAGTTGGCGCGCCGCCTCGCGACAGGCGGCGTAGGACGCAGGGCCTCCTCTCAGCGTCGCGGCAGGAAGCTCGGGAATCGCGGCCGGTTCGCTCTCGTCGATCTCCACGGCCCAAATCGCGCGGCGGATCGTCACCAGGTCTTCGGCCTCGGTGATTTCCTCATGGCGGAGGAACTCCGCCCACGCCCCATCAGGAGTGTCGGAAAAGTAGTGGGCCGGTCCCTCGCCGGCATCATGCCAGCGTCCCGCCGGCTGCGAGCCATCCTCCCACAGAAATGGTAGGCGCGGATCGGTATGCCGGAACAGGATCACGTCGCTGGAGATGCCGTGAGAGAGCGCGCTAACTCGCGCACGGCGGTTGCTCCCGCGTCTTCCGGCTGCCAGTCGCGTCCGAGCGCCTCTACCGGCGACCGCCCATCGAGACGCGTCCGTCGCCGCTCGAACCAGCGGCGAATCCCGATTTCGTTGTATGCGCCGGCAAGGTCACCAACGACGAGCGCCAGAAAGTGCAGCCGTGCCGCGACGTTATCGGGCGTGCGGCGTTCACCCTGCGCGTAGCGGTGCACGCTCGCCGGCGAGATGCTCAGGAGCCGCGCCAGGTGGTCACGGTCGAAGACGGTCAGCAGGCGGGGCCATTCCGTCGCGGGCAGAGGCGATTCCTCGAGCAGCTTCCGGATCTCCCGCAAGCGCTCCGCCACCAGCGCGGCGTCCGAGGGATCGGTCCGCACAAACTCGGCCGCCGCGCGACCGCCGATGCCGACTTCACGAACACGCAGGACCACCCGCCTGACGATCGGGTAGGAGAGCGCGTCGAAGTCCCAAGCGTCCTCAACCAGGCCGACGGCATGGGCCGTTCGCACCGTGTCAGCGGCCGCCTGGGCGAGTGCTGGGTCCCGGAGCGGATATCGTTCGGATTTCGATTGGAACAATCTATTTCTCCGAAGGTAATCCACATCATATCCGAATGCGCCGCGCGAGTCCACTCGCGGGGTAAGCGGGCGACCCGAGGTCCGGCAGTCCCGATAGCCGGAACACGGGCCCGGCAGCAACATATTCGGTGGCATCTCGAGGAGCTACGGGCGCGCGCAGCCTTCACGAAATGTAGCTTTGCTGCGCTCAAAACAATCAAGTCCCGCAAATACAGATGCTTACAGACTACCCCTGCGTCGGTATGGCGCTTGCTCAAGGGCAGGCAGCCCATGCAGAAAACATCGCTGCCTGCTGCCAGCCGCCGGCTGCCTGATGCCGGCTTGCCCGCCGTAGCGCGCACGAGCTCGAGGCGCGCGGAGGCGGGCGTGACGCTTGTCGAGATCACGGTCGTCCTGAGCGTCGTGGCGATTCTCGCTGCGGCCGCGGCGCCGGTGGCAAAGCGCACGGTCGATCGCAGCCGTCAGAGCCGGGCGCTGACCGACGCGCAGGGCATCCGCACCGCCGTCCTGAACTTCCTGACCGATATGCCGGGCTATACCGGCTTCACGATCAACGGCGCCGCGGCCGGCACCACTGTCCGGATGCTCGTCAGCGACGGAGACACGCCGGAACTCGGCGCCGGCGCCGGCGAGTGGGACGACCCGGTGGACAACGTCGGCGGCCTCACGGACTTCATGGAGCGCCACCTCGTGGTCAACGACCCGCGCGGTCTCGGGACTTCTCCGTATCCGACGAGCGGCGCGAGCACATGGCGCGGCGCATACCTCACCGGACCCGTCGATCCGGATCCCTGGGGCAACCGTTACGCCTCGAACGTGCGCTGGCTGAAGGACACGCCGCGCAGCAACGACGTCATCGTGCTGTCGTGCGGTCCAAACGAAGCCATCGACACCCAATTCACCGTCAACGGCATCATGCCCGGCGACGACGACATCATCGTCGTCGTTCGGCGCGACATCGGGGTGAGCGTGCCATGACGCTGAGCGCTGTCCGCTGCTCGCTGGCCGCCGTTCGCCGCAGCGAAGCCGGGCTGTCGCTCGTCGAGACGACGATCATTCTCACAGTCCTTGCGACGCTGACGGCGGCGCTGTCGCCGGCGATCGCGACGTACGTCGATCAGGCGCGCCAGGCGCGGACGCGGCAGGACGTCCAGGTCATCGGCGAAGCGATTCAGACCTTCATCGACGACAACGGCGAGGTGATGTTCCTGAGGAACGGGAGCAACGGCGCCAGCGACGAAACGCCGCCCACGCGAATCAGCAATCGCGTGGATCTGCTCGTGAGCGACGGCGACATTCCGACGCTGGCGACCTCGGTGTCGACGGAGAGCTTCTGGACGCAGACCGTCAATCTCGCGGAAGTCGACACGCTGTCGAACCACCTCGTCGAGAACCAGCCCGGGAACAGCGACACCCAGCGCTACCGCACTCCCGCGGACATCATCGTGTCCGGCGGCGGCAACAACATCGACTTCACCAGCGCCGATTCCGCCGGCTACAACGCGCCGTACGCGTGGCGCGGCGCTTACCTGCGCGGACCGGTGAGCGCCGATCCGTGGGGCAACCGATACGCAGTAAACGTCGGCTTTCTGGACCCGAGAGCGAGCACGTCGATCAGCGGTATCAGCGGCACGTGCAGCTATCCGACGGATTATCCCAAGGCAGACGTGTTCGTCCTCTCAGCCGGACCCGATCAGGAGGTCGACACGCCATCCTGCCAGGACGGCGCGAAGCCGGGCGACAACGACGTCATCTTCGTGGTGAGCGGCCATGCGAAGTAGGCGGGGGGCTGGGGGGCCGGGGGACCGGAGGGCCGGCGTGGGCGCCGAAGCGCGAAGCGCGAAGGCGGCGGAGCGAGGGATCTCGCTCGTCGAGGCAACCATCATCCTCGCCGTTCTCTCGATCCTCACCGCCATCATGGCGCCTGCAATCGGCGACTACGTCTCCGACGCGCGGGCGTCGCAGGCGAAGAAGGACGTCGAAACGATCGGCACGGCGATCGCGAAGATGCTCGAGGACGTCGGCGAGACGTTCTTGCTGCAGGACGGCAACGGCGCGGCGGCGACGAATCCGCCGTCGCGCGCGAGTTCGAATCTAGTGAAGCTCGTCGTCACCGACGGCAACACGCCGTCGGTCGGCACCGCCCGCTCGAGCGGCACGCCGGACTGGGACGCGGCGGTGAACGACGGGACGGTCCAGACGCTCGAGGATCACCTGGTCACGAACACACCGAGCGGTCTGTCAGCGAACCGTTATCGCACCGCGTCGGACATGACCGTCGTCTCCAACAATTTTGATCCGACCGATGGCGCAACGTTCAACTCGCCGAACGCCTGGCGCGGCGCCTACCTGCCAGGCCCGCTCGGACCGGATCCGTGGGGGCGCCGCTACGCGGTCAACGTGGAGTACCTGGAGCGGCCGCTCGGGACACCGGCCGGTCAGGTCACCGACGTGTTCGTCGTGTCGGCGGGGCAGAACGGGCTGATCGACACCAGGTTCGATACGGACGGTGCCACCGGCGGAGGAGACGACCTGATCTACGTCGTGTCTGGCGGGACGCGGTGACTCCAACTCTTGTAGGGCTGGTGCCAGACGGCGGCATCGAGATTTGTAGGATTCGGCGGGTGATAAACGGAAAGTCGTTGGTTTAGTGGAGGTTAGTCAAGCGGCATCGTCGTTGCTGTGGTGCCGCGCACAGGTTCCAGTCAAACGGATTCGGAGGTGCAGGCACGGCTGCGTTTTCCCGGCGCGCCGGCCACCATCACCGGGCTCGCGTTTGACGGAGGCTCGCAGGACAAGTCGGGCGGAGACGCCCGCAATCTGGAGGACAGCATGGAACGCAAGCGAATCAATCAACGGGGCATGTCGCTGGTGGAGGTCACTATCATCTTGATGACGCTGGCGATCCTCACCGCAGTAGCCGCACCGTCGATCAACGACTACGTGCAAGACGCGAAGGATGTCAAGGCGAAAGAGGACGTCGAGGCGATCGGCATCTCAATTATGAGACTCGTCCGAGACACTGGAAAAGGCGCGCTGGTCAAGGACGGCACACTAGGCGTGACGATGGAGAATCGTGTGGACCTCCTGATCAGCGAGGGCAACACGCCGGCGGCAGGGGCCGCTGCGTTTGCCAATGCGAACCTCAACACGACTCCCATTGCCTGGAACGAGGCCAGCACGCACGCGAACGCCGACACGATGTTGAGACAGTTTGTATCCAACCTAGCGGGCTACTCGGCGCCGAGCTCCGATTCGTTCGTCCAGCCAGGTCCAGTGTCCGGAATTGGGTGGCGCGGTGCCTATCTGAGCCGAAGCATCGGGCCTGATCCGTGGGGTTATCGTTACGCTGCCAGCACTGCCTTCCTGCTGGCTGCCAATGACGCTGCGACCACCGGATCCGACGGCTATCGCGGGTGGACGAAAGACGTAGTTGTTGTCTCTGCTGGACGAGACGGAATCATCGCGTTGCCGTTCGGCGGCACGGGATCGGGCGGAGACGCGGGCACTCTTGCGTCGAGTACATCCGACGATATCTTCTATGTAGTGTCAGGCAACAGTCGCTGACGCTCACAACATCCATGCTGTTTCTCGCGGCTCCCTCTCGAGCGCTCCCCGGCGCTCGAGAGGCGCCCGCCGCGTCGAAGACTCTTGAGATCAACGCACGTTCCGCTGTGAGGGAGATTGCGATGCGCAGCCCACGTGGCCGCACCGCCGCCAAAGGCGATTACGGGTTCACGCTCATCGAGCTGACGGTCGTGCTCGCGGTGATCGTGACGCTCGCGCTGATCCTGACGCCCGCGGTCACGAACTATCTGAACGACTCGCGCGTCGCGCGGACGCGCAGCGACGTGCAGACGATCGCGTCGGCCATCCTGCAGTTCAACCGCGACACCGGTTTCTTCCCGCAATGGTCCGGGGCCGGCACGGCCGGCGGACCTGGCACGCAGGCGAACAAGGTCGACCTCCTCGTGTCATCCGGCAACATCCCTCCCTCGGCGCAGACAACGGTCTGGGTGACCGGAACGACGGATCTGCTGTCGGATCAACTGCTATCCAACGCGCCGGGCTACACGATGAAGGGCGTGGCCGCGCAGTTCGGCTGGAGCGGACCATACCTGAACTCGGCGATGCTCGCCGACGCGTGGGGGAACCGCTACATGGTCAACGTTGGTCTGCTCGAGAGCACGGCCGGACCGGTGACCGCGACCGGTGCCGTCAAGAACGCCGTGTGGGTCGTGTGCGCCGGCGCCAACGGCGCGATCGAGACGACCTACGCGCAGCCGGTCACGACGGCGGTCACGGGCGGCGACGACATCGCGGTGCGCGTGCAATAAGGCAAAGGCCAAAGCGCCAAAGGCCAAGGGCCAACCTGAAGGAACTTCCAAAGGCCAAACGGCCAAAGGCCAAACGGCCAAAGGCCAAACGGCCAAAGACCAAACGGCCAAAGACCAAACGGCCAAAGACCAAACGGCCAAAGACCAAACGGCCAAAGACCAAACCGACCGCGTGGTGACATAGAATCTCTCCACGCAATTCAGCCATGATGGATTCCGGACGGCGGGTCTCGCCCCGCCTGACACGAGCGGTACGTGTTCCGACGCCAGGTGTTCGCGCGCGCGTGAACGCCGCGACCGGCGACCTGCTGAACGTGAGCGCGACCGGCGCGCTCGTACGCCTGCCGCGTGAGCTACCCGTCGGCAGCAGCTGGCCCGTGATTCTCGATCTCGACGCGCGCCGCATCGATCTGTCCGGGCGCGTCGTGCGCTGCGAGCGGCTGACGATCGCGCTCCCCGGCGGCGGCGTGCTCGAGCGGCCCGCCTACGTCACCGCCGTGATGTTCACGCACGCGTCAGCGTCGGCAGTGCAGGGTGTCGCGCAGTTGTGCGGCGGCGCCATCGCCATCGAGGAATTGCCCTTCCGCGTCCTCGTCGTCAGCGACGACAAGCGCATCAACGCGGACGTCGGCGGGTCGCTTGCCGGCGCCGGCTACCAGGCCCGTCTCGTCACCGACGCGCGCGAGGCGCTCGCGGCCGCCCAGCAATGCCACGCGGACGCGGCCATCGTCAATCTGCGCCTCAATCGCGAGCCCTCGATGTGGTGGGTTCTGGAGGTACTCGAATCCGACCCCGCGACGGCCGGAATCCCGCTCGTGGCTCTCGCTGAACCGGCATCGCTCAAGCCGGATCGCCGCCAGTACCTCGTCGAGCGCAGAGTGCGCCTTCTGCCACTTCCCGTCAGCACTGACGATCTACTCGCGCTCCTCGCCCGGACGCTCCGCCGCTGACGTTTCTCGTCCGGTCGATCAATTCCGTCATTGCGATTCGGCTTGTCTAAGCTCAGCAGAATTCATAGACTGCACCTGCCACTCCAGAGAGGCTCCAATGACGTTCTCTGCTCGACGCCAGGCAGGCATGTCGCTGATCGAGGCGACGATCATCCTGATGATTCTTGCGTTGCTGACCGCCGTCGCGGCGCCGGCGCTGAGCGACTACGTCAGCGAAGCCAAGCACACGAAGGCGAAGGAAGACATCGAGGCGATCGGCGGCGCGATCAAACGCCTCACGCGCGATGTCGGACCGTGTCTCAAGTTCACCCCGGCGACCGCCTGCACGATGGAGAATCGTGTCGAGATCCTCCACAGCCAGGGCTCCGAGATCCCACAGGCCGATATCGCCACCACCGCCACGGATTTCTCGAGCGCGAGCAACATCACCAGCGCGCTCAACTGGAACAACGACGACACCGCGAACGTGGGCGACTCGATGGCGGATCAGCTCTCCGACAACGTGCCGAACTACGACACGCCAGCCGAATCATCGCCGACCGGCTACACGCTGTCGGGGCCGCGATCGGGACTCGGGTGGCGCGGCGCGTACATTCCTGGCGAGGTCGGGCCCGATCCCTGGGGCAAACGCTATCTCGCGAATGTGCTGTTCCTCGCCGTCGCCTCCGACGCGTCGGACAACTCCAACGAAGGCGGACGGACCGGAGGATGGTCGCGCGATGTCATCGTCATCTCCGCCGGCCCCAACGTGAAGTTCGACACGCCGTTCGGCGGCAGCACGAATTACGGCGCCGGCAAGCTCGGCGACGATCTGATCTACACGGTCTCAGGAGATACGAGATAACTGCCAACTGCCAACTGCCTACTGCCTACTGCCTACTGTCTGTGAAATAATCAGCGCGTGCGCTCTCGTCGATCGTCAGGGTTCACGCTGATCGAACTCACGGTCGTGCTCGCCGTCATCGTCACGCTCGCGCTCGTGCTGACGCCGGCGATCGGTAACTACTTGAGCGATGCGCGCGTCTCACGCACGCGCAGCGACACGCAGACGATCGCCTCCGCCATCGTGCAGTTCTATCGCGACACCGGCTTTTTTCCGCAGTGGTCGCAATCGCAGAGCGGCGGACCCGGATCGGCAGCGAACAAGGTCGATCTCCTGGTCGGTCGGGGAACGACTCCTTCCACGCAGCAGCCGGGCCCTTGGACCACGGGCACGACGGCGAGCCTGACCGACCTGTTGATCGTCAACACGCCCGGCTTCACGATGCGCACCGCCGGCGCGCAGTTCGGATGGAGCGGACCGTACCTGAACTCCGCCATCGAAGCGGATCCCTGGGGCAACCGCTACGCGGTCAACGTGGGTCTGCTCGACCCGAGCGCCACGGTCGTCACGGTGGCGGGCACTGTCAAGAACGCGGTCTGGGTACTCTCCGCCGGGGCGGACGCCACGATTGCGACACTCTATTCCCAACCCACGACCACGGCCGCTTTGAGCGGCGACGACATCGGCCAGAAGCTGCAGTGACGGTGCGGAGCCGAGCGTACCGTCGGCCAGACAATTCTGGGACGCTGGAACACACTCCAGAGGTATTCACACTGTAACTTTCACTCCTGCAATTGCTTACGGCCGACTACATCTAATGTTGCCCTCCGGCGGCGGGTAGCCTATACTCTGCAATCTCTAATCAGGAATAAATACACCAGCTAGATCCGCAGCAGGCGCTGCCTGCAGCCGGATCCGCTTGTGCGGTGCGAGGCTCCCCACGATGCCGACACGGGTGGCGATCGAAGTGTGTGCGGACAGGTGTCACCTCATCGACGCCGAAGTGCGCCAGCACTCATCGCCACACACGCCGATTGCGCCGACTCGCGTGCGTGCGTTCGACACGTTCGAGTGGACGCACGGCGATTACGGAACGCTCAGAGCAGGCCTGCGGCGGGCGCGGACGCGAGGAAAACTGGCGCGGCGCGCCTGGGTCACGGTCTGGGGCCTTCCCACCGCGTATCGCTTCCTCCAGCTGCCGCCCGCCGATCCGGCGCACCTCGAGGCGCTCGCCCGACGCGACGCGGCTGACGACCTGTTGCGGCTTGGATGCGAGCCGAGCCAGGTCGCGACCGGCATCATGCTGGGTGAGGCGATCCAGGCCGACGGCAAGCCGCGACGTTCGCTCTCGTTCGTGGCTGTGTCGACGGCGGATCTCGCCGCCCAACTGGAGGCGATTACCGCAGCCGGTTTCTCCGTCGAGGGCGTGACGGTGCCGGCGGTGGCGCTCGCCTCGATGGCCCGACTGCTTCGCGCGCCGGACGCCGCGGTCGCGTATCTCGCGCTCGGCGCCGAGGCCAGCTCCCTTGCGATCGTCAGAAACGGCTTGCTGCTCTTCGCGCGCGAGATCGCATGGGGATATCAGGGTCACGCGCGCGTGCCGGATCGCGATGCGCTCGTCGAGCGCCTGGCGTCGGAGCTGCGCCGCTCGTTCCTTTACTTCAAGCAGACCTTCCGCGAGGCCGTCGATCGCGTTGTCACGTGCGGCGACTATCCGCACCTGCGCATTCTCACGGCGCCGTTGTCAACCGCGCTCGCCGTGCCGGCGGAGACGCTCGACTCGACGGACGGCATCGACATCGAAGCACTGCCGGAGCCGGCCGATCGGTTCCGGGCAAACGTGGCCGCGCTGCGGTTGGCCTGGGCGACAGCGGCTGACGGTGGGCAATCAGTGAACCTGCTGCCACCGCACATACGCGCGCGCCGGGCCAGGCGTCGGATGATTGCGATGTCGGCCGCGGCGGGTGCCGCGGCGGCGGCGATCGCGGCGGCGGCGTACTGGCCGATCGATCGCGTCGCTCGCGGCCGTGAAGCCACGGTCGAGCAGCTCCGGCGCGACATCGCGCGAATGGAACCGGCGGCCAGAGCGGTCGACGCCACCCGACACGCGGCCACCGTGGAGCACGGCAAGCGCGCGGCGCTCGAAGCGCTCGACGCGCATGGACCTCGGCTCGCGCGCGCACTCGAAGCGGTCGCCGCGGCGACGGCTGAGGGCGTCACGCTGAGCGAGTTGTCGGTCAAGGCGGACGGCGGTTCGTGGCGGATGACACTTGCCGGCGTCGCCGTCGCGGATGAACCGGCTGCAAGCCAGGCCGCCGTCAACGCGCTGCTGCGTCAGCTTGGCACCTCCGCGTACCTGGGCACGCCAATCGCGCCCCCATCACTCCGCATCGTCGCCGGCTCGCGCGGGCAAGGGCCGCAGCAGCCGACGGGCTCCAACGAACGGCCGGCGATTCCCGCGGGTAAAAGCGGCGTGCAGTTCTCGGTCGAACTGCCGGTCCCGCGATGAAGCTGCCGAAGATCGATGCCGATCGGGTCCGGCGGCTCGCGCCGCTCGCCGCGCCGGTGGCAGTGCTGGCGGTGGCCTGGCTGCTCATACTCGAACCGCGTGCGGCCGAGTCGCGGCGGGCGGAAGCAGAAATCGCGAGCCTGCAACCCCGGCTCACGCGGCTGATGTCGTTCGCCGGACGGTCGGTGCCGCAGGCCGCGGCTGTACCGGCGGTCGACGTGGCCCGCCGGTTGCCGGAGTCCGATCCGATGCCCGACGTCCTCGAGCGCCTCGCCCGGCTCGCGCTCGCGGGCAGCGAGCACGGCGCCATCGCGAATCTCCTCATCGAGACAGGCGAGCAAGTGGATGCCTCCGCAGGCGCCACCGCACCGCGCGTGGCCGCGTCGAGTCAGCCGGATCCGCGCCTGGCGCTGTTGGAAGTGCCGTTCGCGTACACGCCGGTGACGGTTTCCTTCGAATCGGCCTACGCGCGCCTCGGACAGTATCTCTGGGAGCTGCGCGACCTGCCGGCGTTGATCGAGATCCAGTCGCTGGACGTGCGGCCGGCTGGCGCAGAGACGGACCTGGTCCGCGTCGCGATGGTGCTCTTCACCTACCGTCGCGCGACAACGGCGGCCCCCTCCGCCCAACAGAGCTCGCGCACAGTATCGAGCGCGGGGCAGAGTGGAGGCGGCGAATGAAAATGGGCCGCCACCACCTGATCGCCTCGCTGCTGCTGCTCGGCGCCAGCATCGTCTGGAATATCTGGGCGTACAGCAAGCCGCGCAACCGGGCCGTCGTCGCCGGCGACATGAATCAGGCCGCGGCTCAGCGGGGTGCGCCGGCAGCGACCGTGGCGGTCGATCCTGCCGCGATCCCGACGCCGCCGGCTGTCAACCTGGCGGAGGCGCCACGCTGGACACGCAGTCCGTTCACGGCTATCGAGGCGCGACCGGCAGTCTCGCCGCAGACGGAACCGCCGTCCGTTGATCCAATCGTGGGCTCGATCCTCATTGCTCCCGACAGGCGCGGCGCCATCGTCAACGGCCGCGTGGTCAGGATTGGCGACCAGGTGGGCACGGCCGTGATCGTGGAGATCCATCGCGACGCCGTGGTCTTCCGCCTGCCGACCGGCGAGCTGCGCCGCGTCCGGCTTCAGGCGCCGCGGCCGCCGCGGGAGGAATCCCGATGACGCGTTCCGCGGGCGATCGTCAGGCCCCGAGCGGTCCGACGCGCGCTCAGCTTCTGGTGGTCCTGCCGCTGACGATGGCGTTGCTCGTCGCGGGCACCGGCTTCTTCACGCTCAGCATGGCCGAGCGTTTTTACGTGCTCCATCGGCCCGGCGACGCCGCGCTCCGGACGTTCACGGCGCAGCTCGGCGTGCAGGTCGCGCTCATTGCGGTGGTATCGGCCATTATCGGATTGAGCATTGCCATCGGCATCACGCGGCCGGTCCGCCAGATGGCGCAGCAGCTCGGCGCGATTGCGTCGGGCGATCTTCGCAGCGGCGTGGAGATTCGATCGATTTCCGAGCTCGACTCGCTCGCCGGCGCGTTCAACACGGCGGTCGACGCGGTCAATCGCTACCTGCTGCACGGCCTCACGGGCGCGGTGCTCACGATCGACACGGACGGCACGGTGATAGGCGCCAGTCCGTCCGCCGAGGGCATCCTCGGCAGCCGCGAGGGAGACCTGGTGGGTCGGCGCCTGAGCGATGTGCTCAACCCCGCGCCCGGGAGCCATGCGGCGCTCGCCGCCGTTGAAAACAGCGTCAAGCAACGGCGCCCGGTGGCCGTGGAGGATGTCGAGATCGTTGGACAGGACGGCCAGGCGATCCGGATCGGGCTGACCGCTTCGTACCTGCGCCGCGCCGATCGTGACGGCGACCATGAGGTCGTCGGCGTGCTCATCACCTTCAAGGATGTCGGCGAGATCCGCCGGCTGCGCGATCGACTGCGGCAGGCGGACCATCTCGTCGCGCTCGGCACCGTCACGGCCGGTGTCGCCCACGAGCTGCGCAATCCGCTCGCGTCGGTACGCGGCCTGGCGGAGCTGCTCGGCCGCGACTTCGCGTCCGACGATCCGCGACAGCGATACGTCTCGACGATGCTGGACGCGATCGACCGGCTGAACCGGCTGATCGAAGATCTGCTGCTGTTCTCGTCTCCCGCGCCGGCGTTCACGGAGGAGATCGATCTCGGGCCGCTCGTGCGCGAGGTGGCGCTGTTCGTGCGCCACGGCCTGGATCCGCGGCAGCTGCGCATCGCCGTCGAGGCGCCGCCGCGTCGCGTCTCTGTCCTCGCCAGCAGCGATCGTCTATCGCACGCGCTGACGAACATCGTTGCCAACGCCGTGCAGGCCACGCCGGAGGGCGGAACGGTGTCGCTGCGCGTCGAGGCGACCGAGCGGGAGGCAATCGTGCGCATTCACAACACTGGCTCGTACATCACGCCGGACGTGCGGGCGCAGCTGTTCGTCCCGTTCTTCACGACGAAAGCGTCTGGGACCGGACTGGGGCTCGCGATCGCGCGGCAGTTCGTCACCATGGCGGGAGGACGGATCGACGTGGACAGCGATCGAACGGAGGGCACGACCTTCTCGATGGCGTTGCCCCTCGGCCCCGGCACGCGCGAGCCGCGCGCGGCGGACGTTCCCCAGCGGCTTCACATGCAGAGCACGAGGGCATAGATGTTCCACATCCTCGTCATCGACGACGACGATCAGATGCAGTTCTTCTTGAAGGAGGCGCTGGAACGCCGCCAACACGAGGTCTCCGTTGCCGCGTCGGCGCGCGAAGGGCTGGAGCGGCTCGGCGCGCGCAAGTGCGATCTGGTGCTGCTCGATGTCCGGCTGCCGGACGCCAGCGGCGTCGAGCTCGTGGACGACATCCTGAAAGTGGACCGCGAGCTGCCGATCATCGTGATGACGGCGCACGGCACCCGCGAGACGGCTATCGAAGCGATGCGCCGGGGCGCCTACGATTACTTCACGAAACCGTTCAGGCTCGACGAGCTGGAGATCGTGGTGCGCCGCGCGCTCGAGAAGGGCCGATTGCTCGACGAGATCCAGCAGCTGCGCCAGAAGCTCGCCGGCACACGGCGGCGCGGCCGGCTCGTCGGCGGCAGCGCGGCGATGCAGGACGTGTTCATGCTCCTCGATCGCGCCGGGCCGACCGAATCGACCGTCCTGATCCTGGGCGAGAGCGGCACCGGCAAGGAGCTGATCGCCGAAGCGGTGCACGCCGCGTCGGGGCGGCGCGCGCGGCCGCTCGTCAAGTTGAACTGCGCGGCGATCCCGGAGGCCCTGCTCGAATCCGAGCTGTTCGGCCACGAGCGCGGTGCCTTCACCGGCGCCGTCTCGCGGAAGCCCGGCAAGTTCGAGCTCGCGGACGGCGGCACGCTGCTGCTCGACGAGATCGGCGACATGACGCTCGCCACGCAGGCCAAGATTCTCCGCGTCCTGCAGGAGCGCGAGCTGCAGCGCGTCGGCGGCACGCAGACGCTTCGCGTCGACGTCCGCATCATCGCCTCGACGAACAAGGACCTCGAACGCGCGGTGCGCGACGGACAGTTCAGGGACGACCTCTACTACCGGCTGAACGTCGTCACGATTCAGGTGCCGCCGCTGCGGGAGCGCCGCGACGAGATTCCCGATCTGGCGGATCACTTCCTGGCCGAAGCCAACGCACAGGTCGGCCGTGGCATCCGCCGGCTCGCCCCCGACACGCTGGCCGCGTTGATGGAATATCACTGGCCCGGCAATGTCCGCGAGCTGAAGAACGCCATCGAGAGGGCCGTTGTCGTCAATGACGGCGATCAGCTCATGCTCACGAGCCTGCCGCCGCCGATTCGTCCGCCCGACGCCGGCGCCGGCCTGGCCGGCTACCGGCGATGGGAAGCGCTCGATGGCCTGCCGCTCGATGAGAAGGTGGCGCAGCTCGAACGGGCGTTCGTCGTCGATGCGCTGACGCGGACACAGGGTGTGCAGGCGGCCGCCGCGCGGCTGCTCGGCGTGACGGAACGCAGCGTCTGGCACCTGGTGAAGAAGCACCGGATCGAGGTGTCGCGCATCAGGGATAGGTCGGAGACGCCTTCGTGATCGGAGATCGACTCATCGCGGCGGGCGCGATCACGCCGACGCAGCTCGACGAGGCGCTCTCCTGGCAGCGCGCGTCGGGCGGCCTGCTGGGGGAGATCCTGCTGAAGCTGCATTACGTCACGGAGGAGGCGCTGGCCCGCGCGCTCGCCGAACAGGCGGGCGTGCCATACCGGACGATCGACGGCCTCCGTCCCGACAGCGAAGCGGTGGCCGTCGTCCCCGAGGCCCTCGCGCGGCGCCATCTGGTGGCGGCGGTCGCGCTCGAGGGCGCGACGCTGCGGATCGTGCAGGCCAACCCCTTCGACGTCCTCGCCGTAGACGCGCTGCAGCGCGCGACCCGCCGGCACGTCGAGGTCGAGTGCGCAACCCGCCAGGAGATTCTCAATCTGATCGAGCGGTCGTACGGCGCGAGGAAGGAAGTCGACTCGCTCGTGCGCGCAGGCATGGAGGCGATCAGCCGTCCCGATCTCGAGCGGGTCGCCGGCGAGGCGCCCGTCGTCCGGCTCATCGAACTGATGCTCAACGAGGCGATCGCGCGCGGCGCCACCGACCTGCACATCGAGCCGGAGGAGCGGATCGTGCGGCTGCGGCATCGCGTCGACGGGGTTCTCGAGGCCGGCGACACGTTGCCGAAGCCGCTGCACGCGTCCCTCGTCAGCCGCCTCAAGGTGATGGCCGGCCTCGACATCACGGAGCAGCGTCTGCCGCAGGAGGGGCACATCTCGCAGGTCGTCGACGATCGTCACCTCGACGTGCGCGTGTCGACGTTCCCGACCACGTGCGGTGAGAAGGTCGCCCTCCGGATTCTCGAGAAGGACAAACTGGTCAGAGGGATCGAGGAGCTCGGGTTCAACCGGCAGAGCCTGGCGCTGTTTCGCAGCCTGCTGTCGCGCCGCCGCGGCATCGTTCTCGTCACCGGACCTACGGGATCGGGCAAGACGACGACGCTGTATTCGGCGCTCGCGGAGCTGGCGAGCCGCGAGAAGAACATCCTCACCGTCGAGGACCCGGTCGAGTTCAAGCTGCCGGGCGTACGGCAGACACAGATTCGGCCGAAGGCGGGTCTCACCTTCGCGACGGCGATACGGTCGCTGCTGCGGCAGGACCCCGACGTGATCATGATCGGAGAGATCCGCGACCCCGAGACCGCGCAGCTCGCGCTTCGCGCCGCCCTGTCCGGCATTCTCGTCTTCAGCACGCTCCACACACCGGATTCAGCGGGTGCGATTCCGCGATTGATGGACATGGGCCTCGAGCCGTACCTGCTCGCATCGGCCGTTGTCGGTGTCGTCGCCGAGCGTCTCGTGCGCGTCGTCTGCCCGGCGTGCCGGCAGAGGACGACGTACTCGCCGGAGGTGATCTGGAAGGCAGGCGTCACGGCGCAAGGGCCGGTGTTCTACAAGGGCCGCGGCTGCCCGCAGTGCCGCGGCACCGGCTACCGGGGACGGACCGGCGTGTTCGAGGTACTGATCGTCAACGATACGGTGCACACCTTGATCCGGGATCGAGCGGACTCACGGCAGATCAAGGATGCCGCGGTTCGCGAGGGATTGAGCACGCTGCTCAACGAGACTGTCGCCAAAGCACTGGCCGGCGAGACGACGATCGAGGAAGCCCTGCGCGTGGGCTACGAATGAAATCCATGCCGACTTTCGCCTACACAGCCGTAGACGACGAGGGCCGCGAAACTCGGGGAAAGGTCGATGCCGAGAACGAGGCGGCGCTCGACGCCCAGCTCCGTGAGCACGGTCGATACCTGGTGCGGGCCTCGGAGCGAGGCAGCGCGGCGCGAACCGGCCTCTTCGAGATCCGCATCCTCGAATGGGTCACGAAGCGCGAAGTCATCTTCTTCACGACGCAGCTCTCGACGATGATGGCGACCGGCGTTGGCATCCTCGAGGGCCTCGCGGACATCGAAGCGCAAATCAAGAAAGCTCCGATGAGGCGCGTCGTCGCTGCGTTGCGGCGCGATATCGAGGGCGGCATGAGCCTGTCGCAGGCGCTCTCCCGCCATCCGAAGGCGTTCAGCGATTTGTACGTGAACATCGTTCGCGCCGGCGAGGCGACGGGAACCGTGGAGCGGGCGCTCGGGGATCTCGTCGGTCAGCTCGAGTGGCAGGAGGAAGTGTCCTCGCGCATCCGTGAAGCGGCGACGTACCCGGCGATTGTCGTGACCATGCTCATCGCGCTGACGACAGTCCTCGTCGGCTTCACCATTCCGCGGTTCCTTCAGACCTACGCCCAGCTGCACGTCGACATCGAGTTGCCGCTGCCGAGCCGCATCCTGCTCGCGGTCTCGACGATCGTCCGCGCAACGGCGCCGGTAATGATCCCCGCACTGCTGGTGGCCTTCGTCGGTCTCAACATGTACAACCAGACGCCGGCGGGCGCCGTCCGGCTGTCGCGCTGGCTGTTGAAGCTGCCCATCATCGGCGAACTCGCGCGGAAGATCGCGCTCTCGCGGTTCGCGCATTACTTCGGCACGCTGCATCACGCGGGCATGGAAGTCGCGCCGTCGCTCGAGCTGGTGGAGCGGCTGATCGGCAACGCGTATCTCGCGCAGCAATTCCGCCAGGCGCTGGGGCGCGTGCTCGCAGGCGAGTCGCTTTCGCGTGCGCTGCAGCAGGCGGGAGAATTTCCCCCGATCGTCGTCCAGATGATTGCGCTCGGCGAACGCACTGGCAGCATGACCAAGTCGCTGGAGGACGTGCGGCGCTATTTCGACCGCGAGGTCGAGAGAACCGTGAAGCGCGGCCTGGCGCTGTTCGGTCCCGCGATGCTGGTCGTGCTCGCAACCGTCTTCGTGATCATGGCGCTGGCGTTCTATCTGCCGCTCTTCCAGCTCCTGAGAGGACTGAACCAATGAGGGCGCGCGCCTCCACCGGTTTCACACTGATCGAGATGGCGCTCGCGGTCGCGGTGATGGCGATTCTCGTCGCCGTGGCCACGCCGGTCATCATGCAGCGGATCGTCGACGCGCGCATCGAGGCCACGCGCGAGGAGGCGCGAAACCTGTACGAGGCGATGGTCGGACGGCCCGATCAATCCGGCGGATTTGGCTTCGTCGGTGACATGGGGCGCCTGCCGGCAAGCTTTCAGCAGCTTGTTCAGCCATCGGGTCTACCGATGTATGCCACGTACACGCGCGGCGTCGGCATGGGCTGGAAGGGGCCGTACATCAATACGGGGACGTCGGCGACCGACTACCTGCTCGATGGATTCGGCAGGCCGTACAGCGGAGTGGCGACCGGCCAGGTGCGAAGCACAGGACCGGACGGCCTCGACGGGACCGCCGACGATATCGTCTATCCGCCAAACCCGGCCGTGATTTCGGGACGCGTCCACGTGACGCTGAAGACCGTCGAGGACAAGAAGACGCTCACCGATCCGGCAGGCTACGCCGTGGATCTCTATTACTCCAACGGCGGCGTCGAGGCAGTTATCCGCGATTCGTTACCGCCGTTCCGCTTCGACAACATCCCCAAGGGGCTGCACGCCATCCTGGTCGTCAAACTCGCGGCCCCAAATGCCGGGAGCATCGTCACGCAGGAGACGCTGGTCACCCGTCCCGGCGTGACGGCCACGGAGCTGTGGTTCTGAGGCCGGGCGTTACGCCGGCGGCAGAACTTCCGTCGTGCCCGGAGGCGGCGGCGTGGTCTTCTTGAAGATCGCGACGCCGAGCAGGCCGCCGAGCAGGCCGAAGATCAGGCCGCAGACGATGTTGACGAACAGCTGGAAGACCTTCGCGGCGCCGCCCATCGCGAAGCGCTCCATCATCTCGCGCGCCTCGGGCGGCATGTCCTGGTTGCCCGACATCATGCGTTCCATGATCTGACGCTGGAACGGGCCCGTGATCATCTCGAGCGGAATCGAGAGGACGCTGGCGATGACCCCGCCGACCAGGCCGGCAAACATGCCGACCAGCGCCCCCTCGGACGCGGCGATCTGAAACGCGAGGTTCTGCTGGCGGAGATAGACGGCCAGCACGCCTCCCGCGATGTACCACAGACAGCAGCAGCAGTTGCCGGCATTTACCAGGGGCAATGCGGAGAGCACGCCGGTCAGGAGCCCGCCGAGCAGTACTGGTTGCAGTCTGGCTTTGTCCATCAGTCGTAATACTCCCGCCCCAGATGCGTGATGAGCTCCTCACCGCGCATGTGGCGCAACGTGTTTTTCAGCTTCATCAGCTGAATGAACAGGTCGTGCTCAGGGTACAAACCGGGCGCGTGCATCGGGCTCTTGAAGTAGAAGGACAGCCACTCCTGGATGCCTCCCATCCCGGCGCGCTTGGCCAGATCGAGGAACAGCGCGACGTCGAGCACGATCGGGGCCGCAAGGATGCTGTCGCGGCACAGGAAATTGATCTTCAGCTGCATCGGATATCCGAGCCAGCCGAAGATGTCGATGTTGTCCCAGCCTTCCTTGTTGTCCCCGCGCGGCGGATAGTAATTGATCCGGACGACGTGGCAAAGGTCTTTGTACAGGTCCGGGTAGAGATTCGGCTGCAGGATGTAGTCGAGGACCGACTTCTTGCTCTCTTCCTTCGTCTTGAACGACTCGGGATCGTCGAGCACTTCGCCGTCGCGATTACCGAGAATGTTCGTCGAATACCAGCCCTGGACGCCGAGAAGGCGCGCCTTGAGGCCGGGCGCGATGATCGTCTTGATCAGCGTCTGCCCGGTCTTCAGGTCCTTGCCGGCGACCGGCGATCCGGTCTCCGCGGCGAGCTGCAGCAGCGCCGGAATGTCGGCGCTCAGGTTCGGCGCGGCGTTCGCGTACGGGATCCCTTCCTTGAGCGCCGCGTACGCGTAGATCATGCTCGACGGAATCGCATCGTCATTGGCGTCGAGCCCCTTCTCGAACGCCGCGACGCTGGCGTGGACCTCCGATTCCGTCATGTAGACTTCGGTGCTGCCGCACCAGTAGAGGACGAGACGATCGCAGTTGTGCTCGGCCTTGAAGCGGCGGATGTCCTCGCGCAGCGCCTCGGCGAGCTCGCGCTTCGTTTTCCCTTTCTTGACGTTCGGCCCGTCGAGCCGCTTGACGTACCGGCGATCGAACACGGCGGGCATCGGCCGGATCTGTTCGAGCTCCGGACGAATCTTCTCGAGCAGATCGGCGTCGATGACGCCGGCGGTCTTCGCCGCCTCGTACGAGTTGTCCTCGAAAATGTCCCAGCCGCCGAAGACGATGTCGTCGAGACTGGCGAGCGGAACGAAGTCCTTCACGAGCGGCGAGCGCCCTTCGGTGCGCTTTCCGAGCCGGATGGTGCCCATCTGCGTGAGCGCGCCGATCGGGCTGGCAAGTCCGCGGCGAACGGCCAATACGCCGGCGATGGTCGTCGTGCTGACGGCGCCCATGCCGACGAGCAATACACCGAGTTTCCCTGCAGGTTCAGCGATTTTCAGCGGATTTTTCACAACCGGGAACTATATCATCGGGAGTGGGATCAAACCGAACATCACGCCATGTGGTGGTTGAAGAAGTCGGCGCCCGCCGAACCGCTCGCTGTCGCCATGTCGGGCATCAGGCTCGGACAGCGACTGCTCGTTCTCGGCTGCAGCGATCCGGTGCTCATCGCGCAGCTCGCGCAGAAGACCGGATTGACGGGACGATCCGTGGCCGTCGACGAAGATGCGCAGCGCACCGGGCGCGCGGCGCTCGCGATCGAGCGCGAGGGGGCGCTCGTCGAGACGATGACCTCGCCGTGGACGATGCTCGCGCTCGACGACGGCTCGTTCGACGTCGTCGTGGCGCGCGAGGTGCTCGTGACGATCGATACGCATCGCCGCGCCGCGTGCGTCGCCGAGATCCATCGCGTGCTGCGTCCGGGCGGACGCTGCGTCGTGATCGAGTCGGCGCCGCGCGCCGGGCTCGGCTCGCTGCTTCAGGGACGGCCCGCCAACGCCGAATACGTGTCGAGCGGCGGCGCCGAGCGCGCGCTGTCGAGCGGCGGCTTCGCCGCGGTGCGCGCCCTCGCCCAACGCGCGGGGCTACGATTTGTCGAGGGTGTGAAGAAGGGCGCGTAACAACTCCCAAGGACCAACGGCCAAAGGCCAAACTCGAGGAACTCCCAAGGACCAAAGACCAAGGGCCAAGTTCAAAGAACTCCCAAAGGCCAAGGACCAAAGGCCAAAGGGGCAAAGGCCAAGTCTGGGAATTGGATCTTGGTTTGGTCTTTGGTCTTTGGTCTTTGGGAGTTGCCTGATGTTGGTCCTTGGCAGTTGGTTCCTTGGGAATTGTCACCGCGCGCAGGTGAGGTGACGGCCTCCGTCGATCGCGATCGTCTCACCCGTAATCCACCCCGCCTTCTCTGATGCCAGGAAGAAGATCAAGTCCGCGATCTCCGCGGGATCGCCGGGCCGGCCGAGCGGATGCGTCGTCTTCGAGTGCTCGAGAAACGCGGCGTAGCGTTCTTCGTCCATGCCGCCGCGCCGGTGCAGGTTGGAGACCGTGACGCCGGGATTCACCGCATTGACTCGCACGCCGCGCGGCGCGAGTTCGAGGGCGGCGCAACGCGTGAGCTGATCGACGGCCGACTTGCTGACGCAATACGCCAGCACGCCGGGAAACGCGCGCAGCCCGGTGACGCTCGACACGTTGACGACCGATCCCCGCGTCGCGCTGAGCGCATCGACCGCCGCGCGCATCAGGCGGAACGGCGCGCGGACGTTGATGTTCATCATCTCGTCCCATTGCGCGTCGCTCGTCGTGTCCACCGCGCCGGAGCCGATGATTCCGGCGGCGTTGACGAGCGTGGTGAGGCGCCCGAAGTGCTCGAGCGCGGCAGCGAGGATCCCCTCCGGCGAGTCCTCCGCCGTCACGTCCGCCACAAACGGCACGATCCGCCCGCCTTCGCGCCCGGCGGCTGACGGCAGATCCGCGAGCGCCGCCTCGTTCCGTCCGACCGCCAGAACGCCGTCACCCGCCGCGGCAAACCGGATCGCGGTCGCCTTGCCAATGCCGCTCGTCGCCCCCGTCACGATGACCACCCCGTCCATATGGATAAAACTACCAGCTTTGGCCTTTGCGAGTCGCCTCTGGGAGTTGTCCTTGGCCTTTGGCCTTTGGCCTTTGGCCTTTGGCCGTTGGCCGTTGGCCTTTGGCCGTTGCGGTTTGAACCGTTTGGCAGTTGGCCTTTGGTCCTTGGAAGTTGACAAGTGTCCCATTCCTAGAGCACAGCGCGACACGACCGTCACGCAACAGAATCCGTCTGAATAGGCCGAAAAAGAGGAGGGGCGAGATCTGTCGCGCGCCAAAGATCGCGGCAAGCGTTTTGCCCCGTTGCGCCCCGTACCAGCATGTCCAGCAAACACCCGGCGCTCGCCGAAGTCTTCAGCGCGGAAGAGATTGCGCGGGCGGCCGGGGTGTCTCGGCACGACGCGCAACGGCTGGTGGACGACGGCCGCGTGCAGGCGCTCGCCGGCGGGCTGCTGACGGCGGCGCAAGCGATCCGCGCCGTGCGCCTGCTGCGTGGGCAGCCGGTCGATCGCGGTCGCGAGCTGTTTCTGCCGCACGTGGCGGTCGAGCGCTCGCCCGGCCGTGCGTTTGTGACGTCCGGCGGCCTCCACGCCGCCATGCTCGCCGCCCTTCTCATCGTCAGCACGCTGGGCGTGACGACGGAAGAGACGCTGCAGACGATCCCGAAGCCGGTCCGGCTGGTGTTCCTGTCGCAGCCGGGGCCAGGTGGCGGCGGTGGTGGCGGTGGGCTGCGCCAGCCGGCGCCCCCGCCTCCGGCGAAAGCGAAGGGCACGAGCGCGCTGCGCAGCCCGATTCCGCGTCCGAAACCGGTCACGCGGCCGAAGCCGGAACCCACGGTGCAGCGGCCGGTGCCGCCGCCGCCCGTCCGGCCTCAGCCGGTGCCGAAGCCAGTCGAGCCGCCGCCCGCGCCGCCGGCGGCCAAGCCGATGCCACAGGTCGTCGCGCCGGTGGTCACGGCCGCGCCCGATCCGGTCGATCGCGCCGGCGTGCTCGGCGATTCGGCGTCTGATGCGAACAGCCAGGGACCGGGATCCGGCGGCGGCGTGGGTACGGGTCAGGGGACCGGAATCGGCGAAGGCGATGGATCCGGTATCGGCCCGGGCTCCGGCGGCGGGACGGGCGGAGGACCGTATCGGCCGGGCAGCGGGATCACGCCTCCCGAGCTGCTGCGGGAAATCAAGCCGGAGTACACACAGGAAGCGCGGCGGCGCGGCGTCGAAGGCGACGTCGTGCTCGAAATCGTCGTGCGCCACGACGGCACCGTCGGCAGCGTCAAGGTCGTTCAGCGTCTCGGGTCAGGCCTCGACGAACGCGCCGTCGATGCCGTGCGTCAGTGGCGGTTTGCGCCCGCGAAGCGACACGGCACGCCGGTCGACGTAATGGTGGAAGTCGCCGTCGAGTTCAAATTGCGGTAAGCCTATGGATACGGTCCTTATTACGGTGACGTTGATCTCTCTGGCGATGGCGCTCGGGATGGGTGCCGTCGTTGCGAAACTGCTGCGCGAAGAGCGGCGACGATCCGACGCGCGCGTCGCGGCGCTGATCGAGCTATCCGGGGATCAGATCTCGATTTTCGAACGGCGTACAGAAAATCGAGATCTGACCCCGCCACCGGCGCGGATCCGGCGAATATCCTCGGCGCCGCCGGCAACGACGCCGCCGGCCGCCGCGTACGACCTGCTGCGGCCGTCCGCGCCAGTGGAAACCGGCGATCTCTTCGCTGAACCCGAGCGGTCGTCGCCGTGGGGACGGAGATTCGCGGTCATCGGTGCCCTCGCTATCCTCTTCGGGTCCGTGCTGTTTGCCGCGATGATCCGGCGAGGAGCCGCCGACGTGCCTGCCTCGACGGCCGCTGTGCCATCCGCTCCGGCACGCACCGCGGAGGAGAGCGCGGCGCCACTCGAGCTCGCGGCGCTGAGCCATCGCCGGAACGGCGCCGTCCTGACGATCTCAGGAATCGTGCGGAATCCCGCGAACGGGTCGCCGACCTCGCACGTCACCGCAACGGTCTCGGTGTTCGCCGCCGACGGGACGTCGCTCGCCACCGCCAGCGCGCCACTCGACTACACGTCGGTCGCGCCCGGTGACGAGTCGCCGTTCGTGATTACGGTTACCATCAACGGTGAGGCCGCGCGGTATCGCGTCGGCTTCCGCGGCAGGGACGGCGCGCCGGTTGCGCACGTCGACCGCCGCAATGCCGAGGGGGTGGCACGACGATGAATCCCCGAAGGAGTATCGCGGCGGCGGCAATTGCCGTCTGCGCGCTCGCCACGGTGTCGGCGCAGCAGGCGCAGAACGACGGCCAGACATTCAAGTTCCGCACGGGCGTCGCGCTGATGAACGTCACCGCCACGGTGACGGATCGCAACGGCCATTTCGTGTCCGGGCTGCGCAAGGAAGACTTCCGCGTCTACGAGGACGACAAGCCGCAGCCGATCACGCACTTCGACCGTGAGCGCGTCCCGGTCAGCCTCGGCATCGTCCTCGACACGAGCTCGAGCATGGGGGGCGAAAAGATGGAGGCCGCGCGCGCGGCGCTGCACCGCTTTCTCTTCGATCTCCTCGGCAAGGATGACGAGGTTTTCCTCTATCGCTTCGACAGCACGCCAGAACTCGTCGTCGGCTGGACGACGGATCGCCGGCGCGTCGGCGACGAGCTCGCGCGGCTGCAACCGAGCGGCGGCACGGCGCTGTACGACGCCGTCGCCGAAGCCATTCCGCTGGCGCAGGCGGGACGGCACAGGAAGAAGGCGCTGGTGATCATCTCGGACGGCAACGATACGAGCAGCCACACGGACATCGAGGCCGTGAAGCAACTGATTCGCGAGACGGAAGTGCTGGTCTATGCGATCGGGATCGACGCGCAGGTCACGACGCAGGATCTTCAGCCGCCGCCGCGCTGGCCGGGGCGGATCCGCATGTCGATGCTCGATCAGCGGCCGATTCCGCTGCCGTTTCCGGTGCCCGGGCGTCCGAAAACGCCGCCGCGCAGGCCCGATCCGCGTGACCCGCGCGGCCCGGGCACGCTGCCGCCGCGGTTCCCGACTCCGCTGCCTCCACCGGCAAATCCGCCACCCTCGTCGTCGTCGCGGCATCGCGGCTCGGATCGAGTCAACGCGATGGCGCTTCGTGAGATCACGGACGACAGCGGCGGCCGCACCGAGATCATCCAGGGCGCGCGCGATCTCGATCCGGCAACCGCGGGGATCGCTGCGGAGTTGAACCAGCAGTACTACATCGGCTATCCCGCGACCGGCGTGAAGGATGGGCGCTGGCACGCCATCCGCGTCGACGTGCGCAATCCGAACTACATCGTCCGCGCACGACGGGGATTCGTCGCAACGCCGTAGCACGCGATATCATCGCGCGGTGCCCACGTATGCCGCCGCTGTTGCGCTGAGCGTGGCCGGCAGCGCCGGCGGCCTCCTCGTCGCGTCCAGTTTTCTCCTGCTCGGCGATCGCATCCGCACACGCCTGGTGCCGTGGGCGATCAGCTATGCCGTCGGCACGCTCCTCGGCGCCGCCTTGCTCGGCCTGCTGCCGCAGACGCTCGAAGCCGTGTCCCCGACAGCCGCGCTCGGGACGCTGCTCGCCGGCGTCCTCGCCTTCTTCCTGCTCGAGAAGCTGGTCCTGTGGCGGCACTGCCACGACGAAGAGGACTGCAAGCTTCACACGAGCAGCGCCGCGTCGCTCGTCATCGTCGGCGACGCGCTACACACGTTCGTCGATGGCGCGGTCATCGCCGCTGCCGTGCTGACGTCGCTGCCGCTTGGCATCACGACGGCGGTGGCTGTCGCAGCGCACGAGATCCCGCAGGAAGTCGGCGACGTCGCAATCCTCCTGCGCGCGGGCTATTCGCGCGGCCGCGCGCTGACGCTCAACATACTCTCGGCCGTCGGAGGCGTCGTCGGAGCGCTAGCAATGGTTGCCGCCTCTCAGCTCGTCCCCACTGCGCTGCCGTTCGTGCTCGCGTTTGCCGCCGGGTCATTTCTCTATGTCGCGATGGCCGACCTCATTCCGGATCTGCACCGCGGCGGCATCGAGGGGGGGCCGATCCGTCAGCTCGCCTTGATCCTCGCGGGTATCTTCACGATCGTCCTGCTGTAGCGCCCGATCAGGTGTCCTCTCCCGGCACCCCAAAGCGAATGCACCGCGGAATTACGGGGGTTTCCGGCCACTTTGCGTGGCACCGCCTTTGCCCCTATGAGGAACTGACGCGATCAAGGACCAAGAAGCCAATAACCAAGGGCCAACGTTGGTCCTTTGGCCCTTGGTTTCTGGTCTTTGCAGGCCCCCGGTTTTCAGCGGCCTGCTGAGTGAGCCCATGCACGTCCGATCCGTTTCGACCTTTTTTCTCGCCGGCGTTCTCGCCGCCTCAATGGCGTACGCTCAGGACCGCCGTGATGTGCGGCTGACCGAGGACATCGCTCTCGCCCTCAGTACCCATCCCGCGCTCACGGTATTCGACGATGTCGGCGTTCGCGTGCAGAACGGAACGGTCACGCTGACCGGAAAGGTCACGGCCGAGTACAAGAAGCACGATGTCGGACGCGCGGCGGTGCGCCTGGCCAATGGCGCCGGCGTTCGGAACGACATCTCCGTGCTGCCGGTCTCGCTATTCGACGACGAGCTGCGATATCGGATCTCGCGGGCGATCTACTCCAACGCCGCGTTCTGGGCCTATTCGTCGATGGCTCGCCCACCCGTCCACGTCATCGTCGAGAACGGCCGCGTAACGTTGACCGGCGTCGTCGCGACAGAAACGGAGAGGGTGCTGGCGCGGTCGCTGGCGACGGGCCACGGGGAGCTCTCGTTGACCAACGAATTGCGAACTGAAAGCCGGGACAGCAGCCGGGCATCAGCGCGGTTAAACTCCACCCGATAGAATCCGGTCGAATCTGACGGCCCGGGCAAGCCCGGGCCCTACGGAACCGTCGTCGTCCATGGTCCGTAGGGGCCGGGCTTGCCCGGCCCATGGCTTGCCCGGCCCGTGCCGAAACGTCTGCTGTTACGAACCCATGGCACTCACACGAACGGTTCTCATCCTCCTGCTTGCGACCGCGACCGCTTACGCGCAGCCTCCGCCGGCCGGGCAAGGCGGACAGGCGCAGGGCGGCCGTGGCGGCCAAGCCGGTCCCGGTGGGCAGCGTGGACGCGGCGGCGCCATGCAGCGTCCGCGCGACGCGCGGCGCGACGACATCCGGCCGGTAGGTACCGGCGTGATTTCGGGACGAGTGCTCGCGGCTGACACGGGACGGCCCATCAAGCGCGCCCGGGTGATCGTCTCGGGCGGTGGCCGTCCCTTCTCGGCCACGACCGACGACCAGGGCCGCTACTCGGTCAAGGGCCTGCCGCCAGCCAGCTACAACATCACCGCTATCAAGGCCGGATTCGTGGACGCGATGTTCGGCCAGCGGCGCGCGCAGCGCGCGGGTACACCGATCCCGCTTGCCGACGGCCAGCAGCTCGCGAACGTCGACCTCAAGCTGCCGCGCGGCGGCGTGATCACCGGCGTCATCGTCGATGAAGACGGCGAGCCGCTTCCGCGCACGACGGTGTCGGTGATGCGTTACCAGTACCTGCGCGGCGAGCGCCAGCTGACGTCAGCAGGATTCGATCAGACCGACGACCGCGGTCAGTACCGCATTTACGGACTGCCGCCCGGCGAGTACTACGTCGCGGCAACGACCGGCGGCGGGATCGAAACCGTCATTCGCAACGCCATCGAGAACGCGGGGCCCCCTCTGCCGCCCGACGCAACGACGGAACAGAGCACCGGCTACGCACCGACCTATTACCCGGGCGTCGTCGCGACAGCCTCCGCCGCGCAGCTCAAGGTCGCGGCCGGGCAGGAGGTCGCGGGCATCGACTTTCAAGTGCAGGTCGTCCCGCTCGCAACCGTGCGCGGGATGGTGAACGGCGGCAATGCCACGGTGATGCTGATTCCGGAAGGCGGTGTGCCGGCTGTTGGGGGCGGACGCGGCGGCGGGCGCGGCGGCCTCGGCGCGCTCGCCGAAATCGCCAGCGGCGTCCTGCGCGGCGGATCGGTGCTGCGCGCCAACACACAGGGGGACGGCAGCTTCGCGATTCGCAACGTGCCGCCAGGCGCCTACACGATCGCGGCGCGGTCCGACATCGGCGGCGGCGCGTCCAAGACGGCGGTGCAGCCGCTGACGGTGAGCGGCGACGAAGTCACCGTCGTGTTGAACCCGGTACCTGGCGTTACGCTCGGCGGTACGATCACGCTGGAGTCGTCCACCGGGAAGCTACCGCAAGGCTTCTCCGGATTCCGCGTGAATCCCGTTCCACTCGGAGCGGCGGCTTCGCTTCCGCGCGCGGCTCGATCGGCGACGCCGGATGAGCGCGGGATGTTCTCGATCGCCGACGTGATGCCCGGCCAGTACCTGATGCGGGCGAACGGGATGCGCGGCTTTCGAATGAAGGCGGTCTACGCCGATGGCCGCGACGTCACCGACGAGCCGATCGACGTGAGGGGGCAGCACGTCACAGGCCTCAACATCATCTTCACCGATCGGGTGAGCCTCGTCAGCGGCACCGTGCGGGATGCGCGTGGCATGCCGGCGCAGAGCGCCACGGTCATCGCCTTCTCGACCGACGACAAGCTGTGGTACCCGCAGTCACGGCACATCGATGCGGCGCGCACGGATGCGAACGGCGTCTATCGGCTCGCCGGCCTGCCGCCGGGAACGTATTTCGTGGCCGTTGCTGAAGACGTCGATCAGGGGGAGTGGTTCGATCCGGCGTTCCTGCGCCAGATCAAGGAGAGCGCCACGCGCGTGACACTCGGCGAGGGCGACCAGCGCTCGCTCGATCTCAAGAAGCCGTCGTAGAGGACGCTTCTTTCGCGCCCTTCCTGACCGTCAGCCAGATCAGCGCGACGATCACGGCGACGGCGGCGGCAAACGCACCGGCAAACAGCCACAGCGTTCGATACAGGATCGACTGCGCGTCCATCGTCACCGTGATCTCGAGCGGCTTGCCGTCGAGCCGATCGGACAGGGTTTGCTCCCACCCGAGAATGTTTCCGCGGCGCACCGGCTCGGTTTCGTCCGTCTCCAGACTGCGCGAGTTGTGATGGAGAATGCGGCTCGGCAGGTGCAGGCGGAACGCGACGATCTCACTGCCCGTCCAGCCGACGTTCGACAGCGTGCCGGGACGGAAGGCCGATCCGCCAACCATCTGACGAAACACGACCTGCGATGCCTGTGACTCGTGTGGCTTCAGTTCGTACGTCGACCACGAGAACGGCGCCGCCCGCGATAGCCTGCGGATGTCGTCGACCTCGACCCGCACCTGCACGAAGCGGCGTCCCGCGCGCGACCAGAAGCGGCTCACGCGCGTGACGCGGCTGACCGGCGACTCGTATGCGGCACGGATCTTCGCGCGATCGGGCCGGCCGCTCTGCGCGTCGACGACGTCGAGTCCTCGAAGCGCGACGAGCGCAGGGATCGAGGCGTTGACCACGATCGTGGCCGACCCTTCGAGCGACAACGTGACGTCTTCCTCGTATTCGTATTGCTTGCCGAAGAGTCCCGAAGAGCAGCCCGCGACGGCGCCAAGGACGACGAGAAGCGCCGCGAATGCGGCCGCGCGCCCGGAAAGCGACATTCTTCGAATGATATACTCGAGCAGGCCAACATTGGCCTTTGGTCGTTGGTCGTTGGCCTTTGGTCGTTGGCCTTTGGTCTTTGATTGCGTCAGCGCTATTCGTGTCTTCCCCCCGCATCTTCCTGATCGACGGCAGCTCGCAGATGTACCGCGCGTATCACGCGATGCGCGGCTCTGGCCTGTCGGGCCCGGCCGGCAAATCGACGCACGCGGTCTACATCTTCGTCACGATGCTGCGGAAGCTCTTTCAGGATCATCAGCCGCAATACATCGCCGCGTCGTTCGATCTCGCCGGACCGACGTTCCGCTCCGAAATGGCGACCGACTACAAGGCAAACCGTGCGCCGATGCCGCCAGATCTCGCCGAGCAGATTCCGTGGGTTCACGAGGCGTGCGAAGCGCTCGGGGTTCCGATCCTCACCTATCAGCGGTTCGAGGCGGACGACGTCATCGGTACCCTCGCGACCAAGGCGGTCGCCGCCGGCTACGAAGTCGCGATCGTCACGGGTGACAAGGACTTCTTTCAGCTCGTCCACGACGGCATCAAGGTCTACAACCCGCGCGACGAGGGAACCTGGTTCGATGCCGGCGCGGTGAAGGAGAAGTTCGGCGTCGCGCCGTCGCAAGTCGTCGACGCGCTCGCGTTGATGGGCGACACGATCGACAACATCAAGGGCGTGCCGGGAATCGGTGAGAAGGGCGCGAAGGAGCTGATCGCGAAATACGGATCGATAGACGAACTCCTCGCGCACGCCGCGGAAATCCCGCAGAAGCGGTATCGCGAAGGGCTGCTGGCGCACGCCGAGGATGCGCGTCAGAGCCGCGAGCTGGCGCGGATTCACACCGACGTGCCGGTGGAATTCAACCCGGAGGATCTGCGGTATCGCGGCGCATCGCGGGAGCGCTGCTTCGAGCTGTTCACGCGGCTTGGCTTCCGCTCGCTCGTGCTCGAGTACGCGCCGACGGCCGACACCGTCGGCAAGGACTACACGACGATCGCGTCGCGCGACGATCTGGACGCGCTCGTTCGCCATCTCCGTCAGGCCGGCCGCTTCGGCTTCCGCATCCTGCCCGATGCTCCCGCAGCCATGCGCTGCGGCATCGTCGGCATCGCGTTCTCGACGGCGCCGCGATCGGCGCGCTACCTGCCGATCGCGGCCACGCAGAGCGGCGGCGGGCTGTTTGGCGGATCAGCCGATGATGAGGGCCGACGCGGTGTGGAGCTCGACGCGGCCATCGCACTGCTGAAGCCACTCTTCGAGGACGAGTCCATCGCGAAAATCGGCCACGATCTGAAGTTCGACGCGATCGTGCTGGAGCGGCACGGCGTCATCCTCAAGGGCATCGACATGGACACGATGCTCGCCAGCTACCTGCTCGACGCCACGCGCTCGTCGCATCCGCTGGAAGACCTCGCCATCGAGCATGCCGGCTACAAGGCGCTGCGCGAGGAAGACGTCTGCGGGCGCGGCGCGAAGTCCGTGTCGTTTGCGGACGTGCCGGCGGATGCCGCGCGCGACTTCGCCGGCGAGCGTGCCGACCTCGCGCTGCAGCTCGCGCCGACGCTGCGGGATCTGCTGCGGCGCGAAGCGCTCGAGCAGCTCTACGAGCAGCTCGAGCGGCCGCTGATACCGGTGCTCGTGCACATCGAGCGCGCCGGCGTGTTGATCGACGGGAAGGCGCTGGCCGCGCAGTCGCAGAAGATCGACCAAGAGCTGGCGCGGCTGGCGGCCCTCATCTACGAGCAGGCGGGCGAAGAGTTCAACATCAACTCGCCGAAGAAGCTGTCGGAGATCCTGTTCGAGAAGATGGGCCTCCGCACCGAGAGCATCCGGCGGACGACGAAGACGAAGGCGCCGTCGACGTCATTCGAGGTGCTCGACGAGCTCGCACTGACGAACGACGTCGCGCGTCACATCCTCGAGTGGCGGTCCCTGCAGAAGCTGAAAGGAACCTACATCGACGCGCTGCCGGAGCTCGTCCATCCGGACACCGGACGGGTCCACACCTGCTTCAATCAGGCAGTCGCGGCGACCGGCCGCTTGAGCAGCAGCGAGCCGAACCTGCAGAACATTCCGATCCGCACGGAGGTCGGCCGCGAGATCAGGCGTGCATTTGTCGCCGCGCCGGGCCACGTGCTCATCTCCGCCGACTACTCGCAGATCGAGCTGCGCGTGCTGGCGCATCTGTCGGGAGACGAGGCGCTCGTGGACGCGTTCGCGCGCAACGAGGACATCCACGATCGCACGGCGCTCAAGGTGTTCGGGCCGACGAGCGGCCTGAGCAAGCACGAGCTGCGGCGGCGCGCGAAGATCATCAACTACGCACTGCTCTACGGCAAACAGGCGTTCACGCTCGCGAAGGACATCGGCGTGTCGCGCGAAGAGGCGCAGGCGTTCATCGACGCCTACTTTGCCGGCTTCCCCTCGGTGCGGGCGTTCATCGACGGCCTGCTCGCCAGCGGCCGCGAGACCGGCGTGGTCAAGACGCTCTTCGGGCGGCGGCGGCTCACGCCAGACTTGAACAACAAGAACTTCCAGATTCGCGCCGAGGCCGAACGGCGGGCGATGAACTTCCCCATCCAGGGCACGGCGGCGGACATCCTGAAGCGCGCGATGATCGACGTCCACGCGGCGCTCGCGCGCATCGCCGGCGGCGGCGCCCGCATGATCCTCACCGTCCACGACGAGCTGCTGTTCGAGGCGCCGAAAGAGGCGGCGGACGAGACCGCCGCCGCCGTCCGCGAGCTGATGGAAGGCGCCGTCACGCTCGCCGTGCCGCTCACCGTCGATGTCGGCGTCGGTGAGAACTGGAAAGAAGCGAAGGGCTAGCGGCTCCAGCGTTCCTTGAACGCCTCCCAGTCAGCGAGGAGTGTGGTGAGCGCCTCCTTCGGCTCTTTCGGGGAGACGCGGGCGGCGCGCTCGGGCAGGACGGCTTCCCGCATCAACCGATCGATGTCGGCGCGCACCATGACGCCGCGGTCGCGCGCGAGCAGCGCGCGCACCCAGCCGGCAAGCGCCGCATCGTAGGCGCGATCGAGATCGCCGAGGCCGCGCGCCGCGGCGACCAGCCAGTAGGTGGCCGGACTGGAGCCGGGATCACGCGAGGCTTCCTCCAACATGCGCCGGGCGATGCGCTCGTAGGTGATGCCGCGCTCCGCCGGCGGCCGGCTCTGCGCGAGCCGATCGAGCGACGTCGCCCACCAGTCGAGTGCACGCTCGTACGCGGCAGGGCCGAGGACAGAGATTGACGCGAGGACGCTTTCGAACATGTCCGCCGCCGCACCAAAGTGATTCTCGAAGAACAGCGTCTCGGAGAGGCCGACCGCGAGCTCGACACGCTCACGCGGATCGAGCAGTCGCGCGTCAACGGTGCGGAGCTCGTCGCGCGCAGCGGCGAGGTGCGCGGCATCGGCAGAACGGCGATAACGCTCGAGTTGTATACGGCCGAGGACGAGCCGAGCACGATGCGTGGCCGACGGCACGCCCAGCGCGTCGCGCGCAAGCTTCTCCGCTTCTTCGTACTGACCAGCGTTGTACAACCGGCGCGCTTCGAGCAGCGAATCGGCCGCCTGGACCGGCGGGGGCGCGAGCAGCAGGGCTGCCACGAGCAGCCACGGGCGCACCATTCCCGGAATGCTATCACACGCTACCGGAGGCCATAACCCTCTAGTAATCAGTGGTTTACTCGTTGTGATTACGGAATTGATGCTATAATGCACGGCCGATGGTGGAACCGACCATCGTGAGCCGGGCCGAGCACGCGATTTCGCGGCGTGACATCGATCCCGACGCACTCAAGGTTCTCTACCGCCTCCACGACCACAACTACGTCGCATACCTCGTCGGCGGCAGCGTCCGCGACCTGCTGCTCGGACGCCGTCCGAAGGATTTCGACATCGGCACGTCCGCGCATCCGCACCAGGTCAAGAAGCTCTTTCGCAACTGCTGGATCATCGGCCGGCGGTTCCGTCTTGCACACGTGAAGTTCGGTCCGAAGACGATCGAGGTGGCGACGTTCCGCCGCCAGGTGGCGCCGTCGGAGATGACGCCGGAGGCGGAGGTCGCGCTCGCGGGTCCGGCGGACGTCATTCCTCCCGGCGAAGCGATGCCGCCAGAGCCCGATCCCGCGCACACGCCGCGCCGCCGCGCCAACGATCATCTGATTCACCGCGACAACACCTACGGCACGCCGGAAGAGGACGCGTTCCGGCGCGACTTCACCGTCAACGCGCTCTTCTACGACATCGGTACGTTTTCGATCATCGACTACGTCGGCGGCCTGCACGATCTCGAGGCGCGCGTCATCCGCTGCATCGGCGATCCTGATATCCGCTTCCTCGAGGATCCCGTACGCATGCTGCGCGCGGTGGTGCTCGCATCGCGGCTGCAGTTCGCAATCGACGAGCCGGTACTCGACGCCATTGCCGCGCACCGGCACGAGATCGCGAAGAGCGCGCCGGCGCGGCTGCTCGAGGAGTACTACAAGATCCTGCGCTCCGGACACGCAGCGGAAGCATTCCGGCAGTTGCGTGCGACCGGGCTGCTGAAGGAGATCTCACCGGAGCTCGTGGACGCGCCAGGCGCACTGTGGGACTCGCTCGAGGCGCTCGACCGCTATCGCGCGAACTTCCAGGGGGCGCCGGACGCGCTGACCAATGCGATCCTCGCCGGCACGCTGCTGGCGCCGGTGGGCCTGATTGGCCGGCGGCAGCGGTTCTCAGCCGATCCGCTGGAACGCCGCGTCGAGCTCGGGCTGCTGCCGATCGCGAGGCGCGACGTCGAGCGGTTGCACCAGGTCCTCGCGCTGCAGCCGCGGCTCCTCGACGTTCAGGCGCCGGCGCGCGTCCAGCGCGCGCTGCTGCACCGCGCGGTCTTCGAGGAAGCGCTCACCTGGCTGGCGATTCACGGCGATCGGCCCGATGCCGTCGAGCACTGGCGGGATCTGCAGGCGCAGCCGCCGGCGCACGGACCCGCGCACGCGCATCCGCACCCTCACCCGCATGCGGACGAGGGTCCGGCGGGGCCGTTCCGCCGCCGCCGGCGGCGCCGGAGAAGGCAGCGCGTACCGTTCGTGCCCCGCGGGAATTAGGCGCAAACGAAGTTACGCCCTACGATGTGAGGCTGCCGTAGGGCGGGACTTCAGTCCCGTCATCGCCGCAGATCGAATCTCACGCCGGCGCGCGCCGTTCGCGGCAACCCGATCGTTCTCGGAGGCGTGCGGCCGACGTCCTGCTCGGCGTCGAAGGCATTCTCGACGGCGACGAACAGCTCGACGCCGCGAGCGGCGCGAAACACTCCACGCACATCGACGATCCCCGAGCGGTGCAGTTCGAATTCCGGCGTATTGCGGTCGTCGTCGAACTGCCGGCCGATGACGCGCCACTCGAGCGCGCCGCCGCCGCGGCTCCAGTTGGCGCGGACGCCGAGCGACCCCTGCGCGCGCGGCACCTGCGGCACGCGCAGCCCGGCGAGCTCGGCGCCTTCCGTAAAGGTCGAGTCGATGAACGCGACGGCGCCGGTCAACGCGATCTCGTTCGTCAGCCGTAGATCCGATTCCAGCTCCACGCCGCGCGCGCGAATGCGCCCCGCATTCCGTCGCTGCCGGATGATCGTCGCCCCCGGCTGCAGCGTGACGTTCACGATCGCATCGTCCATGCGCGTCCAGAAGAAGGCCGCGCGGGTGGCGCTCCAGCGGCGCGTGAACAGCGCGGACGCCTCGAACCCGCGCGCGTTCTCGGGCCCAAGCGACGCGTTCGCTCGCGTCAGCACGTTGCCGACGCGGAAATCGCGATAGAGCTCGTTGACCGTCGGAGACCGGTGGCCGTCCTGGTAGGCCGCGCGGAGCGACACCGCCTCCGTCGCGCGGTAGGCGAGCGACGCGCGTGGCACCACGAAGTCCTCGCTGCGCGCGTCGCTGCCGTCCGCGCGTCGCGATCGCCACGTCTCGACGCGAAGACCCGCGCCCAGCGTCGCCCGCGCGGAGAGCGCGAGGGTCGTCTGCACGAATCCAGCGGCAGTCCGCTGGCGCGCCTCGGCACGGGTTGCGACGCCGCTCGTCAGCGACGTGTCGACCAGGTCGGCGTCGACGGTTCGGCCTGATGCGCCGGCCATCACGGTTCCGCGCTGCAGCGGCCGCAGCCACTCGAACGAGTAATCGCGCGACGTGGAGTCGACATGCTGCATGCTCGTCGGCTCCTCACGCTGACGCCCGGGTACGACCCGGCTGAATGTCTGGTCGTAATCCTGCGACGTCATGGCGGCCCGCCCCGTCCAGCCACCCTGCAACAAGCTGCCGTGCGCCGACAGCGCGCCGTTCCGGATCACGGTCGCGTTCGTCTGGAACGGCGTGCCGTTGCCGCGGTCCTCGGTGAAGTAGCCGCCCCTGATGTCGAGTCGCGTGTCCGCGCCGAGCGGAGCGCCGAGGCCGGCATAGGCCGTGGTATGACGCGATCTCGCGGGGACGTCTATCGGCCCGCGCGCCTCCGGCGCGACGACCACGTAGCCATCGGTCGAGAACCGCTCCACCGCGGCGCGGCCGTCCCATGCGCCCCACGCCCGGCCGCCGAACAGCGAAATGCGTCGCGTGTCATCCTCGCCCACCTCCGCGATCGCGTTCACGCCGCGCGACGCCGTCTCGATACGGATCGCGCCGCCCATCGCGTCGCTGCCATGGATGTCGCTCGATCCGCCTCGCGACACTTCCACGCGATCGATCGCTGCCAGCGGCACGCGGTTCCAGTAGACCCAGCCGCCGAACGGATCGTTCGCCGGCAGGCCGTCCGCGAACACTGCCGTACGGCTGGCGCCGGATCCCGACAGTCCCCGCAGCGTCACGCCCTGCGTCGTCGGATTCGCGACGCGTGAGGAGCTGCGGCGAAACAGGCTGAATCCAGGAACGGAGCGCAGACGATCGTCGACCGTGAGCGCCGGGAACGCCGCCATCGCCTCGGCATCGAGCACCGTCGCACTTCCGGGCGTCGTCAGACGCCGTTGGTCATGACCGGCCGTCACCGTCACGCTCTCCGCGATTCCGCGCGGCTGCAGCTCGAACCGATGTCTCGCCGCCGTGCCGTCGACGACGGTGACGAGATCCGCAAATCCAGGCGCGGTAATCACCAGCGTCACGCGCGACGGAAGCCCCGCGAGCGTGAACGTGCCGTCGGATGCCGTGGTGGTTTCGATCGACGCCGGCAGCGTGCGGATCCTCGCGCCCGCAACCGGCGCTCCCGTCGCATCGACGACGATCCCGGTGCTCGCCTGCGGCGCAGCCGTCTGCACAGTGAGCACGGCCACAATCAGTGACGCTGCGAGGTTCAGCATGTGTTATGGATTCGCGTTGAAACGATAGCCGACGCCGCGCACCGTCAGCAAATGCCGCGGCCGCGACGGCTCCTGCTCGATGTACCGGCGCAGGCGGACGATGAAATTGTCGATGGCGCGTGTGTCGGTATCCTCG
Organism: Vicinamibacterales bacterium; assembly: GCA_048594885.1. Classification (GTDB taxonomy): domain Bacteria; phylum Acidobacteriota; class Vicinamibacteria; order Vicinamibacterales; family 2-12-FULL-66-21; genus JBMDXB01. Next base: position 101,077 of record JBMDXB010000093.1, read on the forward strand.
CGGACGCCCCAGACGTTTTCGAGCATCGACTTGCGCGACACGGCGCGCCCCTCGTGCGCGATCAGGTAGCGCAGCAGGTTGGCCTCCATGAGCGTGAGCGGCAGCACGCGATCGCCGACTCGCAGCTCGAGCGCGTCGAAGTCGATCGTGCGTCCCGCGAAGCTGTAGACATCGTGTTCCTTCTTCATCCACTCCGATCGGCGCAGCAGACCGCCGATGCGCGCAAGCAGAATGGCAAGCTCCGTCGGCTTGGGCAGGTAGTCGTCCGCGCCCGACGCGAACCCTCTCAACACGTCTTCGGGCCTGCCGCGCGCTGTCAGCATCAGGACGGGGACGAATTGTCTGGCGGCGCGCAGCTCCGAGGCGACAGTGAAACCATCCTTGCCCGGCAGCATCACATCGAGGACGACGAGATCGAACGGCGGACGCGACGCATCGAACAGGCGCTCGAGCGCGCCCTCGCCGGTATCCACGACCTCGACCTCGTAGCCTTCGGCTTCGAGGTTGAACCGCAGCCCTTCGGCCAGGTGCTGCTCGTCTTCGACGACTAGTACCCTCTTCACGCCGCGCCCCGCTGTGCCTCCTGCGGTGCCCTCGGCAGCAGTATCGTGAACGTGCTCCCCTGCCCGGCGCCGGCGCTCTCCGCGAACGCGCGGCCGCCGTGCTTCTTTGCGACCGAGCGGACGATGAAGAGACCGAGGCCGCTGCCCTTCGCGGCGCGTACGGCGACTGCGGGAGGGACACGGTAGAACCGTTTGAAGATCCGCTTGAGATCTTCGGGAGAGACGCCGAGACCCCTGTCGCTCACTCTGACGGCCAGCCGGTTCTCCTCGGCCTCCTCGAGCGCGAGGTGAATCTGCGGCCGGTCCGGCGAGTACTTCACGGCGTTGTCGATGAGGTTCCAGACGGCGGCCTTCAACTCGTCGGCGTCACCGATGACGATCGGCTTCGAGCCGCGAACCCGGTCATCGTACCCGAGCGCCTCGTCGCCGAGATGGAATCGCGTCCGCGCGAGCTCCACGCATTCGCGCGTAATCTCGCGCATGTCCACCGGCACTCGCGCGGTCCTGCGGAACCGCGACGCGGTACTGCCGGCTCGCAACACCTGCTCGATCGTGTGGAGCAGACGATCGCTGTCCTCCAGCATGATCTGGTAGAACTCGCGCCGCTTCTCCTCCGGCAGCTCGCGTGACTGCAGCGTCTGCAGGTAGAGGCGGATCGACGCCACCGGCGTCTTCAGTTCGTGGGTGACGGCGTTGATGAAGGAGTCGTGCTGTTCGTTCCGCCGGATCTCGCGGACGAGGAAGATGGTGTTGAGCACCATCCCGGCGATCAGCAGGAGGAAGAAGATGGCGCCGAGGACGGCCATGACACCGAGCCGCCAGTTGAGGACGATCCAGCTGATGTTCAGCGTGACCGCGACGGCGATCAGACAGATGCCGAGGACGGTGAAGAAGATGACCGATCGGCGGCGGCCGGTGATCATGTCTCACAGGATACAGGACCGGCGGCCCTCCCCTGTTCTTTTGCGGCCCGTCGCCGGCCGTTCGTAGCGGCTCCGCGATCGCGTCGCCCGAGGAACAAGAGCAAGGGAGAAAGGGAGACAACGGCAGCTCACCGGGCGTGCTGTGGTGTGATTGCGGGGGCTCGCAACCGGCTGAATTTGAAGTTCGCTTCGACGGCCGTATGAGTTCAGAGCGCGCTACGGTTTCGAACGTGCTCGAATCGACCAGTCCGACATTGCCCACTTAAGAATCAATGGTTTGCGAGCGTCGCCGCAAAATCTAGAACTGACCTTCCAAGTGGTTGCCCTTACATGTTTGCAGCGGATAATCACGCAAGACGTACCCCCTCTGTCTGTTCGCCTGATCCGTATACTGGCCAACTAACAAACCCAGTGCGTTGATACCACGCGCGACGGTCACGCCTGGGTATTTTTCGGCGTCGATTGTCGTAACGCACCCGAATCGATCCATTACGTACCCGCGACTGACACCACGCTTGTCGCGATAGGTGCCGCTCACTGTCCCGGAATCGAGCAGCGCATCGACCAGCGTGCGTGTCGCGTTCGGTACGTCGATCGAGGTGAACCGGCCGTTATTCAGTCGAAAACTGTGCTCATTCTGGTTCGCGTCGAACCAGATCCCGACCATCTCGCCAGAGTGATTGATGGCACTTATTGCACTCGTCTTCGACTCAGGATGATCGACACGTTTCCACTGACCACGCGAGAACATAAACCCGTGCGGTCCATCGCCACGTCCCAGATTGAAACGGCCAACGATGTCTCCATCGTTGTTGGTGCCCCACGCGAACGTCACCGTGCCCTCGGCACCTGTTCCGGGGAAATCCAGCTGAACGTATTTTCCTTGGCTGTAGACGTAGGCATGGCGCGCTTCGCCGCTCTCGAACTGTCCCACCACATCTCCGCGGTCGTTCAGCCCTCTCGCAACAGTTGCCTGCGCCCCAGGAAAATCCAACGTTCGAAAGCTTCCACCGCGATCGATCAAGAACGCGTGTACCCGGTCATCCCGATCGGTGTACCGTCCGACGATCTCACCGTGAACGTTTATGGCGCTGGCAATCGTCGCTTTCGCCTGAGGCCCGTCGATAGGCTCGAAGATGGGCGGGCGGGAAGGCGACTGAGATGCGGATGAAAGCGGATAATCTCCGAGCGCTCCTAGACCAGCGGCGAGGAAACATATCAGCGGTGACTGTTTCATCCCACGACTCCTCTTTTCACAACGGGGCCGGCGCCTGCGTAGCTTTCAGGTTCCGCGATCGGCGCGCCGGGCGGAGCCGACGCGATTCTACGCTGAGACAGTCGAAGTGACGGCAATTTGAGCTGCTCGGTCCGGAAGCCGCTGATTGGCCTTGACTAAGGCTGAGCCTTGACCCGAGGCCGCGGATTCATTCACGTTCGGCGGCTCACCGCTGGCGCTGTCCCGCGTGAAGAGGCGCATTGTCTCGGCTCATGAGCGCTGTCCCGGCTGCAGTTGGCCGAGGCCACGGATTCGATGACAATAGGAATTGCTTCAGAGGAGCCGAGGCGAACATGCCAGAGTTGACGCGTATCACTCGTGACCCCGCCGTAATGGGCGGAAAGCCCTGCATCCGCGGCATGCGGGTCACGGTCGGAACAGTCGTCGGGCTCGTTGCCGCCGGACGGACGCGAGACGACATTCTCCGCGAGTATCCCTACCTGGAGGCCGAGGACATCGCCGAGGCGCTCTCCTACGCCGCTTGGCGGGCAGAGGAAGTCGAAGTTCCGCTGCGCCAGCCGTGAAGCTGCTCGTGGACATGAACCTGTCGCCAAGCTGGGTCGAGCGCTTGGCGGGTCAAGGGTTCGAGGCTGTCCACTGGTCCACCATCGGTGCCGCTACCGCGCCCGACGTCGAGATCCTGGCGTGGGCGAACGAGCACGAGTTCGTGCTCATCACCAACGATCTGGACTTTTCGGCAATCCTCGCCGCGGGTGCCGTCAGTGGGCCGAGCGTCATCCAACTCCGCACTCAGGATCTGCTCTCGGATGCTGCCGTGAGCATCGTCGCGAACACACTCGCAGCGCACCGAGAGGACATCGAGCGAGGTGCCCTCCTGTCGATCGACGAAGGCGGGACGCGCGTCCGGATGTTGCCTTTGCGCCACTCGTAGGAAACCTCATGACCTCGACAAGCGAGGCGCGAGATTTCGTTCCCCTGGTAGCCGTTCACGAACTCAGCATCGAGAAACGGAGGGGGACAACAGGTCTGGGAGCAGTTGTCCCCCTCCTTGGCGCGCTGATCGGCGGCGAGCGAAGCAGCGAGCTTGAGCCGATCGCTGAGCAGGCGGATCTGGTGATGTTCTTCGCGATGAACAAGTTCGGTCCTTTCTCTGCCCGGCGGCGCTTTTCGCCGCCCGTCTCCTGCGCGCGCGGTCGCCAGCAGCAATGAGGAGGCAACTGGGGCGACCCCTCTGCCACCCCCCGATCACGGTCCCGCGCCCATTTTTCGGGGGTCGCCCCAGATGCATGTCACTGTCGTCCGGCAGAACCGCGCTCTGTCGTGTCCTCGTGGCGTGCGCCGCCCTGCGTCGGAGGTGGTGCCCACGGTATTCGCGTCGACTGAGAGCGCGCGCCTGTCAGGTTCTTCCGGAAATCTGCGTTCATATAGGTGAACGCGCACTCCACCGAATCAACCACCTGAGACGGTCACTGGCCGTCATTCCTGCCTGTTCTCCACTCTGCGCGTCTCGTTCATCGTTCGGTTCTTGTGCTGAGCAAGATCGTCGCAACGATTGCGGCCATCACGACGCGAGATTGTTCGGCGGTCCTCGGCGCGGTCAAGCCACTCCGCTTCGCTCCGTCCCTTGCGGGCTGGCGGGCTTGACCGAGCCTGCGGTCCGCCGAACGATTCGGCAATTACGTGATGGCCGCCGATGGAGACCGCCGATCTGCTCAGCCGAACGCAGACATCGATTTCGCGCAAGGAGCTGCGGCGTTATGATTCGGTCCCGAAGGAAGCGCAATCGCCGGCAGGCTCGGCAACGAGCACCACAAAGCATCGCCCTGAGCGCCGCGACGACCGGCTCCGCATTCTCGTTCGCATCCTCGCTCGCCAGGCCGCGCGTGATCGGTTCGAGCGTGAAGTCGCGGCGGATCGAGACACACCACCCGAGGTGACATTGCATTGAAGGTCGCCATCTACGCCCGGTACTCGTCGGACAACCAGCGCAACGCCTCGATTGCGGACCAGCTCCGCGTGTGTCGAGACTTCGCAGCCCGCCAGCGTTGGACGGTTGTTCAGGAGTTCACCGATCACGCGATCTCCGCGGCCACGCTGCTGCGCTCCGGTTTCCAGGCGTTGATGCGCGACGGATTGAACGGACGATTTGACATCGTCCTTGCCGAAGCGCTCGATCGATTCAGTCGGGACCAAGAGGACACGGCCGGACTCGTCAAGCGTCTCACCTTCGCCGGCGTGAACATCGTCACGCTCGCCGAGGGTGACATCACGCACCTGCACGTCGGCCTGAAGGGCCCGATGAACGCGCTCTTCCTGAAGGACCTGGCCGACAAGACCAGACGAGGGCTGCGAGGCCGAGTCGAGCTCGGGAAGTCCGGAGGCGGCCTCTGCTACGGCTACAAGGTGGCGCGCGCGACACACGCTGGCGCGGCGGCCACAGGCAACCGCGAGATCGTACCGGCCGAAGCGGAATTGATCCGCCGGATCTTCCGCAACTATGCGGCTGGCGCATCGCCGAAGGCGGCTCGCGAAGCTATTGAACGCCGAGCGCTGTCCGGGGCCTGGCGGCTCACCTTGGAATCCGAGCACCATTCACGGCAATCCTGCCCGCGGTACCGGAATCCTGAACAACGAGTTGTACATCGGGCGGCTCGTGTGGAATCGCCTGCGATACGTGAAGGATCCGGACACCGGCAAGCGTGTGTCGCGGCCAAACCCTCGGTCTGAGTGGGTGACGACGGCTGTTCCCGAGCTGCGAATCGTGGATGACGAGCTATGGAACCAGGTGAAGGCGCGGCAGGTCGCGATGCGCCGCGTGGCATCGAACGGCGATCCGAAGCGATTCAACCAGGCACGCCGCCCCAAGTATCTCTCCTCCGGTCTAACGAAATGTGCCGTGTGCGGCGGCGGCTACGTGATGTATTGGCGCGACCGCCTGGCGTGCTTCGGCGCCCGGTCGCGTGGCACGTGCACCAATCGCCTGACCATCAGCCGCCAGGAGGTGGAAGAACGGGTCCTCGTCGCACTTCGCGACAAGCTGATGCGCCGGGACCTCTTCGAGGACTTCTGCCGAGAGTATGTACACGAGTTGAATCGCCTGCGCATGGAGCATCGCGCCGGAGTCTCGAGCGCCCGCACCGAGCTCGCAACCGCCGAAAGGGAGATCCGAAAACTCGTTCAAGCGATCAAGGACGGCGTCTGCGCTCTGTCGATTAGGGACGAGCTCCTCTCGCTCGAGGCCAGGAAGGCCGAACTGCAGGCACGCCTCGACGCGCCCGAGATGTCGGAGCTCCTGCACCCTCGGATGACCGACGTCTATCGGGAGAAGGTCGGCAACCTCTGTCTGGCGCTGGAGAACGAGGAGAGTCGCACGGGCGCCGCGGAAACCATTCGAGCACTCGTCGAGGCCATCCTGCTCGAGCCCGATGGCGACCAGCTGAAGATCACGCTGAAGGGCGACCTGGCGGGAATGCTGAGCGCGGCCAGAGACAGCAAGAGGTCGCCAGATACCGGCGACCTCTTGGTCCAAATAAAGCTGGTTGCGGGGGCTCGCAACCGGCGGTACTTGCAGCTGTGGAGCGGGGCGGCGTAACAGTTCTGGGCCCCTAGAACTCCAGAACGCCCTTGGGGTATTCCCACGACAACAGCCACGGCTTTACAGTGATGTGATGCGCCGCTAAGCGTGCGGCGAGCCGATCGAATTCCGTTCGGACGTGGACCGGCCAAGATGTGCCTGGGGCAGCCAGCAGCAGAATGTCGGGGCGCCAGTCCTCCGCTACTGTCGCGGTGCGCTCCAAGTCATCAGCATCGAAGGCAAGGGGACTGGACTTCACTTCGCCGATGCCAAACTTGCCGTTCCTAATGAAAGCGAGATCGACGTCAGTAAACGCGGCTCGTGCCCTGCGTTCGAACACATCCTGAGGCGGCAAGAACAGGAACATGTCACTGCCGAAATGTTCCAGTTCAACCAGCGCCAGCAACATCGCTAGGGCGCCTTCACGATCCAGGGCGTTCGCCAGGAGCTCGTTTACACGAAAGGACCACTCTGGCTCCGCCGGTAACGGCGCTTGGACCGAACAGCCCGGACAGGTGAGCATCGCCGCCAGCCGGTTTACGGGATACCAATTCGGCGAGCCACAATCGCTGCACGTCACGATGCAGCCCTGTTCCAAGATGCCGGCCTCAAGCAGGCCATTCAGCTCGGAGCGTCTCCATTCATCGAACGAATTGTGGTGACCCCACCATTCTGCGTCGCGGCCACCCGCACGAATCCCCTCGCTCCTCCACTGTCCGAACCAACTCTGGAGCTTGCGCATCGTGACTGGGCCAGGTCGTTCTCGGCGCATCACAAATCGTCGCCCGAAATGAGCCGCAAGCTCCGATCCGCGTTGGCCGTCCGGAGAAACCGGTTCGCGATTCTCTGTGAAAAAATCAACGAGCAGTCGTTCTGCGCGCGATGTTCTCTGCGCAACGGCGTCCCGCTCCACGCCCGCCAAGGTGAGGAAGACGCGATGCCAGTAGTAGTCCTCAAACAACCCTCGCGCCGAATAGATTCCACCAAGAATGCGAAGGATGCCTTGTAGCTGGAGGCCGGCCTTCGAGGTGTGGAAATCACTGAAGCGCGGCTCAGCGTGAGGCATCTCGCGGCGTCGCTCCGCCGAAGCACGTCGTTGGATGCAGCCCCAGATGGCGGCTCGATCGCTCGGGATCGATACCCACACGCTGGTCTCGGTTGGCGAAACCGAGACACACGGCAAACCCATTGACGTTACACGAGCCCCCTCAGACTGGAAAAACGACCTGACCAGGTCCAGGCGGCGCGGCAGACGCCAGTGCGGCCGAGCGTTGGTGTGAGCGTAGCGTTCGGGCCGGAATTGGATCGTCGCATCGAGCATGACGCGGCCGGTGTTCGGTCGCTGTAGAAACTCTGGCGTTCGGTACGAGACCAGGACCTTCCCGTCCGCGACTGCAATGTGCTGCGGCTCCGAATCTGGCGGGCGCAGCTGATTTCGCGCCTCCGCGGGGAACGGGAGCTCAGGGGCAGCGAGACGCTGCATTCGTGCCGGCCAATGCGTCAATCGGGAGATGTTGGCTCGGACGGCCTCAAGACGACCTTCGTCCAGGCTGTAGCTGAGAACTGTGGCAATCGATTGCCCGCCGGACGGCCAGTATGCGCGGGTCAGCCAACGCGCGACCTCCTCTACGACCACTCCTTCAGCCAACGATGTTGGCAGCCACACCGTCGAACGCCCGTGGCCCGCTGGCGCCATCAGACGACGGCTCGCAAGATACAGCAGATCGAACAAGTGATCGCCAACCACAACGTGGCAGTCTTCGGACCACGGGTGATGTGGCAACCACAGCACTCGAGGCGTTTCGGAAGCCGCGATGTCGAGCGGCGTCAGAAGCGGTCCGGGGCTGGCATCCAGTCGGAGCAGTTCAGTCACGTCTCCGCCATCCAGATCGAATCGCGTCGCCGGCAATTCGTTGAACGCCGCGTCGGATGCCACAACGCCCGGAAAAGACCCGAAGTTCATTACGACGAACAGCTGCTCCGGTGACAGTTCTGGACGCCAGTGATCTCGCACGTTCGCAAACCGAGGTGGTCGGAGGACATCGCGTCTTCGCCATACCGCCGCGGGAACGCCATACGCTGACGCTGCCCCGATGTCGTTATCTCGAATGAGATGACCAGGTCCGAGCCGCTCGCGCTCCCGTGCGTCGATCTGGACCAGCCGCGCGGGGCAAACCTCACGACCCAGTTCCTGCACGAACGAATCTTCGAGAGGCGTCAAGGAATAGACGACGTCGGGGTCGAGCAGTTTCAATAACGTCCACCACGCGCCCGGAACTTCTCGACCGTTCGTCGGAAAGATCCCGTGAAACGCGCCGCCCCAACAACCCGAGGCATACCGCACGATTTGCGCGATCTCCGCTGCGGTCGCGTCGTCCTGGTGCACCAAGAAACCGACCCTCAAGGGCCTGACGTTGCTCGCCGCCACGAGTGACCCGCGCGGTTGGCTGTCGACTGACACAGATGAAATATAACCCTAGACGCATTATGCTGTCTATGGCATTATCGGAGACGTGGCTTGGGAGGTTGAGGGCACCGACAAGTTCGCCGGCTGGTTTGAGGCCCTCACCGACGACGAACAGGTGAGCGTCGGCCGCGTCGTGGAACTGCTCGTGGAGCACGGGCCATCGCTGCCGTTCCCGTACTCGTCGCGAATTGCGACTTCTCGCCATCGCCACATGCGAGAGCTCAGAATCCAGCACGAGGGCCGGCCCTATCGGGTGCTGTATGCGTTCGACCCGCGACGAGCGGCGATTCTACTGTTGGGCGGCGACAAGACGGGACACGATCGTTGGTACGAGGAACACGTTCCCATGGCCGACACGCTCTACGATGAGTATCTCCAGGAGCTGGAGCGAGAGGGGCTCATATGAAGCGGCAGAAGTGGTCTGAAATCAAGGCTCGCATGAAGCCGGAAACCCGCAGTCGGATGGAGTCCGAGGCGGGACGCTTGTCCGACGATCTTCACCTCTCACAGCTTCGGAAGGCGCGAGGTCTCACACAGGAGACGATGGCCGACCTTCTGGGTGTGAGCCAGGCAGAAGTGTCCAAGATGGAGCGGCGAACGGAGCTCTACGTGGGGACGCTGCGCAAGTTCATCGAAGCCATGAACGGCGAACTGGTGATCGCAGCACGTTTCCCGGACGGCGTTGAGATTCCGATCCGTCTCGCCGAGCAAGAAGATGCCGCCTGAAAGGACGCTGCGGAAGTCCGGCTAGCGGCGGTGGAGATCGTCTCGGGAGGCTGATGGCACCCACTGAAGATCGAGGCCCTCGCGCAACCGTCGAAGGGCGCGACGACGAGCGCGATCGAATAACCGACGCCGCACTTCTGGCCACGGAATCGTCGCGACCGTGCCTTCGTCGAGTTCCTTGATGCGCCTCTCGGTCTCGGCCTTCCAGGCGGCCGCTGCATCGTCTTCCGCGTGCCCATCCAAGCTGACGAGCAACGCCTCCGCGAGAGCCGTACGGTCCTTGGCTGGAAGTGCCAACGCTTCCTCCAACAGTGCCGCAAAGTCGCGCTTCATGACTCGATTCTGCGAGCTCCAGAGTACCACGCGGAGCCAGCGTTAGAAGCCCACGTCTCTCCCCTGGAGATCGGTAGGAATCCGCGAAAGCGAAGAAAACACGGGGGGACCACAGACTCGGGAGGAGTGGTCCCCCCTTTGCTCGTGTCGGTTCGCCGATCAACGAGCCACGAGAGGAACGTGATTGCGTCAATGGCGAAGTGGCGATGTTCTTTGCGAGCAGCAACTTCAGCACTGTCAATCGGGCGGCGCTGTCTGCCGCCCGTGTCACAGTCAACGCCGCTGTCAGTGACGACGATGGAGACATCGGGGCGTGAGCGACCCCCTCTGCCACCCCCCGATCGCGGTCCCACGGCTGCAATGAGGGGCACGCTCACGCCCCAGATGCATGTCGCTGTCGTCCGGCAGATCCGCGCTCTGTCCCTTGCCATCGCCGAGTGCGCCGGTGATTCGACCACGTGCCCGCCGACGTTCACGAGGGGCGTCCGCACCGCTGACAGGTTTTGCCCGGAACGCGCGTTCATATAGGTGAGCGCGCACTCGCTCTGAATCCAGAACTGCGGCGGCATCGATCGCCGCCCTCCTGCCTCTCTTCCACCAGCGCGCCTCGATCGTCTTGCGAGTTCTCTGACTTGCAGCGCGGCCGCATGCACTGCGGCCATCACGACGCGAGATTGTCCGGCGGTCCACGGTCCGCTCAAGCCACTCCGCTTCGCTCCGTCCGCTGCGCGGCTGGCGGGCTTGACCGAACCGTGGAACCGCCGGGTGCTCGCAATTACGTGATGGCCGCCAGGCTGACCGTCGCACACGAGCGGAACGAATCGGTTCATCCTCGGAGGAGTCGCGGCGTTATGATCCGATCTCGAGAACGGCGCAGGCGACGACCACGACGCGGAACGCGAGCTCGCACGTCACGCGACTATTGCGACGAACCGCTGCGAGCGCTCGTTCGCACGCTCGCTCGACAAGCCGCACGCGAGCTCTTCGCGCGCGAGCTGGCCACGCAACGTCGAGATCGACCTGAGGTGACGGTGCAATGAGGGTGGCGATCTACGCGCGGTACTCCTCCGATAACCAACGCGACGCTTCGATCGCTGACCAACTGCGCATCTGCCGAGAGTTCGCCGCGCGCCAGGGCTGGACGGTCACGCAGGAGTTCACCGACCACGCGATCTCCGGCGCGACGCTGCTGCGCTCTGGATTCCAGGCGTTGATGCGGGACGCGTTGAACCGCCGCTTCGACGTCGTGCTCGCCGAGTCGCTGGACCGCTTCAGCCGCGACCAGGAGGACACGGCCGGGCTCTTCAAGCGTCTCACCTTCGCCGGCGTGAACATCGTCACCCTTGCGGAAGGCGACATCACGCACCTGCACATCGGCTTCAAGGGGACGATGAACGCATTGTTCCTGAAGGACCTGGCTGACAAGACACACCGCGGACTGCGCGGGCGAGTCGAGAGCGGCAAGTCCGCCGGCGGACTCTGTTACGGCTACCGCGTTGTGAAGTCGCTGACCGCGGGAACGGTAACGACCGGAGAGCGAGAGATCGAGCCCCCGGAAGCGGCTATCGTCGAACGCATCTTCCGGGAGTACGTTGCAGGCATTGCACCGAAAGCGATCGCCAGGCGGTTGAATCAGGACGGAGTCGGCGGGCCGTTCGGAGGAACCTGGAGTCCGAGCACGATCCACGGGAACTCGAAACGAGGCACCGGAATCCTGAACAACGAGTTGTACGTCGGCCGCATGGTCTGGAACCGGCTGCGCTACATGAAGAATCCAGACACCGGCAAGCGGATCTCGCGTTTGAATCCGGCAGCGGAATGGATCACCCGGGAAATTCCGTCGCTCCGGATAGTGAGCGACGAACTCTGGAACGCCGCGAAGGTCCGTCAGAGGACCACGCGCCACACGATCACACGTACGGGCAACATCGGCTTCGCACGACGGCCTCAATACCTGTTCTCCGGATTATCGAAGTGCGGTGTCTGCGGCGCCGGGTTTATCATGGCCGGCCGAAATCGCCTCGCATGCTTCGGTGCTCGCGAGAAAGGCACCTGCAACAACCGCCTCACCATCCGCCGACACAAGGTGGAGACGCGCGTGCTGAGGGCGCTCCAGGAGAAGCTCCTGCGCCAGGATCTCTTTGACGAGTTCTGCGAAGAGTTCACCCGCGAGATGAACCGGCTGCGCATGGAGCATCGCGCGAGCCTCTCGGTTGCGGCGCGGGAAATTGAACGGATCGAGGCTCGTCGCAAGAAGCTGATCGAGATGGTGATGGACGGCGTCGCGCCTTCAGTGGTGAAGGACGAGTTGAACGCGAACGCGGCCAGGCGGGAACAACTGGAAGCCCAGGTAGCTGCGACCGAGGAGCCGCCGGCGCTCCTGCATCCGGAGATGGCTCGGATCTACCGCGAGAAGGTCTCAGCCCTCGGCAAGGCGCTCCAGGACCCGGACAGCCGGTCGGAGGCCACCGAGGCACTGCGCGGCCTCGTGGACGCCATCGTACTCACGCCCGACCAGGCCGGCGAGGCACTTCAGATCGAGTTGCGGGGGAATTTGGCGGCTATGCTGGGAGCCACCGTACAAACGAAGAGGTCGTCGGAATCCGACGACCTCTCCTTGCAAGTATCTTTGGTTGCGGGGGCTCGCAACCAACATTATCTGCAGCTCTGGAAACCTGCGGCGTGACCGAGCTCGGCCTAAGATGGCACGATCACTTGGCACGCCGCAGTGTCCTTCGCTCTTCTGACGGGTCTGCCGGTAACCCGATGGACGCAATTCCGCCACAGTACATGGGTCGCGCTAGGGAGCAAGGCTGCGACATCCGCACATCCGCACCGCAGGCTACCGCGACCGCCTTAACGGAAGTCATCGACCACAGTCAGTTCGTCTATCCACCAGTCGACGCGAGCGTGCCACAAAGGCAGTCCGCTCAGGAGGTTAGCGCCGGCGTGCGTTGGCCGTTGTCCGAATCCCCGCAAGGTCGTTGCGGAGCGTCGCTCCGAACCTCGGTCCAACACAACGGCGAAAACCGTCCCTGACACCCCGACAGTTCTCCACAAGCGCGCGAGAAGAGGCATTAGCTCTTCTCGAAAATTCGCCCGTAGTTCCCAACATCGACGCGCACTTTTGCTGCTCGCAGTGCCGCCCAGAATGCGACCTGATTTGCCGTGAGGACCGGTCTTCCGAGCACAGCTTCCAACTCGCGGATCGTGCCGATCGCTCGCATACCGTTACCGCCGACGAACACGGCATCGGCTTCGTGTGGGGCATTCGCACGGACCCATTCGAAGAGTTCTGCGGGCCGCACTTCTGTAAACGAGCGAGCGGGCGAGAGGCGCGTGCATCGGACGACGTTAAGACCTCGGGCACCGAAATATGCTTTGCCCTTGTCGCTGACATCTTCGCTGAACCACGGTGGATGTATCAGGGCAACGCGCTTCGCGCCCAAGACGCGCAGCGCCTCGGTCGCTGCCAAGCAGGTGAGCACAATCGGAATCCCCCGCGTACGCTCCTGGAGGCGCGCCGCCGTCGGGCCGTCCGCATCCGGACCGAGAGCATAGCTGCTGCTTGTATACGCGAACACAATAGCGTGCGGCACCAGATCAGCGAGTCGTTCGGCCGCCGCGTCCACGTGTGGCGGTTCAGCGAATGCCGCAGGAGTCTTGTTGCGCAGGACCCGCGATGGGTGAATGGAGATGTCCTTCGGAGCCATGGCAGCTATCTCGGACTCCGGCACTGGGTCGAAATCGGGTGTCAATACACCGATTCGCGCGAGCGTGCCGGCGCCATCCGGCTGCCAGCGATGGCCTTGTGACGCACGTGCCAATACGTGCAGCCCAGTCGAAACGTCAAAGGCGGCGAAACCCGATCGAGCGAGAAAGCGTCTACGATCCATTTCAACGCGCTCCTTGGTTTGCACCTGCTTGCATCCGACGAGCCTTTGGGGCTCTTTCCTTCCCTCCACACTCGTGGGTCGCTTCGCCGGTCCCGAACTTAGACGCTCGAATCGGTACTCTTCGTCAAGTTAGTCTTGTGGACATCGATTCCCGCGATCACGTATGGCATCGGCCTCTCCTGGAGGAGCGGAGAGCGTGCCTCATCGCATCAGTCAGGGTCGCGAGCTGTCGCCGGATCTCACCCAAGCCGAACAACGCTCAATTATCCGATCAATCACGCACGCTCCGGGTCAAACAGTTGCTCGGCTCCAATTGCTCCATGGCTAATCTCGAACTCGCCGCTCCAGCACGGCCATTCTCCATGGGCGATGATTTTGATGGATCGGGTACGCCGTGCGCATCGCCGGGGTCATATCGCCTGCCCAACAAACCAGTTTGCGGAAATCGCCCTGACAGCCAGCCACGCGGCTTCCGTGAATCAGTCGGGTGTTGAGTCGGCCAGGCGCGTATTCTGTCCCCACCCAACTTTCCACGCCCCCTCACGCTTCGTCAGAATCAGAATCTTGCGGCTGCGAATGATTTTGTCGGGCGCGCGTTCGTCTCCGGTAAGCGTGCTGTGAAATCTCACAACTGCCGCATCGGGTCCGATGAAAGTCAGCTCTTCGAGGCGCTCGCGCTGAATGCTGTTACGGAACACCGTCTTGTGCACCGCGGAATGACCATCTTCAATGGCCCTTCTTCCCTTCCACACCTCGCCGGTCCAGAGAATCCAAACGCCGTCCTCGTGGAACAGGTTCGCGAAGGCGCGCATGTCGTGGCTGTTCCATGCCTTTTCCCACGTGTCGACGATGGCCGTGATCTGATCCCTGTCGGCAGGCGTGCCCGGTGGTCCAGCCTGGCCCATGGCTGAAGACGCTGCCGACAAGAGGATGGCGACAGCAAAAACAAGGAGACGGCTCGCGTCAGCACATTTCGTCACGGTGAGTCCTATAGAGAGGGTCGTCACGAGTGCGCAGCAATCGATGGCGGTCGAGTCTAGCGCACGCGATCTGGTGAGCACAATGAGTGCTCATCAGCGTTCTGAACGAAGCAAGTTCCGCACCCTCATTCGTCGGCTATGATCCCCGCATCGTGGCGGAGCATCTGGCCCAGATAAGCCGACGCACCTTTCTGGCGGGCGTCCTTGCGCTTTCGGCGCACGTGCAGGTGACCGCACGTCAGGGCGGAACGAAGCTCATTCTCCTGGGCACGGGCGGGGGGCCGCGTCCACGAAAAGCGAGTTCCGGTTCAGCGCAAGTCATCGTGAGCAACGGTGTCGCGTACGTCATCGACTGCGGGGATGGCGTCGCGAGGCAATTGGCGTCTGCCGGCGTCCCGCTCCCGTCGCTGCGCCACATCTTCATCACCCATCAGCATTCGGATCACACCGCCGACTACGGCAATCTGATCCTGCTCGCTTGGACGGCCGGGTTAAACTCGCGCGTCGATACGTGGGGACCGCCGCCGCTCGCACGGATGACGCAACTCTTCTTCGAAATGAATGCCTCGGACATCAACGTCCGCATCGCGAACGAAGACCGACCTTCCCTCGCCCCACTAGTGCACGTTCACGAGCTACGCGAAGGCGGCGCATTGATGTCCGAGGAATACGTGAAGGTGACGGCTGCGTTGGTGGATCATCCACCGGTCGTTCCCGCATTCGCCTACCGATTCGATGCCCGCGATCGCTCCATCGTGATATCTGGCGACACCGCGCCGTCGAAGAACCTGGAGAAGCTCGCCGGCGGCGCCGATGTTCTCGTCCACTCGGTGATGTATCCTTCAGCGGTCGATCGACTCGTCGCGCGAGTGCCCAATGCCGCGGCGCTGAAGGCGAGTATCCTGGCGCATCAGACATCGGCCGAAGACGCCGGTCGCGTCGCGCAGCAAGCGGGCGTCAAGACCTTGGTGTTGTCGCATTTCGTGCCGCCCGACGATCCAGATGTGACTGAGACGATGTGGCGCGAAGCAGCGTCGCGACACTTTCGAGGAACGGTGATCGTCGGGCGCGATCTCCTAGAGATCTGAAAGAAGGAAAGCCTACGACGAAGTAGCGGTTCCTTTCGTCGGCGATGGCGCACCGCAGGCTGGCCCTGATGAAGCTATCTGCCAAGATGGCGTCGGAGAAATTCCGTCATCTTGTTTAACTCATCGTCGCGCTGAGCCGAGTTGGTGAAGAAGGTGTTGTGCCCGCATCCTTCACAGTAAGCCGTCTCGACAGGTTTGTTGTTCGCTCGCAAGGCCATCTCGAATTCACGCGCCAAGCCAAACTGCGTGTTCTCACCCATGCTATCGGCAGTGCCATGCATAATCAGGATTGGCGCGTTGAACTCCGCTGCGCGCCTCCACAGTCTGAGCGCGTAGCCCGAGGAATGGAGAACGGACGCCTGCACGTTGTCCTTTGCCAACAAGTACTGTTGCGCAGCTCCGGCGCCCCGGGAGTGCCCGACGAGCGCGAGCCGATCGACGCGAACGCCAGGACGCGCGCGAGTCGCCTGTACCAAGGCGTCGACGAATTGCACGGCTTCCGGGTACTCGCCGGGCCCCAGGGGCGGAATCTCCGGACACGGAATCGGCGGCGTTACCTCATTCACACCCGCACCACCGCCGCCTGAAAACCAGCATCCGGCCACGGCGATGAAGCCACCGCGCGCCAAGTCGTTGGCCCATTCCACATACTGGCGCGCAAAGCCGTGCGTGCCGTGCAGAACGAGGACCGCAGGAAAAGGACCCGTGCCCGAGGGTCGGGCGATTGCCGCCCGCATCGCGCCGAGATCCGGAACAGACACCCTGACCCACTTCACCTGCAAGGTTTCAGTTCCTGCGGGCGCCTCGGTCGCAGTCACCGTTGGCGGGGTCTTCGAGCTGTCGGACGTTCGCGGTCTTGATCCTTGCCAGGCTGGCGAAACCAAGGTGCCCGCCAGAAAGACCGCGACGAAATGCAATTTCGGCATGAGTACCTTCCCTCATTACCGCCCGAAGCCCTGAAATCAGGGGCCAACCCGATTACGTCTGCGTGAGCCCAACTGGGCGACCCGTTGATCGTAACCCTTACGATGGCTAGACTCCCCCATCATCGGCGGGTTCCTGGATGATGTCGCGCTCTCGGTCGGACGCTGAAAGGGAGGTCTCCTTTGCCGCTGTCGCCACAGAAGGTCTGTGCGAGCCTTCTTCTCGGGATCGTCGTTTTGGGTGGGGGCGCAGTCGCCCAAAGCAAGGACGCTGCTAAACCTGACATCACCGTGACGTTGCTCGGCTCGGGCGGCGGGCCGAACCCCAATCCAAGACACTTCGGGCCAAGCATTCTCGTTCAAGCCGGCGGCCAAACGCTGCTCTTCGACTGTGGTCGCGGCGCCAGCATACGCCTCGCCCAGCTCGGGATCCTGCTTGGGCAGGTGCGGACCGTCTTCGTGACGCACCTCCATTCCGATCACATCATCGGGCTGCCGGACCTCGATCTGACCGGATGGGGCGCGCAGGGGCGCAAGACGCCGTTTCGAGTCTGGGGGCCTTCCGGCACGAAGGCGATGATGGAGCACCTCCAAAAAGCGTTCGAGTTCGACATCCATATTCGCCGTGACATCGACGAGAAGTTTGTCAAGGAAGGCATCGAGGTATCGAGTACTGACATCAACGAGGGAGTGGTTTTCCAGGAAGGAGGAGTAACGGTCAAAGCGTTTCGCGTCGATCACCGGCCCATCGAGCCGGCATTCGGCTACCGTGTCGACTACGCCGGCCGATCCGTGGCCATGTCGGGGGACACGCGCTTCTCGGAGAACCCCATCGAACAGGCCAAGGGCGTCGACTTACTGATTGTCGCGCACCACATCACCGCCGAAGAGGCGGGTGTCGATATTGTCAATTTCGGCTTGTGTCGCGGCCAAGAGGTTAATGCGCAAAGCGACGTTCGTTGCCGCGGTCGTATCCACGAGGCAATCGATCCGGCCGAAGTGCGGGCTCGCCTTAGTAAATTGTTCGCACGCGTCAAGCCGCGGCTTGCGGTCTACGCCCATATTTCGGATGCCGACCTCATCACGCATCGAGCCTGTGGCCGGTCTCGCACGGCTCCGCCTCGGTCGATCACCTATCGGTATTGAGTGCCGTCGGTATGCGGCAGGTGCTCGTCGAGCTCGCACCGAGGTTCGAGCGTGCTACCGGACACTCGCTGCGTCTTACGTTTGACAGTGCCGCGACGATCGTGCGCCGCATCGAGGCTGGCGAGGCTGCGGACGTTGTGTTCGTTCCTCACGACGCGGCGCGCCGGTTAGCAGCTACGCGCAAGGTCCTCACAGATTCGATCACTGACATGGCAAGCTCGCGCGTCGGAGTGGCGGTCCGCGCGGGAGCGCCACGTCCTGACATCGCGTCGGCGGCCGCGCTTCGACAGACGCTTCTGGCCGCGCGGTCCGTCGCCCGGCCGGACCCGGCGCAGGGTGGATCGAGCGGTCTGCACATTCAGAAGACATTCGAACGGCTCGGCATCGCTGACGCGATGGCGGCGAAGTCGATCCTGTCCAGCCATCCCGACAGAGAAGAGGAGATGCCGGCCGCACGGGTGGCGCGGGGCGAAGCGGAGATCGCGCTGCACCAGATCCAGGAACTGCTGGCCGTTGGCGGCGTCGTGTTGATCGGTCCACTGCCGGGCGATCTCGACGGCCAATTCATGTTCTCAGCCGCCGTCGTGAGCGGAACAGCGCATGCCGATGCCGGAAGGACACTGATCGCCTTCCTCGCCTCGCCGCAGGCCAGGGCGGTGATGAACAGCAAAGGGATGCAAGCCGCGGCCGGTCAAGTGAAATGACCGCAGGGGAGGCAAACATGACGCGCGCGTATGAATGGTCGGCGGGGATGGTCACGGCGCTGGTTATCCTGACGACGAGCACCGCGTCGGCGCAGTTCATGGCGACGTGCGTTCCCGATTCACCCGAGCGGCGCGGCGAGATCGGCTGCAGCATCATTCAGACCAAGACGCTTCCGGACGGCCTCAGTGAGCCGGTGTTCTGGCACATCGATCGCTTCGAGTCGGCGGAGCGGGCGCGCGCCGCCGTTGGACCGGCAAGTATCGCCTTCGATGCAGCCAAGACCTGGTGGCTGATGACGATCGAGCGGGACACCATGGATCATCACGGTGGCCAACACGTGACACAGGTCGGGCCGCTGCCGCTGCCCCGAGCGGCGAGGTACGCGATGGTCGTCCAATCGGCGCTGTTCCTGCCCGGCATGTACTCGCTCCCGCACCACCATTCCGGGGTTGAAGCGGTCTACGTGCTCGAGGGCGAAGCCTGCTACGAGACACCCACACGCGCAGCGATGCTGCGGAAGGGTGAGACGCTCACCATGTCCAGCAACACGCCGATGCGCGCTGTGGTCACGGGCACGACGCGTCGTCATGTGTTGGCGGTCATCGTCCATGATGCCGCTCAACCAGCCACCATGCAGATGAAAGAGGGGACCGGGCCGACGCTCGTCGCGTGCGGCCAGATTCCCCGAGGATGATGAGCGATGCGGAAATACGTGATCGCCTCAGTCGTTTTCTTGGTCCTGTCACAGCCTTTGACCGGCCAGCGCGCCACGCCATCCGGTGAGCAGGTCTACGGCATCGCATTCGCCAGCTTCGCGCCGCTCAATACGGACGTCGTCATCGCCGACGGCGACGGCAGCAACGCGAAGCCCTTGATCGCCCACCCGGACCTCGATTACAACCCGTCGTTCTCCCCGGACGGCGGTTGGGTCGTGTTCACGTCGACACGTCACGGGAACGCCGATCTGTACCGCGTGCGTCCGTCGGGCGAAGGCCTCGAGCGTCTCACAGACGATTCGGCATTCGACGATCAGGCGGTGATCTCTCCAGACGGCCGATATCTGGCGTTCGTCTCCAGTCGAAGCGGACAGGCGGACATCTGGATTCTCGAACTTGGAACGGGCGCCGCTCGCAATCTCACGAATCATCCTGCCGGCGATTTCCGTCCGTCCTGGTCCCCGGACGGTCAGTGGATCGCGTTTTCGTCCGATCGAGATTCCCGAAGGCCGATGTTCACCTTCGCTGTCCTCCACTCAACGGAGATCTTCGTCGTCCGCGCCGACGGGTCGGATCTCCGACGGGTCACGTCGCGTAACGCGGCCGCGGGCAGTCCCTCGTGGTCGCAGGACGGAAAGCGTCTGGTCTTTTACGAGGCGGAAATCGCTGACGTCTAGAAGATTCGGAGCGCGGTGCGGGACCGCGGCTCAACGCAGATCGTCAGCATCGATCTCGAAACCGGGAGGCGACAGGTGCTCACGGACGGTCCGGGCGAGAAGTGGTCACCACGCTGGATCGGTCGGGATCGCATCGGGTACGTCATTCGCGATCCGAATGCCGACGGTGGCGTGGCCTTCATCCCCGCCGCCTCGGGTGCTCGCGGCGAGATGCGAAATCCGAACTGGTCGCCGGACGGCCGACGAATGGTCTTTCACCGCGACGTCGACAGCCGCTGGCCGCCAGTGCGTCGATGGGCGAGTCGCGATCCATCTTTTCAATTGCAACGAACCGGCGTCTTTCCGTCGTACTCGCCCGCCGGCGATCGGCTCGTGGTCAACGACGAGAAAGCTGGGATTCTCCACAACAGCATCCTCGTCATGAACGCGGACGGCTCGGCGCGGTCGGTGCTGTTTGGGGATCCGCAGCGCAGCGCCCTTGCTCCCGCGTGGTCGCCTGAAGGAGACCGCATCGCCGCGGGAGTCGGCCGCTTCTTCCAGGGGGCGCAGGGACCGTCGACAGCAGACATCGCGGTGATGAGCGTGGACGGCAAGAACGTCCGAGTCCTTACCGACGGATCGGCGAACTACGGGCTCCCAAGCTGGTCGCCGGATGGACGGCAAATCGTGTTCCGGCTGGCCGGAAAAGATCGCAATGGCCTCGTGATCGCCAATGTGGCAACGGGCGCGATGCGCACGCTGACCTCCGGCGAGGCGCACGACAATTTTCCTTCGTGGTCGCCGAAAGACGACCGCATTGCCTTCACGAGTGATCGAGATGGCGATTATGAGATCTACACGATACGCACGGATGGCAGCGATCTTCGCCGGTTGACGTATTCACCGGGCAACGACGCTCACAACGCCTGGTCGCAAGATGGCGAGTGGATCGTTTTCACGAGCGCGCGCAGAGGGTTCAAGGATGAGTCTGCCCTTCACCCGTTCAACCCGCAGCCTTACGGCGATCTATATGTGATGCGGACCGATGGCTCGGATGTGCGGATGCTCAGCGACGATCAGTTCGAGGATGGAACACCGGCTTGGATTCCCAGGCGGGGCCGCTAGCGCCGTGTTTATCCACACTCGGCCCTAAGATCGAACGTTCTCAACGGGCGGTTCGATCGCATTCGTCGCGATGCCGGCTGCGCCGACAGTCGTTGCGGGCGCGGGGCATAACTTACCGATGCGGGTCCAAATCGCGCGCCGGATCAAATATCTCTGTAAGTAGTTGTTACTGTTTCAGTGAGGGGAATGGATTTGGGGGGCTCGCAACCCACATTATCTGCAGCTCTGGCGACCTGCGGCGTAAAGCGGCTTGCTAAACGTCGATCAGCCTGTCGGGCCATCATCGCCTTCCTCGTAAATCTTTCATGACCCAACACATCTCCTCGCCTCCGAATTCGCGGCTGTTGGTTGTGATGATGCGGGTTGGCGCCCCACAGGGACATCTTGGGGACAGTCTCGCATGCGCAATCGCAGCCACAGAGATACGGCAATAGCCGCCTTGCCGCCCTGCAATCTGATCGTGTGCGCGACGCGGTTTCGCCGCTGGCCCACCTCTCGCTCTCGTCAATGGCGCACCCTCCACTTGCTGGCAATCTCCTCGCGCCTTCCAGCGATAACTGTGGGATTAATGCGTTGACGGTTTCCAGTTCATCACGAGCGTGATCGGTCGCGGGTTGACCTCAGACTCCACGTTTATTAGGAACCGGCCGTCGGGTGCGACGTCGTACTGATGCCCGTATCCGATCACGTTGACCCCGCCTCCCACACGTCGGGTCTTGAACAACGCGACCGGCGCGTCCGCCGAAAGTGTTGTCGGCGTACGCCGAATTGGCACTGCCATCAACGTCGCGTCGGGCGCCAGATAATACAGTTCTTTTCCGTTGTGCGACCACCGCGCGTACACCCCGCCGCCGGTGGAGATCGGAATCGGAATGCCCGGACCGGGAAACGGTCGCAGGTAGACTTCGAATCGTCCGGTCTCGTTCGATTGGTACGCGATCCACCGGCCATCAGGCGAAAACTGGCCCCACATCTCGTTGGCCGCGGTAGCCAGAAACACTCTGGGCACGCGGGTGTCCTGAGGCAGTAGCCACACATCCGTGCCGGTTTTTGGATCGGGCGCGAAGTACAGCAAGAACTGACCGTCCGGTGACCAATCGGTGAGGATCGCGTCCTTCGGCCATTCGAGCAGCACCTCGTCATCGTCGGTGTCGGTCGATGACCGCACGGAGAGTTGCACCAGTCCGGCTCCGACGGATGCGAACGCGACACGGTCGCCGTTCCACGACCAGACGGGATATCGCGCCATGCGCTCGTCGCTCGTGCGCGTGAACAACACCTGATGACTGGAATCCAGCAGCCACAGGGCGGTCGCATTCTTGACGGTCCGCTCCGCGACGACGCGGCGCCCATCGGGCGACAGCGCGAGATTCGACACGCCGGTGTCCAGGGACGAGCCGAGCGTCCCAATCGCACGTCCGGATCGATCGAACCAGGCGAGTTGGCTCACCGGTCCGCGGCCGGAGCGATACGCGAACACCGCCGTGTCTGACGTGGAGATGGCAGCGCCCCCCGTCATCGTGTCGAACGCCACCGAGTCCGCCAGCGTGATCGGTGCGCCGGTGACAACGCGCCGGCTGGAGTCGAACTGCTGTGCCAGGAGCACGCCCTGCCGGGCATACAGCAGCCAGCCCGGAGCCAAGTACGCACCTTGTGAGTCGGAGGCGACCACCCGAGTCGTTTGCGAAGAATCGAGAGAACCGACATATACCCCACGAATGGCATCAGGGCCGCCAGCAAAGAACAGGAACTCTCGTCCGCCTGGGAGAAACTGCGGATAGCGGTGGCCGGTCGATTGCGTCACCGGCGAAGTGGCGATGTCGGTGGCGTCTCCCGCGGCGTTGATGCGCAGCAGCCCCGTTACGGAATCCGAGATGGTGCGGGGCATTCTTCCCGAAAACAGGATGTTCCCGCCGGCACCCCACGCTGCTGCGGTGCCGGCCATGATTGAGGTCAACGTCTGCGGCGCGCCGCCGGCCGCGTCAATCCGTTTGAGTTCGGTGAACGCGAAGTACCCTATGGAACGGCTGTCAGGAGACCAGAACGGCCGACGCGCGCCTTGCGTTCCGGGTAATGGTTGTGCCTGCTCGGCGTCGAGCGGACGCACCCAGAGCGTGGGCTGTCCCTGATAGTCGCCGACGAATGCGAGTCGACGCCCGTCGGGCGAGAGCGCGAACGAGAGCGGATCGGAGGTCCACGGCGTGGCGATGTCGACCACCCGCGTCTCCGGTCCCGCAGGTACCGTCCGCAGGAACACCAGGCCAAACGCGACGGCCAACACAACAGCCAATCCCGCAAAGACGCGCGTCCGGTAGCGAGCATGCCATGCCGCGGCCGGTGCGTCATTCGCATAGTCGCGCGCCGCGTCCTCCACCTCGATTCGCGCGTCGGCGATGTGATGCAGCCGTCGCTTCGGATCGCGTTCGAGACAGCGGCGCAGCAGCCGCTGGATGCCGTCCGGAACAGTCGGCGGCAAGTGTCGCCACTCGGGCTCCTGTTCTAGAATCACGCCGAGCGTCTCGGAGAGCGTGGCGCCTGCGAACGCCCGGTGGCCCGTAAGCATTTCGTAGAGCACGCAGCCGAACGCCCAAATGTCGGCCCGCTGGTCGACGCGTTCTCCGCGCGCCTGCTCCGGGCTCATGTAAGCCGGCGTTCCAGCGATGACGCCTTCCTGTATCGGACCCGTTCCGCCCTCGCCCTGCGTGCAGACATCGCGCTCGTCCGCGGAAAGAGCTGTCGCCAGACCGAAGTCGAGGATCTTCACGTCGCCAGTGCCGGTGAGCTTGATATTCGCCGGCTTCAGATCGCGGTGCACGATCCCTCTGTCGTGCGCCGCTTCGAGCGCTTCAGCGATCTGACGGGCGATTTCGAACGTGCGAGTCATCGTCAGCGGTCTGCCTGCGAGTTGCTCGGAGAGCGTCGGCCCTTCAATGAGCTCCATCACGAGCGCGCAAACACCGTTGGATACTTCGAGGCTGTGAATCGTCGCGATGTGCGGGTGATTCAGCGACGCCAGCAGGCGTGCCTCTCGCTCGAGCCGCGCGATCCGCTCGGCGTCAAGAGAGAGTGTCCCCGGTAGAACCTTGACGGCGACGTCTCGCCCGAGGCGGGTGTCGCGCGCGCGATAGACCTCACCCATCGCCCCGCTGTCGAGCGGACCGACGATTCGGTACGCGCCGAGTTCGACGCCCGCCGCCAACGTGTCGGCAACTGAGCGATCCGACGCTGCCTCGCCGACGAGCGCGGCAATCGCGGGCGTTTCGGCAAACCCACCGGCGGCAGCGTGCGCGGCGAGGAGCGACTCCACCTCCTGCCTGAGCGCGGCGTCGTCCTGACACGCCTCGGATAAGAACGGCCCACGCTCCTGTGGTGATCGTGCGAGCGCGGCGTGGAAGATGTCCTTCACCCGCGGCCAGCGGTCTGCATCCGTCATCTTCCTGTCGCCCTACCGTTGCTGATCCGCCGATACAGCCATGCTCGCGCCAACTGCCATTCCCGCGTTACCGTGGCGCGCGAGAGCGACAACACCACCGCGACCTCCGCCTCGGAGAGTCCCGCGAAGTACTTCAGTTCGACGATTTCAGCCTGCCGCGGATCGAGCCGCGCGAGATCCTGCAGCGCATCGTCCAGCATGAGGAGTTCGCAGTCGGGAGGCGGAACTCCCCGTAATCCTTCGTCAAACGTCACGCGGATGCCGCCAGGACGCTTGGCAGCCTGCCGCTCGCGGGCGTGATCGACGAGGATGCGGCGCATGAGCTGTGCGGCGAGCGCGAAGAACTGGGCACGATTCACCCAGCTCACACGTCGTTGTGTCATCAAGCGGATGTACGCCTCGTGCACGAGCGCGGTGGGTTGCAGCGTGTGATCCGGACGCTCGCGGCGAAGGTACGCCGACGCTCGCCGCCGAAGCTCCTGGTACACGAGCGGTACGAGCTCCTCCCGCGCCTGCACGTCGCCGCGACCCCATGCTCGAAGCAGTTGGCTGACGCTGCCAGGTTCGGCTGTCATCTCCAGCATCTCCACGGGCGTGCCGATCATTCGGCGCGGACCACGTAGCTCGTTGGACCGATTATAGGACGCCCCCCCGACCCCATCTGCTGGAGCCCGGTGCGCGCCACGCGATCCGGTGGCAATGAGGCAATCCGCCCGCCGTTTACGCGTTATGCGGCGGCACAACGTCGCTGTGCCGAGGAGGCGGGCATGAGCGTGTTCGGTCGCTGCGTGTTGGGTGCACTCTTCGTCGCCGCTGTTTCGGTGGCTGCAAAGATGGTGGTGTCGGCGCAAGGCGTTGGCGAGATCAAGTTGAATTGCCAGGACACACCGTGCGACGGCGCGGCACGAGGACGGGCGGCGTTCAGCGACCGGAACCTGACCGGCCTGGACGGGAACGGTCGCGCGTGCGCCGATTGTCACATTCCGTCCGAGGACTTCCAGCTCTCGCCGGCCGTGGCCCGCGCCAGGTTCGAAGCGCTGCTCGCCAAGCGCGCGCTCAATAAGAATGCCGACGATCCGCTTTTCCGGCCTGTCGATGCCGATGATTTTCGTGAACACGGTGACGCGGCGAACGACTATTCAAATCTGGTCGAGAACGGGCTCGTGCGCGTGACGATGGCACTCCCGCCGAACGTCAGGCTCATCGATCCAGCGACCTGCGTGACGCCGGATCCGGCGGTGTGCCAGCCGACGGATGCGACATCGGTGGACGTGTGGCGAGCGGTGATGCCGGTGAACAACGTGGCAATTACCGGCCCCGACGGCGTTCCGCCCATCTGGCCTCCGGCGCCACGCGCGCCGATCATGGGCATCGATCCGAATGGGCCCAACCGGCAAGGTGGCTACCAGCACGACGCGCGATTCGGCACACTGCAGGAGCAAGCGCGCGGCGCCCTGCTCGCGCATGCGCAGGTGACCGTCGAACCCCCGGACGGGATGCTCGACGATCTGGCGGCGTTCCAGCGCACATTGTTCTCGTCACCGGCAGTTGAAACGCTGGCTGACGCGATCGCATCCGGTGCCACGCCGTTTCCCGATCCCGATCCCGAGCTCACCGAACTCGAACAACGAGGCAAAGCGGTGTTCAACCGCTCGTGCGCGCAGTGCCACGGTGGCGTGCTCCATCCCAGCGGATCGACGCCCGATGCAGCGATTCCGCGGCCGATTCGGGCTCGGTATCACAACATCCAGACTGCGTGCCCGCGTCCGAGCACCGATGGGTTCGAACCCTGCCCGCCGAGACTCGCGCGTAACGCACGCATTTATCGCATCACGCTGGCCGACGGCACGTATCAGTTTGTGACGACCTCAGATCCCGGCCGCCTGCTGCTAACAGGCCAGCCCGCCGACCTCAGCGCGATGGACACAACGCAGTTGCGTGGCATCGGCCGGACCGCGCCCTATTTCCATAACAACTCCGCCGCGACGCTCGACCAGGTGCTCGATCATTACGATGCGTTCTTTCGTTTTGTCGTGCGGATTTCTCCGCCGCAGAATCTGCCGGCAATCGTGTCCTCGAACGGCACGGTGGCGGATCGCGGCTTCATCGCGCCGGAAGAGCGGCGGGCGCTGCTGGCGTATCTGCGAAAACTCTAAGCGCCCAGTCAGGAGCCGTCGATGGTCCAGTCGTCGCGTGTGTCGTTCGGGATTGGTGGGCCGCTGCTCATCGCGCTGCTGAGCGGGCATTACGTCACGGTTAGAGATGTCTCGGCAGCGCAGTCGGCGTTCGCCGCGAATCGCAGCGAACTGGTTGCGCTGACGTCGAAGGATGGGACGCGTATCGGCGTGGAGTGTGCGGGTACTGGCCCGACGCTGCTGTTTGTGCACGGCGGCGTCGGGGATCGCAGTAGGTGGACGCCGATGTTTTCGCTCGTCGCGTCGAACTTCAGGGCGTGCGCGATGGATCGGCGCGGCCGCGGCGCAAGTGGCGACTCAAGTGAGTACAGCCTGTTGAAGGAAGCGGAGGACGTGGCGGCGGTCGTGAATTCAAGCCCAGGACCCGTCTTCGTTTTTGGTCACTCGTACGGCGGTGTCGTGGTTCTCGAGGCAACGTTCCTGACCGACCGCATCGTCAGGCTGATGCTCTATGAACCACCGCTGCACGATCCAGTCGGCAACAACCTCGCCGTCGCGGCCAGGGTCGAGGAGATGGTCTCAAAGGGAGAGCTGGAGCAGGCGCTCACTATGTTCCAGGCCGACGTGGTCAAGCAGTCGCCGGAGGAGATCGCGAGAATGAAGGCGCGACCAACGTGGCCGGGACTGGTTGGGTCAATGACGGTCCATGCGCGACAGATGCGCGCTCTGGCGGCATATCGTTTCGACGCAAGCCGAATAAAGTCCGTGACGATGCCCACGCTGCTGTTAATTGGCGAAAACACACCGTCGCCGCACGCCAAGCAGTCGATCGCTGCGCTGCGCGAGTCTCTGCCGAACTCGACCGTCGTGGTGCTCGAGCGCCAGGAACACAACGCCATGGATGCCGGCCGCGAGACGCTGGCTAACGTGATCATCAAGTTCGCGAGCGGTCCAGAATAAGACGCGGCTGGCTACTTAACGTTCGCTAACGTGCCGAGCAGCGCGAGCATGGAGTGGACGGCCTGATTGAACCGGAATTCGCCGCCGCTCAAGACGTTAGGACGAGGGGTTCAAATCGTGTCCCTGCGAGCGACTGCCCGCAACTCTTTGCTGTCCAGTAGTTTAGAGAGAGGGATTTGCGGGGGCTCGCAACAAATTGTACCGGCAGCTCTGTTGGGCGGCAGCGTGAACGCAAAAACGCTGGCGTTTCTGACGGAGGTGGTCGGTGCTCGACGACTCTCGCTGGGGTGAGGATCCCCGCGATCGTGACGACAACTCGCGCGATCTCAGCCGCGGCAGCCGCGGCGGTTCAGACCCACGCGACCGCGAGCGCGTGGACCCTCGAGACGTGTTCATGGAGCACGTCAACCTGCCTCGTGGCCTCGAACGAGAGCACGTCCACTATCACGGCCACGACTACACCCTCCGCGGATCCGAGACGCGCACTCTGACCACGGTCGGCGCCTTCCGCGCCGTGCCAGCGACCGATCTCCGCGACAGCTTCGATCAGCCGCTCGACCCACGCCACGGCGAGCTCTGGCACCTCCGCGACTCAGGGCTGGTGCAGACCGTACGGCTCGACCGCGATCACACCGTCGTCACGTTGACGAAGGAGGGACGCGACCTGCTCGAATCTCGCCGCTTGGACGACGATTCGCGCGACCGCCAGGCTTTCTATGCCGGCGTACCGAAGGCGCGCGAACTGAAGCATGACGCGGAACTCTATCGCGCCTACACGGAGGAAGCCGAACGCCTCCGTGACCAAGGCGCGAACATCCACCGCATCGTGCTCGAGAACGATCTGAAACGCAAGCATCAGGAGTTCCTGCAGGAGCGCAATCGCGATCGTGACGACAGCGATGGCCGACCCGATCGCGATCCTCTGGAGATCCAGGACTGGGCAAGGGAGCACGACCTTCCCTGCGACGACCGGGGCCACGTCCAGTTCCCCGACGTCCGCATCGAGTACGACATCGATGGACGCGATCACACGCTCGACGTCGAGGTCATGACGCCGCACTACCGAGGCGCTCATGGCGCAGCAAAATCCGGTTCGGGATTCCGCCTCTACTTCACCGCCCACGCTGGTCGCGGGCGCAGCGGTGGCCGGACACCGAGCGTTATCGAGGAACTGCTGTAATGACCTTCGATGAACGCGTCCAGGCCGTCGCCAAGAATGGTTTCACCGAGCGGCAGGCGCGGTTTCTGACGACGGTGATGCTCCACACCGGCGTCTGCGTCCCGCGCCAGTACGCGCGGTTCTGCGGCATCGTCTACGGCGAGAAGACGAGGAAGTTCTTCGCCAAGCTCGTGCGTCTTCGGTACGCGTCGATGTTCGACTGCCGCCACAACCGCGCGCGCATCTACCATGTCAACCAGCGGGCGCTGTACGCGGCCATTGGCGAGGCCGACAGCCGCCTGCGCAAGCCCGTCACATTGAACCACGCGATTCAGCGGTTGATGGTGCTCGACGCGATCGTCGAAGACCCCGACCTGGTGTGGCTCGGGACCGCTGACGAGAAGGCGGCGCACCTTCTGGCGCTAACGCGGATCGAGCAAGCGCATCTGCCTCGCGTCAGCGTCGGCGAGGGCGAGGCTCGCACCATCCGGTACTTCCCTGATCGCCTGCCGATCGGCATTCACCTCGCCGGCCGCGGCGTCGTCGTTTACGTCGTCACGGACCCGTGGCTGGACGAGTTTCGAGTGTTCCTCGAACGTCACGCTGCGCTGCTCCGGGCACTGCCCGCATGGACCCTCCGGATCGTGGTGCCACCGCAGTTCCCGGACATCGCCCAGCGCTCGAAACAGGTCGTCTGGAATCAGCTGCTGACGCCGCTCAGGACCGATGTAGTGGACGAACTGCGGTGGTACTTCGAGCAGGTTCGATCGCATCCGGCACCATCGCGCAGAGACGACCTCGACGAGCGGTTCTATCGCGCCCGCGATGCCTTATCTGCTCCTCGATTCAAGGCGCTATACAAAGTGTGGAAGCAGGATGGCGAGCCGGCTCTCGTCGGCGTTGCTTCCCAGACGATCAGCGATGCAGTGAAGGCCGGCGCTGGCCGGGTCGAGACTCTTGAACTCGGTCACCGGTACGGCCATCTCTCCCCTCTGGTTGCCGTCGCCTGACGCTCAACGAACAGCGCCGCGGTCCCGTGCGATACACTGCCAACTGCCTTGACGGCATGCGGCCTGACGGCTCAGTGACCAGATGCCTATAGACCCCGCAACCCTCCACGACCTGGACGTTTTCTCAACGTCCACGCCCCGAGGACCAACTCTGTTCAGTCTCGTCGACCGTACTCGATCTCGTGCAGGGCGAGAGGCCCTTCGTCAGCGTCTGGTCGCGCCGAGCGATTCTGCGGAGGAGGGCATCCTTGCGCTCCAGGGCGCACATCAATCGCTTGCTGCTGATGCCCCCAGCTATCGAACGATCTTTGACCGTACAGACACGGACAGTGCCGAACGGTATCTGAATTCGAACTGGCAGCTGCCTTCGACCAGGCACGCGCTTACTCGCCTCGTGCAGGGATTCTTGCGCCCGAGATGGTTCCGGGATTACTTGCGGGAGGTCGGCAATGGCCAGTTTCGCGTCGTGGCAATGTTGCGAGCTGCTCGCGATCTCAGCAGCAAGCTTTCAGCTACGAATTCCGCGATCCTGAAGGAACTGGGAACAGAGTTCGCGGCGCTCCTTTCTGCGCGGGAAGTACAACTGTTGCTCGACCTCGGAGCCCGCGAATCCACGTCGGGTCAAGTTGCGTTCGATCAGCTGGCTCGTGACTCGGCCAAGCCGCTGCTCCTCGAAATCATCGGCCATTTAGGCACGCTCGAGGCGATGTGGAGCTTCGGCGTTGCAGCAGCCGAACACGGGTGGTCTTACCCTCGCCCAGCTGCGCAGCTACGCACCGTGGGCCTCTTGCATCCATTTCTGGGTCGAGGAGCCATTGGAAACGACCTGCAGCTGGTTGCCGAGACGCGGGTGTGCTTCGTGACCGGCCCTAACATGGCCGGCAAATCAACCTTCTTGAAGGCCATCGGAATCGCGATCCTGCTAGCGCATGCGGGCTGCGGAGTACCGGCTGCGTCGATGGAGTTCCCGGTCGTCCGAACGATCTTCTCGAGCGTCCAGATCGTCGACAATCTGAGCGCGGGAGAAAGCTTCTACCTGGCCGAAGTACGACGAATCAAATCCCTCGCAGCGGCGCTCCGTGACCATCATTCAGCGGTTGCCGTGCTAGACGAGCCGTTTCGCGGCACGAACGTCCACGACGCCGCTGAGGCGACGCTGGCGGTGATCTC
This sequence comes from Vicinamibacterales bacterium, assembly GCA_048594885.1. GTDB lineage: Bacteria > Acidobacteriota > Vicinamibacteria > Vicinamibacterales > 2-12-FULL-66-21 > JBMDXB01. The sequence continues at coordinate 132,002 of JBMDXB010000093.1, forward strand.
ACGACTCGTCGCACACCCCGCGGCCCTGGTCTTCGTCGCGTCTCATCTCGCCGAAATTGCGCCCTCGATCGTCGATGATCCCCGAGTATGTCTGCTTCACTTCTCTGCGGATATCAGCGCGGAACAGCCAGTCTTTGACTACAAACTGCGCGGGGGCCTCTCGACGCAGCGATTGGGTATGACGCTGCTCAAGCAAGAGGGGGTGTTGGACCTGCTGGAGCAGTCCTCTGGCACCTCGGACGCGCCCGTCCTTCACGCCTTAGAAGCGCCCGAAATCCGCAGCGTCACCTGATGTGACGTGCGTGGCGGCAGAGCATCTCTCTACCGCAGGATCACGCCGCCGCTGGGGCCGAGGAGGGGGACACTACCTCAGGGCGCGGTTGGCCCCTCTCGCGTGTGGGCGCGTCACTATCGCTGCAGGGCTGCGGAGCCGACTCCCTCTGAAGAGCGCGCTCCAAGTGCATGTACGGCGGGACGTTCACGGACTCGCTGTCGTCAGTGTCGGGCGGCGTCCTGTTCCGCCCGCTGAGCGCCCCAGCACAGGAGTCGGAGTAGAAATGGGGCGTGAGCGACCCCGCCTGCAGTTCGCATCCGCGGCCCCGAGGTCGATCGGCGGGGTCG
>JBMDXB010000094.1:0-24579 GCA_048594885.1 Vicinamibacterales bacterium
ATGCACGAGAAGCCGTTCGCCGGCGTCAACGGCTCCGGCAAGCATCTGAACTGGAGCATGAGCGACGACCTCGGGAACAACCTGTTGAACCCGGGCGACACGCCGCACGACAACATGCAGTTCCTGGTGTTCTGCGCGGCGATGCTGCGCGCCGTGAACCGGTATCAGGGGCTGCTGCGCTTCAGCATCGCCAGCGCCGGAAACGATCATCGCCTCGGCGCCAACGAGGCGCCGCCGGCGATCCTGTCGATCTTCCTCGGCGACATGCTGACCGACATCTTCAACCAGATCGAGAAGGGTGCGGCGAAGTCGACGAAATCGGGCGGCATTCTCGAGACCGGCGTGCCGGTACTGCCGAAGCTGCCGCGCGACGCCGGCGATCGCAACCGCACGAGCCCGTTCGCGTTCACCGGCAACAAGTTCGAGTTCCGCGCGGTCTCGGCGAACCAGAGCATCGCGTTCCCGAACATCGCGCTGAACGTCGCCGCCACCGAGGCGTTCGACTACGTCGCCACCGAGCTGGAGCGCGGCATCAAGGAAGGCAAGAAGCTGCAGGCGGCCGTCAAGGCGTTGCTGACGAAGATGATCAAGGAGCACAAGCGGATCATCTTCAACGGCAACGGCTACTCCGAGGAGTGGCAGCGCGAGGCGGGGAAGCGCGGCCTGCTGAACCTGCGCACGTCGGTAGACGCGTTCCCGGAGCTGCTCAAGACGGACGTCGTCAAGGCGTTCGAGAAGTACGGCGTGCTGAACGAGCGCGAGCTCAAGGCGCGGTACGAAGTCGCCGTCGAGCAGTACAACAAGACCATCAACATCGAGGCGAACCTCATGGTGCTGATGGGCAACCGCTACGTCCTGCCGGCGGCGTACCGCTATCAGGGCGAGATTGCGCAGAGCGTCGCGGCGGTGAAGGCCGCCGGCGCGAACGCGAAGGAAACGAAGCGCTCGCTCGACACGCTGACGAAGCTGACCGACGACTTCAAGACGCGCGTCGACACGCTGCAGCAGCTGCTGGAGCACGAGTCGAACGGCAACGCCGAGAAGCACGCGAAGTACTTCCGCGACAAGGTCATTCCGGCGATGAACGACCTGCGCGACACGGGTGACGCGCTGGAAGCGATCGTCCCGCACGATCTCTGGCCGCTGCCGACGTATCGCGAAATGCTGTTCGTCAAGTAGTCACGCCTGGTGTGGGTGCCGGGAATCCGGCATCCGCACCGCGTTCCCCCCACAAATCCAACCGGAATAGCCGTTGCTGGGCGTCGAGGCGATGCCCGACGACATGGTGTGGAAGGTGTTCTGGGTCGCGGTCGCGACCGATCTCGCCACCGGGCTCGGCGCCCTTCCGTTCGTCTTCGTGCGGCGTTTGTCCGACTCGTGGCAAGGCATGATGACCGCGGCGGCGGCCGGCATGATGCTCTCCGCCTCCGTCTTCACGCTGGCGGGCGAAGCGCTTCACAGCGGCGCGCTGTGGGAGGTGCGGGCGGGTCTGATCGCCGGCGCCGCGTTCTTCTCGTGGAGCGCGAAGCTCGTCGAAGGACGCGAGTGGCGCCTCGGATCGCTGACGGTGGCGGAGTCGCGCCAGAGCATCCTCGTGTTGATCGCGATGTCGATCCACAGCTTCCCCGAAGGGATCGCCATCGGCGTCGGCTACGCGTCGGGCGAGACGCAGTTCGGGCTGCTGCTGGCGACCGCCATCGCCGTCCACAACATCCCGGAAGGCACCGCCGTCTCGATGCCACTGCGCGCGCGCGGTGTGGGTGTGGTCGCGTGCGCGGGCTACGCGATCCTCACGAGCCTGCCGCAGCCGCTTGCGGCGGTTCCAGCGTACCTGCTCGTCTCGGTGGTCCAGCCGCTGCTGCCGCTCGGCCTTGGCTTCGCCGGCGGCGCGATGATCTTCCTGGTCGCGTGCGAGCTGCTTCCCGACAGCCTCGAGCGCTGCACGCGCCGTCAGGCCGCATGGTCGCTCATGATCGGCCTGACGGCGATGCTGATGATTACGGGCCTGCTGGGATCGGCCTAGCGCGCTTCCGCTCTGCTGCACACGCCCTGGTATTCCGTTTGCAGCCCTCCATCAAACTGCGCAAGGGGTGGACTATGGCCGTCGTCGTCGATAGACCGGCTGAGAGGGACATCCACGGGCTGATGCGACGCATTCAGAGCGAGTATCGCGAGATGCCCGGCTTGCGTCTGACGCTTCCTCAGGCGCAACGACTCTGGGGACTCGACCGGCTGAAGTGCGAAGAGGTTCTCCGAAACCTGACGCATTCGAACGTGCTCGTGCGCACGTCCGACGGCGCCTTCGTGCTGCGGCAGGGCCGGACCGTCACGTAACCGGCGTGCCGGGGGCGCGTCACGTGCCGGGAGCACGTGACGCCCCTCCGTCAGCGTCAGCCTTCCTCTCGCGCGTCTGTTGTAAAACTCAGCACTGATCGTCGATGTCGTGGCCGGCGAACACCGGCTCCAGGTCGGGATCGTGCGCTTCCGCTTCCTGCTCCACCCCGTGGAATCGCGCCGGCTGGCGGATCGACAGCACCGGACACGGCGCCTGCCGCACAACGTGCTGCGTCGTCGAACCGAAGACGAGCAGATCCATCACGCTGCGGCCGTGCACGCCCATGACGATCAGATCGGCGTGCTGCTCGTCGGCGAGCCGCAGGATCTCCCGATACGCCTTCCCCGTGATCACCGTCTGCTCGATCGCGCAGTACGACTCGACGCCATCCGGGAGCGCGTTCGCCATCTGCTCGCTCGCCGCACGCACCATCTGCGCGCGGTACTCGGGCACGTTCAGCAGGCGGTACTGGTAGGTGTCCGGCTCGAGCTGCAGCTCGACGACGTGTACGACCGTGAGCCGCGCGTCGGCTTCCTGCGCCAGCGAGAGCGCGTAGGTGAGCGCATGCGTCGAGGGCTGCGAGAAGTCGATGGGGCAGAGGATCCGTTTGAAGCCGGGCGCCGCCGACGTGACGCGGCGCGGGACCGTCAGCACCGGGCACGGCGCCTTGCGCAGCACGCGCTCGGTCACCGATCCGAGCAGCAGCCGCTCGAACCCGGAACGGCCGTGCGTGCCCATGACGATCAGATCCGCTTCGAGCGATGCCGCCTGCTCGACGATCGAGTCGATGACACCGCCTTCGAGCACGAGCGGATCGACCTTCACGCCGGCCGTGTTCGCCGCTTCGATGAAGCGGCTCATCTCCGTCAGGTGTTCCGCCATGTGCACGGCGGCCATTGCCGTGTGATCGACGGGCACGGTGGTGGCTCCGCCGGGTATCGCCACCATCGCCATCGGCACCGCGTAGACGTGCAGCGCCGTCACCTCCGCGCCGTACCACCGCGCCAGCAAGAGGGCCTGCTCGAACGCGTGACGGGAGAACTCCGAATAGTCCGTCGGACACAAAATGCGCTTGATTTCAATCATGATGGCTGTCCTTCATGCGGACGACGAACGCGCCCGTCACAGACGAAAACAGCAAGAACCGAACCACGGAACTCGCGTGGAAACGGCGTGTACGGCGCCCATGTCGGCGGTTCGTCACACCCCGCCGGGAGCTCGTAGCGCGATCCCGTCAGTGCGCCGGAGCCGGCGGCGATTTGACGGCGAACCGTTGACGATCGTGGTGCATCGTTTGCAGCATCGGGGGGGTATGACCCCCGAATCCAGCGACAAACCCACGGTCCGTCCGCCGCGCGCGGACCTGGAGCGCGAGTTCGTCGAGGAGTACGTCCGGGCGCGGGGCTACGATCCGTCCGAGCTGCCGGATCTCCCCGAGCGGGAGCGGCAGACGCTGCTGAAAGAGGCGTCGCTCCATGCGTCGGCGAAGCTCGCCGAGACCTCCGTGACGTTCGATTTCCTGAACATCCTCTGCCCCGTCGACTTTTCCGATCGGGCCCGCACCGCCGTCGCCGTCGCCGCCGGGCTTGCCGAGCACTTCAAGGCGCGGCTCGGCATCGTCACCGCGGTGTCAGGACGCGAGCGGAGGTCGATCACGATCCGCCGTCTCGAAGAATTCGTGACGCCGGTCGTCGCGCGGTTCAGCACGAGAGGCCCGGCCCCCGACTTCGTCGTCCGTCCCGGCGATCCCGGGGAAACGATCCTGTCCGTCGCCGACGAGTGTCTGGCCGACGTGATCGTGATGTCCATGCACGGAACCGGCGCCGACAGCACGCCGTACGGCTCGACGGCGCGTCACGTGATGCAGCAGTCGCCGATACCGCTGCTCGTGATCCCGCCGGCGCTGCACGCCATGCCGAATCCGGATCTGGAGCGCATGCTGGATCGCGGCAGTATCGTGCTGGCGCCGGTCGGCTTCCACCCGCGGGCGCGCTACGACGTCCGCATTGCCGCCGGCCTCGCCGAATCCATGGGCCTCGGCCTCCTGCTGCTGCACGTCGTCACGCCGCGCTCGCCGCACGATGCGGCCGACGCCGCGACAATGCTGCGGGAGCTGTCGGCCGACATCGGCGCGCACGTGGTGGCGGAGACGATGATCGCGTCGGGCGACGCGGCGGAGGAGATTATTCGAGTGGCGTTCGTACGGAACGCCGGCGCGATCGTGATGGGGCTGCGGGGAGACGACGGCACGCGCGGTGTGCGCCCGGGAATCGTCGCCTACGACGTGATGCGACGCGCCGGGGCGCTGGTGCTGGCGCTTCCGGAAGGCCGCGGCTGGATTGCGGAGCGGCGGCGGGAACGCGCGCGTCGCTCCGCCCTCGACGCGCCGCTGCGTGTGTGAGCTGAACCTGCTTCGCTTCAGCCCGCAGCCGCGGACGGACGGATGATGAGCGGCTGATTGGCGTGAATCGGGTTCAGGGCTGCCAGCGCCGGCCGGCAGCCCTGCGCGCGCCCGCTACGTGAGTCGGGCGGTCATCTCGCGCGGCGCCGCCGCGCGTGCCCTCTCGTCCGCGGTGCCGTACTTCAGCATCCACGCCACGGCGAGAGACACCAGGCTGAGGAACACGAATACGACGAATCCGATCGCGTAGCCGCGATCGCCGAGATCGCGGACCGCGAAGGCCAGCGCCGGCGGAATCGCGAAGCCGCCGAACGCGCCAAGGCCCCCGACCCATCCCGCAGCCCCGCCCACGGCCTGCGGCACCACCTGCGGCACCACCTTGAACACCGCCGCGTTGCAGATGCCCATGCCGATCGCGAGCAGGATCACGCCCGGGATCGCCAGCTCGTACTCGCGCGCCGACGTCATCACCAGCGCGCCGGCAAGCATGATCAGGATCGCGAGGATCGCCGTGTTGTAGCCGCCCTGATAGAGCCGGTCGGCCATCATGCCGCCGATGATGCGGATGACGGATGTGAGCAGCGAGTACAGCGCAGTCAGCATGCCCGCCATGACGACGCCGAAACCGAACGCGGACATCCAGTACGTCGGGAGCCACGCGGTCAGCGCGACGAAGCCGCCGAAGGTGGTGAAGTAGATGACGACGAGCCCCCACGTCTGCCAGGCGCGCGCCGAGATGCGCAGCGAGTCGAGCGTCGTCCCGGCGGGGAAGAGCTCCTGGCCCATCTCCCGTGCGCGCAGCTTCGCCTCGTCGAGAGCCTTGCCGGTGCGCAGAAGCTGGAAGTACCAGGCGTTGCGGCCGAGCACCGCGTAGAGCAGCGTTCCGACGACGAGAAACGTCAGCCACGCGGCGTACGACAGGCCGAGGCCGAGGCCGCCGATCGCCAGCGGCAGCAGCAGCGAGAAGATCCCCGGTGCGAGGTTTCCGACGCCGGCATAGACGGCGAGCGCGCGGCCCTGCCGCGCCTGCGGGAACCAGTACGAGACCTGGCTGATGCCGACCGAGAACGTCGCAATGCCGCAGCCGCAGAGCAGGCCGAGCAGCAGCAGCACCGGATACATCGCCGGCGTGAGCCCGTCGGGATAGAACATCGTGACGACCGTCGTGACTCCCGCCATTCCGGCGATGGACAGCACAAGCAGCACCAGGAACGGCTTGCGCCCTCCCGTCGTGTCCACCCACGCGGAAAACGGAATGCGCAGCAGCGACCCGGAGAGCGCCGGCATCGCCACCAGGAAGCCGAGCGCCATCGGGCTGAGGCCCATGGCGTCGCGGAAGCGCACGGCCGTAGGGCCGAACAGCGCGACGGCGCCGAAGCCCGCGAAGAACCCGATCGTCGCTGCGGTGAGCGCGAGCCGCGGGCTGCCGTTGACACCTGCCGAGTGGGTAGACGTCACGATTTCCTCCCGATCGCGGCGGGCCGGCGCGTCCATCGGACGACCTGCGGCGCCCGCCAGAAATAGTGGTTGGGAACGGCGAGTACGTGCACGAGACGGCTTGCGGCGAACACCGCGACGAGCAGCCACGCGAGGACGACGTGCGTCTGCACGAGGAACGGCATGGCGGCGATTGCCGAGACATCCGGCTGCAGCCTGAACAGCGACCGCAGATACGGCACGGCGCCCAACGCGTACCATGACGAGCCCCATGGATACAGGATCGCGAGCGCCACGCCGGTCGCGATCTGCGCCAGCAACAGACCGAATACCGCCCAGTCGAACGCCGTCGTCGTGCGCCGCACCGCCGGCATCGCGGCGCGCCGCACGAGAGCGGCGGCGAGGCCGCCGAGCGCGAGCAGTCCGCCCGCGAGCGAGATCGTCTCCAGCACGATCAGCCGCAGCGGCACGGCGTTCCACGCGAGAATCGCCCTCGGGATCAGCAGCGCCACGAGGTGCCCCGCCAGCACGACGAGAATGCCTACGTGAAACGGCACCAGCGCCCAGAAGTGCAGCCGGTTCTCGAGGAACTGGCTGGAGTGGCTCGTGTACGAGAACCCGTGCCGCCGGTAGCGCTCGATCGCCGTGCCGGCAAAGAGCAGGATTGCGGCGTACGGAAGGACGACGAACAGCATCAGAGCGGAAGGTCGCATGGATTCACCCTGTGGCAACCGCGTGTTCGGCGAGCGCGCTCAACTCGGTGTAGACGTGATGGAGGAGGTGCGCGTACGGGCTCCTCCTCGCGGTGAGCGCCTGCTCGATGGCCGCGACCGCCGGCAGCACGATCGCCGCGAGCTCCGCGGCGCGGGAGGGCTCGTCCCGATCGACGAGCGCGAGCACGTGCGACAGATGATCGGGAAGCTCCGCCGATTCGGCGATGCCCGCGCGCCCGAGATCCTCACGCAGCAGCGCGAGGAACGCCCCGCGCTCGCGTGATTCTCCGAACAGGTGCCATCCGACGTTGAGCGAGCACGCGGGATCGAAGTCGAAGTCGGCGGTGTACTGCTCCTGAAGGCAGCCGAGCGGCATCGCCGCAATCGCGTCGAAAACGGGGCCGGCGGCAGCCGCGTCCGTCGCGGTGTTCGCGTCCGGGTAGGAAACGAGCCTCGCCAGCGTCTTCCAGTCGGTGGCTCCCCGGCCGCCAGGCCCCCTGGCTCCCCCATCTGCCGTCATGGCTTCTGCCTCGACGCGCCGAGGAACCCGAAGCCCGTCGTCTGCTTGTGCGCGAACGTCGACGGAGAATCGTCCAGCGCGACTTCGCGTCCGGCGGGTGGGAGGACGAAGCGATCCGCGGCGCGGCAGAGCGACGTCAGCTGGTAGATGGCATCCGCCTCGGCCTCGCTCGAATCGGCACGTTGGAGCAACTGGCGGGCGCTCGTCGCGTCGATGTCACCGACGGCGATCGACCGGCGGTGCGAGCGCACCGCCTGCTGCTTCCGCAGCGCGTATCGAACGGGCTCCTCGGCACCGGCGGCGAACAGCGAGGCGAGGAAGCGGATCGGCACACGCGCCGAGCCGTTCGCGTCGAAGAAGTCCGCCTCCCGGTTGTGCATGACGCCGTCGCGCTGCATCGCGACGACCGGCGAGAGCGGCGGCACGTAGAACAGCGTCGGCAGCGTGCGGAACTCCGGGTGGAGCGGCAACGCGATCTTCCACTCCTTGACGAACCGGTAGACCGGCGAGCGGGCGGCGGCGTTCAGCACGCCGTCAGGAACGCCGCAGTCTGTCGCCGCGGCCGCCACCGCCGGGTCGCGCGGGTCGAGAACGAGGCCGCGGAGCGCGTCGACGAGGTGATCCCGGGGCGCAGCGGCCGCCTCCGCGATGCGCGATGCGTCATACAGCAGCACGCCGGCGTACCGGATACGCCCGACGCAACTGTGACAGCACGCCGGCGACTGTCCGGTCTCGATGCGCGGATAGCACAGGATGCACTTCTCCGACTTCCCCGCGGCCCAGTTGTAGAACGTCTTCTTGTAGGGACAGGCGGCGACGCACGCGCGCCACGCGCGGCATCGCTGCTGATCGATCAACACCACCCCGTCCTCGCCGCGCTTGTAGATCGCGCCGGACGGGCAGGCCGCGACGCACGCCGGATTGAGGCAGTGATTGCACGTGCGCGGCAGATAGAACAGCATCATCCGCTCGAGCGCGAACAACTGTTTCTGCTCGGACTCGCTGAGCGCCGCGAGGTTCGGGTCGTTCCGCGCGTAGACCGGCGATCCGCCGAGATCGTCGTCCCAGTTCGGGCCGGCTTCCGGATCCATCGGCCGTCCCGTCAGCAGCGAGATCGGCCGCGCCACCGGCTGATCGTCGCTTTCGGGTGCGTTGAACAGCGATTCGTAGTCGTAGGTCCACGGCTCGTAGTAGTCGTCCATCGTCGGCATGTGCGGGTTGTGGAAGATATTCGTCACAATCCGCGCCTTGCTCGTGGACTTCAGGCGCAGGCCGCCGCCGCGGGCCTCCCATCCGCCCGCGTACGTGTCCTGGTCCTCCCAGCGCGTGGGATAGCCGGTACCCGGCTTTGTCTCGACGTTGTTCCACCACATGTACTCAGCGCCCTGGCGATCGGTCCACAGGTTCTTGCAGGCGACACTGCACGTGTGGCATCCGAGGCACTTGTCCAGGTGGAACACGGTCGCGATCTGGCTTCGCACATCCATGTCGGGCCCCGTTCCGGTTACCACCGCAGCTCCGGCAGCTTCCTCACGAGCACAGACGTGTCGCGATTGCAGCCCACCGGGCCCCAGTAGTTGAAGTGGTACGTGAACTGACCGTAGCCGCCGACCATCAGATTCGGCTTCAGCCGCGTGCGGTTGGTGCTGTTGTGGCTGCCGGCCCTGCGGAACTGCCGCGCGGGTGAGCGCGGCACGGCAATCGTGCGTTCCGGCGCGTGACCCTGGAAGCAGAGGCCGCGCGGGATACGCGCGCTGACGACGGCGCGCGTGACCGAGACGCCGTGGTCGTTGTAGATCTCCACCCAGTCGTTGTCGGCAATGCCGATCTGCTCGGCATCGTGATCGTTCATCCACAGCGGCTCCACGCCGCGCGACAGCGTCGTCATCGGCGCGTTGTCGCCGTAGGTCGAGTGGATGTGCCACTTGCCGTGCGGTGTGAGGATGTTCAGCATCAGCGATTCCGTCGCCGTATCAGTGAACCGCAGGTCGGCGTGCTGCGATGGCAGCGGCCGCGGCTTGTAGGTCGGCAGGTGCTCGCCGAACTGCAGATAGCCCGGGTGATCGAGATAGAAGTGCTGGCGGCCGGTCAACGTGCGCCACGGCACCAGCCGCTCGACGTTGTAGGTGAACGGCGCGTATGGACGTCCCTGAGCGATCAGGCCGGACCACATCGGACTGTTCCCGAATCGGCGCGGCTGCGCCTGGATGTCCGCGTAGCCGATGCGAAGCGATCGATTCGACGCGGCGAGATCCGCCAGCGGCAGACCGACCTTCGCTTCCATGTTCTTGTACGACCGGTACGCCAGCTCGCCGTTCGTGACGGTGGCAAACCGCAGGATGACGTCGCAGACCTGCTCCGCTTCCTGCAGCGACGGATACCGGTTCCCGTTCGTCTGCACCGTCGGCAGCGTCACCATCGCATCGTCGTAGACGTCGTCGATTGCGTAGCTCGTGCCGTGCGCGGCGAGGCCGGCGGATCGTGCCAGCGGTCCGAAGGCAATGAAGTGGTCGTAGACCTTCGCGAAGTCGCGCGTGACGACGCGCAGATTGGGCATCGTCTTGCCGGGAATCGCCTGAATGTCGCCCGACGTCCAGTCGCGGATTTCGGGCTGTGCGATCTCCGCCGGCGTGTCGTGCGCGAGCGGCGCGGCGACGATGTCGCGCACCGGCGCGGGGAAGTGCGCCGAGGCGAGCTCCGAAAACTTCGCGGCGATCGCCTTGAAGATGTCCCAGTCGCTCTTCGACTCCCAGCACGGCGGCACCGCGGCTGACAACGGGTGCACGAAGGTGTGGAGATCGGTCGAGTTCAGGTCCGCCTTTTCGTACCACGTCGCCGCGGGCAGGACGATGTCCGAGTAGAGCGCGGACGAGTCCATGCGGAAGTTGAGATCGACGACGAGGTCCATCTTCCCTTGCGGCGCGTGCTCGCGCCACGTCACCTCGTGCACGGCGTCGCGCGCCAGATCGACGGCGATGGCGTTGCTGTCGGTGCCGAGGTAATGCTTCAGGAAGTACTCGTGCCCTTTCGCGCTCGCCATCAAGGCGTTGCCGCGCCAGATGAACCAGAGCCGCGGCCAGTTGCCGGGCGCATCGGGATCGTCGACGGCGAAGTGCAGTTGGCGCGTCCTCAACGACCGCACGACGTGCGCGACTACGTCATCTGGTGAGGCAGCACCGGCGGCTTCGGCCTCGGCGACGAGATCGAGCGGATTGCGGTCGAACTGCGGGTAGAACGGCAGCCAGCCGTTGCGAACCGCGCGCGCCTGCACGTCGATGGTGTGGCCGGTGGCGAGCGAGCCCGGCGGCTGGTGCGCCGGCACGGTGTGGTAGTCGGTGAACGATCGCTCGTAGCGCCACTGATCGCTGTGCACGTAGTGCCAGCTCGGCGAGTTCTGCAGCCGCGGCGCCGGGAGCCAGTCGCGCGCGAACGCGATCGAGGCCCACGACTCCATCGGCGCGAGCTTCTCCTGGCCGACGTAGTGGCCGAGGCCGCCGCCGTTCACTCCGACGCAGCCGCAGAACATGAGCGCGTGAATCGCCGCGCGATACATCAGATTGGCGTGGTACCAGTGGTTCACGCCCGCGCCGATCAGGATCAGGCAGCGGCCGCCGCTGCGCTCGGCCGTTTCGCCCCACTCGTGCGCGAACCGCACGAGCGTGTGGCGGCTGATGCCGGTATACAGCTCGGCCCAGGCCGGCGTGTACGGCGTCAACTGGTCGTCGTTCTCCGGATAATCGCCGGGCAGATCGCGCGCCACGCCGTACTGCGCCATCAGCAGGTCGTAAACGGTCGTCACCACCGCCGTCGAGCCATCGGCAAGCCGCACCCGCTTTGCCGGTACGCCGCGGTAGATTGTCTGGCCGCTGCTGAAGTCGTCGAATGCGACCTGCGCCACTTCGTCCGCTGAATCGAGGAACGTGAGCGTGGGATCGATCGGCGCTCCGGACACTTCGTCCTCGAGCTTCAGGTTCCACTTGCCAGGCTGCGTCCCCCAGCGCGCGCCGATGGTGCCGAGCGGCACCAGTGGACGGCCGCTGGCCGTATCCCACATGGCGAACTTCCAGTCGCCGTTCTCGATCGACGCGTAGTCCGCGAGCCGTTTCGCGCGCAGCATCTGGCCGGCCTTGAAGCGCGCGTCCGCCGGCAGGAGCTCGACGAGCATCGGCGCGTCGGTGTACCGCCGGCAGTAGTCGAGGAACCGCGGCACGCGCCGCCTGTGATGGAACTCCTGCAGCAGCAGGCGATTGACCGCCATCCACCATGCGCCATCCTGGCCTGCCTCGACGCCGACCCACTCGTCGGCGAACCGCGCAATCTGCGAGTAATCCGGCGAGAACACCCAGACGCGCGATCCGTTGTGCCGTGCCTCGGAGATGAAATGGCTGTCCGGCGTCCGTGTCACGCTGAGGTTCGATCCCATCGCCGCGATCATCGCGGCGTTGTACCAGTCGGCCGACTCGTGGACGTCCGTCTGCTCGCCCCAGGTTTCCGGCGACGCGTTCGGCAGGTCGCAGTACCAGTCGTAGAACGACATCGACACGCCGCCAATGAGCTGCAGGAAGCGCGCGCCCGACGCGTAGCTGACCATCGACATCGCCGGGATCGGCGAGAAGCCGGCGATCCGATCCGGACCGTGCGCCTTGATGGTGTGAATCGTCGCGGCGGCGACGAGCTCCAGCATCGTCTCCCAGCTCGCCCGCCGGAATCCGCCCTTGCCGCGGGCCCGCTGCCAGCGCGCGCGTGTGTCCGCATCGCTGACGAGCGAGCGCCACGCCTCGACCGGATCGGCGTGCTTCGCGCGCGCCTCAGCCCACAGATCGAGCAGGACGCCGCGCGCGTAGGGGTACTTCACGCGCAGCGGGCTGTAGAGATACCAGGAGCACGACGCGCCGCGCTGGCATCCGCGCGGCTCGTACGGCGGCAGCGACGCCGAGATCTCCGGGTAATCGAGCGCCTGCAACTCCCACGTGACGATGCCGTTCTTGACGAAGATGTTCCAGCTGCAGCCGCCGGTGCAGTTGACGCCGTGTGTGCTGCGCACGACGCGGTCGTGCTGCCAGCGGTTGCGATAGAGCTCCTCCCAGCGGCGGCTCACGGCTGACGTCTCGTCCTGAATCCAGCGCGTTGGCCTTTGGTCCTTGGCTTCTTGGTCCTTGACGTGCCCGGTTCCTTGGTCCTTGATCGCGTCAGTCTCTCCATATGGCGGTGTCATCGCGAACCTCCGGAGCCGACCGCGTGACGATGAGCAGCGACAAGTGAAGCGCGGACACCGCGGAATCGGCGCGCGCCGGTCCATCCGATGCCGGCGAGGACGGCGAGCGTCAGCGCCACCGAGCCGCCCACCAACGGCAGCATACGGGCCGACCGCATCGTCGCTTCCCGCCGGGCCGTGTCTTCGAGGAACGCGGTGATGGCGCGCGACTCGTCGGGCGTCAGCGGCACCGGCTGGTAGACGGCGCGCATGACCGGCGTGGGCATCGCCCGCAGCCAACCGGTGAGGCCGCGCGTTCCGCCGAGTCTCCCGTGGACCGCTGTCAGGTCGGGCCCCATGCCGCCGCCGCCGGGCGCCGAGAGCGTCGCCGCATCGTGGCATTGCACGCACGCGGGCCCGTTCGCCGACAGCCGCGCTCGACCGGTGAACAGATCACGTCCACGCGCGACGTCGCCTGCCGTGAACGGCTGCTCCGGCGCGCTGACGGCTGCTGCGCCGGGCGTCCCCGAGCGCTGCTCGATCAGCTCGAGCACCGCCGCGGCCATTTCGCGGGTCATCCCGTCTGTGGCCGGCATCTCCAGACCGCCGGAGTCCTTGATCATCTGGACGACGACCGGATCGGAGGAGAAGGCTTCGGGATTGAGCAGGAACTTAATCAGCCACTCGCGCTCGCGGCGCCGCGTGACGTCCTTCAGGTCGGGGCCGCCGTTGCCGGCTCCCTGCCCGATGGTGTGGCAGGCCGCGCAATTGGCGCTGTAATAGTCCGCCGCGTTCTGGGCGGCGGCCGGTGCGGTCAGGACGAGTGCACAGACGACGACGGGCGCAATAGATCGTAGGGACATGCGTCCGGCGGCGGTGCAACGGTGAGGCCGCGGTATCGGGCCGTCCGGCCGTTCCGAATCGCGCGATCTGGCGAAGGTTTCGAGGGTTCCGGCGGGACCTGCCTGCCGAAAGTGGCCGAACGTTCGGCCGCCGCCGAACGCCCGTTGCCGAAAAACCGACTCTCGGCCCCCTCGGACCCTCGGACCCTCGGACCCTCGGATTACGTCAGCTCGCGAATCGCTCCCTTCATCACGTCGACGATGAGGTTCGCGTGGCTGTCCCAGATCACGAGATCGCGGTTCACGAAGCGGTACTGCAGCCCTTCCGGCAGCTTCGGAAAGCGGTACTGGAGCAGCGGGGGCATCATCGTCTGCGACACGCCTGGCCAGGCGCCGTTGACGACGGCGTCGTTCATGGGCGCGACGTTCGTGTGGACCATGCGGTGCAGCTCCGGCATGTGGTTGCCGTAGCCGTCGCGGATGATTTTGCGGAAGATGCCGGCCGCCTCGGGGAAGAAGATGTCCCCGGGCTGCGCGCCGCTGCGCTTCGCGCGGATCGCGGCGCCGAGCGATTCCACCGCCTTGGCGGTCTCCACCGGATCGCTGGAGCGCTGAACCGTCGTCGCCGGACCCTCGAGCGAGCGGTGCAGCGCGACGTAGTCCGCCACCCGGCGGTCGAATTCTTCGAGTACGGCGCCATCGCCCCGCTGCTGCGGCGGCGCGGCGTGGACGCCGGCAGCGTGCAGCGGTGCGAGACAGAGAAGCGAAATGAGAACGTGACGAGTCATGAGAAGTCTCCCCGATGTGCGAACCGTCCGATATGAAGCATCCGTGCGGCGACGAGCGCCAGCGGCGCGCCGGCGAGGCAGAGCAGCACGCCCATCCTCGTCTCCGACAGCAACTGGCCGGGACCCATCGCGCCGTTGGCGACGAAAAGCGCGACGGTGAATCCGCTCGCCGCCACCAATGCCGCGACGAGCAGTTCGCGCCAGCCCACCCGTCGCGGAAGGTGGAAGCCGGCGGCCACGGCGATGGCGATGCCGATCAGCAGTCCGAGCGGCTTGCCGCCCAGATTGGCCGCCGGCAGCGCCCACGTGCCCGCTTCGAGTGCGCGCAGCGGCACGCCCGCGTTCACGAGGCCGAAGAAGAACAGCGCCGCCTGCGCCGGGTAGCGGCACCAGATTTCGAAGCGATTGAGCGCGTCGCGCGCACCGGCTGGCGCATCGACGAAGAAACCGGGATCGCGCCGCGCGTGCGGCAGGAATGGCACCACGAGGATGAGCGCGAGCGCCGGGTGTACGCCGCCGAGATAGAGCGCCCACCAGGCGAGCCCGCCGGCCAGCAACACGTACGGCCAGAAGTTCCGGACCCGCGCGCGGCGCAGCCCCGCCGCGATCGCGACCGCGACCGCGAGCATGCCGATCGTGCGCAGAGCCACGTTCTCACCCGCGGGGTACGCGATCGCCAGGACCACGAGCGCGAGCGCGTCCGCCGCGATACCGAGCAGCAGGAAGAACGGAATCACCGGGTGGCCCGGCCGGAAGACGACGCGCAGCACGAAGTAGCCGACCGCGAGATCGATGGCCGACGGCACGAGCCACGCCCGCGCGAGCATCGGCTCGCCGATACCGCGCACCAACGCGACGAACAGCAGTGCCGGCACGATCGCCACCGCCGGCGCCGCGAGCATCGGCAACATGGCACGGCGCCACGGATGCAGCACGCCGCCCGGCGCCGTCGCCTCGACGACCTCCTTGGCGAGCAGCGCGAAGAAGAACACCATCGCCACGTCGTTCACCGCGAACGCGATGGCGTAGGTGAAGCGGTAGTAGCTGTCGGGCAGCGTGTTGGCCCAGACGAGCGCCAGCGCCGCGCCGAGCGGGAGCAGAAGGAGATGTTCGACGGCGAACTTCGACGCCCTGTTCATCTGCCCCTCGCTCTGAAGCTGCCCGCGTCGACGATGGCGCCGGTTCGCGAGATGGCTTCGAAGAACATGTCGCCGCCGGCGATCTCGACGACCATGAAGCTGCAATCCGCGTCGAATCCCGCAGCCGTCGACGCGCCGCGCTTCAAACCGCCCTTGCGCAGCTTTCCTCCGGCGCCGCTGACGAAGTACTGAATGCCGTTTTGCGGCGTCAGCCGCTCGTAGAGGTGATCGTGGCCGGAGAACACGGCGCTGACGCCGTACTTCAGCAGCAGCGGCTCGAGCAGCACTCGCAGATCGACCGAGGGACCATGACGGCGGCCGTTCGAGTAGAGGGGATGGTGGAAGTAGGCGATCTTCCACGCGTCGCGTGAGCTGCGCAGCTCGATCTCGAGCCACTCGACCTGCCGCGCGTCCATCTCGTTGCTGTCGAGCACGAAGAAGCGGACGGGCCCCTTGACGAAGGTGTAGTAGCGCCGCCCCTGCATGTTGAGCGGCGCATAGTTCAGCGTCCGCGGGTCGTCGTGGTTGCCGATGGAGGCATGAAACGTCACGCCTGCGTCGAGCAGCGGGCGATACGGCACGTCGAACTTCCGGACGAGATCGTGGTCCTTCTGCGAGCCAAGGAAGTTGTCGCCGACCATGATCACGAAATCGAAGGGGAAGCGCTTCCGCGTTTCCGCCATCTGGCGCGCCACGTCCATCTGCGGGCGATCGCCGGTACCGCTGTCGCCGGTGACGGCGAACTTCACCGAATCCGGCCGGTTGGGCAGCGTGCCTCGCGGCGGCGCCGTCGCGCTGCCGTCGCCCAGTGCTGCGGCCACCCAGACGACGAGCACCAGCACAGCCCTGACGGCGATCAGCATCTCAGCCGCTCACGCAACGGCGGTACCAGCGACCATGCCGAAAAATCGGCAGCAATCGTCGATTCGCGTCGATTCCGGAACAAACCCGTGCGATCGATCCTGGCCCGCGGCGTGCTCCTCGCGGTCGCATGACCCCTGCGACCTCTCTCTCGAAATACGACACCGACGTCGTCCTGCGTGACGGCGGAACGCTTCACCTCCGGCCGGTTCGGCCCGACGACGACCGCAGGCTGCTGGAACTGTTCGAGCACATGTCGGAGCAGAGCCTGTACTACAGGTTCATGACGATTCCGCGCCTGGACCTCGACAAGGCGGCGCGCTTCGCGAACGTCGACTTCGATCGGCAGTTCGTCCTCGTCGGCGACAGCGGCGGCCCGATCACGGCCGTGGCCGGCTACTACCGGCGCGATCTCGATTCGGATCGCGCCGAGGTGGCATTCGCGATCGCGGATGCCGAGCAAGGGCGCGGCATCGGGACCAAGATGCTCGAACGGCTGGCGGAGATCGGGCGCGAGCGCGGCGTGCGCCGCTTCGACGCGTTCGTGCTCGGCGACAACCGCCGCATGATGGACGTCTTCGTCGAGTCGGGCTTCGACGTCACCTACGAGATTCGCGACGGCGTCTTCCACGTGTCGCTGTGCCTCGAGCCGACGGCCGAGTACGCGGAGCGCGCCGCGGGCCGCTCGCAGCTCGCCGCCGCCGCCTCGATGCGTCCGTTCTTCGAGCCGCGCGTCGTCGCCGTCGTCGGCGCGAATCGCGAGCGAGGGCGGATCGGATCCGAGATCCTGCGCAACCTGCGCGAGACCGGCTTCACCGGCACGCTCATCCCGGTGCATCCCGACGCCGGCACGATCGACGGCCTGCAGGCGTATCCGTCCGTTTCCGCGGTGCCGTCCGACATCGATCTCGCCGTCATCGTCGTCCCGGCGGCGCGCGTCGGCGGCGTCGTTGACGAGTGCATCGCGAAGAAGGTGAAGGCGCTGGTGGTGATCAGCGCGGGATTCGCCGAGAGCGGCACGACGGGCCGCGCGATGGAGGCGGCGCTCGTCGAGCGGATTCGCGCGGCGGGCATCCGGATGATCGGCCCGAACTGCATGGGCATCATCAACACCGATCCCGGATTCAACCTGAACGCGACGTTCTCGCCGGTGTATCCGCCGGCCGGGCGCGTGGCGTTCTCGACGCAGAGCGGCGCCCTCGGTCTCGCGATTCTCGATTATGTGAAGCAGATGAACCTCGGGATCTCGAGCTTCGCGTCGATCGGCAACAAGGCAGACGTCTCGGGCAACGACCTGATTCAGTACTGGGCGGAGGATCCGCGGACCGACGTCATCCTGCTCTACCTCGAGAGCTTCGGCAATCCGAAGAAGTTCGGGCACATCGCGCGGCGCGTCGGGCGGAAGAAGCCGATCGTCGCGGTGAAGGCCGGACGCTCGACAGCGGGCGCACGCGCGGCGTCGTCACACACCGGCGCACGGGCTACGAGCGACGCGCTGGTTGATACGTTGCTGCGGCAGGCGGGCGTCATCCGCACCCACACGCTCGAGGAGCTGTTCGACGTTGCCGCGCTGCTGTCGGCGCAGCCAGTGCCTGCCGGCCGCCGCGTGGCGATCATCACGAACGCCGGCGGGCCTGCGATTCTTGCCGCGGACGCGTGCGAGGCGAACGGGATGGAGCTGCCGTCGCTCGCGCCGGCGACCGTCGCGGCGCTGCAGTCGTTCCTGCCGGCGGCGGCGAGCGTGGCGAATCCCGTCGACATGATCGCGTCGGCGACGGCCGAGCAGTACCACCGCGCGATCGAGCTGGTGCTCGTGGATCCGAACGTCGACAGCCTGCTCGTGATCTTCATCCCGCCGATCGTCACGGCGGCCGAGGAAGTGGCGGAAGCGATCAAGTCGGCGTCGGCCGGTTCCAACAAGCCGGTGCTGGCGACGTTCATGGGCGCGCAGGGGTCGCTCGCGCTGGCGCCGATTCCTTCGTACATCTTTCCCGAGTCCGCGGCGGTCGCGCTCGCGCGTGTGACCAACTACGGCGAGTGGCTGCGGAAGCCGGCCGGCGAGGCCGCATGTCTGGCCGGGTTCGATCGCGACGCCGCGCGCGGCCTCGTCTCGTCAGCGCTCGCGGCGGGGCAGACGTGGCTGTCACCCGAGGAGAGCCAGCGCCTGCTCCAGTTGTGCGGCATCGGCGTGGCTACGGCGGTCGTGGCGCGTACGGCGGACGAGGCCGCGCGCGCGGCGGTGCAGATCGGCTTCCCCGTCGCGGTGAAGGCGCTTGGCGCCGATCTCGTGCACAAAACGGAGATCGGCGGCGTCCGGCTCGGCCTCTCGACGGAGCACGCCATCCGCGAAGTGTTCGCCGACTTCTCCACGCGCCTCGGGGCGCGGCTCGACGGCGTCCTCGTGCAGCAGATGATCCCGGGCGGCGTCGAGATGGTCGTCGGCGGCCTCAACGACCCGTCGTTCGGCCCGCTGGTCATGGCCGGCACCGGCGGCATCTTCGTCGAGCTGGTCGGCGACACCGTGTTCCGCATGTGCCCGCTCACGGAGACTGACGCGAGCGAAATGGTGGAGGACATGAAGGGCCGCGTGCTGCTGCGCGGCTACCGCGGCGCGCCGCCGGCCGACGAACTGGCGTTCCGCAACGTCCTGCTCGCCGTGTCGCAGCTCGTCGATGCGTGCCCCGAGATTCAGGAGATGGACATCAATCCGCTACTCGTGCTGCGCACCGGCGCCGTCGCCGCCGACGTGCGCATCCGTGTCGGCGCGCCACCGGTGCGAACCGGCCGTCGCGTCTCGTACTGAGGACCGATGGCGCGACTTCAGTCGCGCCCTACTCGAGGCGACTGAAGTCGTGCCTTATCTGACGAATTCGTGCTGCGGACTGCGCACCGTCAGCACCGGACACGGCGCCTTCCGCACCACTTTCTCGGCGACGCTGCCGAGGAGCATGTGCGCGACGGGGCCGCGGCCGTGCGTGCCGATGACGATGAGATCGATCTCCTGCTCGACGGCATAGCGTACGATCTCGTAGAACGGCGAGCCGACGACGGTGCCGATCGTTGCCGAGGCGCGATCCTTCTCGTCGAGCAGTCCGGCGAGCCGCGTGCGCGCCTGCTCCTGCCACTGCTGCAGCATCTCGCCGAGCGGTGCGGGAAATGCCTCTGCCGCCCACGGCTGCGTGTAGGGATCCTGCACGACGTGCAGCAGGTGCAGCGACGCGCCGAACGCCTCACGCAGGGCGCGCGCGTACTTGAGCGCCGCGTCCGAGCACTCGCTGAAGTCCATCGGCACGAGGATCTTCTTCATCTCAATCATCGATCCTCCTATTCGGCGCGCTTGGTCAATGCTGAATGCTGAATGCCAAATGCTGAAATGAGGTGCCCTTTGCCCATTCCGACATTCCGACATTTTCAGCATTTGGCATTCAGCATTCAGCATTGACGGGCAGCGACACCGTCACGGTTGTTCCGTCTGTACCGGATGAATTTACCTCGATCGTGCCCTTGTGCCGCTCCACGACGCGTCGCGCCGTCGGCAGGCCCAGGCCCGTGCCGCGGTGCTTGGTGGTGAAGAACGGCTCGAAGATCTTGTCCTGGATCTCCGGCGGAATGCCCGGCCCGCGATCGGCAATCGCCACGCGGCACAGCCCGTCGTCTGCCGTCACCGTCACGTCGACGCGGCCGCCGGGGCCCGACGCCTGCGCCGCGTTGAGCAGCAGGTTGACGAACGCCGTCTGCAGCTGCTCGGGATCCGCCTCGATGGTCAGCGGCTCTCCCGAGACCGTGACGTCCACGCCGGCGTGCGCCGGATCCTTCCTGAGCAGCGCCGCCGTGCTCTCCAGCAGCTCGGTGATCGGCACCGGCCCGAGCCGCGGCTCGCGCGGCCGCGCGAACACGAGCAGGTCGTGGACGATCTCGTTCAGCGAGTCGAGACGCGCGACGATGTCGCCGATGATGCCGCGTTCCCGGCTCTTCTCCGGCATGCGGCCGCCGATCACCTGCAGCGCGCCGCGGATGCCGGCGAGCGGATTCTTCACCTCGTGCGCGACGACTGCCGCCATCTCGCCGAGACGCGCCAGCGCGGCACGCTCGCGCAGCAGCTCCTCGGTGCGCTTGCGCTCGGTGACGTCGTAGCGAATCGCCATGTATTGATACGGCTTTCCGCGCTCGTCGAGGAAGGGCACAATGGTCGTGTCGACCCAGTAGATCGATCCGTCCTTCGCGCGATTGCGGATCTCGCCGCGCCAGATGCGGCCGCGCGCGATCGTCTGCCACAGGCTTCGGATGAACTCCTTCGAGTGATATCCGGAGTTGATGATCCGATGGTCCTGCCCGAGCAGCTCCTCGCGCGGGTACTTCGAGACCTCGCAGAACTTGTCGTTGGCGAACGTGATCCGCCCCCGCACGTCGGTGACGGCCACGATCGCCGCCTGGTCGAGCGCGAAGTTCGTGTCGGCGAGATCCTTCAGCGAGCGCTGCAGCCGCGCGCCGACTTTCATGTAGCGCAGCACAAGCCACGACGTGATCCACAGCCCGACCAGCGTCAGCACCCGGTTGGCCACGCCGTAGGTCACGCTGCCGCCCGCCGGCGACAGCACGCCGCCGATCACCGTGAGGACCGTCACCGCGACCGACACCCACAACGGAAAGCGCCTCGACCGCGCGCCCAGCCCGAGCAGCACGACCACCCCGTAGAGCGCTGACGTGGCGAAGCCGAGCGGCGTGTAGGTGTCGGCGATGAAGATCGCCAGGCACACGAGCGCCGCGATCGCCGTCAGCCGGCGATCGTCGTTCGGGGCCGGGAATTGCGCCGGCGCTCGTAACACTCTGTCTGACATGTGGATCGGTCTTTGATAGACGGAAAACAGCCGCGATCCGATGCTAACGTGCGGCCAATGAAAACGCCAGATTTAGCCGGAGTGCGTGAGAGCGCGGTGGGTTTTTCCCCGCCCGGCACGAATTATTTCCCAATGTCCGTGATCCTGATCGTCGACGACGAAGCCTTGATTCGGTGGTCCATAGCGGAAACTCTCGAGCACGCCGGCTACGAGGTCGTCGAAGCGGGGAGCGCCTGCGAGGCCCTCGAGCAGTTCGACAGCTCGCGCGATATCGCGCTCGCCATCCTCGATCTGAAGCTGCCGGACTCGCACGACCTCGGCCTGCTGCGCCAGATCCGCAAGCTCGCGCCGAACTGCCGCCTGATCCTGATGACCGCCTTCGGCACGCCGGACGTCTTCGACGACGCACGCCGCTCCGGTGCCTTCGAGGTGCTCACCAAGCCCTTCGACATGCGCCGCATCGTCGCCCTTGCCAGTGACGCGCTCGCCACAGCGTGACGCCCGGTCAATGCTGAATGCCGAATGCTGAATGCTGAATGGGGTGCTGCTTTACCCATTCCAGCATTCCGGCATTTTCAGCATTTGGCATTCAGCATTCAGCATTAACCAGCCCGTATAATCTCAACGGAATGCCCACGATTCTGATCGTTGACGACGAGCAGCTCATTCGCTGGTCGCTCGCCGAACGGCTCGCGCAGGAAGGCTATCAGACCGTCGAGGCGGGCACCGCGAAGGAGGCGCTGGCTGCGATCGGGCCGGAGATCGACCTCGTCCTGCTCGACTACCGCCTGCCCGACTCCGACGGCCTGCGCGTGCTGAAGCAGATCAAGGCGTCCGAGCCGGACACGCCCGTCATCCTGCTCACGGCGTTCTCCAGCATCGAAACGGCCGTCGAGGCGATGAAGCACGGCGCCTATCACTACGCGAACAAGCCGTTCAACCTCGACGAGCTCGCGCTCGTCGTCCAGAAGGCGCTCGAGACGACGTCGCTGCGACGCGAGGTGCGGTCGCTGCGCGCGTCGATATCCGAGCCCTACGCGCTCGGGCGGATCGTCGGCGAATCGCAGGCCATGGTGTCGCTGCGCGCGTTGCTGCACCGCGTCGCGAAGAGCCCGGCGTCGACAGTTCTCCTCACGGGCGAGAGCGGGACCGGCAAGGATCTGGCCGCCAAGGTCATTCACTACAACAGCGATCGGGCGGCCAGGCCGTTCATGAACATCACGTGCTCGGCGCTCCCGGAGGCGCTCCTCGAGAGCGAGCTCTTCGGCCACGAGCGCGGCGCCTTCACCGACGCGCGCCAGCAGAAGATCGGACTGCTGGAATCGGCCGAAGGCGGCACCGTCTTCCTCGACGAGATCGGCGAGACGATGCCGTCGCTGCAGGCGAAGCTGCTGCGATTTCTCGAGGAGAAGGCGTTCAAGCGCGTGGGCGGCGCGGCGGACATTCACGTCGACGTGCGGGTCATCGCGGCCACCAATCGCGACCTCGAAGAAGGCGTGCGCCAGGGGCGCTTTCGCGAGGATCTGTATTACCGGCTCAACGTGATGCAGATCGCGCTGCCGCCGCTGCGCGAGCATGCCTCCGACGTGCCGCTGCTCGTGAACTTCTACGTCGACATGTTCAATCGCGAGTTCAGGAAGCGCGTGCTCGGCGTCACGGACGACGCGAAAGCGCTGCTTTCCGGCTACCACTGGCCCGGGAACATCCGCGAGCTGCGCAACGCCGTCGAGCGCGCGATGCTGCTCGCCGACGGCGAGTGGCTGACCCCCGAGCACTTCCCCATGAGCGTCGCGCGCCGCACCGTGACGCAGGCGTTCGAGCTGCCGCAGGAAGGCATCAGCCTCGAGAAGGTCGAGCGCGATCTCGTGATGCAGGCGCTCCAGCGGACCGGATGGAACCAGACGAAGGCGGCCGCGCTGCTCGGTCTGAACCGCGACCAGATCCGGTACCGCGTCGAGAAGTTCGGGCTGGAAAAAACAGGCGGGCGCGAATAATCCCGCACCTCACGCAGGAAAATTCCCACGCTCCCCAGAGCAACGAGTGTGCCGTTTGCGAAAACGGCCCGAAATACGCCAGAAAACCTGCACTTGGCGTGGCATAGCAGTTGCTCTGCCGATATTCCGTCAACCGTTTGTCAGTTTCCCGTTCGCAGGTGAGGGCCCCCCGATGTTGTCTCGAGAGCGAGTGGAGTCTGTGCTCGATCGCATCCGTCCGATGATGCAGGCCGACGGCGGCGATATCGAGCTGGTGGAGGTGCAGGGCAACAGCGCGCGCGTGCGGCTGACCGGCATGTGTTCCGGCTGCCCGAGCGCCCACATGACGCTGTACATGGGCGTCGAGATGGCGCTGCGGGAGGAGATCAAGGAGTTCGAGGAACTCCACGTCGTCTAGGCGAGCACCATTCACTGTTCACCATTCACCATTCACGATTCTCGATTCACCATGCGTCATCTCCAGCAGTTTTCGATGGACCAGGTCGTCGTCGGGCAGAGCACCCGTATGCGGGCGATCTTCGACTTCGTGAAGGTCGTGAGCCGCAGCGATAGCAGCGTGATCATCACCGGCGAGAGCGGCACCGGCAAGGAAGTCATCGCCAACATGCTGCATCACCAGAGCCAGCGGCGGCACCAGCCGTTCATCGCCGTCAGCTGCGCGCTGTTCTCCGAGACGCTGATCGAGACCGAGCTCTTCGGCCACGAGCGCGGGGCGTTCACCGGCGCGATCAAGGACAAGCCTGGCCGGTTCGAGCTCGCGCAGGGCGGGACGCTGTTCCTCGACGACATCGACGACGTGCCGTTGTCGATGCAGGTGAAGCTGCTGCGCGCGCTGCAGCAGCGTGAAGTGGAGCGCGTTGGCGGCACCCGGACGATTCCCGTGAACGTTCGCGTCATCACGGGCACGAAACGCGACCTGCGGCAGCTGGTTGCCGACGGCAAGTTCCGTGAGGACCTTTACTACCGTCTTAACGTCATTCCTATCGTCCTGCCGCCGCTTCGAGATCGCCGCGAGGACATCCCGGTGCTGATGGAGCACTTCCTGCGCCGCTTCGCGCGGATGCGCGGCATCGACGTGCCGGAGATCTCGCCCGTCGTCCGCTACGCGTTCTCTCGGTATCGCTGGCCCGGGAACGTGCGTGAGCTCGAGAACGCGTGCGAGCGCATCATCCAGACCTGCACCTGCGGCTCGGTGAGAACGGGTTGCGTGGCCGCGGGCATCCTGTTCGGCGCATCGGCCGACGAAGGCGGGCTTCCCGCCATCCCCGCAGGCGAGGGCATCGTCCCGACGCCAATCTCGCTCGACGAGCGGCTGAAGGAAGTCGAATCCAACCTGATTGGCTGGGCGCTGAAGGTGTCGGACGGCAACAAGTCGAAGGCCGCCGAACTCCTGAACATCAAGCGCTCGACGCTCGGCGATCGCATCGCGCGTTGCGGCCTCGTCGAGCCGCGGCAGGTCGAGCAGAGCGAGGAGCCGCAGGCCGCGATCGCCTAACAGGGGGCCGGGGGGCCGGGGA
>JBMDXB010000095.1:0-6028 GCA_048594885.1 Vicinamibacterales bacterium
GCGGGCGCGGCGGCGGTGCGCCGCCAGCAGGCATTGCGCCGCAGGGCCGCGGCGGCCCGGGCACTGGCGCGCGCGACCGCAAGCAGCCAGGCTCCGACCTGATCCTCCGTAACCTCGAAACGGCGGAAGAGGTTACGATTCCCGAAGTCACCGAGTACATCTGGACGCCGAACGGCGCGTGGCTCGCGTACACGACGTCGTCCAACGACGGCGCGAAAGACGGCGCGTTCGCCCGCCGCATGGCTGACGGCGTCGTGACGCCGCTGCTGGCGGGCAAGGGCCGATATCGCGCGATCACGTTCGACGAGGCGGGCAGCCAGCTGGCGTTCGTCAGCGATCAGGCGGAATTCGACAAGCCGGTCGCCCCCTATCGCCTGTACTACTGGAAGGCCGGCGAGGCGAAGGCAACCGAGCTCGTATCCGCGGCAACCGCGGGCATGCCGCGTGGCATGGTCGTCTCGGAGAACGGGGCGCCGCGGTTCTCACGCGACGGCGCGCGGCTCTACCTCTCGACGGCTCCGCCGCCTCCGCCGGCGCCGGATCCGAACTCGGACGCGCCGCAGCCGATTCCCGTCGACATCTGGTCGTGGAAGGACCCGCAACTCCAGCCGATGCAGCGCGTGCGCGCGGAGCAGGAGCGTCAGCGGAGCTATCGCGCCGTCGTGCACCTCGCGGACAGAACGTTCGTGCAGCTGGCGACGCCAGATCTGCCCGCGGTGAATCCGGGAGACGATGCGGTGCGCGCGCTCGGCTCGTCGGATCTTCCGTATCGCATGGAAGTGTCCTGGGACCAGACCTACAACGATCACTTCGCCGTCGACTTGAAGACCGGCCAGTCGAAGAAGTTCCTCGAGCACTGGCCCGGCAGCGTGTCGCTGTCGCCGGGCGGCCGGTACGCGCTCTACTTCGACGAGCGCGCGGGCCACTGGTTCACGTATCGCATCGCTGACGGCGTTCGCGTCAACCTCACCGAGAAGCTGAAGGTCAAGTTCCAGCAGGACAACGACGTTCCCGATCTCCCCGGCCCCTACGGCAACGGCGGCTGGACGGCAAACGACGCGTCGGTGCTGCTCTACGACGAGTTCGACATCTGGGAAGCGAAGCCCGATGGCACCGGTGCCCGCCTCGTCACCGGTGGAGAAGGCCGCAGGCAGAAGCTCGTGTTCCGCTACCGCTCGCTCGATCCCGAAGAGCGCACGGTACCCGCGAATAAGCCACTGCTGCTCGCGGCGACGAACGACGAGACCCGTGCGACCGGTTTCTATCGCTTGAACGGTCTCACGGCCTCCAGCGCGCCGGAGAAGATCGTGATGCTCGACAAGGCGTTCGGGCCCGTCACGAAGGCGAAGAACGCGGCGACCGTCGTCTTCACGCTCTCGCGGTTCGACGAATTCCCGGATCTCTGGCTGAGCGACACGGCGTTCGCCGACATGAAGAAGGTCTCCGGAGCGAACCCGCAGCAGGCGGAGTTTGTCTGGGGACGGTCCGAGATCATCGACTACATCAACGCGGACGGGAAGAAGCTGCGCGCGATCCTCACGAAGCCGGAGAACTTCGATGGCTCGAAGAAGTATCCGCTGATGGTCTACATCTACGAGGAGCTGACGCAGGGACTGCACAGCTACAGCGCGCCGAACGTCGCCACCAGCATCAACATTCCGCGCTACGTGAGCAACGGCTACGTCGTCCTGCGTCCGGACATCGTCTACACGACGGGCTATCCGGGTGAAGCGGCGGAGAAGTGCGTCATCCCGGCCGTCAACGCCGTCGTTGCCATGGGCTTTGTCGATCCGAAGCGCATCGGCATCCAGGGCCACTCGTGGGGCGGGTATCAGATCACGCACTTGATCACGCGGACGAACCTCTTTGCCGCCGTCGAGGCGGGCGCGTCCGTCTCGAACATGATCAGCGCCTACGGCGGGATCCGCTGGGGCACCGGCATGTCGCGCGCGTTCCAGTACGAGAAGACGCAGAGCCGTATCGGCGCGCCGCCGTGGGATGCGCCGCTGCAGTTCATCGAGAACTCGCCGATCTTCTGGGTCGAGAAGATCCAGACGCCGTATCTCACGATTCACAACGACGAAGACGATGCGGTGCCGTGGTACCAAGGCATCGAGTTCATCAGCGCGCTGCGGCGGTTGGGCAAGGAAGGCTACATGTTCAACTACAACGGCGAGCGCCACGGGTTGAGGAACCGCGACAACATGAAGCACTGGACGGTGCACATGGACGAGTTCTTCGACCACTACCTGCTCGGCAAGCCGCGGCCGGAGTGGATGGACAAGGGCGTGCCGTTCCTCGAACGCGGGAAGCGTGACGTGTCCGGCATGTTCAAGAAGAAGTCCGGTTCGGCGATTACGACGACGCCGCCGGGGTCAGGTAAGTATTAGCACGAGGCTGTAACCGAAGGGCGTCAACTTTGAATGTTGGCGGTTGACAGTTTGGACGTTGGTCCCTTGGAAGTTGGGCTTTGACAAGGATTCATCCTAATGAAACAACATCGCTTGCTCATGCTGGCCGCGGCGATTCTGCTTGCCGTCGGCGCTCAGTCCATGACCGGCCTGTCGCAGCCCGCGGCGACAGCGGCCGGCGGTCCGTTCGACGGCCTGCACTACCGCCCCATCGGTCCGGCCGGCATGTCGGGCCGCATCGCCGACCTCGCCGTGTACGAGGCGAATCCGGCGGTCTACTACGTCGCCACCGCGCACGGCGGCGTCTGGAAGACGATCAACAACGGCACGACGTTCGAACCGCAGTTGCAGGATCACGGGCTGATGTCGTTCGGCGACATCGCCATCTCGCAATCGAACCCGGATCTCGTGTGGGCCGGCGGCGGCGAGTCGAACAACCGACAGAGCACATCCTGGGGCGACGGCGTCTACAAGTCGATCGACGGCGGCAAGACCTACACCAACATGGGCCTGCGATCCTCGCGGCACATCAACCGCATCGTCATCGATCCGCGCGACAACGACATCGTGTTCGTCGCGGCCACCGGCAGCCTGTGGGGGCCGGGCGGTGAGCGGGGCGTGTTCAAGACGACCGACGGCGGCAGGACGTGGAAGCAGGTGCTGAAGGTCGACGAAGACACGGGCGCGAACGACCTGGTGATGGATCCGGTGAACAACCAGATTCTCTACGCGTCGACCTACCAGCGCCGTCGAACGGCGTGCTGCATGAACGGCGGCGGGCCGGGCAGCGGCCTCTGGAAGTCCACCGACGGCGGCGAGACGTGGACGCGCCTCAAGACAGGCGTCCCCGAGGGGCCGCTTGGGCGCATCGCCCTCGACGTCTACCGCCGGCGTCCCCACATCCTTTATGCGTTGATCGAAGGCCCGGCACCGGCCGGACGCGGCCGCGGCGGTGCGGGCGGTCGTGGGGAAGAAGGTCCCGGCGCGGCGGCACCGCAGGCGGCGCAGCAGGCGGGCGCGTTCAGCGGACGCGGCGGCGTCGGCCCGCTCAACAACCTGCCGACCGGGCTCTATCGCTCGGACGACTCGGGCGCGACGTGGCGGAAAGTCAGCAACGCGAACGCACGGCCGATGTATTTCAGCCAGGTGCGCATCGATCCCAACGATCCCGAGGTCGTGTACCTCGGCGGCGTCGGCCTGTATCAGACGCTCGACGGCGGGAAGACCATGGCGACCGACGTCGCCGAGTCAACGCACGACGACGTGCATGCGATCTGGATCAATCCGGCCAATTCGGATCACGTCCTGATCGGCAACGACGGCGGCCTGGCGGCGTCGTACGACAAGGCGAAGACCTGGCAGTTCCTGCCGAACCTGCCGGTCGGCCTCTTCTATCACGTGAGCTATGACATGGCGACGCCGTACAACGTGTGCGGCGGCATGCAGGACAACTACAACTGGTGCGGGCCGAGCGCCGTGCGCAGTGCGCCGGGCATCGGCAACCACGAGTGGAAGACGCTCCAGGGCGGCGACGGATTCGTCGTGCTCCAGGATCCGACGGACTTCCGCGTCGCGTTCAGCGAGTCGCAGGACGGCAACATCTCGCGTGTCGATCGCGTGACCGGAGAGACGATGTCAGTCCGGCCCCAGCCCTCGCCCGGGCAGCCGTCGTACCGCTGGCACTGGGACACGCCGCTGATTCTGTCGCCGCACGATCCGAAGGTCGTCTATGCGGGGGCCAACCGGGTCTTCCGGTCGGCCGATCGCGGTCTCTCGTGGACGACGATCAGCGACGATCTCACGAGCGGTGCGAACCGCGACGAGATCGTCACGATGGGCGTCAAGGGCAGCGACATCACCATCGCGCGCAACGACGGCATCCAGGCGTGGCCGGCAATCGTCTCGCTCGCGGAGTCGCCGAAGCGTGCGGGCCTGATCTACACCGGCACCGACGACGGCCACATGCACGTGTCGCGCGATGCGGGCAAGACGTGGACGAGCATCCTCGAGAAGGTGCCGGGCGTGCCGAAGGGCATCTTCGTCTCCGAGGTCGTGCCCTCGCGCTTCGACGAGGGCACCGTCTACGCGACCTTCGACGGCCACCGGCAGAACGATTTCGAGACCTACGTCTTCGCCAGCACGGACTTCGGTCAGACGTGGCGATCGATCGGCGCCAACCTCAAAGGCGAGGTGGCGCGGACGCTGACCGAGGATCTCAAGAACCCGGACATCCTGTATCTCGGGACCGAGACCGGGCTGTTCGCAACCCTCGACCGCGGCCGCACGTGGCAGCGGATCAAGGCGAACCTGCCGACGGTGCGCATCGACGAGATCACGCTGCATCCGCGCGACAACGCGATGCTGCTCGCGACGCACGGCCGCGCGATCTGGGTCCTCGATCACCTCGAGCCAATCCAGGAGTACGCCGCGGCCCGGATGACGACCAACGATGCGAAGCTGTTCACGCCGCCCGCGTACGCGATGTACCGCCGCCCGGCGCGCGACCGCAACTACGAGTTCTGGGGCGACCAGACGTTCTTCGGCCAGAACCCGCCGCAGGCGGCGCGGATTTCGTGGCTGTTGAAAAAGGACGTGAACGACGTCCGGCTGAAGATCGCGGATGCGGCGGGCAAGGACGTCCGTGAGATCTCGGGTCAGGTCCTGGCGAACAGCAAGGGCGCTGGCATCCAGACGGCGTGCTGGGATCTGCGCGTGCAGCCGGCGCCCGCGCCGGCGGTCGGCCAGGGCGGCGGTCGTCAGGGAGGTGGGGGTGGCGGCGGTGGCCGCGGCGGGGATCAACAGCAGACGCGCAGCCCGTTCGGCGCCGGATGTGGCGGGGCGGGCGGCGGCTTCGGCGGTGGCGGGTTCGGTGGCGGCGGTGGTGGCAACCCCGGACCCTTCGTGCTGCCGGGGACATACAACGTGTCGCTCATCGTCGACGGTAAGACCATCGAGACGAAGCCCCTGCGCGTGATGGCCGATCCCGAAGTCGTTCTGACCAGCGTCGAGCGCAAGAAGATGTTCGACATGGCGATGGAGATGCACGACCTCCACCGCCGCGCAACCGAAACGGCGAACACGCTCGCGCCGATCAACCAGCAGTTGCCGGAGATCGCGAAGACGATCGCCAGCCGCACGGACATTCCGGCCGACGTGAAGTCGGAATTCGAGGCGTTCCAGAAGCAGATGACGTCGACTCTGCAGCGCTTCGCCGCGGCGGCGGGCGGCGGACGCGGCGGATTCGGGGGCGGGCGCGGCGGTGGCAACGAGCCGCCCAATCCGCTCGCGCGCATCGGCCTCGCCAAAAACGGTCTCATGGGCGGCATGCCGGTAACCGCGCAGACGACGCAGGCATACAACGACGCGAAGGCGCAGGCGCCGAAGGCGATTGCGGAAGGCGACGCGCTCGTCGCGAAGGCCGTGGCGGTCGCCGCGACGCTCGCGAAGCACAACATCACGCTCAAGGTGCCGCCCGCCGCCTCGAAGACGACGACGTCGTCGTCCTCCTCTTCGCCGCGCTGAAAACCGTGACACTCACCGTTTGCAGAATCTGCAACACGGTCGCGGCAGAGTATGCAAACGGTGAGTGTCACGGTTTTTATGGCGCGGGTGCCCTA
>JBMDXB010000096.1:0-1533 GCA_048594885.1 Vicinamibacterales bacterium
TGCCACGCTGCCGCCACGCCGTTGCCATCGCGTGAGGGCGATGCAGATTCCCCGCACTTGCCGCGCGTCTGGCGCCGTGTACACCCTCCAATCGTGCCGCGATCCGGTCTTGTAGGGATCGCGTGGTCGAGCCTACCTACTTGAGTAGTTACGCGGGCATCCCGGCCGTTTGTAGAGTCGCGCGGAGTCCTCGCGTCCACGTTTGGTGCCGGGGGGTGCACTGCGCGGCGTTTTAGGTGTGTCCGCTATTAGGGAGGGTCCCATTCGAGTCGTCCATGCCTTCGGGTGTGCGAGCATCTTCGCGCTGCTCTCCACGGCATCGGTGGTCGCCGGTCAGGACGCGCAGTCCCCACCGCCAACCACGCGCCTGATCCCGGTTTCGGGCACCTTGACGGATCCGGCGGGCACGCCCGTCGCCGGTGCGCAGACCGTGACGTTCGCGTTCTTCGATGAGACGGAAGGCGGCACTCTGCTGTGGAGCGAGATGCAGACGGTCACGGCGGATGAGCGCGGCCGGTATGTCGCGTATCTCGGGGCAAGCCTGTCCATGCCGCTGGAGATCTTCCGCTCCGAACAGGCGCGCTGGCTGCAGGTGTCGGTGGGCGGCCGCGATCTGCCGCGCGTAATGCTGGTGGCGGTGCCGTATGCGCTGAAGGCGGCCCATGCGGAGACGGTGGGGGGCAAGCCGGCGTCGGCCTTCGTGCTCGCCGGCGAGCAGACGGCCGCCGGGAAAGCAACGATCAGCGCGGGATCGGTGGCGATCGAGCCGCTCGCCACAACGGGCACGCCCGGCTATCTCGGGATGTTCACGAGTGCGACAGACTTGGGCAATTCCAACATCTTCCAGGATACGTTTCGGATCGGCATCAATACCAGCGCGCCGGCCGCGCTGTTCCATGTGCGGGGGGACTCGACACCAGCCGCATTGATCGACGTCTTCAGCAACGCGTTGGGCGCCCTGCCCCTCGTGTACCGCGCGGCCCGTGGCACGCCCGGCGCGCCCTTGCCGGTGCAGACCAATGACATTCTGGGCGGGCTGGCGGTGCGGGGCTACGCGCCGTCGGGATTTACCGGGGGCAAGGGGCAAATCATGTTCCGCGCCGCGGAGAACTGGACGGACACGGCCAACGGCACGCTGCTGCAATTCATGACCACGCCGATCGGGTCGACCACGTTTGCGGAGCGCATGCGGATTGATCCCTCCGGACGGGTCCTGATTGGCACCGACGTCGAGTCCGAGATTCAACTGCAAGTCGTGACCTCTGACGCCGCCGTCCATGGCATCGCCGCCGTAACGTCCGCGCCATTCGGTACGGGCGTGGAAGGTGCCAGTTTCGGGAAGGACGGGGTTGGGGTGTCAGGTTTCGCGCTGGCCGGAATCGGCGTCCTTGGACAGGCACCGGACGGTACCGCCGTGTATGCAACCTCGAACACCGGTACGGCTCTTTACGCCACATCGGCTGGTCCGACCCTCGCCGTTTTCGACGGGCCTGGTAATGTCGCCATCGGCGCTATGGGTGCGGCTGACAAGCT
>JBMDXB010000097.1:0-48117 GCA_048594885.1 Vicinamibacterales bacterium
GGCAGGAACCGATCCGTGATGGAGCGGTTCGACTGGTAAACGGCCGCTTCGATCGCTTCCGACGTGTACTCGACGTGGTGGAAGGACTCGTAGCGGTCCTTCACGCCCATGAGCACTTCAATCGTCTCGCGCTCGCTCGGCGGATCCACCTTGATCGCCTGGAAGCGCCGCTCGAGCGACCGGTCCTTCTCGATGTACTTCCGGTATTCCGCCGGCGTCGTCGCGCCGATGCAGCGGATCTCGCCGCGCGAGAGCGCCGGCTTGAGGATGTTGGCAGCGTCGAGCGAGCCTTCCGCGGAACCCGCACCGACCAGCGTGTGCAGCTCGTCGATGAACACGATGATGTTCGGGTTCTCCGTCAGCTCCTTCATGATCGCCTTGAGGCGTTCCTCGAACTGACCGCGGTACTTCGTGCCGGCGACGATGAGCGAGATGTCGAGCGCGAGGATCCGCTTGTCCGCCAGGAAGTGCGGAACGTCGCCGTAGACGATCTTCTGCGCCAGCCCTTCGACGATGGCCGTCTTGCCGACGCCCGGCTCGCCGATGAGGACGGCGTTGTTCTTGGTGCGCCGGCAGAGGACCTGCTGGACGCGCTCGAGCTCGATGTGTCGGCCGACGAGCGGATCGAGCGAGTTCTTCATCGCCGCGTCCGTCAGGTCGCGGCTGAACTCGGCCAGCAGCGGCGTCTCCTTGACGCGGTTGATGGTGGTCTTCTCGTTGAGGAGCGCGACGATGTCCTCGCGGACATTGTTGAGGCGCATCCCCTTCTCCATCAGAATCGTCGCCGCGACGGACCGCTCCTCACGCAGGATGCCGAGCAGCAGATGCTCGGTGCCGATGTAGTTGTGGAGCAGGCGGTCGGCTTCTTCGGCCGCAAACTGCAGGACGCGCTTGGTTTCCGCGCTGAACGGGATCTCGACCGACGTCGAGACCTTCTCGCGGAACACGGTGCGCCCTTCGATTTCCTTGCGAATGCTCTCGAGGGACAGGTGCGAGCGCGCGAAAATGCGGCTGGTAAGCCCCTTCCCCTCACGGATCAGCCCCAGCAGCAAGTGCTCGGTCTCGATCGAAATACTGCCGAGTTGACTGGCTTCGTAGCGCGCGAAGAAGAGAACACGTCGCGCTCGTTCTGTGTAGCGTTCGAACATCCGGTGTTACCTATGTGGAAGGGACTGGCTTCGTTCGCAATTATACGGCAAAGCCAGAACCCGGCCAACGTTTTTCAACGTGTAAGTCGGCGCTTCTAAGGCATTTAGCCGCATCTCTGGATCCGTTGGAACGGATCGGGCAGCCGACCAAGACACGTGTCCCCAGGAATCGGCAGACGCTGTACTCGTTAAGACGACCCCGGCGGCGAAAAGCGTTTCAAGGCTGACTACAATAGCCACGCACAGGAGGCACACGAGAATGCTCAAGCCAACGATTTTGCTCGCGGCCGCGATGGTCGCGGGACAGGCGACGCAACCCGCCACCCCGCCGCGGCCGGCGAGCCCGGCGGGCACCGCCGCGACGCAGGTGGCCGGTCAGCACGTCAAGGATGCCAAAGGACGCGAGCGCTATGAAGGCGGCAAGTGGATCGAGATTTCCTACGGGCGGCCGATCCTCCGTCAGCGCACTGTGTTCGGAACCGGCGCCGACTTCGGCAAGACGGTCTACGCCGGCGCCCCGATCTGGCGCGCCGGCGCGAATGTCTCGACGCGTCTGAACACGGAAGTGCCGTTGCAGATCGGCGACAAGACGGTACCGGCCGGCGAATACAGCCTGTTCATCGATCTGAAGTCGGAGAAGGACTGGACGCTGGTCGTCTCGTCCTACGGCGCGAAGAAGACGGGCAGCGATCAGACGCCCGACACACTGTGGGGGGCCTACAACTACAAGCCTGACAAGGACGTCGCGCGCGTCGCGATGACCGTCGGCAAGCTGCCGTTCTCCGTCGATCAGCTCACGTGGTCGTTCGTCGACATGACCGCAAAGGGCGGCAAGCTCGCCATCATGTGGGACACCGTCGTGGCGACCGCTCCGTTCACGGTGCAGTAGCGGGGCGCAGCCTTCCTTCTTCGAGCCGCAGCACGCGATCGCACGCCGCCGCGAGCTTCGGGTTGTGCGTCGCGATGATCGACGTCAGCCCGTGCTCGCGGTGCATCTCGCGCAGCAGGTGATGCAGCGTCTCCGCGGTGTGCTCGTCGAGATCGCCGGTCGGCTCGTCGGCGAGCAGCACCGCCGGCTGCATCACGAGCGCCCGCGCGATCGCGACGCGCTGCTGCTCCCCGCCTGACAGCATGCCCGGCTTGTGCTCGAGGCGCTCTCCCAATCCGACCCGCTCGAGGAGCGTCCGCGCGCGGCGCCGGCGTTCGTCGGCAGGCATGCGGGCGATGCGCATCGGCATCTCGCCGTTCTCGAGCGCCGTGAACTCCGGCAGCAGATGATGGAACTGAAAGACGAAGCCGACGTGACGGTTGCGGAACGCGACGAGCTCTGCGTCGGGAAGCTGCGCGAGATCGACGTCGCCGATCCGCACGGTGCCGGAGTCGATCGAGTCGAGCCCGCCGAGCACGTGCAGCAGCGTGCTCTTGCCCACGCCTGACGCGCCGACGATCGCGACCATCTCGCCGCGCTCGACCGACACGTCCAGCTCCCGCAGCACGGTCAGCCGCGTCGTGCCGACGGCGTAGCTTTTCGTCAGGGCGCGGACTTCGATGAAGGCCACCGGATTACTCCACCGCCCGCGTCGACGGCAGGGCTACGCCCCGACACGACGACACGACGGCACGACGGCACGACACTCTTTTCTTGAAGAATTGACGTCGTGTCGTCGCGGCGTCGTCACGTCGTGTTGAAAGCGTAGCAGCCGTCAGCGCGTCCAGACGTCTACTCACTGGTACCTCAGCGCCTGCGCGGGGTCGAGCTTCGCCGCCTGCCGCGATGGATAGATCGTCGCCACGAAGCAGATCAGCACGGCGGCGACGATGACGACGAGGAAGTCGAGCGGCTGCAGCACGAACGGTACGTAGGAGATCTGGTAGACGTCAATCGGCACGCGAATCAGCTTGTAGCGATCGAGCACGTAGATCAGCAGCCCGCCCAGGATCGCCCCCGCCGCAGTGCCGACGATCCCGATGATCAGCCCCTGGAGCATGAAGATCCGATGAATGCTCTTGGCCGGACTCCCCATCGTCTTCAGGATGGCGATGTCGCGGCTCTTCTCCATCACCAGCAGCACGAGCGATGCGATGATCTGCAACGCCGCCACGAGCACGATGAGCCCGATCGCGATCGAGATGGCGATCTTCTCGATCCACAGCGCCGAGAACAGCGCGCTGTTCATGTCGGCCCAGTCCTGCGCCATGTACTCGGGTCCGAGCTTTTCGCCGATGGCATCGGCGACGGCGGGCGCCGCGTACATGTCGTCAACGCGCAGCTCGATGAACGCGGGCGCCTCGTCGCCAAGGATCCGCTTGGCCACGTCGAGCCGGACGAAGCCGTAGTTCCGGTCGAACTCGAACAGGCCGAGGCTGAAGATGCCCTCGATCGTGAACAGCCGTGGCCGGTACACGGCGCCGAACGGCGTCAGCGTGCCCTGCGGCGTGATCAGGCGGACGGTGTCGCCGACCGAGACGCCGAGCGCCGTCGCCAGATCCCGTCCGATCAGGATGCGGTCGGGCCCCTCGGTGACCGGCTGCGCGAGCGCATCGAAGCTGCCCGCTTGCATCGACTGCTCGAGCCGCGTCACGGTGCGCTCCTGCTCGATGACGATGCCCTTGAGCTCGATGAACTGCTCGTTGCCGGCGCTGCTCGTGATGAGCGCCTTGCCGAGGACGACGGGGGCGGCGCCGGTCACGCGAGGCATGTCGCGCAGCCGCTGCAGCTCCTCATCGACGTTCGTCATGCCGCCGATCTTGTAGACGTAGACCTGCGCCGCCGATCCGACGATGCGATCGCGCAGCTCGCCCTGGAGGCCGGTCATCAACGCCAGCGCGACGAGCAGCGCCATGACGCCGACGGCGACGCCGAGCGTCGAGATGAAGGAGATGAGCGAGATGAACGCCTGCTTCCGTCTCGCGAGTAGGTACCTCAGAGCGACAAACAGCTCAAATGAGAGATCCATGTCAATGCTGAATGCCAAATGCTGAATGCTGAAAATGCGGAATGTGGAAATGTTGAACGAGGCCGTTCCATTCGGCATTCGACATTTTCAGCATTCGGCATTCGGCATTCAGCATTGACTATCTCGGTCTCATCAGCGGGAAGAGGATGACGTCGCGGATCGACGGGCTGTTGGTCAGCAGCATCACGAGGCGGTCGATGCCGACGCCTTCGCCGCCGGTCGGCGGTAGGCCGTACTCGAGGGCGCGGATGTAGTCCTCGTCCATGGCATGCGCCTCGAGATCGCCGGCCGCGCGCCCTTCGAGCTGCTTCTCGAAGCGGCGGCGCTGCTCGGCCGGATCGTTCAGCTCGCTGAAGGCGTTGGCCACCTCGAAGCCGCCGACGTACAGTTCGAAGCGCTCGACAGTGTCGAGATCCCCCGGCTTCTGCTTCGAGAGCGGCGACACCTCGGTCGGAAAGTCGAAGACGAACGTCGGCTGCACCAGCGAGTCCTCGGTGAGCCGCTCGAAGATCTCCGTCGCGATCTTGCCCGCGCCACACCCGGGCTGGAGCTCGAGTCGAAGGCGCCGCGCGATGCCGGCTGCCTTCGCGCGATCACGCAGATCGTCCGCCGATACCGTTTCGCCCAGGCGCTCGGAGGCCGCGGCGGCAGCGCCATCGCGAAGCGACACGCGCCGGTACGGCGGCGCGAGCGAGATGTCGTGATCGCCAAACCTGATCTGCTCGGTCCCGATCGCCTCGCGCGCCACCGTCGACAGCATCTCCTCAGTCATGGCCATCAGCGCCTGGTAGTCGCTGTAGGCCTGATAGAACTCCAGCATCGTGAATTCGGGATTGTGCTGGGTCGAAATGCCCTCATTCCTGAAGTTACGGTTGATCTCGTAAACCCGTTCGATGCCGCCGACGACGAGCCGCTTGAGGTAGAGCTCCGGCGCGACCCGCATGAAGAGCTGCATGTCGAGCGCATTGTGATGCGTCACGAAGGGGCGCGCGAGGGCGCCGCCGGCTATCGGCTGCATCATCGGCGTCTCGACCTCGAGGTAGCCGCGCGCGTTGAGGAACGTCCGGATCGACGCGAGCACGCGACTGCGAACCTCGAACACGCGGCGCGAGTCGGGATTGACGATCAGGTCGAGGTAGCGCTGGCGGTAGCGCGTCTCGATGTCGTGCAGCCCGTGCCACTTCTCCGGCAGCGGAATGAAGCACTTGGCGAGGAATTCGAGGCGGCGCGCCCAGATCGTCAGCTCGTTCGTCTTCGTCCGGAACAGGTGCCCCTCGACGCCGACGAAATCACCGAAGTCGAGCAGCTTGAAGATGCGGAAGTCGCGCTCGGAGAGCGAATCCTGTCGCACGTAAATCTGGATCTTCTCCTTGCCGTCGGAAATCGCCAGAAAGTTCGCCTTGCCGAAGCTGCGAATCGCCAGCACGCGGCCGGCGGTGGTGGTCTCGACCCGTGGCGACTCGAGCTCCGCGCTCGTCCTGGCGCCGTGCGCGGCGACCAGCTCGCTGACGGTGTCGGCACGATCGAACCTGACCGGGTACGGCTCGACGCCGAGCGAGAGGAGCTCCTCGAAATTGGCCCGGCGCTGCCGCAGCAGATCGGACTCGCGTGATTCCTCCGTCATTCGGTCCTTCCAAGATCCTTTCGGACGGCGTCGAGGATGCCGTTGACGAACCCGGCGGCCTCTTCCCCGCTGTAGGCGCGCGCCAGCTCGATGGCTTCGTTGATGACGACGAGCGCCGGCGTGTCGGGGACGGCGAGCAGCTCGTAGACGCCCAGCCGCAGGACGAGGCGATCGAGTACCGCCATCCGCTCGACGCGCCAGTTTCGCGCGTGGACGGCGAGGATTTTGTCGATCTCCGCGACGCGCGCGATGGTGCCTCGCACCAGGTCGTTGGCGAACTGCTGGTGCGGTTCGCCGAGCTGCTCCTCCGGCTCACGCGACGGCCAGTAGGTGGCGATCGCCTCGTGCGCGCTGGCACGGCCGATCTCCCACTGGTAGAGCATCTGCAGCGCCGCCTCGCGGGCGCGGCGTCTCGTCGACGTCTCACCGCGGGTCATCGCGCGCGCAGCCGGCGGAACAGGACAGCCATCTCGATCGCTGCCGCCGCCGCCTCCCACCCCTTGTTGTCCCGCCCGGCACCCGAACGCGCCTGCGCCTGCTCGAACGTGTCGGTGGTCAGCACGCCAAACGCCATCGGAATGCCCGTCGTGCACGCCGACTGCATGAGACCCTGCGCGACGGCGGAGCTGATGTACTCGAAGTGCGGCGTTTCACCGCGGATGACGCACCCCAGACAGATCACGGCGTCGATCCGTCCGCTCTCGGCGGCGCAGCCGGCCGCCTGCGGCAGCTCGAACGCGCCCGGCACCAGCGTTTCTTCGACGTCCGCGTCGGCGACGCCCGCTTCGCGCAGCGCCGCCCGCGCGCCGTCGCGCAGCGCCAGCGTGACCGCGTCGTTGAAGCGCGAGACGATGAGGCTGAAGCGGTATCCCGCCGCGTTGGGAAGAACGTCAGGCGCGCCGGCGGACTTCATCGGCCTTTGAAATCGGCCTTGCGCTTCTCGAGAAACGCCGCCGTGCCCTCGCGCATGTCCTCGGTCGTCGCGATCAGGCCGAACAGCGTCGCCTCGAACACCTGTGCGTCCGCGAAGGCCATCTGCAGGCCCTTGTTGACCGCCTCGATGATGCAGCGCGCGGCGACCGGCGCCTTCGACGCGAGGGCGGCGGCAAACGTCCTCACCTCGCCCATCAACTCCGCGGCCGGCACGACGCGGTTGACGAGCCCAATCCGATGCGCCTCCTGGGCGGGAATCGCGTCGCCGGTCAGCATCAGTTCCAGCGCGCGGCCACGCCCGACGAGGCGCGAGAGCCGCTGCGTTCCCGCATATCCCGGGATCAATCCCAGGTTGATCTCCGGCTGGCCGAGCCTGGCCGTGTCCGCCGCGATCCGCAGCGTACACGCCATCGCCAGCTCGCAGCCGCCCCCGAGGGCGAATCCATTGATGGCCGCGATGACCGGCTTGCCCAGGTTCTCGATCAGGTCGAGCACGTGCTGCCCGCGCATCGCGTGGTCGCGGCCGCCGATCGGCGACTGCGTCGCGAGCTCGTTGATGTCGGCGCCCGCAATGAACGATTTCTCACCGGCGCCGGTGATGATGACCACGCGCACCGAGTCGTCGTGCTTCAGCGCCAGGATCGTCCGGCGCAGCTCGTCGAGCGTCTCCGAGTTGAGCGCGTTGAGGACCTTCGGCCTGTTCACCGTGATGGTCGTCACCGCGCCGTCGCGGTCGACCAGCAGGTTCTCCAGATTCTCAGGCAGCGTTACGTTCTGCACGCCGGCACCTTTCAGAGAGGAAATGCTCGCATGATCCAGCCGAGCACGAACGCCGCGGCGACGAAGCTGCCGAACATCATCGCGCCGGTTCGCGCCTGCTGCCGCGGGTCGTCCTTCAGCAGCACCGCAAAGACGAGCGAGACCAGGAATGAAAACAGGACAAGCAGAAGAAAATGACTTGTCATTTCCGTCCTGCTGCGATGTCGTAGGCGTCGAGGACGATGAGGAAGTTGAGCAGGCCCGCGACGATGAGAAACGTGTTGCCGTACTCGTAGGTCACGGCCGTCACCTCGCCGGCGCCCTCGCCCAGCATCCGCGCCGTGAGCCACAGCCCGCCCATGCCGGCATTCGCGATCGCCTCGAGAAACACCAGCGGCTCGGACAGCTCAAACGGGAAGATCCGGCCTTCGAGCTGCAGCCCGAGCACGAACATGACGGTCAGCGCGAGGAAGAAGACGATCGCCTTCTGCCGGCGTCCCAGCCAGAAATGTCCCGCGCCCGGGATCAGCCAGGCGGCGGCGCACAGGAGCACCAGCACACCTGGCTCGGACACCACCCGGGCGCGGTCGGCCGCCTGCGACTTCGTGGTCATTTCGTCTGGCATGATAGCGCAGGCTGGTGGTGCGTTTCGTCCGCGAGCATGCGCAGGAACGTCCAGCCGGCAGCCGCGCCGAGCGGCGCCGCCGCGATCGCCCGCGTCAGATTTCCCGGATGCCACAGGCCGGCCCACTCGAGGGCGACGCTCGCAATCGTCGGCACCGCCGCAACGCCGAAGACCAGACGGGCGACCCGCGCCTCACCAAGCGCGCCGCGCCGCTTCCACCCGAGCGCCATCACGCCGCCGAACGCGCCAGAGGCGTACAGACCGAAGCAGCGTGCGCAGACCGGAAGCTGACGGCCCGCGACATGAAACGAACGTTCTGGACGTTGATGGCACACCCGCGCGCCGATGCTGTAGGTGGAGGCCGCCGCCAGCGTAGACCACGGCTCGCCGGCACGAAGCGCGATCGGCGCTGCCAGGAGCAGCGCCATCCAGAGAAGAGACGAACCGATCAGAAGCGCGGGAAGCGCGCGGCGCATCCCACGATTGTAATCGTGAATGGTCAATCGTGAATGGCGAATCACCACTCACCATTCACCATTCACTATTGACTATTTCTGCGGCAAGTTAGCCGCGGAGCGATCGGCGTCGGTCGTGTAACCCGAACGCGCCCGCGGACGGAGCGCCGGGTTCGTCAGGATGCGGACGATGATGCGGCGGAACCGGCCGTCGCGACGCGGGTTCGTCGGTGAATAGCCGATGGAATACTGCGCGGAGAGCTCGTTCGCGATGGCCCCGTACACCTTCTTGAGATCCGTGACGACGTCCGGGAAGAACGACTGACCACCCGTCTCCATCGCGAGCGTCTTCATCGAATACGCCGCCTCCGAAAAGTACCGTGAGGGCTTGTCGGCCACCGCGCGCATCGCCGCCAGGTCGGACTGCAGCCGGATCGTATAGATGCTCACGCCCGTCTTCCGCGCCATTGCCAGCACATCGTCGAAGCTGATGAGACTCGACGTATCCTCGCCATCGGAGAGCACGGCGATCGCCTGGCGGCGGACGTCGGGCCCCTGCTGCGCGGCGCGCCCGAACTGCTTCAGCGACACGTAGAGCGCGTTGTGCAGCGCCGTTGCGCCATGCGCCGTCGTGCGACGCACCGCGTCCTCGAGCGCCGCACGGTCGTCGGTGAGCGTCTGCGCAATGTTGACGTTGTCGCTGAAGGTGACGACGGCCCCGCGATCGCCGGCGCGGAGCGTCTTCAGGAAGCCGAGCGCCGCCTCGTGCACCACGTCCATCTTGTCGCGCATGCTGGAGCTGGTGTCGATGAGCAGGATCAGATCGATCGGCACGTCCGCGGCTTCGAAGAACTGCACGCGCTGCTGAATCCCATCCTCGTAGACCGCGAAATCGCCGACGTGCAGACCGGTCACGAGCCGCTTGTCCTGGTCCGTGACCGTCACGTTGAGCGCGACGACGCTGGCGCCGCTGCGGAAGACGGTCGGGGCGGCAGGTGCCTGGGGAGGGGCTGCGCTACCCTGGAGCTGCGGCACCGGGGAAATCGCGGGCTCCTGCGCCCGCGCGTTGGGAATCACCAGCAGCAGCAGGATAGGTAGAACGGCCAGGCACCTCACGACCAACCTCCTCGTCCGTCGTCGTGTTGTGCAAGTCGCGTTCCGAAGGACTAGCGCGGCAACCCGTTGAAGATGTTCGAACAAACGCGCGTAGGCGCGCGCGCGCTGCGGGCGCCGTGATGAGCAACCTGCTACTGTGGGAATGGAAAGAATTACCCGAGGGCGACTCTGCCGAAGTGCATTTCATAGCGCTCGGCAAACTCGTCCCACGAGTAGGCGTGGCTCTGGCCCCCGAGGTGCTCCAGCGCGTAAGTCGCCGCCACGCTTCCGAGCTGCGCGCACGTGCCGTAGTCGGCTCCCACGGCAAGCCCTTTCATGAAGCCGCCGCGGAAGGCGTCGCCGACACCGGTCGGATCCTCGATGCGATGCGGGGGTACGGCCGGGATGTCCAGTCTGTCGGCGCCCGCGTATATCGAGCATCCACCCTCGCCGCGGGTAATGACGAGCGCGCGCGCGTGCTCGAGGATCGACACGTCGTCGAAACCCGTCTTTTGACGAATGAGCTCGAACTCGTAGTCGTTGCAGATGACGATGGCGGCGCCGACCACACCGTCGCGCAGCTCTTCGCCCGACATCCGCGCGCACTGCTGGCCCGGATCCCAGATGTAGGGGATCTCGAGCGCGCGGCACTCTTCCGCGTACTGCAGCATCGCGCCGGGATCGTTCGGCGAGATGATCGCGAGACCGCAGTCGCCCGCCGTCCGGAACGACAGCTCCCCGGCGTTGGCCATCGCGCCGGTATAGAACGACGCGATCTGATTGCTGTCGGCGTCGGTGCTGCAGAAAAACGACGCGGTGAACTTGCCCTCGATCTCCCGGACGAGCGACGTGTCGACACCGGCGGCGTCGAGCCAGCGCCGGTAATCGCTGAAGTCCTGTCCGGCGGTCGCCATCAGCTTCGGCCGCTCGCCGAGCAACGCCAGCGTGTAGGCGATGTTGGGCGCGCACCCGCCGCGGCGCTTGTCCATCGAATCCACGAGGAAGCTGAGGCTGACACGCGCCATGTGCTCGGGCAGGAAGTGCTCGGTGAACTTTCCCGGAAACGACATGAGGTAGTCGAAGGCGATCGAACCGGTGACGATGATGTTCATGAGAGGTACTTGCCGACGAGCGGCGCCAGCTCGCGTTTGACGTCCGCGGGAACCGCCCCGGGTCGCGTGATGATGGCGTTCTTCAGCGCGCTCGCGCAGTCGCACGTCCGCTCGAACGGCAGCCGCGCGACGGCGGCGGCGATCACCTGCTGCGCCGTCCGCGCGTTCTGGAGCAGCGTCGCGACCACCATGTCGACGGTGACGTGGTCGTGATCCGGATGCCAGCAGTCGTAATCGGTGATGAGCGCAATCGTGCAATAGCAGATCTCGGCTTCGCGCGCGAGCTTCGCCTCCTGGAGGTTGGTCATGCCGATGATGTCCATGCCCCAGGCGCGATAGAGCTTCGACTCGGCGAGCGTCGAGAACTGCGGGCCTTCCATGCAGACGTAGGTGCCGCCCTTGTGCACCGTCGCGCCCGCCTCGCGGCCGGCGTCGTAAGCGACGTCGCTCAAACGGGCGCAGAACGGATGCGCGAACCCGACGTGGACGGCGAGGCCGCGGCCGAAGAACGTCGAGATGCGGCCTTTCGTGCGATCGAAGAACTGATCCGGAATCATCAGATCGAGCGGCTTGTACTCCGCCTTGAGGCTGCCGACCGCGGAGGCCGAGAGGATGTATTCGACGCCGAGGGTCTTGAACCCGAAGATGTTCGCGCGGAAGTTCAGCTCCGAGGGAAGCAGCCGATGGCCGTGCCCGTGACGGGCGAGGAAGGCCACGCGCTTGCCGCGCAGCGTGCCGATCACGTACGGCGCCGACGGCGGGCCGAACGGCGTGTCGATCTGGCGCTCCTCACGATCCGTGAGCTCCGCCATGTCGTACAAACCACTGCCGCCGATGATCCCGATGCTGATGCTCATGGTAATGCTGAATGCTAAATGCCAAATGCTGAAAAGAGGGAACGGAGGAGAAAGAATAAATCAATCGACATTTGGCATTCAACATTCATTCAGCATTCGGC
This sequence comes from Vicinamibacterales bacterium, assembly GCA_048594885.1. Lineage (GTDB taxonomy): Bacteria > Acidobacteriota > Vicinamibacteria > Vicinamibacterales > 2-12-FULL-66-21 > JBMDXB01. Next base: position 11,667 of record JBMDXB010000097.1, read on the forward strand.
ATTCAGCATTCAGCATTCCGCCTGCTTCAATTCCACGAGCACGCCGTGAGCGCTCGACGGGTGGATGAACGCGACCCGCGAGCCGTGGGCGCCGGGACGGGCGGTCTCGTCAATGAGACGCACACCGCGCGCCTTGAGCCGCGCAAGGGCCGCGTCGATGTCGTCGACGCGCAGCGTAATGTGGTGCAGCCCCGGCCCTCGCCTGGCGACGTATTTCGCAATCGGCGAGTCCCCAGCCGTCGCTTCGAGGAGCTCGAGGGCGGATTCTCCGACCGGGACGAAATGCGCGCGCACGCGCTGTGACGCGACCTCCTCGGGCGCGTCGATCTCCAGCCCCAGCGCGTCGCGATAGAACGCCAGCGCCTCGTCGAGATTCGACACGGCGATGCCGATGTGATCGAGCACGGCTTTCATGATGCGGATCCTTTGAGCGCGCGCGACAGGATGGCGTCGACGGCGGTGTACGGATCGAGCTCGCGCGCGGCGATCCGGTCGAGCGTGCTGTCGAACTCGCCCGGCGCGAGCACCTGGCGCTCGACGTGGGCGAGGAATCGTTGGCCGAGCAGCTCGCGCACACGCCATTCGGCCCGCGCGCGACGGCGACTGCCCTGGCTCGCCGCGGTGTGCACGCGGAATCGTTCGATCGTGTCCATCAGCTCCGCGACGCCTTTGCCGGTGGTCGCTTCCGTCTTCACGATCGGCGGGCGCCAGTCTCCTTCAGCAAAGGTCTGCAGCGACAGCATCGCTTCGATCGAGGCCACGGTCCGGTCCGCGCCTTCGCGATCCGCCTTGTTGACGACGAAGATGTCGGCAATCTCCATGATGCCGGCCTTCAGCGCCTGCACCTCGTCGCCGCTGCCCGGCACGATCGTGACAATCGACACGTCCGCGGTGCGGACGATGTCGACTTCGTCCTGACCGACACCGACGGTTTCGATGAGCACGACGTCTTTGCCGGCGGCGTCGAGGACGAGCGCGACCTCGCTCGTGGCGCGCGCCAGGCCGCCGAGATGCCCACGCGTCGCCATGCTGCGGATGAACACGCCGGCGTCCCCGGCGTGCGCCTGCATCCGCACGCGATCGCCCAGGATTGCGCCGCCGCTGTAGGGGCTCGTCGGGTCGACGGCGATGACGCCGACAGACCGGCCGCTCGAACGGATCGTCGCGATCAGACGATCGACGAGCGTGCTCTTGCCCGCGCCCGGCGGACCGGTCACGCCGACGAGATACGCGCGTCCCGTGTTGCCGAACACCTGCTTGATGAGAGCCGGGGCCGCAGCCGCCTCGTCCTCGATGAGCGAGATGGCGCGCGCGATCGCTCGCGCGTCGCCGCCGAGCAGCCGGTCGACGAGCGTCGTTCCGGTCACTGTCCGAGCAGTTGCCGGGCGATCACGAGCCGCTGAATCTCGCTCGTGCCCTCGCCGATGGTGACCAGCTTCACGTCTCGGAAGTATTTCTCGGCCGGGTAATCCTTCACGAAACCGTAGCCGCCGTGGATCTGGACGCAGTCGTCGGCCGCGGCGACCGCCGCCTCGCTGGCAAAGAGCTTGGCCATCGCCGACTCTTTCGTCACCCGCTTGCCGCGATCCTTCAGATAGGCAGCGCGGTAGGTGAGCAGGCGCGCGGCCTCGATGCGCGTCGCGTGATCCGCGAGCTTCCACTGGATCGCCTGAAAGCCGGCGATCGGCTGACCGAACTGACGCCGCTCGAGCGCGTAGCCGCGCGCCGCCTCGTAGGCGCCCTGCGCGAGGCCGACGGCAAGCGCCGCGATGCCGATCCGGCCGGCGTCGAGCACCTGCAGCGTGTTGATGAACCCCTGCCCCTCTTCGCCGAGGAGCTGCGACGGCGGCACGCGGCAGTCCTGGAAGATCACCTCGCTCGTGTCGCTGGCGCGCATCCCGAGCTTGTTCTCTTTCTTTCCGGGGCTCATGCCCGGCGTGCCCTGCTCGACGATGAAAGCGGAGATGCCGCGATGCCCCTTCGCCCGATCGGTGACCGCGATGACGACCATGACGCCGCCGATGCGGCCGTGCGTGATGAACGTCTTCGCGCCGTTCACCACCCAGTGATCCCCCTGTTTCGCCGCCGTCGTCCGCATGCCGGCGGCGTCGCTGCCCGCGCCCGCCTCGGTCAACCCCCACGCGCCGAGCACTTCGCCCGTCGCCAGGCGCGGCAGATAGCGCTGCTTCTGCTCGTCGCTCCCGAACATGGCGATGTGGGAGGTGCAGAGGCCGTTGTGCGCGGCCACCGAGAGGCCAATGGCGGGGCAGACGCGCGCCAGCTCCTCGATGCAGATGCAGTAGTCGACCGCGCTCCTCCCGGCGCCGCCGTACTCCTCCGGAAACTGGATCCCCATCAGGCCGAGGGCGGCGAGCTTCGGCAGCAGATCCACTGGAAAGTGCTGCGCTTCGTCCCACTCCATGACGTGGGGGCGAATCTCCGCTTCGGCGAACTCGCGCACGGTTCGGCGCAGAAGTTCCTGCTCTTCTGTGAGACGGAAATCCACAGAGCAAGAGTAAAGGGTAAAGAGTAAAGGGTAAAGGGTATGCTGAGCGGATGAAGCGTCGCACGCCCTTTACCCTTTGCCCCTTACCCGTGACCCTTTACCCCTTGCTCCTGCTGCTGCTCTTTCCGGCTCCGGCAGCAGCAGACCTGACGGCGTTCATCGGCACGAACATCACGCCGACGAACCGCGCCGTGAAGGGCGTCGCCGGCGGCGCCGGCCTGCTCATCGTCGGCTTCGAGCTGGAATACGCGGACACCTCCGAGGACGTCCTCGACAACGCGCCCTCGCTGCGGACGTTCATGGCCAACGGCCTCGTGCAGACGCTGCCGCTCGGCGGCGTGCAGTTCTACGGGACGATGGGTGGCGGCGCGTATCGGGAGCGGCTGGGCACGGAGTCGGAGACGAACTTCGGCGTCAACGTCGGCGGCGGCGCGAAGATCACGCTGCTCGGACCGATTCGTCTGCGGCTCGATTATCGTGTGTTCACGCTGCGCGGCACGCCGCGGCATTCGAAGCCGCAACGCTTCTACGCCGGATTGAACCTGAAATTCTGACGTGGCGACCGGTGGACGGCGGATCTGAAGATCCGCCCTACTTTACGGGTTCCTTCGGAGGTTCAGGCGCGGGGACCGGGATCGTCGTGAGGTTCAGGACGTGCTGCGGCGCCGGGTGCGCGGCGCGGAATTTTTCGAACAGCTCCCGCGCGGGCATGTCGCCCAGGCTTTCCTTCAACAGATCGAACACGCTGTAGGTCGCGGCCGGGACCGCGGGATCCATGACGGAGACATACAGCACGTGCGTGTTGTACGGCTCGGTGGCCTTGTACAGCTTCCAACCGGCCGCTTGCTGCTGGCGAATCGGATCTTTGCTCTGCGCCAGGATCTCGCGAACCTTGCCCATGACCTCCTCGTAGACGCCGGTCTGCGACGTGAGGACTGGGGTCAAGACCATGCCGGCTGCCGTGGAAAAGACCAGCGGCGGCACCTTCACGAATGGGCCGGTGACCGGTGGTGGCGCGGGTTGTGCGGGGGTCTGCGCGGCCGGCGCGATCGAGCACGTTGTCACAACGAGGGCGATCGCGATCCGGAGGGGGTCAGGTCTTGAATTATCACTTCTTTCGACAGCAATAAGGCGTCGAAAAAACTGATAATTCAAGACCTGACCCCCTTGTGGTTTAGGCTCCGCCGACGGGCGTGAGACTCAGCTTGTTGTAGCCGGCGGCAAACGCGTCCGAGAACTTCTTCCACATTTCGCCGGCTTTTGGATCGCGCAGCTCGTCGGGCGTCATCACCTTCTGCAACATGCCGAAGAGGTCGTATTCCGACGCCTTGACCGCAGGATCGACGAAGATCACGTACAGCACGTTGCCCTGCGATTCGCTGGCCTTGTAGACCTTCCAGCCGCCGGCCTGCTGCTTGATCGTCGCGTCCTCGGTCTTGGCGAGGCCCGCTTTCAGCTTCCCAACCATCTCCTCGAACGCCGCCGTCTGATCGGGCTTGATCTGCACCAGCAGCATGCCCGCGGGGGTGTCGAACGCCACCTTCGGCGCGGCCGGCTTGTCCGCCGCGGCCGGCTGTTGCGTCGCGGGCGGCTGCTGCTGCACCGGCGGATTCTGGGCGAAAAGAACGGCCGGCGCCAGCGCCAGCGCACAGGCCAACGACGTAATCACGAAGGAACGACGCATTCGAACTCCTCCTTGGACGAGCTACTGAAAGGGTAGACTTTACCGTACCCCGTCAAGGCCCGCCTAGTATGTGCCAGTGAAAACCTATACGAATACTTCCATAACCTCGTTGGCGACGAGCATCCCGTCTCGCGTCAGCCGCAGCACCTGTCCGTCGCGGACAAGCTGACCTCCGGCCATGAACGGCCGCAGCGCCTCGCCGTAGCGAGCCCACACGTCGACCCCGTACCGCTGGTCGAGGATATCCATATTGACGCCGGAGACGAGCCGAAGGCCGGTGAAGAGCGCCTCCCCGAGCCGTTCGGACGTGCTGAGCTCGCGCCGCTCGCATGCGGCGGCCGCCCCGGACGCGATCCGCGCGATGTAATCCTCCGTTCCCGACACGTTCTTCCAGCGCGCGCCATCGCGCGTCGAGTGCGCGCCGCAGCCGAATCCGAGCCACTGGCCGTCGGTCCAGTATTTGAGGTTGTGCCGCGACAGGTTGCCGCCCCGGGCGACGTTCGAGATCTCGTACTGCCGGTACCCGGCGCGCTCGAGCCGATCGAGGCTCCAGAGATACATCTCCGCCGCGTCCTCATCCGGCGCGAGCGACCAGCCCGAACGCGCCATCTCCTCTTTCAGTGGCGCGTTGGGATAGAGCTCCAGCAGGTACAGCGAGGCGTGCTCGGGATCGACGTCGATTAACGCCTCGACGCTCTCACGCCAGTCGTCGCGCGTCTGCTGCGGCAGCCACATCATCAGGTCCAGGCTGATGTTGTCGAACCCGGCGCCGCGCGCCTCGTCCACCGCGATCCGCGCGCGATCGACCGTGTGCACTCGTCCGAGCCGGCGCAGCTCGGCCTCGCGGAACGACTGCACGCCGTAGCTGATGCGATTGACACCGGCGGCGCGGAACTGTTCCATACGGGCAGGCGACGATGTCTCCGGATTCGTTTCGAGCGTGATCTCGGCGTCGAGCGACACGTCGAATGCCTCGCGACAGGCCGTCACGATCCGCGCGATCTCCGCAGGATCCAGCAGCGACGGCGTGCCGCCGCCGAAGTACATCGTGTCGGCCGGCTCGCCGCGTCCGGTGCGACGGATCTCCTGCTCGAGCGCCGCGACGTACCGGTCCTTCAGCCCGGCCTCGAACAGGCCGCGATTGAAGTTGCAGTAGCTGCAGATCGACGAGCAGAAAGGAATATGGAGGTAGAGGCCTAACATCGATTGCGGATTGCGGATCGTCGATTGCGGAATGCGATTGCCGATTGTTCGATTGTGGATTTCGATTGGCGATTGCTCGATTGTGGATCTCGATTGGCGATTGCTCGATTGTGGATTTCTATTGGCGATTGGCGGATTGGCGATTCTATTGGCGATTGACGATTTGATTGACGATTGGCGATTACGTGGCGGCTTTGCCTCCCGGCCAGCCGAGTTCTCGCTTGAGAGAACTCTTGAGCTGAGATCGGACCGGACCTTTGGCGCGATTCGGGAGTCCGCGACGAGCGGTGGTCCCTCGCGTGCGCTTCCAGAGGATGACGAGGTCATCAGGCCCACCATTCTTCGGCAGGTGCCGATAGTCGGCACCGTCGAACTCCACGAAATCGCACATCTCGTGCAGTCGAGAGTGAATTCTGAATCCGATTCGCTCCTTCAGTGTCGGGTCCTTCAGGGCCTCGAACGTCTGCCCTCTCGCCTGATCCCTGAGCGCGTCGAGCATCTGCTCGTCGCTGGCTTCATCGGGCGTGTCCAGGTAGTTCGATGTGAAGATCGTCTTCCGTCGTTCGTTGTACCGGGTGTTGACGATGAGATTCATCGTCTCTTCGACCCACTCGGAGGTCTTTTCGGAGCCCAGATCGTCTAGGACGAGCAGGTCCGCCTCCATGACCGGGCGCAGAACATCCATCTCGGCGGTGCGCACGAGCGGGTTGTACGTGCTCCTGATGACGCGCAGCAGGTCACGCGTGTCGTAAAACAGGCCGCGAGCACCCTGCGTCTGGATCACCTGGCGCAGGATCGCCACCGCGAGATGGGTTTTGCCAATTCCAGGCGGCCCGATGAAGCACAGGCCTTTGGTCGCGCGGTCAAAGTCGTTAGCGACACGCCGCGCTGCTGCCACGGCGGCGATCAGTTTTTCGTTCGGATACGTCTGGAACTTCTCGAGATCGCATTTTCGATAGCGCGGCGGGATGCGCGCTTCTTCGAGAAGGCGGTTCGTCTGAGAATCGCGCCAGCAATCGCATCGCTCGACGCGCTGCACGCCGTCGATTTCAACGCGCTTCCACCCAGTGTTGTCGCAGATCTCGCAGGCCATTGGCGGGAGCGATGATTTTAAACCGGAACCCACCAATCATCAACCGACAATGCAATCCCCAATCCTCAACCGGCAATGCAGTCACCAATCACCAATCCTCAATCGACAATCCAATCACCAATCCTCAATCGACAATCCAATCACCAATCGTCAATCACCCAATCACAATCCGCAATCGACGATCCGCAATCCGCAGTCGATCTTCAGGCTTTCTTGCGCGGTTCGTCGTGTTCCGAATCGGTGATCGCTTCGACGTGCGGCTGCGCGCGGACGAGGTCGGTGGGCGACGATTTCACCAGCGCGGTGCTGAGACGCTGCTCCCAGTCGCCGATGCCGCGCGACAGCTCGCGCTTGACGTAGTCCATGAACTCATTGACCTCGCGCTGCATCGCTTCGATCTTGCGGCGCATGTTGAGGATGATCTCGACGCCGGCGAGATTGACGCCGAGATCCCGGGTCAATGACAGAATCGTTTCGAGCTGTTCGAGATCCTCTTCCGAGTAGAGGCGGGTGTTCCCTTCGGTGCGCGACGGCTTCAGCAGCCCCTCGCGCTCGTACAGGCGCAGCGTCTGCGGGTGGATGTTGTACTTCTGCGCCACCGCGCTGATCATGTAGTACGCCTTGCCGCCACTGCGCTTCGCCATGCTGCTGCCCGTCACCTCGCGTCAGTCATGCTCGCTCTCAGCTCTTCCCGCACATCGCGATGGTTGATCCGCCCGAACTCGCGCATCAGCTCCTTCGATCGCTCGTCGGCGAACGGCGGCAGCACCAGCTTGACCTCGACGAGCAGGTCGCCACGCGCGCCGTGCGGCGCCGGCACGCCGCGGCCGCTGACGCGGAACCGCTGCCCCGCCTGCGTGCCCGGCGGGATCCGCAACTTCAGATTGCCATCGAGCGTCGGCAGATCCACGCGCGCGCCGAGCACGGCTTCGTGAACCGCCACCGGAACCGTCATCACGAGGTCGTTGCCTTCCCGCCGAAGCACGGGATGGGGCTGCACCAGCACCTCGACGTAGAGGTCGCCGGTGCGGCCGCCCTGTCGTCCCGCATGGCCGCGTCCGGCGATCCGGAGCCTCGTGCCGTCGACCACGCCAGGCGGCACACCGACGGGAACAGGTTCACTGCGGACGGCCCGCCCGTGACCCCCACACACGGCGCAGCGCGCCACGCGCTGACGGCCGGTGCCGCCGCACGCCGCGCACGGCTTCGAGAACACCATGTGCCCGCGCGCCCAGCGCACGTTCCCAGTGCCTTGACAATGCGTGCAGCGGCCCTCCGGCGTCCGCACCCGGCCGGCCCCCTCGCATGCCCCGCACGGCACCTGCCGCGTGACCACGACCTGACGCTCGACGCCGCGTACGGCGTCGGCGAAGGCGACCGTCAGCGACGCGTGAATGTCGGCACCGACCTCCGCCTTGCCGTTGTCGCCCGGCGACGGCTGCATCACCTCGGCGAACAGCTCGCTGAACGTGGCCGCCTGCGCGCCGTGCGCGGCCGCGGTGAAGTCGAAGCCCGCGAACTGGAACGATCCCCCCTCGTGCGACGGCGCGCTGCGCTGCCCCGCGTCGTACTGCCGCCGCCGCTCGGGGTCGATCAGCGTTTCATACGCCTCGGAAATCCGCTGGAACATCGCCTCCGCGGCGCGATCCCCCGGGTTGATCCCCGGGTGATAGCGCCGCGACAGGCGTCGATATGCGCGCCGGATGTCTGCATTGGAGGCGCCCGGCTCGAGTCCCAGAACCTCGTAAAAATCCATCAACCACTCGGCCCACTCGGACTACTCGGCCCACTCGGACTACTCGGACTACTCGGACTACTTCTTCTCTTCTTCCACCACTTCCGCATCAATGACGTCGCCCTGCCCGCCTCCCGCGGCCGCGCCGCCGCCCGCCGGACCGGCCTGCCCGCCGCCAGGCTGACCGCCGCCCGCTCCCGCACCGGCCGAGGCGCGATACAGCGTTTCCGCGGCCTTGTGCTGCGCGGACGTGAGCGCCTCCATCGCGCGCTTCATCTCCGCCAGGTCGTTGCGCTCGATCGCCTTCTTCAGGTCCTCGATGGCGGACTCGATGGGTGCCTTGTCCGCCGCCGACAGCTTGTCGCCGGCGTCCTTCAGCATCCGCTCGGCCGCGTACGCCGCCTGGTCCGCCTGGTTGCGCGTCTCGATCTCTTCCTTGCGCTTGCGATCCTCCTCGGCGTGCGACTCGGCCTCCTTCATCATCTTGTCCACTTCGTCCTTCGTGAGGCCGCTCGACGCGGTGATGGTGATCTTCTGTTCCTTGTGCGTCGCCATGTCCTTGGCCGACACGTTGACGATGCCGTTGGCGTCGATGTCGAAGGTGACCTCGATCTGCGGCACGCCGCGAGGCGCCGGCGGCAGCCCGGTCAGGTGGAACCGGCCGAGCGTGCGGTTGTCGCGCGCCATCGGACGCTCGCCCTGCAGCACGTGCACTTCGACGCTGGTCTGGTTGTCGGCCGCCGTCGAGAACGTCTCGCTCTTCCGCGTCGGGATCGTCGTATTGCGCGGAATCAGCGTCGTCATCACGCCGCCCAGCGTCTCGATGCCGAGCGACAGCGGCGTCACGTCGAGGAGCAGCAGGTCCTTGACCTCGCCCGCGAGCACGCCGGCCTGAATCGCGGCGCCGACCGCGACGACTTCATCCGGGTTGACGCCCTTGTGCGGCTCCCGTCCGAACAGTTCCTTGACGATCGCCTGCACGCGCGGAATTCGCGTCGACCCGCCGACGAGCACGACCTCGTCGATCTTCGACGCGTCGAGGCCGGCGTCCGACAGCGCCTGCCGCGTCGGACCGACGGTCTTCTGCAGCAGATCCTCGACCAGCTGCTCGAACTTCGCCCGCGTCAGCTTCAACTGCAGGTGCTTCGGCCCGGTCTGATCGGCGGTGATGAACGGCAGGTTGATGTCGGTCTCCATCACCGTGGAGAGCTCCATCTTCGCTTTTTCCGCCGCTTCCTTCAGCCGCTGCAGCGCCATCCGATCCTTGCCGAGATCGATGCCTTCCTGCTTCTTGAACTCGGCGATGATCCAGTCGATCACGCGCTGATCGAGGTTGTCGCCACCGAGGTGCGTGTCGCCGTTGGTCGCCTTGACCTCGACGACGCCCTCACCGACTTCCAGGATCGAGATGTCGAACGTGCCGCCGCCGAAGTCGTAGACGGCGATCGTTTCATCCTTCTTCTTGTCGAGGCCGTAGGCGAGCGCGGCAGCCGTCGGCTCGTTGACGATACGCATGACCTCGAGGCCGGCGATCTGTCCGGCGTCCTTCGTCGCCTGCCGCTGCGCGTCGTTGAAATACGCCGGGACCGTGATGACGGCCTTCGTGACCGTCTGGCCGAGGTACTCCTCCGCCGCCTGCTTCAGCTTCTGCAGGATCATCGCGGAGATCTCCGGCGGCGAGTACTCCTTGCCGCCCGCGGAGACCCGCGCGTCGCCGTTGCTGGCGCGGACGACGGAGTACGGCACCATCTTCATCTCTTCGTTGACTTCGTCGTACTTGCGGCCCATGAACCGCTTGATCGAGAAGACGGTGTTCTCCGGGTTCGTCACGGCCTGCCGCTTGGCGACCTGGCCGACCAGCCGTTCGCCGGACTTCGTGAAGCCCACGACCGACGGGGTGATGCGACTGCCCTCCGGGTTGGTGATGACGACCGGTTCGCCACCCTCCATCACCGCCACGACAGAGTTGGTCGTGCCCAGGTCGATCCCGATGATCTTGCTCATGTGTCTTGTCCTCTCAACGTGCGCTCCGGCGCGAAATTCTTTATAACGTCTTAAATATATTATCTGAGTCTTGCGCTGTCAAACACTGCTGCTAGAAGCGCCCTAAGTTGGTGCTATAATAGCGGTTGCCAGCCTGCCTCATCTGGGTACTTCGCTTGTCAACTTCCAAGGGCCAAAGGCCAAGGACCAAGAAGCAAACTTCGATACGCGAAGCATCCATGCGTTGAGGTCACTTATGCCCGTTATCCGGTTTCCCATTCGGGCACGTTCCTCCCTCGTCGCCTTCGCGGTCGTGACGGTCGGCCTCCTCGTACTGCCCGTGTCCGCAGCGCGCGCCCAGGAGCCGGAGGTGGATCCGCCGGCACACGTGTCGTTCGTCGACGGCACGGCAGTCATCGAGCGCGACGGCAAAGCCGACAACTCACCGGCGAACATGCCGCTGCTGGCCGGCGATCGCATTCGCACCGAAACCGGCCGCGTCGAGATCCTTTATGCGGACGGCAGCACGCTGCACCTGGACAACTTCACGACGGTCGATTTCCAGTCCGAGGAAGTGATCCGCATTCTGGACGGCCGCGTGCGGCTGACCGTGGCGGGCCGAGCGCGCGATCTCTCGTATCGCCTGGACGCGGCGAACGCGTGGGGGCAGATCGCGCAGCCGGGCGAATACCGCCTTGCACTGATGCGCAACAACGGCAACGTGGAAGTCGAGCTCGCGGTGCTGCGCGGCAGCGCCGAGCTCGTGAACGAGGACGGCCGTACGGCGCTCCGTGCCGGCGAACGGGCGTTCGCGCGAGCGGGCGCCGCGCCGTCATATGCGTACGTCTTCAACTCCGCGGCGTGGGACGCATTCGACCGCTGGTCGGAGACGCGGCGTGACGCGCGCCTCGGGCTCTCCAGCCAGTACTTGCCCGAATCGATCCGCCCGTACTCGCGCACGTTCGATACCTATGGCTCGTGGCGGCACGAACCGGAGTACGGGTACGTCTGGTACCCGCGCGTCGCCGTCGGCTGGCGCCCGTACTACTACGGCCGCTGGACGACGCTGCGGCCGTACGGCTGGACGTGGATCGGGACCGACTACTGGGCCTGGCCGACGCACCACTACGGGAGATGGGGCTTCTCCGGCGGCGGCTGGTTCTGGATTCCGGGGCGTGTCTGGGGACCCGCGTGGGTCTCGTGGGCGTACGCCCCCGGCTACGTGAGCTGGTGTCCGCTCGGCTGGAACAACCGGCCGATCTTCTCGCTCGTGAACATCAACGTCTACTCGCGCCGTTACGATCCATGGCGCGCCTGGACGGTCATCCCGCGCGGCCACTTCGGCTACGGTTACGTGCATCACCGGGTTGTCTCCGCCGACCGTATCGACGTGCGGGTGCGCGGCAGCTTCGCGGTTCGCGACGCCGCGCCTGAGATCACCGGCTACGCCGTTCCCCGCTCGACCGCGCCCATTCGCGTCGTCGGACGCGCGGTACCTCGGGGCGGGGGCCGCAGCGACTCGCCGATCTACACGAACCGCCCTGCGGACGCATCGCGTGTGGATTCGACGGGGAGGCGGATCCAAGTGGACAGCGCGCCCGGCGCGAGCGCACCAGAACGGAGCGGCGGATCTCGCGCCGTGCAACGCGAGACTCCACGCATGGTGCCGGAGCGGGGAGTCCGATCAATGCCGGCGCGCCGCGGCGACGGTAGCGTAGGGGCCGGCCTTGGCCGGCCCGCGACACCGAACGCAGGTCCGGCGGAACGGGCGATTCCGCGCAACGACAGCGCGCCCGCGACGCGGCCTCGCGGTACGGACGGCGACCGCCAGCCTGCGTATCGGCGCACGCCTGCGCCGCCGCGTCAGGACACTCCGGAGGATCCGCGCCGGCCTTCGATCGATCGGCAGCCGGAGCCTCGCCGCGACCCCGGCGTCCGCGCCGTGCCGCGCGGGGACAGCAGTGGCGAGGGGTGGGGGATGCGCTCGCGCACGCCCGAGCGCAGCGCGCCACCCGATGCGCCGCCTCCCGGCATCCGTGCGATGCCGCGCCGGGAGCCGGAGTACGGCCCGCGGCCGGCGCCCGACCCGCCACGCATCGAGCGCCGCGGACCGGACGGTCCGCCGCCCGGCATGCGTGCGATTCCGCGCGGCGCACCGTCGCCACGGTCGACGGATGCGCCGAGCCGGTCGGCGCCTCCCGAGCGATCCGCTCCGCCCGATCGCGGACGCCCCCGCGGCGGCGACGCGCCCCAGCGGCGGCGCGGTTAGCGAGGCGTTCGGTCAATGCTGAATGCCGAATGCTAAATGCTGAATGATTGAGGGAGTGAGGGATTGAGGGATTGAGGCATTTTCGGCATTCGGCATTTAGCATTTAGCATTGACAGATGGCACGCTACGTCGTCCGCATCGCACGGCAGGCGGGCATCATCGCGCTGTTCGTCATCGCCGCCTTCCTCGGGCTCGTCACCGGCGTCGTCTTCGCCTACGCCGGTGACCTGCCGCAGATCTCCGCGCTCGACGATTACACGCCGTCCACCATCACGCGCGTCTACGGCTCGCGCGGCGAGGTGGTCGGCGAGTTCGCCGTCCAACGCCGCGAGGTCATTCCCTACGAAGCGATCGCGCCGGTCCTGCGGCACGCCATCTTTGCCGCTGAAGATGCGGACTTCGAGCAGCACTCTGGCATCAGCATGCCGCACATCGTCATGGCGGCGACGCGCGACATCCTCAGCGCGATCCGCGACGCCCTGACCGGCCGCCACACGCGCCCGGTGGGCGCGAGCACGATTACGCAGCAGCTCGCCCGCAGCCTGTTTGCCGAACAGGTCGGCTTCCGCATCGGCGACACCAGCCCTCAACGCAAGATCAAAGAGGCACTCGTCGCGATCCAGATCGAGAAGCGCTACACGAAGCGCGAGATCTTCACGCTCTACGCGAACCATCACTACCTCGGCGAGGGCTCCTACGGGGTCGAGGCGGCCGCGCGCGCCTACTTCGGGAAATCCGCGAAGGACGTGACGCTGGAGGAAGCCGCGCTGATCGCCGGCCTCTTCCAGACGTGGCGGAACTCACCGACTGTGGACATGCCGCGCGCAAGGGGGCGCCGCGCGTACGTACTGCAGCAGATGGCGGACGAGGGCTACATCACTCGTCAGCAGGCCAACGAAGCCCAGGAGCGCCCCATCGGTGTCAATACCGCCGCGGCGCGGACGAATTCGATCGCGCCGTACTTCGTCGAGGAAGTGCGGAAGGAGCTGGAAGAGCGATACGGCGCGAAGGCGCTGTACGAGAACGGCCTGGCGGTGCAGACGGCGCTGGACGTTCCGCTGCAGGAGGCGGCCAACCGTGCGCTCGATCGCGGCCTGCGGCGGATCGACAAGCGCCGCGGCCTCCGCAAGCCGTCGCGCAACGTGCTGAAGGAGCGCCACACGCTGGAGAACTTCCGGCACGCGCGATGGGAACGGCCGATGAGCGCCGGCGACATCGTTCCCGCGGTGGTCGTCGACGCCACAGGCGCCGCGCTGCAACTGCGCGCGGGACAGTATCGCGTCACCATCGACCGCAAGGGCTTTGCGTGGACGGGAAAGACGGCCGCCTCACAGCTGGGCCTCGCGCGAGGGGATCTCGTCGAAGTGCAGCTGGCGACGGCCGAGGGCGCACAGGCAACGGGAACGCTCGAGCAGCCGCCGATCGTCCAGGGCGCCGTGCTCGCGATCGAGAATCGCACCGGCCGCGTCAAGGCGATGATCGGCGGCGCCAGCTTCGAGCTGAGCAAGTTCAATCGCGCGACGCAGGCGTACCGGCAGGTCGGCTCCGCGTTCAAGCCGCTCGTCTACACGGCGGCGATCGATCGGGGCTACACGCCGGCGACGATCCTGATGGACACGCCGGCCAGCTTTCCGGGCGGCGCCGGACAGCCGGCCTACACGCCGATGAACTATGACCGCAAGTTCGAGGGCGCCGTGACGCTGCGGCATGCGATCGAGCAGTCCCGCAACATCCCGGCGATCCGCGTGATGGAAGCGCTCGGCCCGCGGCAGGTGATCCTCTACGCGCGGCGCCTCGGTCTCGAGTCGCCGCTGCCGCCCTACTTGCCCGTCGCGCTGGGCGCGGCCGAAGCGACGCTCGTCGAGATGACGAGCGCGTTCTCGGTGTACCCGAACCAGGGCGTCCGCATGCGGCCGCACTCGTTGCTGAAAGTCACGGACCGCGAGGGCAACGTGCTCGAGGAGAACCGGCCCGAGCCGAAGGACGCGATCCGCGCCGACACCGCTTTCGTCATGACCAATCTCCTGCGCGGCGTCGTCCAGCGAGGCACCGCGGCGAAGGCCGCGGCGCTCAACTGGCCAATCGGCGGCAAGACCGGTACGACCGACGACTACACGGACGCGTGGTTCATCGGGTTCGATCCCGACGTCACGATCGGCGTCTGGGTGGGTCTGGATCAGAAGAAACCGATCGGCTACAACCAGACCGGCTCCGAAGCGGCACTGCCGATCTGGATCGAGATCATGCAGGCGTGGATCGGCGAGCGGAAGGAACCGCCGAAGTTCGAGCCGCCCGGCAACATCGTGTTCGTGTCGGTCGACAAGGGCTCCGGCAGCGAAACCGACCCCGCTGCGCCAGGCGCGATCTCCGAGGCGTTCATCGCCGGCACCCAGCCAGGCTCGATCAAGCAGCAGAACTAGTCGTCGTCGGGAACCGGCTGCCCCAACGTACCTGACGCTTTCCGCATCAGGTACGTCTTGATGAAGCCGTCGATGTCGCCGTCGAGCACGCGATTGACATCCCCCATCTCTTCCTTCGTCCTGTGGTCCTTCACCAGTTGATACGGATGCAGGACGTAGCTGCGGATCTGGCTGCCGAAGGCGATGTCCTTCTTCTCTCCGCCGAGCTGTTCGAGCTTTGCCTGCTGTTCTTTCAGCCTCAAGTCGAACAGCCGTGACTTCAGCACCTTCATCGCCTGCGCGCGGTTCTTGTGCTGCGATCGCTCGTTCTGGCAGGACACGACGATGCCGGTCGGGAGATGCGTGATGCGGACGGCCGAATCCGTCACGTTGACGTGCTGGCCCCCGGCGCCGCTCGACCGGTAGGTGTCGATGCGCAGATCCTTCTCCTCGATGTCGATGTCGACGTCGTCCGGCAGCTCGGGCCAGACGTAGACCGAGGCGAACGACGTGTGACGGCGCGAGGCCTGATCGAAGGGTGAAATCCGCACCAGGCGATGCACGCCCGCCTCAGCGAGCAGCAAGCCGTAGGCATAGTCGCCGAAGATGTTGACCGTCGCGCTCTTGATACCGGCTTCGTCGCCGGGCTGCAGGTCGATCACGTCGCGCTTGAAGCCGCGCCGCTCGATCCACCGCAGGTACATGCGCAGCAGCATCTCGGCCCAGTCCTGCGACTCGGTGCCGCCAGCGCCCGGATGGATGGTGATGATTGCGTTCTTGCGATCGTGCTCGCCGCCGAGCATCTTCTTCGTCTCGGCTGCCTCGACTTCGGTCGTCAGCTCGTCGAGCGCGCGCCCGAGATCGTCGGCCACCGGCTCGCCGGCTTCGGCCCATTCCACCAGCACCGCGAGATCGTCGACGCGCCGCTTCAGCGACTCGCTGAGCGTGCGATCCTCCTCGAGCCGGCGGCGCCGCTGCAGCAGCTTCTGCGCGGCCGCCTGATCCTTCCAGAAATCCGGAGAAGCGACGCGTTCTTCTATTGTTGCGAGCTCTTCTTCAGGCCGGGAGGCGTCAAAGATGGCTCCGCAGGTCACCGGCGCGGCGCACCAGATCCTCGTGCCTGCGAAGCTGTTCGTCGAGTTGAAGTGCCATGGAACTACTTATTGTACACCCCGCCTTGGGCGCCGAAGCGCCCAACGACCGGCCGGCGCCGAGGCGGCCAGCAGCGCCACCACGGTGAGCGCGAGCGACATCCAGGCCACGAGATCGCCGATGCGGGTGTAGATCGTGCGGGAGGTGATGAACCGCACGTCGCGGACGACGAGGGCCTGCTCGAACAGCGCCGTTCTGGCGAGGGCGCGGCCGTAGGGGTCGACGAAGCCGCTGATGCCGGTGTTCGCCGCGCGCGCCAGATAGCGGCCGCCCTCGATAGCGCGCATCGCCGCCTGGTCCCAGTGCTGATACGCCGCCGACGTGCGCCCGTACCACGCGTCGTTTGTGATCGTCGTCAGCAGTTCGCTCCCGTCGCGGACGAACCGCCGGATCAGATCCGGATAGATCACTTCGTAGCAGATCGCGGTGCTGGCCAGGTGTGAGCCGACCGGCAGCAGCACCGGATCCGTTCCCGGCACGAACGCGTCGAGCGATTCGATGATCGGCCCGACGAAGAAGAAGATGTTCTTGAGCGGCACGTACTCGCCGAAGGGCACGAGGTGCATCTTGCGGTACACGGCGCCGACGCTGCCATCCGGTTTCACCAGGAACGCCGCGTTGTACAGCCGCCGCGCGGGACGCTGGATTCCGAGCTCCGCCTTGATCGGCTCAACCTGGTCGCTGCCAAAGAGCAGCGTGACGCCGGTCTCCTGTGCGAGCCGCCGCATCGCGCCGCCGCGCAGGATGTCCGCCTCGAAGAAGAATGGGGTTGCCGATTCCGGCCACATGATGAAGGTGGCGCCCTGCGCGATCGCGGCGCGCGTCATCGACATGTAACGGTTCGTGATGTCGTCGGCGAGCGACGGCTCCCACTTGTCCTCCTGGGCGATGTTCCCCTGCAGCACTGCGACGCGAATCGGATTGCCGGCGTTGAGCAGCGACGCGTCGCGCAGTCTCCAGGCACCCCATCCGGCGCAGAGCGCCACCACCGCCGCCATCGATCCAGCGACGATCCACCTCCGCGTCCCGCTCGACACGACGACGTACGCCGCGGCTGCGGCGACGGCGGCAAGCAGCAGCGAGAGGCCATAGACGCCGGTCACGCTCGCAAGCTGCGCGACGGGCAGGACTGTCACCTGGCTGTAGCCGAGCAGCGCCCAGGGAAAGCCGTCCCACACGTACTGTCGTCCCAGCTCCGTCGTCACCCAGACGAACGGCGCGATCGCCAGCGCCGCCGTCCCGAACGATCGCGTCAGCCTCGCGACGACGAGCGCGTAGGCCGCTGGAAAGAGTGACAAGTAGGCGACGAGCAGGCTCGCCGCGAACGCCGCGAGCGGAATCGCCAGCCCGCCGAACGTCGTCATCGTCTCGACGAGCCAGTAGAGCGTGCCCGCAAAGTAGACGGCGCCGGTGAGGAGGCCGAGGAGAAACGCGCGCCGCGCACCGGGCGGCGCGGGCCGGCGGACGAGAGCGACGGTCAGCGGCGTGAGCGCGAGCCACGCGCACGCCGGATGGCCGAACTTCGGGAAGCTGAGGGCGAGAAGGACGCCGGAAAGCAGCGCTAGCGCCAAATCAACGGTTTTGCCGGACGACAGGCTTGAGCCGCTCTTCCTTTTCGATGCGCCGCGCGACCTGATCCGCTTCGCCACGGCTGCCGTAACCGCCAACCTGAACACGGTAGATCGCCGGCATGCCAGGGCCCGGCTTGACGAGAAATGCGGGGTAGCCTTTCGCGGACAACTGCCGAACGACGTCCTGAGCCGCCGACTGGTTGCTCAAAGCGGTGACCTGGACGACCCATCCGCCTGCCTTCCCTTCGGTCGGCACGCTGGCCGCCGCCGGTGGCGGCGAGGCGGGCTGCGTGGCCGCAGCAGGCTTTGGTGCGGGCGGTGAGGCCTGCTCCGGCTGCGGCGTAGATGGCTGCGTCGCGGGTGGCTGCTGCACCGGCTGTGCGGCCGGCTGATCACGTGCTGCGAGTGTTTCCGGCGCCGTCGTCTCGCCCTGGAGCCGCTTGAGATAGCTCAGCTCGTCAGGCGTCTCGGCCGGCGCCGCTGGCGGCTCCGCCGGCGCGCCGGTTCCGCTGCCTGCATCCGCGACTGGCGGCGCCGGCGTGGCCGCCGCAGCCGCTTCCGTGTCGACGTCGACGCGCTGCGCGTGCACACCGCGTCCGACGAGCACGCCGCAGAGGAAGATGACGGCCGACGCGACCGTCGCCGCCATGACCAGGAAGACGATCTGCTTCCCGCTCAGCTGTATCTCGTGGAACCCGTCGTCTGCAATCTCGTGTGAGTAGTCGGCCACCGTCTCCTACTTGCGCCCCGTGAGGATGTTCATGATCTCGATCGGGAGCGGGAAAATGATCGTGGAGTTTTTCTCGGACGCGATCTCGGTGAGCGTCTGCAGATAGCGCAGCGTGATCGTCACCGGCTCAGTCGCGATGATCCCAGCAGCCTGCGCGAGTTTGTCCGACGCTTCGAGCTCGCCGGCGGCGTGGATGATCTTAGCACGCTTCTCGCGTTCGGCTTCCGCCTGCTTCGCCATCGCACGCTGCATATCGGGCGGAAGATCGACATGCTTTACCTCGACGGCCGAGACCTTGATCCCCCACGGGTCGGTCTGCTGATCGAGGATCTGCTGGAGCTGATGGTTGAGCCGCTCGCGCTCGGACAACAAGTCGTCCAGCTCCACCTGGCCGAGGACGCTTCTCAGCGTCGTCTGCGCGAGCTGCGACGTCGCGGAGTGGTAGCTCTCCACCTCGACGATCGCGCGCCGGGGATCCATGACGCGGAAGTAGACGACCGCGTTCACTTTCACCGACACGTTGTCGCGCGTGATGACATCCTGCGGCGGCACGTCCATGACGATCGTGCGGAGGCTCACGCGCACCATCCGGTCGATGGGCGCGAAGACGAGCGTGACGCCAGGGCCCTTCGGCTGCGGCAGCAGTTTGCCGAGCCGGAAGATGACCGCACGCTCGTACTCGTTCAGGATCTTGATCGAGCTGAGGATGTAGAAGATGACGATGCCGGCGACGATGATGGGAGCGGATAGGGAAAAGATCACGATGCCTCCTGTGTGGCGCCCGCGCCTTCGGGACGAACGGTCACGAGCAGCCCCTTGACGGCGACAATGCGGACCCGCTGCCCGGCAGCGATCGGCCGATCGGACGTCGCGCTCCAGATCTCGCCGTGCGCGCGAATGCTGCCGTGAATGCCGGGCCCGACGTCGGTGAGCGCCTCCCCGAGTTCGCCGATCATCCCGGACTCGCCCGTCACCGGTTTCGTGCGCTGCGCCTGGACGCCGAGGTGCACGAGAAACAGGATGATGGCCGAGAGGCCGAGCGTAATCGGCGCGATGAACCAGAGTCCAATCTGCAGCTCCGGGAGCGGCGAATCGATCAGCATCATCGAACCGAAGAAGATGCTGATGACGCCGCCGGTGGCCAGCAGGCCGAAGCTGGCCACCTTCACTTCCAGAATCAGCAGCGCCAGCCCGAACAGGATCAGCATCACGCCGGCGTAGTTCACCGGCAGTACCTGGAACGCGAAGAACGCGAGGAGCAGGCAGATGCCGCCGACGACGCCGGGGAGGATCGCTCCGGGATTCCAGAGCTCGATCGTCAGGCCGAGCGTGCCGAGCGTGAGCAGCAGGTAGGCGATCTGCGGATGCGCGATCAGGCTGAGCAACCGTTGCGCCCACGACATCTCCACCGGTTGCATGGTGGCGTTGGTCAGCTCGAGTGTCTGCGTGCGTCCGTCGAAGCGGGTGATCGTCCGGCCATCGAGCTTCGTCAGCAGATCGTTCACGTCCGCCGCCACCAGATCGATGAGCGGCGGCGACGCGCTGAGTGCCTCCGTCTCCGTGAACGACTTGCTCTCGGTGACGCCCTGCTCGACGAGCGCGACGTTGCGCTTCCGCTGCGTCGCCAGCGTCCGCGCATAACTCGCCACGTCCGACGCCATCTTCTTCGACATCGTCTCGTCGATCTTCTCGCCGCCGCCGGCGACGGGATGGGCGGCGCCGATGTGCGTGCCGGGCGCCATCGCCGCGATGTCGGCGGCGATCGTGATGAGAAAGCCGGCCGACGCAGCGCGATTGCCGGACGGGCCGACGAAGACGGCCACGGGCGTCTTGGCGTGGATGATGCTGTTGTTGATGTCGCGCGTGGAGTCGACGAGTCCACCGGGCGTCTGCAGCGTCAGGACGACGAGCGCGGCGCTGGCGGCATCGGCGCGGGCGATGACGCTCTGGACGTATTCGGCGGCGACGGGATGGATGATGCCTTTGACTTCCGCGGTGTAGACGAGCGGGGCGTTCTGCCGCGCGGCGCCGCCGGTGGACAGTGCGAGCACGAGCGCGGCGGTGAGTGCGAGCCAGGCGTTCCGAGTGCGCATGACGAGCCCCCTGGCGGTTACGGGTCTTTCAGTTCGCCGAGTAGCCGTTTCGCGGCGGCAGACGAGGGATCCAACTTCAACGCGCGTTCGAGCTGCGTTCGCGCCGCCGCCGTGTCTCCCGTCCGGATGTACGCCTCGGCGAGCGCCACCCTTCCTGCGGCCGTGTCCTCGCTCCAGATCGAAATCTTCAGCGCGTCGATCGCCTCCTGCGGCCGGCCGCCGCGCAGGTGAATGCGGCCGATGAGCAGGTGCGCCTTGGCCTCGTACGGCGAGAGATACACGGCACGCCGCAGTTCGGCGAGCGCTTCACGATCCTGCTCGCGCTCGAACAACCGCCGTCCGCGATCGAGGTGAAAGGCCGCCAGCTCCTGCTGCTCGCGCTGCGCGGTGCTGACGATCGTCTGCTCCGGCCTGAGCGCGCTGGCGGCATCCGGCTCCTGCCGGATGCGCTCGAGGCCGCGCGGCACCGGCGCCTTCTCCGCCTGCGCCCGCGCGACGAGCTCCTCGAACCGCGAGGACAACTGCCGTGCGAGATCCTTCTCCCGGGCGGTCTCCACCGCGCTGCCGGAAGCCTCCAGCGCCGCCGCCAGCACGAAATGGGCGTCGGCATCCGCGGGGTTCCGCCTCAGCGCCTCACGCAGCCAGTAGGTCGCTCCCTGGTTGTTCCGCTCGAGAATGTAAGCGTACCCGAGATTGAAGAGATAGTCAGCATCGTTCGGATCGGCGTCGGCGGCTTTCGTCAGGTAGTACGTCGCCGATCCCGTCTGCGGCGTCGCGCCGCGGCGGATCTGGATGACGCCGATGTTGTTGAAGACGGCAGCACCCGGCTTCGCGCCGCTGCCGGGAGGCGGCACAGGGGCGTTGTCGACCAGGCCGGTGAACGTCGCGAAGGCTTCGTCCAGCCTGCCGAGGTGAATGAGCGAGACGCCGGCGAGGAACGCCGCCCGCCGCACGCGGCGTGCGTCGGCGGGGACCCCGCGCGCGGCGGCGAGCGCGGCAGCGTGGTCTTCCTGGTCGGTTCTCACCTGCCAGAGCGCGAGGTAGGCGCGGTCGTACCGCGGGAACTGCTTGATCGCGGCTTCGAGGAACGTCGCCTGCGCCGCGGCGCTCTCGGCGATGAGGCCCTTGATGTAGTTCTCGAACGCATCGAGCGTCGGACGCGGCTCCTGGGAAGCGGCTGCGCCGCCGCCCGTCACTGCAAGACGCCTCGACAGGCGCTCGTGGATGCCGAACAGATCCTTCAACGGCCCGCGCTCGGTCACCTGCGGCTGACGCCGTCCGACGTCGATGCGGATCGCGTGCGCCCCCACCATCAGCGTGTCGCCGTCGAGGCGGTAGGAGCCGAGGATCACGTCGGAGGCTCGCACCAGTTCGCCGACCTTGATCACCGTCGCGAGGCTGAGCGCGCCGGACACCGGCAGGTGTAAACGCTCGAACGCGCGCGCACGCTCCGCGCGCGTGATCGCGGCGACGCCGATCGCGTTGAGCTCGTCGGCGAGCAGCACGGCGGAAGCTTCGCCCATCCAGTGCAGCCGCGGATCGCGCGCGGTGTTCTCGAACGGCACGACCAGGACCCGCCCGGCGGCCGTCTGCGCAGCAGCGGCAACCGGACACAGGAGCAGCGCCAGAAGAAGCGCTACGCGACGCACCCTTCCGCCTTGTCGAGCGCCGCGCGCGTGAGGACGACGGACATGCGGCAGCCCTTGCTGCCGCCGGAGGCGCGGCACTCGTTCACCTGCGCGTGTGCCGGAAGCGAGAACTGGTGGAGGACCCGCGCGATCGCCGCCGCGTAGAACCCGCACAGCGGCAGCACCGAGGCTTCCCGCACTTCGCAGAAGAGCGATCCGCGCAAGTCGATGGACGCCGTGCCGCGCTTGATCCGGACGATGGCGCGCGATCCCGGGTACGTCGCCCGCACGAGCGCACGTACCGTCCGCATCGCCGCGCGGGTGCGGAGCGGCGTGGGCAGCGCGGTCATCACGCGGCGCTCGATGCCCCCCATGTTGCTCACCGTCCAGTCCGCCGCATACTCGCCCGCACGGGAGGTGATCAGGTTGTAGGCCTCTCCCTCGCTGCGAAGAAAGCTGAGCACCGCCGAGAGCGGCGCCAGGCCGATCGTCCCCTCGCGCAGTCCGGACACGTTCAGCCAGTTCTCGTAGAACTCCAGGCGTGTCGGCAGCAGGTCGGCAATCGCCTGATGAAGGCTCGCCACGAGGACACGTCCGATGCGCGGTTCACTCATAAGACAGGGTGAATCTGCTATCGTCAGCCATGGTGCCGGTGACGTCGACCATTGCTGCCGCAATCCTGGCCGGAGGCGTCGCGCGCCGCATGGGCGGCACCAGCAAGGCGTCGCTGCGTATCGGCACCGAGCGCATCATCGATCGGCAGCTGCGCGCGCTCGCTCCCGTCGCCTCGGCCATCTTCATCGTCGCACCGGACGCAGCGCCGTACGACGGCCTCGGACTCGACGTCGTGCCGGATGTCATCCCGGGCGCCGGCGCGCTCGGCGGCATCTATACCGCGATCGTCGCGTCGCCGCTGCCGCGCACGATCGTACTCGCCTGCGACATGCCGTTCGTGACGACGGAGCTGTTCCGGCTGATGGCCGGCGTCACCGGAGCCGACGTTGTCATACCGCGCGGCGCGCGCGGGTACGAGCCGCTGTGCGCCGTGTACTCGAAGGCCTGTGGGCCGCCGATCCGTGCGCGCATCGCGCGCGGTGAGCTGCAGGCAGCGGCGCCGCCCGCCGGAGTACGCGTCGCGGAGCTCGGACCGGAGAAGCTTGCGGGACTCGACGAGGACGGGCTGTTGTTCGCAAACGTCAACACGCCGCATGATTACGCGAAGGCGAGAACCTTGTTTGAACTGAAGCCGGATCCGACGCAAGATCGTATCACGGACACATGATTCTTCCCATTCAGCACCGCGTTCGCGCGCTCATGGCCGATGCCGTGTCGCGCCTCTACCACATCCCTGCCGACGATCCCGTGCTCGCCGCGATTCCGGTCGAGGCGCCGCCGCGGCGCGCGCTGGGCGATGTCGCCGTGCCGCTGGCGTTCAACCTGGCGCGCCGCCTGCGCAAGGCGCCGCGCGCGATCGCGCAGGACATCGTCGCCGGACTCGGCAGCGTGCAGGGATTCACGCGCATCGAGCCGGCGCCCAACGGCTACATCAACTTCTTCCTCGACCGCCGCGCGCACCTCATCGACTGGCTGCAGCACGACCATGACGTCGAGCCCGCGGGTGAGAAGGCGATCGTCGAGCATACCGCCATCAATCCCAACAAGGCCGCACACATCGGCCACCTGCGCAACGCGGCGCTCGGCGACGCCTTCGGCAGGCTGCTGAAGTTCCTGGGCCGGCGCGTCGAGATTCAGAACTACATCGACGACACCGGTGTGCAGGTTGCCGACGTCGCCGTCGGGTTCCGAGAACTGGAGCATCGCCATCTCGACGACGTGCGGCGGATCGCGGAGACGACGCGCTTCGACTATTACTGCTGGGACCTGTATGCGCGTGTCACGGAGTGGTACGCAGCGGACCGCGAGCGGCTGAAGATCCGCGCCGCAGTGCTGCACGACATCGAGCATGGCGGCAATGCGACCGCCGAGCTCGCGGCGTTCATCGCCGATCGCATCGTCCGCTGCCATCTCGAGACGATGCGGCGCATGAACATCGGCTACGACCTCCTCACGTGGGAAGGCGACATCCTGCGCCTCCACTTCTGGGCGCACGCGTTCGAGTTCCTGAAGCAGACCGGAGCCGTCTATTTGCAGACCGAGGGAAAGCTCAAGGGCTGCTGGGTGATGCGCATCGAAGACGAGTCGTCCGAGTCGTCCGAGCAGTCCGAGTCGGCTGAGTCGTCCGAGCAGTCAGAGTCGGCCGAGTCGTCCCAGGCGTCCGAGGAACAGCGAAAAGAGAAGGTCATCGTCCGCTCCGACGGTACCGTGACCTACGTCGGCAAGGACATGGCGTATCAGCTGTGGAAGTTCGGGCTTCTCGGCAAGGACTTTCACTACCGCGTCTTCGCCCACACGGCCGACGGGGGCTTGTTGTGGTCGACGACGTCGGATGCGCAGGCGGCGGATCGGCAGGCGCCGGAGTTCGGGCGCGCCGCGTGGGTGTGCAACGTCATCGACACGCGTCAGTCGTACTTGCAGAAGCTGCTGAAGCAGGCGCTCGGCGCGCTCGGTTATGAGCAGCAGGCGTCGCATTCGATCCACTACGCCTACGAGATGGTCGCCCTGTCGCATGCGACCGCTCGTGAGCTGGGATACGACACCAGCACCGAGGCGGACCGGCCGTTCGTGGAGGTTTCCGGGCGCAAAGGACTCGGCGTCAAGGCAGACGATCTGCTCGATCGGCTTACTGAGAAAGCGGCTTCCGAGGTGGCGAAGCGCAACGCCGATCTGCCAGCGGACGAAGCACGGCGCATCGCCGAAGCCATCGCGACCGCGGCGGTCCGCTACTTCATGGTGAAGTTTTCCCGCGGCAAGGTGATCGTGTTCGACATCGACGAAGCGCTCAGCTTCGAGGGTGAAAGCGGTCCGTACCTGCAGTATGCCGTCGTCCGCGCGAACAACATTTTCAACAAGCTGCGCGACCGTCAGGGCGTTGGCGAAGCGGATGTCAAGGCATCCCTCGCGGCGACGCCGCCGGACGTGCTCGAAGCGGACGACGAAGAAGCGCACGAGCTGTGGGGGTTGATCTTCGAAGCGGCGCGGCTCGACGAGGTGGTCGAGCAGTCCGTCCGCACGCTCGAACTCTCGGTGCTTGCCAAGTACGCGTTCGGACTGGCGCAAGCGTTCAACGGCTTCTATCACAAGTACCCGATCCTGAACGAGGAGCGCGAGGATGCGCGCACGTGGCGCGCCGCGGCGGTCGCCTACTACCGTGCGCAGCTCACCCGAGCGCTCGCCCTCATGGGATGCACGGTTCCGTCGAAGATGTAGGTTAGGGGGCTGGGGGGCTGGAGAATGCGGAAGCCGGTTATCGGCGTCACGAGCTGCAGCAAGCTGCCGGATTATCTGAAGTCCGTGGAGCTTGCGGGCGGCACTCCACGCGTGCTGCGGTTCGACGAGGATCCCGATGCGGTGGTTGACGAAATCGACGGGCTGCTGCTGACGGGCGGCGGTGACGTCGACCCGTCGGTGTACGGAGAGCGCAGGCACCCGACCGTCCGCGACGCGGAGCCTGGCCGCGACACCTTCGAGCTGGCGATTACCCGGCGGGCGATGGAGCGTGACGTGCCCGTGCTGGCGATCTGCCGCGGCGCGCAGGTGCTCAACGTCGCCGCGGGCGGTTCGCTCGTGCAGGACATTCCGAGCGAGGTCGATACGATGCTGACGCACACGCTCGAACAGCCGGACGGCGTCGCCCACGGCGTCAGGGTCACCAAGGGATCGCAGCTCGAACGGGCGCTCGGACCTATGCTGGACGAGTCCCGTCGGTGCCGCGTCAACAGCCGCCATCACCAGGCCGTCGGCCGGGTCGGCGATTCGCTCGAAGTCAGCGCCAGGTCCGAAGACGGCGTGGTCGAGGCGATCGAGCGGCCGGACGCCGCCTACTGCCTCGGCATCCAGTGGCACCCGGAGAATTTCTGGCGGACGGGAGAGTTCCGGCCGCTATTCGACAGCTTCGTCACGGCTGCGCGGCAGCGCATGCGACGGTGAGGCGTCGAACACGCCGACCGTTTCCACGTGCGGCGTATTCGGGAACAGATCGAATCCCCGCAGCGACGTGACGCGATATCCCGCATCCACCAGCCGCCGGGCATCACGCGCCATCGTCGGCACGTCGCAGGAGACGTAGATGATCCGGCGCGCGCCGATCGTCGCGATGCGCTCCATCGCCTCTTTTGAAATACCGGTGCGGGGAGGATCGACGATGATCGTCTCCGCGGCGGTAACGTGATCTTCGACGCTTCCGACGATGACACGGACGGCGCCGGCGGACGCGGTCGCGTTCCGTTTGAGATCGCCACCGCTCGCTGCATCGCCTTCGACCGCCGTGATGCGATCGCGTCCGGACGCGGCGAGCGCGATCGAGAACAGCCCTACGCCGGCGTAGAGATCGAGCACACGGCCGTCTTCGGGCGTTTCGTCGAGCACGAGCGTCACGACTGACGGCAGGAGAAAGCGGTTCGCCTGAAAGAATGATTCCGCGTGGCGGCGCAGTTCACCGGACGTCGCGCGGCCTGCCGTCAGCAGCGTCAGCGGATCGCCGACGGTCGGATCGCCCGCCGACGTGAGGACGCCGCCCGCCGTTCGCGCCGTGCATCCATTCGCCGCGGCGGCCGCTGCGCCGCGCGCCAGCACCGGTTCCGTCGGCTGTGCGCCGAATGCGAGATCGCAGTGGATCGCACGCTCCGTCGCGGCGATGTTCTCCGTGAGCTCGATCGAGACCGCCGGCGCGCCGTCCGCCGCCAGCGACGCCGCCGCGGCAATGACAGCGGCCGTCGACGGCGGCGGCAACTGACCGGTCGCGACGCTGTCGCAGATCTCGTGGGTGCCCTCGCGGAAGAAGCCGACGCGATCGCCTCGAACGTGAAACCGCGCACGCATCCGGTAGCCGAGTTCCGCCGACGCGGCAACCGGAACCGGCTCGTCGAGCGGCAGGCGTCCGATGCGCGTGAAAGCGTCGGCGATGACCTCGGACTTCAACGCGATCTGCCGGTCGTAGCGCACGTGCGCATAGAGACACCCGCCGCACAGCGGATCGGCAACCGTGTCGCGGCGGTCCGGCGAGGAGTCGAGGATCTCGACCGCGGTTGCGAACACGACGCGCTTGTCCACCTTGTCGATTCGCGCGCGCACGCGCTCGCCAGGAATAGCGCCGAGCACGAGCACGACACGCCCATCGTGCCGCGCGATCATGCGGCCGCCGGCCGCCGGCCTTTCGATCGACAGCACGACGAGCTCACCGGGAGCCGGGTCCATTTCAGGATTATGTCGCGGTTCGGAAGCGTTGGCTCGGAATACGGGGCCGATTGGCGGGACTACAGGTCAGCCCATCGCGTGTAGCGTCCGTCGGGCCTGCGGCGCAGCGTCCGCTCTTCGGTGAGGCGCTCCAGCAGATCTCGGCACGCCTGGGGCGTCGTGCCCAATAACCGCGCGAATTCGTCCGTGGTGCCGATTAGTCCGGGCATCTCCCCGAAGCAGCCCAGGAGCCGTTCCCGCAATTGCTGCCACGCACGGGACCCGGACGCGCGTACATGGTCCCGCTGAATCGATCGTGTTTGCATTGCCGTGGTAGGAGCATCATCCGTGCCACTTAGTCCGGCGCAATGTGGGGCAGGCCAAGTTCCTCCCGGACGAGTCGCTCGAATGCGGCGTTCGCGCTTTTGACGCGCGCCGCCGATTCCATGCGCGCCGCGAACGGCGCCATCTCCTCATCCGCCTCGTGGCGCAATCGTGCGGCGGTCGCAGCGTCCAGTTCCGATACGCCGGCGTCGAGCAGCGCGCGATCGAGCTGCTCGAGCCGAGCAAGCATACGCGCGCGCTCGTCTCCTCTCGCCGTCTTCGCGTTGACAGCGAATGTATCGAGCTCGCGCACGGTTGACGCCACCGTCGCGTCGAAGCTCGCGCTGCGCTTCCCGCCCGCGCGCAGCGACGTCAATCGCGCGATCGCGCGCTCGACATGCGACGCGAGCGACGATTTCCTGGCCCGCGGCGACTCCTCCCCGTCGCTGGTGGTGAAGACGCCAACGGCGCGCCGCCAGTCGTCGAACAGCTCGAGGATGTCCGCCTCGCAGAACTCGATGCGCACCGGCCGGCGCCGCGGTCCCTTCGCATAGTAGCGTTCGCAGTAACGATCGATGCCGCGGAACGCAATCTTCAGCGGCACGCCCTGCGCCGCCCAGCCGCACACCTGCTCGAACGCCGGGCCGACGATGCGAATCAGATGGCCTTCGTTCTTGCCGCAAAGATACGCCTCGAGCTGTCTGCAGTACTCCGCCGGATCCTCTGCCACCCTTTACCCTTTACCCTTTACCCTTACCCTTTACCCCTTACCCTTCCCCTTCCCCCCTGCGCCAAATCAACCTGAGTCCGTGCAGCGTAAGGTCCGGCTCGACGTGCTGGATCGTCGCCGTATCCGACGCGATCAGATCCGCCATCCCGCCGGTCGCGATGCAGACGGCCCGGTCTCCGTCAGCGAGTTCCGCACGCATGCGCCGGACGATGCCATCGACCATTGACACGTAACCGAAGAACAGCCCCGCCTGCATCGACGTCACCGTCGTTTGCCCGATGACGGATGGCGGCTTGCGGACGTCGACGCGCGGCAGCCGCGCTGCGCGCTGGAACAGCGCATCCGCCGAGATCGTGATGCCCGGACAAATGACGCCCCCGAGATATTCGCCCGCCGCCGATATCGCGTCGAACGTGGTCGCCGTTCCGAAATCGACGACGATCACGGGCACGCCCGCGGCGCGGCCATACGCCTCGAAGGCGGCAACGCCGTTGACCACGCGATCGGCGCCGACATCCGTCGCCGGCGTATAGCGCACCGGCATGCCGGTGTTCGAGCTGGGATCGACGGTCGTCGGCCGCTGACCGAAGTAGCGCTCCGCCATGTCCTCCATCGGCCGCGTCAGCGGCGGCACGACGGACGAGAGAATGATGCCGTCCACCCCGGAAAGCTCGATGCCGGCTCGCTCGAACAGCCGCGTAACGAGGATGCCGATCTCGTCCGCCGTCCGCTCGCGCAGCGTCGCCAGCCGCCAGCTCTGAGCGAGGCGGTCACCCTCGAACACGCCGAGGACGATGTTAGTGTTGCCGACGTCAATCGCTAACAGCATTTCAACCCCGGCTCCCCGGCCCCCCGGCCCCCTAACCCCACTCCATTTCACCGGAGATGACGCGCTCGATGGTACCGCCGGAGCGCACGAGGAGCGCACCGGAATCGTCGATGCCCGCGGTCACGCCCGACCTCGCGCCGGCCGGCGTCGTCCAGGTGACCGGCGCCCCTTGCGCGGACGGCGACAGGCTGCGCCATCGCTGGATCAGCGTCGCCGAATTGCCCGAATCGAGGGCGACGATGAGCGCGGCAAGCCCCGCAAGCATCTCTACGAGAACGGCGCCGGCATCCGGCGCACGTCCGAGTTCCGTCTCGATTGACGACGCCCGGTCGTAAAGCTCCGGCGGATAGGCGGTGCTTCGCAGGTTGATGCCGATGCCCAGCACGACATATTGCAGGCCGTCCGCCGTGGTCGAACCTTCGGCGAGAATGCCGGCGAGCTTTCGACGGCGGTTTCGGCTGCCACCGTTCTGGACGACGACGTCGTTGGGCCACTTGAGCGACACCGGCAGGCCGGTTGCCGCGCGAATTCCATCCGCGACGGCGACGCCGCCGGCCAGCGTCAGCATCGGCGCGACGCGCGGATTGCGGAACACGACGGAGACGTAGAGTCCGGCCCCTGGGGGCGAAAACCACGCCCGTCCGAGGCGGCCGCGGCCGGACGTCTGCGTCGCGGCGATCACCGTGGCGCCTTCGGGCGCGCCGCGCTCCGCAAGCGACGCGGCCACGTCGTTCGTCGATCCTGTTTCGGTGAAGTAGTACGCCGGTTCGCCGAGAGCGCCGCGCCGATCCGCGGACGACCGCAGCGCGTCAGCCAGCTCGGGCGGCAGCGGCTCACCCCGCGGCTGCGCTCGGGGTGACTCTGAGCGTGTCGAAGGGTCAGACATCCGGCTCGATTTCGAAGCTCAGGTCCGTCGCCGGTGCCGAATGCGTGACCGCGCCGATCGACACGTAGTTCGCGCCAGTCGTCGCCAGCTCCGGAATGCGCTCGAGCGTGACGCCACCGGAAATCTCGACCTGCGCGCGCCCTCTGATACGGCGCACCGCCTCGCGGATCTCGTCCGTGGAGAGGTTGTCGAGGAGGATGATGTCCGCGCCCCCTTCGAGCGCCGCATCGACGTCGGCGAGGCTCTGCGCCTCCACTTCGATCGGCATCTCGTGACGCTGGCTTCGGGCGCGCTTCAGCGACTCCGCGACGCCACCCGCGAGGCGCACGTGATTGTCCTTGATGAGAATCGCGTCGTCCAGGCCGGCGCGATGGTTCGTGCCGCCGCCCGCGCGGACGGCGTACTTCTCGAGCGCCCGCAACGTCGGCGTGGTCTTGCGCGTATCGAGAACCGTGATGGCGCCCGCAGCGGCATCGACATACCGGCGCGTCAGCGTCGCGATGCCGGACAGCCGCTGGATGAAGTTGAGCGCGGTGCGCTCGGCGGTGAGCATCGCCGCCGCCGACCCACGCACCTCGGCGACGACGTCGCCGGCGTCACAGCGCGAGCCGTCTTTGCGCTTCACCGTGAAAACGACGGCCGGATCGAGCTGGCGAAACGCTTCCGCGGCGACATCGAGGCCGGCGATCACGCACGGCGATTTGGCGACAATGACGCCGCGCGCGCGCTGCGTCGGCGACACCGTCGCCTCAGTCGTGACGTCACCCCAGCCGAGATCCTCGGCGAGCGCTCGGCGGACTGCCTCGCGGTAGACCCCCGGATCCATGGGCTCGAACGGCACCGACTTCATGCGTCGGCCTCCGCCTTCGGCTTCGGTGAAACGGGCAGTGGCACGATGTCGACCTCGTATGCCGCGGCGGGCGTGAACACCAGCTCCTCAGCGCGAGCGGCGGCGCGAAGATCCTGCGCCGCCTCTCCAAGCTTCGCGTCGAGATCTTCGCTGTTGAAGATCTCGGCACGCAGCAAGGCAGCGCCTGGTGACATTTTCCGCTCCGCCTTGGCCTTCCTGATGTCGCCGAGCACTTCGGCTGTACGAACGTACACAGACGTGTCCTCCGTCGCATAATCGCCGATGGCGCGCGCGATTTCTTCCTCGTCCGGCCACGCCGCCCGGTGAACGCTGCCGGGCCGCCACCACGACCACACTTCTTCGGTGACAAACGGCAGGAACGGCGCGAACAGCCGCGTCAGCACCGACAGCGCGAGCAGCATCGTCGCATTCGCGGACGCCGCTTCCGCCTCCGAACGATCGCCGTACTTCCGCGCCTTGGCGAGCTCGAGATAGTTGTCGCAGAAGTCCCAGAAGAAGGTCTCCGTCTGCTGCAGGACGGTCGTGTACTCGTAGCCTTCGAGGTGGCGGCGCGAGTCGGCGACGAGCACCGCGAGCCTGGCGAGGACGGCGCGATCGAGCACGTGCGTCACGGGTCCGATAGGATCGGCGCGCGACAGCACGAATTTCGACGCGTTGAGCAGCTTCATCGCCAGCCGGCGCCCGACCTTCATCTGACCGGTGTCGAAGGCGGTGTCGGTGCCGGGCCGGCCGCTCGCCGCCCAGTAGCGCACGCCGTCGCAGCCGTGCTCCTCGAGCAGTCCCAACGGCGTGACGACGTTGCCCTTGGATTTCGACATCTTCTTGCGATCCGGGTCGAGCACCCATCCGGAGATCGCCGCGTTCAGCCACGGCAACGATCCGTGCTCCAGTTCGGCGCGCAGCATCGTCGAGAACAGCCAGGTTCGGATGATATCGTGCGCCTGCGGCCGGACGTCCATCGGGAACACGCGCGAGAAGAGATCCATGTCCTCTTCCCATGCTGCGGCGATCTGGGGCGTCAGCGACGACGTTGCCCACGTGTCCATGATGTCGGGGTCGCCGGAGAAGCCACCGGGCTTGTCGCGCTGCTCCGCCGTGTAGCCAGCCGGAGCATCCGTCGACGGATCGATCGGCAACTGTTGCTCCTGTGGCAGCAGCCGCGCGTCGTAATCAATCGTCCCGTCCGCGCGGACCTTGTACCAGAGCGGAAACGGCACGCCGAAGAAGCGCTGCCGGCTGACGCACCAGTCGCCGGTCAGGCCGTTGATCCAGTTCTGGAGCCGCGCCTGCATGTAGGCCGGATGCCATTCGAGTTCGCGCCCGCGCTGCAGCAGCCGCTCGCGGAACTCCATCGTCCGGATGAACCACTGGCGGCTGGTAATGATCTCGAGCGGACGGTCGCCCCTCTCGTAGAACTTGACGGCATGCGTGATCGGCCGCGGCTCGCCGATCATGTCGCCACTCTCGCGCAGCAGCTCGACGATGCGCGCGCGCGCCTTCTGCGCCGACAGGCCAGCGAGTTGATCGTAGTGACGCTGCGCTGCCGCCGCGTCGGCCGACTCCCAACTACGCTCGCCCCACGTCACGGGCTTGAACGCCCCGTTCGGCAGCAACACCGCACGCACGGGCAGATTGAGCTCGCGCCACCATGTCACGTCGGTGACGTCGCCGAACGTGCAGATCATCGCCACGCCGGTGCCCTTCTCCGGGTCAGCGAGCACATGCGGCTTGATCGGCACGCGCGCGCGGAACAGCGGCGTCTCGACTTCGCTGCCGAAGAGCGGCTGGTAGCGAGGGTCGTCGGGGTGGGCGACGAGCGCCACGCACGCGGGGATCAGCTCGGGCCGAGTGGTCTCGACCTCGACGTAGCCAGCAGTCTCGTGGTGGAACCGCACGCGATGGTAGGCGCCCGGCTGCTCGCGATCCTCGAGCTCCGCCTGCGCCACGGCCGTGCGGAAATCCACGTCCCAGAGCGTCGGCGCCTCGGCCTGATACGCCAGATCGCGCTGGAGCAGCCGCAGGAACGACAGTTGCGACACGCGCCGTGCGCGGCGATCGATCGTCGCGTAGGTCATGCTCCAGTCGACCGACAATCCGAGGTAACGCCAGAGATGCTCGAAGGCCTTCTCGTCCTCGACGGTCAGCTTCTCGCACAGCTCGACGAAGTTCGGCCGCGACACGGGCACCGGATGCTTGCCCGGCTTGTCCGGCGGCACGAACGACGGATCGAACGGCAACGACGGATCGCAGCGGACACCGAAGTAGTTCTGCACGCGCCGCTCGGTAGGCAGCCCGTTGTCGTCCCACCCCATCGGGTAGAACACTTCCTTGCCGCGCATCCGCTGGAAGCGCGCGACGACGTCCGTGTGCGTGTACGAGAAGACGTGGCCGACGTGCAGCGAGCCGCTCACCGTCGGCGGCGGCGTGTCGATGGCGTAGATCTGGTCGCGCGTTCGCCCGCGATCGAAACGGTAGGTACCGTCAGCCTCCCAGCGGGCCGCCCACTTGGACTCCAATCCCTCGAGCGCGGGTTTCTCTGGGACGGAGATGGGGTAATCCAGGTCGAAGCCATCCGGCATATCCGCTCATCGTAAACTGCCAAAGACCAAAGGACCAACTCCCAACCGAAGGAACTCCCAAAGACCAAAGGCCAACTCCCACGTTGGAAGTTGGTCTTTGGTCGTTGGAAGTTACTTCATTTGGCAGTTGGCCCTTGGTCTTTGGTCTTTGTTTAGGCTCGCCTGATCTTCGCAATTTCTTCCCTGACGAGCCGCTCGGCGACTTCGAGGACAATGCCGCGCACCGATTCACCGCTCAGGCGCTCGACGACGCGGCGGACGATGTCGTCGATGGTGGATTCGGGAAGGTCGGTGGGGCGAATGGCGGCCGCAGCGAGCGGCTGGCCCTGTTCCGCCGCCAGAAGCGCCGCAAACGCCTCGGCGAGCGATGGTCCCTGCGGCAGTGGCGCCGCCGCTACGGATGCCGGCGCGAGCCGGGCCAGCGCGTCCTCAGCGGACGGCTCACGGCGCCGCGCCTCGGGTGGCGCGACGGTTGGCGGCGGCACCGGCAGATGCGCGGCGATCGGCTGCGGCGGCGGCGCCGCCGGTGTCGCATCGAACTCGGCAAACGCGGCGTCGAGCCGATCGAAGTAATCCTCGAGCGATGCCGCACCTCCCTGCGCCGGCTCGGCAGCGGACTGCTGGCCGGCGCGGAGATCCAAATCCATCGACCCGGCAGGCCGCGGCGGCTGCGCCGGCTGCTGGTTCGTCGCGGCCGCCCACAGGCCCGCAGGCCGGCGCCCGGCGAGCAGGTCCTTGACGCGGTTGATCACCATCTGCGGCTCGAACGGCTTCACGAGCACGCCGTCGCAGCCGGCAGCCCGCGCGCGCGCTTCGTCGATCGGCTCGAACGCGCCAGTCAGCAGCAGCACCGGCACCGTCGCAAGGTCCGGCCGTCCTTTCACGAACGCCGCGACCTCGTAACCGTCACGTTCCGGCATCCCGACGTCGGCCAACACGATGTCCGGCCGCTCGGCCTGGATGCGCTCGATCGCCTGCTTGCCGTCGCCGACCGCGACGACGCGGATGTCCTCGTCGGCGAAGGTCAGCTCGATGACACGCTGAATCGTGACGCTGTCGTCGGCCAGCAGGAGTGTGTGCGGCATGAATGCGTCGCGCGCTACGGCGCGCGGAGCTCCACTTCCGCGTCGCGCGGGCGCACGTTCTCGGTGATGAACGTGACGATCTCCTGCATCGGCGTCCCGGGCAGAAAGATACCCGTGATCCCCATCTGCCGGAGCTTGGGAATATCGACGTCCGGGATGATACCGCCGACGACGACGAGGACGTCGTCGAGGGCGCGCTCCTTGAGCAGTTCCATCACGCGCGGGCAGATGTGCATGTGGGCGCCCGAGAGGATCGACAGGCCGATGACATCGGCATCCTCCTGCAGCGCGGCGCCGACGATCATCTCCGGCGTCTGCCGCAGGCCGGTGTAGATGACCTCCATGCCCGCGTCACGCAGCGCGCGCGCGATGACCTTCGCCCCCCGATCGTGCCCGTCGAGGCCCGGCTTCGCTATGACGACTCGGATCTTTCGCATGTAGCGTGGTCCCTGGTCCCTCGTCCCTGGTCCCGGGTCACGGGTCCCGGGTCTCTGGTCATGGGCCATTCGTCGAGGTGCCTGGCCCGAGGACCAAGGACCGACGACCAGGGACTTGGGACCTCCGGACCTGGGGATTCGGGACCAGGGACCAGGGACCCGAGAAGGGACCTCAAATCAACGGAACTTCTTCGTACTCTCCCCAGACTTCCCGGAGCGCGTCGCACATTTCGCCGACCGTGGCGTAGGCGCGCGCGCAATCGACCAGCGCGTACATCGTGTTGCCGGTGCCGCGCGCCGCTTCGCGCAGCATGTCGAGCGAGCGGCGCACCGCATCCCTGTCGCGTGTCCGCCGTAAATCCTCGAGACGCGCGAGCTGCTTTTCGGCGGTGGTCTCGTCGATGTAGAGGATCGGCACCGGCGGCTCGTCCTCCTGGACGAAGCCGTTCACGCCGACGATGATCTTCTCGCGCTTCTCGACGGACTGCTGGAACCTGTAGGACGCTTCCGCGATCTCCTTCTGCGGATAGCCCTGCTCGATCGCTTCGACCATCCCGCCCATCCGGTCGATGATGTCGAAGTACTCCTTCGCGCCGCGCTCCAAGTCGAGCGTCAGGCGCTCGACGAAGTACGAGCCGCCGAGCGGATCGACCATATTC
Source organism: Vicinamibacterales bacterium (assembly GCA_048594885.1). Lineage (GTDB taxonomy): Bacteria > Acidobacteriota > Vicinamibacteria > Vicinamibacterales > 2-12-FULL-66-21 > JBMDXB01. Next base: position 47,405 of record JBMDXB010000097.1, read on the forward strand.
GCGACGCCGCTCTCGTGCGCGATGATCTGCTGCGTCCGCAGGGCGAGCGTCGCGGCTTCCGCCGTCGGCAGCGCCAGCGCCTCGTCCAGCGAGTTGGTGTGGAGCGATTGCGTGCCGCCGAGCACCGCGGCCAGCGCCTGGAGCGCCGTCCGCACGACGTTGTTGTACGGCTGCTGCGCCGTCAGCGAGACGCCGGCCGTCTGCGTGTGGAAGCGCAGCTTCCACGAGCGCTCGTGCTTCGCGCCGAAGCGCTCGCGCATGACGTCGGCCCAGATCTTCCGCGCCGCGCGGAACTTCGCAATCTCCTCGAAGAAATCGCTGTGCGAGTTGAAGAAGAACGAGATCCGCGGCGCGAAGTCGTCGACGTCGAGCCCGGCGTCGATCCCGTACTGCACGTACTCGATGCCGTCACGCAGCGTGAAGGCCAGTTCCTGCAGCGACGTCGAGCCCGCCTCGCGGATGTGATAGCCGCTCACCGAGACCGTGTTCCAGCGCGGCACTTCCTTCGAGCAGAACGCAAACACGTCGGTGATGAGCCGCATCGACTCGCGCGGCGGATAGATGTACTCCTTCTGCGCGATGAACTCTTTGAGGATGTCGTTCTGGATCGTCCCCGAGAGCTTCGTCCAGTCCGCGCCCTGCTTCTCCGCGACGGCGAGATACATCGCGAAGATCATCGGCGCCGGCGAGTTGATCGTCATCGACGTCGTGAT
>JBMDXB010000098.1:0-16569 GCA_048594885.1 Vicinamibacterales bacterium
CTCGGGTCCCTCGTCCCAGGTCCCTCGTCCCAGGTCCCTCGTCCCAGGTCCCTCGTCTCGTGTCCGGCGACCCGGGACCCGGGACCCGGGACCCGGGACCCGGGACCGGCGACCCGGGACCAGGGACCAGGGACCAGGGACCAGAGTCCAGGGACCGTCATGACGTCCGCTGGAGCGCCCACTGGAAGGCGCTGGAGAGGTAGATACTCACCAGTATGAACACGCTCGCCAGGACCAGCGCCACGGTCAGGACTGACGCGATCAGCGCGCGCGTCGCCAGCCGCGGCGGATGGCCGGCACGCACGAGGATCATCGCTTCTCCTCGAGCACCGGCAGCGTGAACGGCACGCTCGTCGATGCGCCCGACGCGACGCGCACCGTCTCCTGCTGCTCGCCGATGCGCTCGTGCCAGGCGACGATCTTCCGCTCGCCCGCCGGCACGTCGGGAATCGTGAAGGTCCCGTTGTCCTCCGGAATCGTGAACCACGGATGATCGAACACGACGATCAGCGCGTTCATGTGCGAATGGATGTCGCAGAATACCTTGATGATTCCCGGTGTCGTGAACCGGCGCGAGCGGCTCGTCCCGGACCGGTAGCGTCCCAGATCGAAGGTCCCGGCGCGCGAGAGCGAGAAGACGTTGTGGAAGAACGGATCCTCGTTGGGGAACTCGACGGTGGACCCGGCCGTGATAACCGTGACGGGCGGGTGGAACTGCTCACCGCGCTGCACGATTCTCGCCACCTTTGGCTCCGGCGGCGTCTCCGGCTTGGTGCCCGTCACGTAAACGACCACGCTGCGTATGGCGGGCGGCGCCTGCGCCGCCTTGGGCGACACGTCGCGGCGGCCGTAGACGGAGGCGGGCAGCGACATACTGCGCGACGCGGTCAGCGTCACCTTGCCGCTCACCATGCCGGTGGCCGCGAGCTCACGCGCCCCAACCGGACGTCCCGCCGTGGCGAGCAACACCGCACCCACAATCGCACCGACACCGGACACCCACCGCTGCATAGGTACGAGACATTGTATGAGCTTCGCATCCGAAGCGCGATGATCGTCAGACGCCGGGCGACTCGCTAATCGTGCCGGAGCGCGACGAGCGGATCGACGTGTGCCGCGCGGCGGGCAGGCAGCCAGCTGGCGACGGCGGCCGCGCCCCCCAGCAGCACAACGGCTGCGGCGAGGCTCGCAGCGTCGATGGGAGAGAGGCCAAACAGGAGACTTCTGGCCGCGAGGGCGCCAGCCATCGCGCACGGCACTCCGAGCAGGGCACCCGTCGTCACCATCAGCAGTGCATCGCGCAGCACCAACGCCGCGACGGAATCGCGCGTGGCGCCGAGCGCCATGCGAATGCCGATCTCGCGCGTGCGGCGGACGACGGCAAACGACAGCACGCCGGCGAGTCCGACGCAAGAAAGCAGCAGCGCGAGGCCGCCGAACGACGCCGCCAGCGTCGCGACCAGACGCTCCTGTACGAGCGATCGCGCGGTCACCTCGTTCATCGTCGTCACGCGCATGACGGCGACCCCGGTCGCCACCTCCCTGACGATCTGGCGCACCGCTGCCGCGAACGCGAGCGGGTTCCCCGACGTTCGCGCGTGCAACGCCGCGTCCTGCAGGAGGTTGCCGCTCTGCTGGAAGAGCGGCAGGTATGCCAGCGGACGTGCGCGCTCACGAAGCCCGAATGTGCGCGCATCGGCCGCCACGGCGACGATCTCGAGTGCCGCGCCGTCACCCCACGCCATCCGGCGCCCGATCGGATGCTCGCCGGGGAAGAACAGGCGTGCGGCCGCTTCGTTGATGGCGATCACGTTCGGTGCATCACGCCGATCGCCAGCCGAGAAGTCACGCCCCGCCACCAGGCGGATGCCCATGGTGCGGAAGTACGCCGGGCCGACGGCATCGACATACGTGACCCGCTGTGGCTCTCCGGCGGGCTGGACGAATCCGACGGGAACCAGCGTGCTCATCGACGACGAGCCGCCCAGCGGCGTGTTGCGCTCGAACGTGGCCGACAGCACGCCGGGCAGTGCCCCGGCGCGCTCGAGGATGTTCTCGTACAGGACGTCCAGCGGCGGACCGCCGCGGACGTTGCCCGTGTCGAGGTTCACGACGAGCACGTCATGGCGGCTGAAACCCGCGTCCAGGCTCGCGAGATTCCGGAATGTGCGAACGAACAGCGCGGCGCCGGTCAGCAGCACGATCGTCAGCGCTACCTGCGCCACGACGAGCACGCGTGCGGGCCGCGAGCGTGGCGAGCCGTGCGCGACGGCGGCCGTGCCCGGCCTCGTCGATCGCAGCGCCTGCCACGCCGGCACGAGCCCGAACGAAAGGCCACCGACGACCGAGACCGCGGCCGTGAACAGGAAGACGCGGCCATCGAGCGGCGCGGCGAGCCGTAGCGGCGGACTGCCCGAGGCGATCAGCCGCAGGAACGCGGCGGTGCTCCACGTCGCGATCACCCAGCCCGCGGCGCCGCCCAGACACGCGAGCATCAGGCTCTCGGTCGTCAACTGCCGGGCGATGCGGCCGCGTCCGGCACCGATGGACAGGCGGACGCCGATTTCGCGGCTCCTCGCACCCGCGCGTGCAAGCAGCAGGTTCGCGAGGTTCGCGCAGGCGATGAGCAGCACGAGCGCAGCGAGCGCCAGCAGCGCGAGCAACGGCGTCGAGAACGACGTGCGAAGCCGATCGAAGCCCTGGCTCGCCGACCGCACGGCGATGCGATGACGTTCGGCGGCAGCGCCGAATCCTTCTGCGCGCATCATCGTCCGCAGCGTCGTCGTCAACGACTGCGCGCTGCGCTCGATGTCCACGCCGGGTTTCATGCGTGCGAGCACGAACAGCAGGGGATCCGCTTGCGGATCGGAGATGCCGTTCGACGTCATGTCTGCGTCGCGGCCCGGCATCGGTACCGAGACGTCGAAGACCTCTCCCGGCGCGAGGCCGAAGAACTCGCGTGGTGTCACGCCGACGATCGTATGTGGCACGTCGTTGATGACGAGCGGGGTGCCGAGCACGTCGCGGCCCCCGAACCGGCGGATCCAGAAGCGGTGTCCCAGGACGACGACGGTCCCCGCGGCCGCGTCACCGGCCTGTATGAGGCGTCCGCTCTGCGGCTGTACGCCGAGCAACGCATAGAAATCGTCGGCGACGGCGAGCGCCGTGACCGGCTCGGATTCCCCGCCGACGATCGCGGCCGCCTGCCGCTGCACGAACGTCGTCGCGCCCGCAAGCAGCGGATCGCGAGCGCGGAGCGCAGTCATCAGCGGCAACGAAATGTCGGAGAACTTCTTGTAGCCGCCGAGCACGCGGCCGGGATGGCGGTCCAGGAAGACGAGTTGCTCCGGATGGGAGACCGGCAGCATGCGCCACAGCACGGCGTCGGCGACGCTGAACAGCGCCGTGTTCGCGCCGATTCCGAGCGCCAGCGTCAGAATCGCGACGACGAGAAATGCCGGATCGCGGCGGAGCGTGCGCGAGCCGTACTGCACGTCCTGCCAGACGCTCTCGAGCCATGGCGCAATCCATTGCCCGCGCGCGTCCTCGCGCGCGAGCGTGACGTTGCCGAGGCAACGATGGCTCGCGCGCACGGCATCGGCGGCCGTCAAGCCGCGCGCCTGGACATCGCGCTGCCGCATGGCGCGGTGCGACTCGATCTCCTCGGCGAGCTCCGCGTCGAGGCGGCGCTGCCGGACGAAGTAGTGGATTCGGCGGAACAGGCGCAGCATCGCCGTCGTGCCCCTCACTCGTGCCTGAGCGCGGCGGCGGGATCGAGCCGCGCGGCGCGTCGCGCCGGGATCGATCCGGCAAGCAGCGCGACACCGAGCATGATGGCGGCGGCGGCGGTCATGGCAATCGAGTCGGTCGGCGCGATGTGATACAGCAGCTTCGTGTTCACGTACCGGCTCAGCACGACGGCCGCGCCGAGCCCGATCGCGGTACCGAGCAGCGCGAGCGTCAGCGACTCGCGCAGCACGAGCAACAGCACGGAGCGGCGCGCCGCTCCCAGCGCGAGCCGCAGACCGATCTCATAGGTCTGCCGCGCGACCGCATAGGCCAGCAGGCCGTAGAGCGCGGCGCACGCCAGGGCGAGCGCCGTCACCGCGAGCGCCGTGGCCAGCAGCATCATGACACGCTCGCGTACGAGCGATTGACGGATGCGGCCGCTGACCGTCTCGACGCGAACCGGAACCCGCGCGTCCAGCGATTGGACGACACGTCGAACGCTGCCGCCGAGCGCAGCGGCCGCTGCTGCCGCGCGCACCTCCGCAAACACGTTGCCGTCGGATGGCATGTCCGCCATCTGCGCACGCGGCAGGTAGGCGATGCTGCGCAGCGGCTCGTCCATCCGCTGGTACTTGGTGTCTGAAACGACAGCCACGATTTCCAGGTTCCGGCGCGCGGCGTGCCTGCCGATCGTGATGCGCCGGCCGAGCGGATCCTGGCCGCGAAAGAAGCGCCGCGCGAGCGCCTCGTTGATCGCCACGACCCGGTTGGACGACACGTTGTCATGCGCGCCGAAGTCGCGGCCGCGGATGATCCGGACGCCGAGCGTCCGGAAGTAGTCCGGCGTGATGGCATTGAAGTAGACGTAGCGCGACGACTCGGGCGCCATGGGAACGTCCCGGACGCCGGCGAGGTCCTGAACGGCGGCGCCATCGATCTCGATGGCCTGCGTCCACGCGCCGTCCTGGTCGCTGATCGGCGGGTATTCGGAAAGGCTCGCAGCCTCGACCGACGGCAGCGCACGCAACTGCTCCAGCAGCCGATCGTAGTACGTGTGCAGTCGATCGCCCTCGTATTCTGCGGCTTCAGGATCCGTGGCCACAACGAGCACGCGATCGCGCTCGAAGCCGGTGTCTTCCGCCAGCAGGCGCTGCAGACTGCGCACGAACAGCGCCGCCCCGACGAGCAGCACGATGGTCAGCGCGACCTGCGCCGTCACGAGCGATTTGACCAGCGACCAGCGCCGCCGTAGACCGCCGGTCGTCCCTGGCGTCGACTTCAGGGAGACCGACGGTTCCAGCAGCGTCGTTCGCAGGACGGGCGCCAGCGCGCTCACGGCGGCGGTCGCGAACGCGAGCGCCAGCGCGAACCCGGTGATCCGCCAGTTCGGCGACACGTCGAGGACGATGCGGCTCTCGTGCGTGCTCATCATCGCGGTAAGCCGGGCCGCGCCCCATGCGGCCAAGCCGACGCCGACCACGGCCGCGAGCGTCGTCCACACCGCGGCTTCCGTGAACATCTGCCGCGCCACGCGCCGCCGGGCGGCGCCGATCGCCAGCCGCACGGCGATCTCACGCCGACGCGCCATGCCGCGTGCGAGCAGCAGATTGGCGGCGCTGGCGCACGCAACCGCCATCAGGAGGCCCACGAGGGCGAACAGTATCCAGAGCGGCTCCTCGAATTGATTTCGCACGCGCGAGTAGCCCGCGTGCGCCGAAGCGAGGTGCGTTGCGCGGCTCAGAAACATGCGCCGGCGCTCAGGCGGCATCGACAACGGCGTCGTCGCCTCGCGAACGGTCGGCCAGAAGGCCTGCAGCGCGGCATCCGCCTCCTCGACCGTCAGCCCGTCGCGCAGGCGGCCAAGGAGGTGAAGCCACGACGATCCATGGGACCGCAGCGCGCCCGTGTCCGACAGCACCGTCAGCGGAATCGTGACCTCGGCGCGGAGTCCGGGCGTGACGCCGAAAAATCCGGGAGCCGTGACGCCGACGATCGTGAATGTCCGCCCGTCGATGCGGACGGTCCGCCCGATGACCGACGCGTCGCTCCCGAATCGCTGCTGCCAGCAGGCGTGGTTGATGACCGCCACGAGCCCGTTGGGCCCGCCGCCGATGCGATCGTCCTCCGGTCCGAACGTCCGGCCGAGGACCGCGTTGACGCCGAGCGTCTGATAGAAGTTGCCGGAGGCGGCGAGCACTTCGGCCGGCTCGAGCTCCTCGTGCCACTGGATGTTCGTGGCGTTCATGTCCCACGCCGAGAGGCTGGCGAACACGTGCGCGCCGCGCTCGCGGACCTGCTCGAACATCGGATAGGAAAACGACGGGCGGGTGAAGTAGACGAGCCGTTCCGGCCGATGGACTGGGAGGCTCTTCAACACGAGGCCATCGAGCAGGCTGAACACGCCGGTCGTCGCGCCGATCCCGAGCGCCATCACGGTGATAATCGCCGCGGCGAAGCCCGGCGCGCGACGGACCGTGCGCAGCGCATATGCCACGTCCTGCCGGACGCTTTCCAGCCAGGGCCACAGCCAGATGCCGCGCACGTCCTCGCGCGCGAGCGTGACGTTGCCGAGGCGGCGGCGACTCTCCTGGCGCGCGTCGGCGCGCGCCAGCCCCCTGGCCTCGAGATCGTGCTGCCGCATCGCGCGGTGCGACTCGATTTCCTCGGCGAGCTCGGCTTCGAGACGGCGATGGCGGAGGACGTAATGGAGTCGGCGGAGGATGCGCAGCATGTCAGTGTCCCTTCCGACAGGCCGTAGGTCGTGTCAGGCGGTTTCGAGGACCTTGGTGATCGCGTCGACGAGGCGGACGAACTCGTGCCGCTCGGCGGCCAGCCGCTTCTTCCCTGCCGCCGTCAGCGTGTAGTAACGGGCGCGGCGATTGTTCTCGGAGGCGCCCCACTCGGCCTTCACCCAGCCGTTCAGCAACAGCCGCTGCAAGCCCGGGTACAACGAGCTCTCGCCGACGTACAGCACATCATCCGACACCTGCCGCAGCCGCTCGGCGATGCCGTAGCCGTGCATGGGGCCGCGCACCAGCGTGCGGAGGATCAGCATGTCCAGGGTCCCCGGCAGAAGGTCCGGCGGCTGGTTCGTCAGTCCCACGCGTTCTCCCCTCGTTAGACGATGGGAATCATGGCCCGGGTCGCTGGCCGGCGTCAAGACCCATCGGCTGTCGATGGGTCAGCGCGGATCGATCGAGACGGCGGTGTTCAGGTTCACCCAGCGGCTGCCGGTCCGCGCCCAGCCGCTGGGATGGAGCTCGGTCACGGTGTGGATTTCCGGGTCGCGCCCCGGCCAGCGGATCTCGTACTTCTGTCCGGCGCGAAGCAGCGGCGGCATGGCTGGAAGCGTGGCCACGCTGCCCTGCACGCCGACCTTCCACTCGCCCTGCTGCGCGACGCGCCACTCGCCGTGCTGCGCTGCGTTGACGCGCGCATCGTTGACGAGATTCACGTCGACGACGCCGGTTCCCGGTCCCGGAAAGCGCTGTGTCTGGCCGCCGCTCGCCGGGACCTGCGCGAACAGCACGCCGGCCAGCAGAATGACGATCGCCCGAAGCACACGATTCTCACGCCGTGGATCCATGGGCACACCTCCAGTCGCAGGATAGACACGGCGCCGGCAGGAAAAGTTGGAATTTCAGCGCCGCCAGCGATCAGCGATCAGCGATCAGCGATCGGCGATCGGCGATCGGCGATCGGCGATCGGCGCCCAGCGACCTTGCGAAAGCCTGCGAAGATCTCGAGAAAGTCGCGGCGGTAGGCGTCGAACTTCCGCACGCCCGCCCGGCCGGCGAGCTGCACGGTGCCGCTCGCGTCGCTGTACACCTGGTTGTACGAGCTGAAGCGTGCACCGTTGGCCATGCCATCGAGCCGCAGCACGAGCGTCCGCAGCCCGTTCACCATCCGCCACGCCTCACTCACGATCCGCACATCGTCCGAGGTGGTTCTGGCACTCGAGAGCGCGACGCGCGCGAGGCGGTCCGCGTCGATCTCATCCCGCCCGGCGATCACGTTCAGGTAGGCCTCGCCCGAGACGTGAACGAGCTCGGTGACGTTCGAATCCCTGCCAGGGCGTGGTTTCCACTTGCGGGGATCGTAGGCAAGCTCGAACGCACCGCTGACGAGCGACAGCGTCGCGCCGTGTCCCGACGGCACCGTCTCGACGCCGTGCTCCGACGCACCGCCGGGAGGAGGGCGCACGAGGCGCGCGGCGGCATCTCCCGCTTTCGCGACCTCCTCAATCGACGCGCGCAACAGCGGCACCGTCAGGCCGCGCGCGGGGATCTCGTTCATCGCCAAGAGATCGCCGTCGTCATCGATCGCCAGCTTGGCGAAGTTGGCGCTGTAGTTCTCGCGCAGCAGGTCCCGCAGTTGTTCTTCCGCAAGCGCCGGCGTGCGCGCGACGACGGCGAAGACCACGACGAGATCTTTCTGCGCGTTGATGATGACGTCGATCGGCGTGGACGAGGAGCTCGTGAAGGTGACGACCCACACGGCGGCCGACGCCTTACGAAACGTCAGACCTGATTGCTCGAGGGCGGCGGCGGTGGCGGCGGCGGTCGGCGGTGGTTCGGCAGCCTGTGACTGTGCGAACGCCCGAAGCGGCAGCACACCGCAAGTGGCGGTCAGCACGCAGCAGGCTGCGGCGGCTCGCATGGCAGCGGCGCATTATAACGGAGACACCGGCCTCCGCAGACGCAGGATCATCCAGGTCACGGTGGCCGCCGCCGCCACGAGCAGGACGGCGAACAGCGACATCAGGTCCCACTGCGGCACGATCCAGGCCGGCGGGGTGAGCCCGGCATTCCGAAGCGCTTCATCACGCACGAAGTCACGGGTCAGGAGCATCGTCACGAGACCGACGGCGAGGCCCGCGGCAGCGGCGGCGACCCAGCCCGCGGGCTCGTGCGCTTGCGACGCGACCGCCAGCAGCGCCATCGTCACCAGAATCGAGACCAGACCCGCAGCCAAAAGGACGGCCGCCGTCACGTTGCCGCCGAGCAGTTGCTCGAGCGTGTCGGTCGGGAGCATGCCCATCCACCACAGGCCGACCGGGAAGTTGAGCACGGTCGCCGCGGCAAACCAGGCAGCCCCACAGAGGATCATCCACGACGCGAACGCCGGGTCACGCTTCCGGAACGCGAGCGCGAAAACGGATACGAGCACGCCGGCCGTGCCGAGCGCGCCGAACAGGACGTGGAGGTAGCGTGGCACCATCGTTCTATCGGCGACGTTCAGGTGCACGCCGCGCGCGTCCCGCGCGAACAGCCCCGGCAGCGCCTCGACACGCAGCATGAGCCCCATGTTGTTCGACAGGATGAAGGCCACGGCAACGAGCGCGACGGCGCACACGATCGCGAGGGCGACCCCTTTGCGCTCCGGCCGCCGGGCGATCGCGTAGGCCGCGTAATACGCGGCGATCACGAGCGGGATGACGGCCATCCAGTAGCGGGCCATGAGCACGGACGACGAGAAGAACGCGCGGCCGTAGAGCACCTGGAGGAACAGGAGCGCCGCCACGCCGAACGTGACCGCCGCGGCAATCGACACCGGCATCGCCTTGCCGATCAGCGCCGCCAGCCGGGCCTGGTGCGGATTGCCGCTTCTGGCGGCCCAGCGCGAAACGACGGCGATGATCGATCCGCCCAGCACCGCGTTCATCGCGATGACGTGCAGCGTGGAGGTGATCATCAGCAAGATCCAGAAGACGATCGGCGGCGCCGGCCACGGCACCGGATCGACCTGCGGCAGCACGGGCGTCATCGCGGCTCTCCTTTGCCGTCGCGGGCGATGCGAACGAGGTAGTCAGCGAGCGCGCGCCGCTGCGCCTCCGAGGCCTCGAGCGGCGCCATCATGTCGTTCACCTGCGGCAGGCGCCCGAGCATCTCGTACAGCTGCTGCGCCGAACGCCGTCGTGGCGCGAATGAGGAGAACGGGAACTGCGCGTCGCGGCCGTGGCACATCGAGCAGTTCGTCTCGAAGAGCGTGTGGCCCTCGTCCTCGCTTTCGGCGGGCGCCAGCGCGCGGGCGGCGTCTCCGGCGGACATGCCGCCGACCGTGGCGAGATAGACGGCCAGCGCGCGCCGCTCCTCCGGAAGTCCGGTGAAGGGCGGCATGCGGCGCCCCCGCCACGTGTGCAGGCGCGCCAGCGTCGCATCGATCGCGAGCGGACTGGCGCCGGCCACGAGCGGCCGAATGGCCACGTATCCGTCGATCGTGTGGCACTGGGTGCAGAGCACACGGAAGACCTCGCGGCCGTCCGCCGCAAGCTGCGCGGCCGGCGTGAGTGCCGATTCGGCGGGCAGGCGCCGCCAGATCGTTGCCGGCAGCACGCCCGTCGCGTTGAGCGAGTCGACCGTGAAGGTGTCGTTGAGGGCCCCGGCGGCAGCCGAGCGAACGGGCCCGTTGCCGACCCGCACGCCGTTGACGAACATGTAGCGGCCGATCACGTACGGCTTGCGGAGATCCTCGCGCATCCACTCCGCTGCGCCAAAGGCGACAAACGCGCACAGCATCAGCGACGCGACGAGCGGCCGTCCATATCGCCCGCGCCGCAGCAGCACCGAGACCGACAGCAGCAGCGCCGCGAACGCGGCCACCAACGACGCTCGAAGTGCCCACTGCGCGACGGGGTGACCCTGCTGCGCGCCGCGTACAAGGACATCGACGACGGCATTCCACGACGGCTGCTCCGCGCCGAAGATCTCGCGCACCGGAACGCCGGCGGCGCCCGCCGCAACCACGAACCACACGATCGAGAGTGGCAGCACGATCGCCATCGGCGCGACCCACGTGAGGATCGCGTAGCGCGCGATCGTCTCCTTCAGCGCCGGGTCCGGCTGCCGCCGCGCGGTGAGCAGCGCGTAGATGCCCGCGAGGCCGACCGCCACGGCAGTCCGCGCGATCACCGACGGCAGGTAGGTCGGATTGAGCATGCCGTCCCAGAACGATCCGGTCGTCAGCCACCCGCCGGGCGTCAGCATGAACGAGAGGATGCCGTTGATGACGACGAGGCTGAGCCAGGCGGACCAGAAGTAGATCCAGCCGACGGTCATGTGCGTTGACGCCGGAAGCCGGTCCCACCCATAGAGGTAGACCATCGCCGCCGCGATCTCGACGACGAAGAACGTCCACTCGATGGCCCAGCCCCAGACGAAGGTGTTGATCAACGACGACGTGGCGGCTGGATTGACCAGGCCGATCGTGAACCAGATGCCGACGCCGGTGATCGCGCCGAGCACGAGCGTGAGCAGCGCGAAGAAGCGCGTGTGCGCCTTGACGTAGGCGAGCAGCGCGGCGTCCTGCTCGCGGCGCGCCTTGCGCTCGGTGAGGACGAGGAAGAGCCCGCCGCCGACGGCGAAATGCGAGATGAAGACATGGACGATCGCGACGAACGCGATCAGCAGGCCTGGTGCCGGCAGATCCCAGATGGGATAGTTCATACGCGCTCCGCGATGGGCCTTGTGGAGGGGCGGACTGCAAAGCCGCTGCCGCGGCATGCACCGTTTCTCGCGCCAAACGGCGCCGGAGTGCGCGCGTCAGCCGAACATCCGGCGCGTCACCGCCGAATTTCCGGCCGTCCATCAATGCTCTATACTGCTCGACACTCATGACATTGACTACGCTCGACTGGGCGATCGTCGTGCTCTCGATCGTCGTGTCCTTCATCCCCGCGATCCTCCTGGCGCGGCGCGCCGGCAGCAGCACCGCGGAGTTCTTCACGTCGGGACGCGCGGCGCCGTGGTGGTTGATCGGCATCTCGATGGTGGCGACCACCTTCAGCACCGACACTCCGAACCTGGTGACGAACCTCGTACGCGAGAACGGCGTCGCCGCGAACTGGGCGTGGTGGGCGTTCCTGCTGACGGGGATGCTGACGGTGTTCCTCTACGCGCGCATGTGGCGGCGCTCGCGCGTGCTGACGGACCTCGAGTTCTACGAGATCCGCTACGCGGGCCGCGCGGCGAGCCTCGTCCGCGGCTTTCGCGCCGTCTATCTCGGCTTCTTCTTCAACTGCGTGATCCTCGCGTCGGTCAACCTCGCTGCCGTGAAGATCGCCAGCGTGCTGCTCGGCTGGCCGATGGGACAGACGCTCCTCGTCTGCGCGATCCTGAACGTGGCGTTCGCCGCCATCGCCGGCCTGTGGGGCGTGCTCGTCACCGACATGATCCAGTTCATCATCGCGATGATCGGATCGTTTGCCGCCGCCTACTTCGCCGTGCAGCAGCCGGAGGTGGGCGGCCTGGCGGGACTGATCGACAAGCTGCCGCCGCAGACGCTCGCGCTGCTGCCCGACTTCGGGAACTGGGGGCTGACGCTCTCGATCCTCATCATCCCGCTGACCATCCAGTGGTGGTCGGTGTGGTATCCGGGGGCGGAGCCTGGCGGCGGCAGCTACATCGCGCAGCGCATGCTGGCGGCGCGCACCGAGCGTGACGCGTTGACGGGCACCTTCTTCTTCAACGTCGCGCACTACGCGCTCAGGCCGTGGCCCTGGATCATCGTGGCGCTCTCGTCGATGCTCGTCTACCCGGAGCTCGCCGACATCGAGCGCGCGTTTCCCTGGGTCGATCGGTCGCTCATCGGGCACGACATGGCGTACCCGGCCATGCTGAAGTTCCTGCCGGTCGGCTTCCTCGGGCTGATGATCGCCGGCCTGCTCAGCGCCTACGTCTCGACCGTGGCCACGCACCTGAACTGGGGCACGTCGTATCTGGTGCACGATCTCTATCGGCGATTCCTCAAACCGGACGCCACCGAGGCGCATTACGTCGCCGCCGGCCGGTACGTCACCGCCGCGTTGATGCTCGGAGCCGTGGGGATCACCTACGTGCTCGACACCGCGCGTGAGTCGTTCCAGCTGCTGATGTCGATCGGCGCGGGCACCGGGTTGCTGTATCTCCTCCGCTGGTTCTGGTGGCGCGTCAACGCGTGGAGCGAGATTGCGGCGATGGTCTCGTCGTTCGTGATCGCCGTCGGCTTCACCATCGCGGCGAAGAGCGGCGCGACCATCCCGGCGCACGTCTCGCTGCTCATCACGGTCGCGGCGACGACGGTCGTCTGGGTGGCGGTGACGTTCATGTCGCCGCCGACCGATCGCGCGACGCTCATCGAGTTCTACCGGCTCGTGCGACCCGCCGGACCCGGCTGGAAGGCGATTCGTGCCGAGGCCGGCCTGCCGCCGTCGCCCGACAGCGTGCCAGTGCTGATGCTGGCGTGGGTGCTCGGCTGCGCGCTGGTCTACGCCGGGCTGTTCGGCGCCGGCAGCGCTATCTACGGACACACGGCGCAGGCGCTCGTCTGGGCTGTGGTCTTCGTCGTCAGCGGCGTCGCGTTGGTTCGCATCCGGGCGTTGTAGGAATGAAAGCGGTCGTTCTCGCGCGCGGCAAGGGCACGCGCATGCGCCAGGCCGCCGGCGCCGAGTCACTGACGCCGGAACAGGCGCGCATCGCCGACGCCGGGGTGAAGGCGTTGATTCCGTTCAACGGCCGGCCGTTCCTCGACTACGTGCTGAGCGCGCTCGCCGACGCCGGCTGCACCGATGTCTGTCTCGTCGTCGGACCGGAGCACGGCGAGCTGCGCAGCTACTACACGCAGGTCCGTCCGCCCGAGCGCGTCCGCGTCAGCTTCGCGGTGCAGCAGGAGGCACGGGGTACGGCGGACGCCGTCCTCGCCGCGCGCTCGTTCACCGGCAACGATCCGTTTCTGGTGATCAACTCGGACAACTACTATCCGGTCGACGTGCTGCGCAGGCTTGCCGATCTCGACGAGCCGGGCCTGCCGGCGTTCTCGGGGCCGACCCTCATCCGCGAGAGCAACATCCGGGCGGATCGCGTCCGCGCGTACGCCATCCTGCAGATTGCGCCGGACGGCTCGCTTGCGGACATCGTCGAGAAGCCGGACGATGAGATGGTGGCGGCGCTGGGCGACGAGTTCTTCGTCAGCATGAACTGCTGGAAGCTGGACGAGCGCATCTTCGAGGCGTGCCGTCTGGTCCCGCCGTCGGCGCGCGGCGAGGTCGAGCTGCCCAACGCGGTACGGTACGCGGTGCGGACGCAGAAGCAGCGGTTCCTGACGTTTCCAGTCCACGCAGGCGTGCTGGATCTGTCGCACCGCTCGGACATCGCGCAGGTGGCGCGGCGCCTCGAAACCATCGAGGCGCGGCCGTGACCGTCTTCGATCGCCTTCACGCGTTCGTGGCGTCGCGCAACCCGGCGCCGCGGCGCGCGTGGTTCGTGCCGGGCCGCATCGAAGTGCTCGGCAAGCACACCGACTACGCCGGCGGGCGCAGCCTGGTCTGCGCAATCGATCGCGGGTTCCGGCTCGTGGCCGCGCCGCGTGACGATCGCGTGATCACGATCACCGATCTCGGCCAGGGCGTGGATGCGATGCTGGAGCTCGACGTCGATCTGCCGCAGGCGCAGGGCCACTGGTCGTCGTATCCTCGCGTCGTCGTGCGGCGGCTGGCGCGTCACTTCCCGGCGGCCCGCCGCGGCGTGGACGTCGCGTTCGAGAGCGACCTGCCGCCAGCCGCCGGGATCAGCAGCTCGACGGCATTCCTCGTCGCGTTCTACTTCGCGCTCGCGGCCGCGAACGATCTCGAACATGACCCGTCGTACAGGAGCGCGATCCGCACGCGCGAGGACCTCGCCGATTTTCTCGCGGCGATCGAAAGTGGCTACGACTTCGGTCCGTTTCCCGGCGATCATGGGGTCGGCATTTCCGGTGGCAGCCAGGATCACACGGCCATCCTGTGCTGCAAGCGCGGGCGGCTCGCCGTCTACTCGTGGAATCCCGCCCGCTTCGAGCGCAGCGTCGATCTCGATCCGGAGCTGCGCTTCATCATCGGCGCCAGCGGCGTCGTGGCGGAGAAGGCGGGCGCGGCGCGCGACGGCTACAACCGCGCATCGCTCGCGGCGTCGCGGATCCTCTCGCTGTGGAACGAGGCGACCGGCAGGCGGGATCGATCGCTGATGGCGGCCGCCAGCAGCGCGCCCGAGGGCGTCGATCGCATCCGCGCGCTCATCCGGGAGCGCGGCGGCGACGACTACCTGGTCGGCCGGTTCGAGCAGTTCTACGCCGAGAGCATCGAGATCATCCCGGCCGCCGCCGCCGCGCTGCAGCGCCGCGACTACGCGACGTTTGGCACGGTGGTGGACCGATCGCAGGCGCTCGTCGAGCAGCTGCTCGGCAATCAGGTCGCGCAGACGATTCACCTCGCCCGGTCGGCGCGCGCGCGCGGCGCGCTGGCGGCGTCGGCGTTCGGCGGAGGGTTCGGAGGCAGCGTGTGGGCGCTCGTCCGCGCGCACGACGCCGGGGAGTTCATCTCGCGCTGGAAAGAGGACTACGTGACGGCACATCCCGAATGCGCAACACGCGCGGTGTTCTTCGCCACGAGCGCAGGACACGCCGCGATGGAGGTTTGACATGGATTCGACTCGACGAGGTTTTCTGAAGACCGCCGGCGCCGCCCTCGGCGCTTCGATCGCCGCCGACCTGCACGCGCAGACGTCCGCGCAGGCGCAGCCGGCCGCCGGCAGCACGCAGCCGTTCGCCGCGCCGCCGATCCCCGAGGTGCGCATCGGCTACGTCGGCATCGGCGGCATGGGATCGAACCACGTCCGTAACCTGCTGCGGATCCCTGGCGCGAAGATCACCGCGGTCTGCGACATCCGCGAGGAGGCTGTCGCTCGCGCGAAGAAGATGGTGCTGGACGCCGGCCAGCCGGAGCCGCGCGCCTACTCGAAAGGCCCGCGCGACTTCGAACGGATGTGCGAGAGCGAACAACTGGATCTCGTCTACAACGCGACGCCGTGGGAATGGCACGTGCCGATCTGCCTGGCGGCGATGAAGAACGGCAAGCACACCGCGACCGAAGTTCCCGCCGCGCTGTCGATCGATGACTGTTGGGCGCTCGTCGAGAGCGCCGAGAAGTACCGCAAGCACTGCGTGATGATGGAGAACTGCAACTACGACCGCATGGAGCTGATGGTCTACCACATGGTCCGCCAGGGCCTCTTGGGCGAGATCCTCCATGGCGAAGGCGGCTACCTGCACGACCTGCGCGACGTGAAGTTCAGCCCGCGCGGCGAGGGCCTGTGGCGGCGCGCGTGGGCGATGAAGATGAACGCGAACCTCTACCCCACCCACGGCCTCGGCCCCGTCGCCAACTGCATGGACATCAACCGCGGCGACCGCTTCGAGTACCTCGTCTCGATGAGCAGCCCGTCGCGCGGGTTGCAGGAGTACGCGAAGACCCACTTTCCTCCGGACGCGCCGCAGCGCGCCGAGAAGTACATCCTTGGTGATGTCAACGTCAGCCTGATCAAGACCGCGAACGGCCGCACGATCTACGTGAACCACGACACCAACCTGCCGCGTCCCTACAGCCGCATCCATCACGTACAGGGCACCCGCGGGCTCTTCCAGGGCTATCCGGATCGCGTCTACGTCGAGGGCAAGAGCAAGCCGCACCAGTGGGACGAGGCGAAGGCGTGGCTCGCCCAGTACGAGCATCCGCTGTGGACCGACTTGAACAAAAAGGCGGAAGGCGCCAGCCATGGCGGCATGGATTTCATCGAGGATTACCGGCTGATCAAGTGTCTGCGCGAGGGCCTGCCGACCGACATGACCGTCTACGACGCCGCGTCACTCAGCGCCGTTGTCCAGTTGACGGAGCGCTCGAACGCGAAGAAGAGCGCGCCGGTCGACTTCCCTGACTTCACGAAAGGTCGCTGGAAGACGACGGCGCCGTGGGCAATCGTAAGAGCGTGAAGATCGCAGTTCGCAGTTAGCCGTTGGCGGGTCGGGGGTGGGGGGGTGGTGTGGTGGGTTTGG
>JBMDXB010000099.1:0-2421 GCA_048594885.1 Vicinamibacterales bacterium
CGAAAACCGACGCGCATCGCGAGGGCCTCGATCGCGTTTGTCGTGTTGACGCGATAGAAGGTGGGGTACACGTCCTCCGGACGCCGATCCTGCAGGAACCCGGCGAGCTTCACCTTCAGCCCCGCGGGGATCAGGCGACCCGTTGCCAGAGCGTATCCGAGCTTGTTCGGCGTATGGAAAACCAGCAGACCTCCGGGGCGCAGCACGCGGAAGACCTCCCTCAGCTCGGCCTCCGGCTCGGCGAGGTGCTCGAACACCATGTTCGACGTGATCAGGTCGAACGTCCCGTCCCGGAACGGGAGCATTGAGACGTCTCCTCGTACGCGATCCCGGATCGTGGGGTGCCTCCGGAGCGCATCCGCGTCGTAGTCGAAGCCAACGAGGCGCCCCGCCCTCGCCGCGAGCTGGTGCTCCTGCTCGCGCCGCCACTTGGGCAGCAGCTGATGGCCGCAGCCCAGATCGAGCCAGGCCATCCCGGAAGCCACGTGTTGCTCGAGCACCGTCTCGTAAATCGCCTGCGAGTACTTCAGGCTTGGCGCAAGCACCGTCCGCGCGGCGCGATAGAACGCGAAGCACGCCTTACGGACCTGCGTCATCCGGCCGGGGGAGCCGGCGCTGCACAGCGACGGCAGGGTCCGTCACTCCACAAGGCGGTGCTCAGTTCGCGCGCCGCGGTGCGGGGAGGGCCAATAAACGTGTTGCCAAGGTTGAGAGCTCGCCGACGCGCGGTCCATCCGTCCGGTCGCAAGAGCGTCGTCATCGAGATCCGGAAGCCAATGCCACCCGAGCGCTGATCGCGCAGAAGTACCCACTCAGCACGATCAGAAACACGTCTGCTGTGATCAGCAGGATGGCGCCTGTCCCGCAACCGGCCGAGCAGACGGTACGGAGGACGATGGGCTGGCGCAGGCCGTTCCACAGACCCGGTTCGAGAAGTCCCGCCATCCCCAGCAGTGCCAGCAGAATCGGCCAACTGCCCTTCGAAGGCAGACCGCGGCTGGCCGCGAACACCGTCAGCAGAACGAACATCGGCAGATAGTGCGGAAGCGTCTTCTTGCTCACGATCATGAACAGCCAGCAGATCGCTGACAGGGCGCCCACCAGCTGTGGGAGTGATGGGGCCGAGCGCCATCGGGACTGGAGGACGGCCGCAAACGCCCCGACCGACGCCAGCAGCAGCAGCGCCGGCCCGAAGCGCCAGAGGGCCGCGTCGCGCGAGAACGGAATGTACAGAGTCGAGAGAAACCAGACATTGCCCGAGGTGGACCGGTTGCCCTCGCGTTGCAGCGGAATCAGCAGGTCGATTCCAGAATGACGGAGCGTGAACCACAGGAGAGCAGCGGTGATCGCCACGGCGACCATTGACAGGTAGCGCCGGTGCGGGTGCATGATCCAGACCGGGACCGCCAACAGCCCGAGGACTTTCGCTGCCGCCGACGCCGTCACCGCGAGCAGCGACCATGTGTACAGGCCACGCCACAGTAGCAGCACGCCAATAATCCAGAAGAGCAGCACGATCGAGCTGTTGTACGCCATCATGCCGGACCAGTACAGAGCGGCCGGGTTCAAGAGGTACACGAACATCGTCCTGCCCAGAGCCCGCTGGTCGGCGGCGTCACCATGACGGCGGACGAATTCACTGAATATCAGGACGGCTGCGATCTCGAACGAAATCATCAACAGCGCGATCGACGCGACCGCGTCCCACAGCAACAGCATCCCTCCGGTCAAATAGGCGAACGGCAGACCATAGCTGGTTGGAAAATCGCGATACGGGAGCTGGCCCTGCAAGATCTTCTGCGCCTCCGGGTAGTAATAGAGGATGAGATCCGAGTGACGGACAAGATCCGGCACGAGGGCATAGCTGGCCAGCCATCCGAGGAACCTCGAGGAGACGAACAATGCCTGCAACACCGCGAGAGCGTTCTTTCGACTCAACAGCCGATCGACCTGTGGCGCGTAGACGAGGCACGTCGAGAGGACGAGGAGGGTTCCGAACGCGATGCGCACGATCATCCGGCGGTGACTCCGATGAACCCGCGTTCGGCGAGCCGGTTGCGCCCCCAGGTGACGATCTGCTGGACCAGGAGGCCCGGCGGAAAACGGGCAACGTTGCGCAGGAAATAGCGGTGCGCCTTACGGCGCTCCTCCCGGTGGGCCAGATCGGCGGCGCGGCGATAATCGGCAATCTCCCCCTCACCGGCGCGATGTGCGCCACGGCCGGCCAGCGCCGCTGACAGGCCGTCGATACGCCGCGTCAGTGCTGCCGCCGCTGTGCCTGCAAGCGGCGCCGGCCGGCAATCGTCGCCGATCCGCAGCGGGATCAACTTCAGTTCCGTGACCTTCTCCGCCGTCACACGGCACTCCAGGATCGCGCTCTCACGCAAGGGCTCGTTCCAGAGCATGTCGCAGACGAAGTTG